>NZ_JBEPRY010000009.1:0-259751 GCF_040548605.1 Bradyrhizobium sp. JR4.1
GCCGATCAGCTTCTCGAACCGGTACCACTTGACTAACCCCGACAGCCGATCCAGCGCTGCATTGGCACCTGCTCCCTTCGGGAGCCAAGCCTCAATAAAACTCGGCTGCCCCGTCTGCTTCACCGCCATCGTCATTCCTCCAAGGCTTTGCCTTAGAGAATCACAATTGACGGATTACGCAACAGGCCCACAAGGGGAGAAGGAAGAAAGTGTTAGAAACACCTCACCTCGGCTTCCGCCTGTGCTCGCCGCAAATCATTCACGGCCGAGTTCGCCTGCTCCGAGGTGCGGAACTGGACGCCGAGATTGCCGCGGACCTGGGACATACTGAGCGCGGTTTCGGCGGTGACGTAGCGCTCATAGGACACGATCGAGGCCACCACGTCGATCGAGCAGGAACATTGTTCGATTGCCTGCCGGCTCTCGCCATTGGCCTTCATGCAGCCATAGACATACTCGGCACGCGCCGACGTCGGATAATCATTGGCCTCTTCAGCCTGTGCACCGAGCGCGGTCGCAGCCCACACCGCCAATGCGGCGACAATCGGTCGTAGCTGTCCGGCCAGATTCATGAGCGTCCTCCCGCTGGTTGCGACGGAAGCTATGCTATGCGTATTGTCCTGAAAAGCACCCTACCAGAGGAAACGGCTCACAAGGTGATGAGAGCATTTGGTCGATCATTGGCGCTCGCGACGACGCTGGCGCTGACACTAGCCGGGCCCGGCCGCGCCGCGGATACGATTCGCCTTGCGGTGCAGAAGACCGGAACATTCTCCTGGGAGCTGGCCGCGATCCGCGCCGGCGGCCTCGACAAGGAGGCCGACCTGTCGCTCGACGTCACCGAGCTTGCGAGCCCCGAGGCCGGCAAGATCGCCCTGCGCGCTGGCAATGCCGACATCATCCTGTCCGACTGGCTGTGGGTGTCGCGCGAGCGCACGCTCGGCGCCAAGCTCACCTTCTATCCCTATTCCAGCGCGCTCGGCGCGGTGATGGTGCCGGCCGCCTCGCCGATCAAGTCGCTGGCTGATTTGAAGGGCCGCAAGCTGGCGGTCGGCGGCGGTCCCATCGACAAGAGCTGGCAGCTGCTCCAGGCGCGCATGAAGCAGGACGGCATCGACCTGAAATCGGAGGCGACCATCGTCTATGGTGCTCCGCCTCTGATCGCCGCCAAGGCGCTCGACGGCGAGATGGATGCGAGCCTCAACTTCTGGAATTTCTGTGCACAGCTGGAGGCCAAGGGCTTTAGACGCCTCACCGGCATCGAGGACATATTGCCAAAACTCGGCGCCAAGGGCGCGGTCTCCGCAGTCGGCTATGTCTTCGACGAAAGCTGGGCGGCAGGTCATCGCGATGCGGTGGCGCGCTTCATCGCGATGACCCGCAAGGCCAAGCAGCTGCTGGTGACCTCGGATGCAGCCTGGGACAAGATCGCACCGCTCACCGGCACGAGCGATGCCACCCTGCTGAAGACCTATCGCGAGCGATATCGCGACGGCATTCCGCGCCGGAGCATCGATGACGAAGAACAGGACGCGCGCGTGCTCTATCGCGTGCTGGCCGAGACCGGCGGACGCGACCTCGTGGGCCCCGCTGCCGAGCTCGATCCCGGCACGTTCTATCACGCAGTTGCCGGAGACTGAGGTGCTGCGTCTTCTGTCGTTTGTCCTGTTGCTCGCGATCTGGTGGACAGCCGCCCTGTTCGTCGGCGCCGCAAAGCTGCCCTCTCCGTCCGCCGTGCTCGACGTCGTCATCGCGGAAGCATCGAGCGGCGCGCTGTTCCTGCATCTCGGCGCCACGCTCGCCCGCGTGAGCCTCGCCTTCTTGCTGGCGATGTCGCTCGGCAGCGCCATCGGCTATCTGATGGGACGGGTGAAGCTCGCCGACCGGCTCGGCGATCCCTGGTTGATCCTGCTCCTGAACCTGCCCGCGCTGGTCGTGATCGTGCTGGCCTATATCTGGGCCGGCCTCACCGAGGCCGCAGCGATCGCGGCGATCGCGATCAACAAGCTGCCGACCGCCATCGTCACCCTGCGCGAGGGCGCACGCGCGCTCGACCGCTCGCTCGACGAGATGGCGAGCGTGTTCGCGATGCCGCGCTGGCGCGCGTTCCGCCACGTCGTGCTGCCGCAACTGGCACCCTATATCGCAGCCTCAGCCCGCTCCGGATTGTCGCTGGTGTGGAAGATCGTGCTGGTCGCCGAACTCCTGGGCCGGCCGAACGGCGTCGGCTTCGAGATCGGCGTCGCTTTCCAGCTGTTCGACACGCCGCGGCTGCTGGCCTATTCGCTGACCTTCGCCGCCGTCGTGCTCGTGATCGAGACCGCGCTGGTGCAACCGTTCGAAGCCCGCGCAACACGATGGCGACCCCGTGCGGCTTGAGGTCGATATCACAGGCAAGAGCTTCAAGAGTGCCGCGGGCGGGACGCAGGAGGTGCTCGCGCCGGTCAGATTCGCGCTTCAATCCGGCGAGGTCGGCGTGCTGATCGGTCCCTCCGGCTGCGGCAAGAGCACGATGCTGCGCATCATCCTCGGGCTCGACCGCGATTTCGAGGGGCACGTCTCGCGCCCGCCGGAAGCGCGGATCGGCATGGTTTTCCAGGAGCCGCGGCTGCTGCCATGGCGCTCGGTCGAGCAGAATGTACGGCTTGCGGCACCCGATGTGACCGACGCCAAGCTCGCCGAGCTGTTCAGGATCCTGGAGCTGGACGCGCATCGCAGTCATTTTCCAGGCGAATTGTCACTGGGCCTCGCCCGGCGCGTCGCGCTCGCCCGCGCCTTTGCGGTGGAGCCTGACCTGCTCGTGCTCGACGAGCCCCTCGCCTCGCTCGACGACGCACTCGCCGGCCGTTTGCGCGACGAGATCGCGACGCTGGTGGCGCGCCGTCCGGTGATGACGTTGCTCGTCACCCACAGCCTGGATGATGCGATCCGGCTCGGCGACCGCCTGTTCTTGCTATCGCCGCGACCGGCGCGCATCGTGCGCGAGGTGCCGATTGCCATCCCGCGCGCGGAGCGCAGCGAGGCCGAGCTCGGCAAGATCAGGGCCGAGCTCGCCGCGTTGCAGCTTGAATCGAAATGAGAACTCATGGTCAATTGGATCAACGACATCTTCGCGGGAGGGTCATCATGCGGCGTACGCTGATTGCGATCGGCATCCTGTTGGTTGCGATGCCCGGCGCGGCGCTCGCGCAGGCCAAAGGCAAGGGTATCCGGCTCTGGAATCTGACGACGGAGACGATCTCCGGTTTCCAGCTCTCGCCGGCCGGGAAGACCGAGTGGGGGCCGAACCAGTGCTTGAACGACAAGGACAAGGAGGTCGATCACGACGAGCGGCTGCGCATCACCGGCGTCGAGCCCGGCCGCTACGATGCCAAGGTCAGCTATCCCAATGCACGGCAGTGCATCGTGCGCGACATCGAGATCAAGGCGGATGCGGTGTTCTCGATCGCCGACAAGGATCTGAAGGACTGCAGCAAATAACGCGGGCTGCGTTACGAGCGTTTCGCCTCATGGTGAGGAGCGCGGAACGCGCGTCTCGAACCATGCAGGCCCGTCTGTCACCTGCGGCCATCCTTCGAGACGCCTGCTTCGCAAGCTCATCAGGATGAGGACCTAAGCCAGTCGCGACCGGGAAGGCGGCGCAGCTCTTCACGCCTTATCGTTCGGGTGCGGATATTCGCAGCGCCACCGCACCGCTTGCCACTTCGGATGGTCGCCAACCCATTGCGCGATATAGGGCGGCGCAGCCATCGCGCATTGCGTCGGCGACCCCGCATAGTTGAACACCAGATGCTGCTCCTCGCAGGTCGCAGGCGAGAGCAACGCACACACAGTCACCACCAGGTCGATCGGGTTCATGCCGGGATCCTCGCAGAGCCGATGAAGAATAGCACAAAAGGCTACGCTCCGAGGAGCCGGAAGTTTCAATCCCGCCACGCGAAATCGAGCGGGAATTGCCCCATCGCCTCTCCCCGCAACCGGGGCGCGAGCGCTAGAAATTAACTCCAAACACCAGCCTCGCCTGGTGGCGCTCGAAATTGACGAGGTCGAGATTGCCGCCCGATCCGGCCGGACGGCCCCAGGCCTGCATGCTCCAGCTCATGGTCAGGCGCGAGCGATCGGAAAGCTGGAAATAAGCAGTCGGACCGACAAAGAGGGCCTGTCCTGCGAACTCGTCGAGGCCGATGCCTTCGTACTGCCGGAAGTAGCGCACCTCGCCGCCGAGCAGCACATCGGGCCGCACGCGGACGAGGCCGGCGAAGGCCGCGCCGATGGTCGAACTCTTTTCGGACAGTCCCGCCATTTCGAAACGCGCCCATTCGGGTTGATAGATCAGGTTGAGCGCGCCGATGGCGAAGTTCGGGATCAGCTCGCGATCGAAGGCGAGCGTGAAATCGGTACCGTACATCCGCCCTTTTGCGCCGGAAGTCTCGTCGATGCGATCGCCATGGAGTTCGGCGGCGACAGTCAACCCGAATGGCGCGCGCTCGCGATCGAGCAGGCGATAGCGCACGTCAAGCGAAGCGCCCTGGAAATTGAACTGGCGGCGGTCGCCGATATCGGGGACGCCGGTGATGTCGTGCAGCGTGGCGGTGCCGCCGACCTCGATGCGGAAGTTCGGCAGCGGCACGATCTCTATCTCGACCTCCTGCGACAGGGCGCGATAGGTCCCGCCGCCTTTGCCGAATCGTCCTGTCGTCTGGGTCTGGAATTCGCGCTCGCCGGGATTGCCGACATCGGTGCCGATCATGAAGCCGAAGATGTGCTCGGTATCAAAGCCCTCTTCGGCGCTGACGCATGCCGGCGCGAGCGCGACGGTGCAGGCGGCTATGGTCCAGAATGTAAGGGCTCTCGCGCGCATCCCCGACACTACCACGGCTTCGATGGTAGTTGCCATCGAAGCCGCGGCAGGTCGCAAGTCTTACTTGCAGTCTTACTTGTGGTCCTACTTGCGCAAAGCGCAGGCGTACATGTTGATTTCCATGCCGACCGACACTTCCACGATCTTCGGAGCTTTCCAGGCCATTCGGGGACTCCCAAGGGATTGAGCGCGACATCGCGCCGGCCAAAACCTAGGGCTGCGTCAGGCACAGCGCAAGTCGGGAATCGCGCCGTCGACACAGCGAACTGTCGCATCGCGCTTGCAAACTTCTCTCTCGGGCAACTCGCCTTCGCTCCCAGTCAAGCGGCGCGGCGCTCACTGCAACAAGCGCAGCAGCGCGCGGCCGGCGCGCGAGTTCAGCTCCTTGGCATCCAGCGTTCCATCCTTGTCGGGATTCGCCGCGTTGAAGCGCTGCTCCACCACGGAGAGATATTCGTCGAGCGTGAGAGTCCCGTCGCGATCGGGATCGGCGGCGGCGAGTTCTTTCGCCGTTAACCGTCCGCGCAACTCGCGGGCGTCAAGCGTGCCGTCATGATCGGGATCGAGCTTGGCGAACAACGCGGTCGCCGCCTTCTTCACCTCGGCAAGGTCGAGCGTGCCGTCATTGTCGGTATCGAACGTCTTGACCGCGTTGCCGGAGGCCGACCATGCCGGACCGGACATCAGTGCAATCGTGAGCGCAAGTGCAACAGAGCGACGCGATATCATGAAAACCTCCCAGACCAAGAGCTCCGATTCGAGCCGGATCGAAACGACATAAGTCCACAAGCGAGCCTCGGTTCAAGCCCCGAATTGCAGGCTACGCCCGTACAACTTGCGGAACCCGTCGGCCCGACCATTGCCGTGGCGCACGCGCCCTGCTCCATGCCGCGGAATTTCTTCAGCGCGTGCGCACAAGTGAGAGTTGCTTGTCAGCTCTCCGTCAGGTGACCGGCTTCCGGCCGCCCACCAGATCGGCGTCGCAACTACGACTTTCGTATTGACGCGTTTTGCATTCGGGCGGAGTGTTGCTGCCGCAGCGTCAATAGGCGCGCATATTGGGAGGAACGGATGAAACGCTTTGCGATGGCCGCGAGCCTCGTCATGCTTGCATCGACTTGTGCAAATGCACAAACCAGCGAGCAGCTGGTCAAGGGTGCGACCGATACATCGAACGTTCTCAATTACGGAATGGGCTACAATCTCCAGCGTTTCTCGACGCTGAACCAAATCAACAAGGACAGCGTCAAGAACCTTGTCCCGGTCTGGAACTACTCTTTCAACGACGATCGCAGCGAGGAATCGCAGCCGCTAGTGTACCAGGGCGTGATCTATGTGACGTCGCACAACGCGACGATGGCGGTCGACGCCAAGACCGGCAAGCAGATCTGGAAATCCAAGGTCGAGTATCCTGCCGAAACGCCGCGCATCGTCTGCTGCGGCATTATCAATCGCGGCGCCGCACTCTATGACGGCAAGGTGTTCCGCACCACGCTCGACGCCAACGTGATCGCGCTCGACGCCAAGGACGGCAAGGAGCTGTGGCGGCAGAAGGCTGCCGATATCAAGGAAGGCTATTCGATGACGGTGGCGCCGCTGGTCGCCGACGGCGTCGTGATCACCGGCATCTCCGGCGCAGAGTTCGGCACCCGCGGCTTCATCGACGGCTGGGATCCGGCAACGGGCAAGCACCTGTGGCGCACCCATTCGATCCCCTCCCCGGACGAGCCCGGCGGCGACACCTGGAAGGGCGATACCTGGAAGCTCGGCGGCGGCTCGACCTGGATCACGGGCTCCTATGATCCCGAGCTCAACACGGTCTATTGGGGTATCGGCAATCCCGGACCGTTCAACTCTGCGGTACGCCCGGGCGATAACCTCTACACCTGCTCCGTGCTGGCGATGGATCCCAAAACCGGCAAGATCAAGTGGCACTACCAGTTCTCGCCGAACAATCCGTTCGACTATGACAGCGTGGCCGAGATGGTCCTCGCCGACATGAACGTCGAGGGCAAGCCGACCAAGGTGTTGATGGACGCCAACCGCAACGGCTTCTTCTACGTGCTCGACCGCACCAACGGAAAGCTGCTTGCGGCCAATCCTTACGTGAAGGTCAACTGGGCGACGGGAATCGACATGAAGACGGGCCGGCCGATCGAGACCGATGTCAGCAAGGACGCGCGCGAGGGCAAGAAGGTCGTTGTCTTTCCGTCGCTGCTTGGAGGCAAGAACTGGGAGCCGATGTCCTTCAACCCGCAAACCGGGCTCGCCTACGCCAACACGCTCGCCTTCGGCGGGCACTACAAGACCGAGCCCGTCACCTTCAAGCAGGGTGAATGGTATCTCGGCATGGACCTCACCGACCTCTGGGAATGGGGTGATGGTCCGCGCGGGCATCTGAAGGCGATCGACCCCATGACCGGGAAGGCCAAGTGGGAAGCGCCCAGCGACATCCCGCGCTTCTCGGGCGTGCTGTCGACCGCGGGCGGCGTCGTGTTCTCGGGCGCGCTGACCGGCGAGTTCGAGGCCTTCGATGCCGACACCGGCAAGAAGCTCTGGCAGTTCCAGACCGGCTCGGGCATCGAGGGACAACCGGTGACCTGGCAGCAGGACGGCGTGCAGTATGTCGCCGTGACGAGCGGCTATGGCGGCGTCTACTCGATCTTCTCCGGTGACGAGCGGCTTGCCACGGTACCGGCTGGGGGCTCGCTGTGGGTTTTTGCGGTCAAGCAGTAGCCACGGCACGATGCTGAAAGAGGTGACGTACAGGACGGTGGCGATCCTTGCCACCGTCGCGGTGCTGACGGTCGCGCTTGCGGCGACGGTTCGTGCCGCGGATGATTCAACCGGCAATCCCGTGCAGGCACAGATCGACCACGGCAAGTCGACCTATGCCGAGAAATGCTCGCACTGCCACGGCCCCAACATGATGAACCCCGGCACCATCACGCCGGACCTGCGCGCCTTCCCCGACGACAAGACGCGCTTCGTCACCACCGTGAAGAACGGCAAGAACAACAAGATGCCGCCCTGGGCCGACATTCTCAGCGACGAGGAGATCGGGAATCTCTGGGCCTTCATCTCGAGCCGGAGAAAACCATGAGGCGCTGGCTGGCCGCTTGGAGCATTGCCGCGATCCTCGCGGCGGCGGCCGCGGCTGCACGCGCGGCCGACGATCCGCTCAAGATTTGCCTCGACGAGGACCGGCCACCGCTGTCGGTGCACCACAAGGGCAAGCCGGACTCGGGTTTCGACGTGCTGCTGGCGGAGGCGATCGCCGACCGGCTCGGACGACCGCTGACGATCCAGTGGTTCGAGAGCAAGCTGGACGAGGATTCGAGCCCGCAGCTCGAGGCCAATGCGCTGCTGTCCGACGGGCGCTGCTCGCTCGTCGGCGGCTACGCGCTGACGACGGACTCCCTCGTCAAGCCCGGCATGAAAACGGCGCGCCTGCCGGATTTTGCCGGCGCCACGCGCGACGACCGGCGCCGCCGCGTCGCGCTCGGCGTGCTCGCGCCGAGCCAGCCTTATGTCTACTCGCCGATGACAGTCGTGCTCGGACCCAAGGCGCGGGGTCGCAAGATCGGCGACATCGGCGACCTCGCCGGCCTGCGCCTGGTTATCGAGAGCGGCTCGCTCGGCGATGCGATCCTCATGACCTTCGACAAGGGGCGCCTGATCGACGACATCACGCATCTCGTCCCCGGCCGCGATGATCTTCTCGGCGCACTTGCCCGTGGCGACTATGACGCGACGCTGATCGACCTGGGCCGCCTCGACGCCCATCGCGCCGCGCACCCCGATACGGCGATCACCGCGTCCGGCTACTACTATCCGATCGGGGCCAATCGCGGCTATGTCGGGCTGGCCAGCGATCCCACGCTGATCGACGCCGTCAACAAGGCGCTCACCGGACTTGCTGCCGAGGGCAAGATCGCCGAATTCGGCACACAGGCGGAGCTGACCTATCTGCCGCCGCGTGAGCCTGCGATCCTCGGCGACGTCTGGATGAAGATCATTCAGCGTTGACCGGAGCGTCCGGCTCCCGGAATGACGGATAAAGTGCTCGGCGATGGGCCCGCTACAACCATGGCTGGCTCGGCGACATTCTGCACCCTATGATGCCGCCGTTTTCATTCGGCCATCTGGTGGCATCGTGAATCCTTCCGCAGGAAGCCTGCGCGATCTCCTCTCGCGCGAAATCAAGACCGGCGAGCTAGTGCGGGCGCTGATCGTCGTCGGCCCGATGGTCGCCGCCTATTTCGTCGCGCGCGAGACGGCGCTGCTGAATCTCGGGTTGGTCGCGGTCTCGCTGCTCATTCCGGCGCTACGGCTGCACCTGCCGCCGAAGGTTATCGTATGGCACTACATTGCCATCCTCCTCACTTTTGCCGCGCTCTTCCTTGCCGCCCCGATCAAGCCGCTATTCGCAGTGCTGACGGCGCTCGCCGGATTCCTTGCGGTCGCGGTGACACGCCATGGCGAACATTTCCGCACGCTCGGAAATTGGGTGTTCATCCCCGCCGTGTATCTCGCCTGCGAGGTGCGGGAGGGCGTGAGCGCCTCGGAAGCCCTTGCGCCATGCCGGCATGATCATCGTGTCCTCTCCGATCGCGCTGGCTCTGGTCTGCGCCATCCGGATTTACGACCAGCGACGGTGCGGCGATGCCGCGACCTCGTTCGGAGCGCCCGCGGCCGAGTGGTTTGTGCCCGCGGCGGCAACCGCCCTTGCAGTGTTCGCTGCGGCGGCGCTGGTCGAGATCCTCGATCTCGCGCAGGGCCAATGGGTGATGTGGTCGGCCGCAAGCGTCGTGGTCGGCGATCTCGCCGCTTCGACCGGCAAGCTGAAACAGCGGGCGATCGGCGCCGTCGCCGGCGCGCCGCTCGGTTTCCTCGGCCGCAAAGCCGGGTCGGCTATGCGCTCGCGGTTCTCGCGGCCACCCTCACGCTGATCGCGTTCTCCCGCTACATCGTCGGCTTCGGCCTGCGCTGCTTCTTCATCGCGCTGGCCGCTTCCTTCGCCGGCAGCGCCAGCGGCATCGCGGAGGAGCGCATCGTCAACGTGCTGATCGGTGGCCGCTTTGGCTTGCTTGCGGTAGCCCTGACCGAAATCGCCTGGCTGCGTGTCATGCGAAAAGTGCGATTGTCCGGATGACGCCCGAATAGGCACAGCGCGGCCCTTCGAATGCGCCAATCTGTCTCGCCTGCCACCCATGGCAGAGGCGACCCGATGCAGTACCGTCGCCGACAACCCGGGAGAGAATCATGTCCGCAAAACTCGATCGCCGCCACTTCATCGCCGCCGGCACCACCACACTCGTGATGCCTTTCGTCTCGCGCGGCGCCTCGGCGCAGGCTGCGTGGCCATCGCGGCAGATCCGCATGATTTGCAGCTATCCCGCCGGCGGACAGACCGATCTGCTCGCGCGCGCCTATGGTGAATTCATTGCCAAGCAGGTTGGAAAGACCGTCGTCGTCGAGAACAAGCCCGGTGCCGCGGGCGCGATCGGGACGGCGGAGGTCGCCCGCGCGGAGCCCGACGGCCACACCATCCTGTGCTCGATCTCGACCACCTACATCATGAACCGGGTGGTGATGAAGACTCCCGGCTACGACATGGACAAGGATTTGACGCTCGTCAGCGTCATTCCGGGCGCCGGCCTGTTGCTGGTGGCGAACCCGAAAACCGGCGTCAAGACGTTGGAGGATTTCGTCGCCTTCGCGCGCAAAAGCGGCAAGGTCAACTTCGGCACCTATAGTGCGGGCTCGGCTCCGCATATGACGGTCCACGAGCTCAACAAACAGTATGGCCTTGCCATCGAGCCGATCCACTATCGCGGCGAAGCCCCGATGTGGACGGGCATGCTGGAAGGTACGCTCGATGTGGCCATGGGCAGCTACACGGCAGCGCAGTCGGTTTTGCAGAGCGACCGTGGCACCGTGTTCGCGGTGCATTCGAAGAAGGTCGACGCCATCCCCGATATCAAGACCCTCCCCGAGCAGGGCGCGACGTCGAAATTCTTCACCGTTAGCGGCTTCTCCGGCTGGGCCGTGCCGAAGGCTACACCGCAACCGGTCGTCGACCGCTTGGCGGAGCTTTGCGTCGCTGCCAACAACGACCCGAAGGTGAAGGAGGTTCTCAACACGTTCGTGCTCGAACCCGCGATCGGCTTCAAGGACACCAACGCCCTATATCAGCGCGAGCTGCCGATCTGGATCGAGAGCGCGCGGTCGCTCGGCCTGGAGCCCTCCTGAACCGGGAGACAAGACGCCCCTTCGCGGCGCAGCATCCGACCAAAGCCTAGTGCCGGAAACGCATTTTCCCGCTATGATTGTGCGATGCCGGCGGAAAGGTCTCGCCGGCGCGGACCAGAAAGGCCGATCCCATGACACCGGATGGCGTCGCCGTAGCCGTCATGATCATCCTGCTCTTTCCGATGGGCTATTTCACGCTGGCGTCTCCGGCCTTCCTGCTGGTGAAGCTGGATATCCAGCCCGTCGCCCAGCTTTTGCGCGGAATGTTCAATGCCCATTTTCTGGTGATGCGCGTTGCCGGAATTATCGGAGCAGTAGCTTTCCTGCTCGACGGTCGTCTGGTCGCAGCGATGGGCGTCGGCCTCCTTGCAGCCTTGGCGATCTACGGACGCCGCGGGTTCATGCAGCGGATGGACGAGCAGCTCAGCGCCACGGACGCCGGCGATGCCGAGGCCCCGCGTCGGCTGCGCCGGCTGCATTGGAGCGGGATGCTGGGCAACGCGGTGCTGCTCGCCGCTCTCCTGATAAGCATTCCCTACATCGCCATATCGGCGTGAGAGACATCGCGGGCGCGTGAGGGGCAACCGCTGTCGTCGACGCCGAACCTGGCGTTTGCCTAGTGCTCGTCCGCCGCAACCGCGCCCTGTTGCGCCTTGTGGATCGAGGACGGCACCACGCCGAAATATTTCCGGAACACCCGGCTGAAATGCGATGAGCTGGAGAAGCCCCAGGAGAATGCGACGTCGGTGATGGTCTTGCCGGCGTGGGCCTCGAGCTCCTGGCGGCAATTCTGAAGACGCGCCTGCCAGATGTAGTCGCTCACCGTGGTGCCGCGCTCCGAGAACAGCATGTGCAGATAACGCTTGGAGCAGCCGAGCTCGCCTGAAATCTGGTCGATGCACAGATCCGGATCGCGCAAATGCTCGCGGATGAAGAACTGCGCGCGCACATAGGTCGCTTCGGGCCCGACGCGATCGAGCATCGTGTCGGCCTCGCGCAGCGGCAGCAGCAAGAGATCGATCAGCGAATCGGCGACGCCGACCGCACTGTTCGCCGACAGCTTCGCCGCCTCGTCGAAGGTCGCATGGACGAAATCATGGGCGATCCGCCCCGTCCCGGTGCGTGAGGTCAATTTGCAGGCGGGCATTCGCTGCGACGGGAATCCGCGGTCGCGCAGCAGCGCCTTCGGCACGATCACCACGTCGTGGCGCGTGAAAGCGGGGCTGATGATCGAATGCGGACAGGAGACGTCATAGGCGATGATGTCGCCCGGGTTCAGCTCGATGTGGCGGCCTTCCTGCTCGAAATAGGACACACCGTAAGTCTGGAAGTGGATCTTGATATACGGGTGTTCATTGGCCTTGGCGCGCGCCAGCGTGTGCGCAATCCGATGCTGGCTGACCTCGATCTGGCAGAGCTTCAGGCGCGAGACGCTGGTGTAGTCGATGCGGCCTTCGAGCGAAGACGCTTCGAGCGGATCGACGTCGAAATGCCCGCACAGGCTCGTCAGCCCGTCGATCCAGCTTTGGATCTGACGTTTCGGCGTCATGCCCGTCGTCGAGAGCGTGTGAATCGTGTCGGACATTAATCCAGCCACTGGTTTGATCCGGAGATTTTACGCGAATCGCGAGCCGCGCTGCCGGAGCCCTGAACCGTGATTGCGTGACGTTTACCTCGATTTTGAGCGATCTTCCAGAACGAGCGCCGTCGTTCCAATGCCACCCTTGTAAGTTAATCCTCCGCCTTAGTTGCAGCGCCGTCAAGGGGAACCTAAGCGTGGGAGACGGTCCCAAAGCGCTGCGGAAGCCGCTGAATTCGCTACTGCAAAATCAAAATCTTCGCGGCCGTGCGCTGTCAAGCAAACCAGCTTCTCTCTTGGGCAAGTTTCCCGATAACGAAGTCGTTAGGGATTGCATCAGGAACAACAAGAACGGGCCGCTCCGCACGTGGACCCGTGGCTCTCATCAGGAGGAGGAAACACCACAGCATCGTTTCTGGTCCCAATCGTGACCGCCCTGCACGAGCAGACGCCGGACGAAAAGCCCGGCGATTAAGCAATGCTTCGGAAACAATAAACGAGACCAATGGAGGAATGACTATGCGCAAGGTACTACTCGCGGCCTATCTTGGCTCCGCGGCGGCCCTCGCCGTCGGCAGCGCGTCGGCCAACGACGAAGTGCTCAAGATGTCGCAGAACCCGAAAGACTGGGTGATGCCGACGGGCGACTACGCCAACACCCGCTATTCCAAGCTGAACCAGATCAACGCACAAAACGTAGGCAAGCTCCAGGTCGCCTGGACCTTCTCGACCGGCGTGCTGCGCGGCCACGAAGGCGGCCCGCTGATCATCGGCAACATGATGTACGTCCACACGCCGTTCCCGAACAAGGTCTACGCTATTGACCTTTCCAACGAGAACAAGATCGTCTGGAAGTACGAGCCGAAGCAGGATCCGAATGTGATCCCGGTGATGTGCTGCGACACGGTCAACCGCGGCTTGGCCTATGGCGACGGCAAGATCTTCCTGCATCAGGCCGACACCACGCTCGTCGCGCTCGATGCCAAGAGCGGTCAGGTGGCATGGACCGCGAAGAACGGCGACGCCAGCAAGGGCGAGACCGGTACTTCGGCCCCCATGGTCGTCAAGGACAAGGTGCTGATCGGCATCTCCGGCGGCGAGTTCGGTGTTCAAGCCCATATGACCGCCTACGACATCAAGACGGGCAAGCTGGCTTGGCGCGGCTACTCCGAAGGACCGGATGATCAAATCCTGGTCGATGCAGAGAAGACCACCGCGCTCGGCAAGCCGATTGGCAAGGACTCCAGCCTCAAGACCTGGCAAGGCGATCAGTGGAAGATCGGCGGCGGCGCCACCTGGGGCTGGATCTCCTACGATCCCGAGCTGAACCTCGTCTACTACGGATCGGGCAATCCCTCGACCTGGAATCCGAAGCAGCGTCCCGGCGACAACAAATGGTCGATGACGATCTGGGCTCGCAACCCTGACACCGGCCAAGCCAAGTGGGTTTATCAGATGACGCCCCACGACGAGTGGGATTATGACGGCGTCAACGAGATGATCCTCTCGGACCAGGCCATCAACGGCCAGCCGCGCAAGCTGCTGACGCACTTCGATCGTAACGGCCTCGGCTACACGCTCGATCGTGCCACCGGTGAGCTCCTGGTCGCCGAAAAGTACGATCCGAAGGTGAACTGGACCTCCGGCGTCGATATGGACAAGAACTCGGCCACCTACGGCCGCCCGAAGGTGCTCGACACCGCTTCGACCGACAAGGCGGGCGAGGACCACAACGTGAAGGGCATCTGCCCGGCCGCGCTCGGCACCAAGGACGAGCAGCCGGCGGCCTACTCGCCGGACACGCAGCTGTTCTACGTTCCGACCAACCACGTCTGCATGGACTACGAACCGTTCAAGGTGAGCTACACTGCGGGCCAGCCCTATGTGGGCGCGACGCTCTCGATGTATCCGCCGCAGGGTGAAACCCACATGGGTAACTTCATCGCCTGGGACGGCAAGACCGGCAAGATCGTCTGGTCGAACAAGGAGCAGTTCTCGGTCTGGTCGGGCGCGCTCGCAACCGCAGGCAACGTGGTGTTCTACGGAACGCTCGAAGGCTACCTGAAGGCAGTCGACGCCAAGACCGGCAAGGAGCTCTACAAGTTCAAGACTCCCTCCGGCATCATCGGCAACGTCACCACCTATGAGAACGGCGGCAAGCAGTATGTCGCAGTGCTCTCGGGCGTGGGCGGCTGGGCCGGTATCGGTCTGGCGGCAGGCCTGACCGATCCGACCGCCGGTCTCGGCGCAGTCGGTGGCTACGCGGCGCTCAGCAACTACACGGCACTCGGCGGAACGCTGACCGTGTTCTCACTGCCCAACTAGGCCTCTCAGCATCGCTCCGGCGCGTGGATCAACTCCACGCGCCGGCTCGTCTCACCGAATGCCTTCCGAGGAAAATCTCTTGCGTAAAATCTGCTCTGCCATTGCTGCGATGTTCTTGGTCGCGTCCGGGGGAATTGCCGTCGCGGACGGCTCAGGCGATCCGACTGCCGTCAAGCAGAACGAAACCGGCGAATGGTCCGACAAGGAAGGCAATCCAACCTATAAGATCACCGACGGATCCGTCGACTGGTACACCTATTCCGGATACCGCCGCTATCACTCGGACTGCCATGTGTGTCACGGCCCGGATGGCATGGGCTCGACCTACGCCCCGGCGCTGAAGGATTCGCTGAAGACGATGAGCTATGCCGACTTTCTCGGCGTCGTCGCCTCCGGCCGCAAGAACATCTCGACTGCCGCAGAGAACGTGATGCCGGCTTTCGGCGATAACCCGAACGTCGCCTGCTACATGGACGATCTCTACGTCTATCTGCGCGCCCGATCCAACGAGGCCTGGGGCCGCACAAGACCCGGCAAGCACGAGGACAAGAACGACGCCTATACCAAGAACGAAGATTCGTGCATGGGCAAGAAGTGAACGAGCGGAGCCCGACCAGGACCTGGTTCTTGGCGCCCTGCTGGAATTTGAGGAGCTTAAGATGAAGACACGTGCCGCCGTCGCTTTCGAAGCCAAGAAGCCGCTCGAGATCGTCGAAGTCGATCTGGAAGGACCGAAGGTCGGCGAAGTCCTGGTCGAGGTCAAGGCGACGGGCATCTGCCATACCGACGCCTACACGCTCGACGGCTTCGACAGCGAGGGAATTTTCCCGTCGATCCTGGGCCATGAGGGCGCGGGCATCATTCGCGAGATCGGTCCTGGCGTGACCTCGGTGAAGCCGGGCGACCATGTCATCCCGCTCTACACGCCGGAATGCCGGCAATGCAAAAGCTGCCTTAGCCAGAAGACCAATCTCTGCACCGCGATCCGCGCGACGCAGGGCAAAGGCGTGATGCCCGACGGTACCAGCCGCTTCTCCTACAAGGGCAAGCCGATCTACCACTATATGGGCTGCTCGACCTTCTCGAACTTCACCGTGCTGCCGGAGATCGCGGTCGCCAAGATCCGCCAGGACGCGCCGTTCGACAAGAGCTGCTACATCGGCTGCGGCGTCACCACCGGCGTCGGTGCCGTCGTCAACACCGCCAAGGTCGAGCCGGGCTCCAACGTGGTCGTGTTCGGGCTCGGCGGCATCGGCCTGAACGTGATCCAGGGCGCCAAGATGGCTGGCGCGGACAAGATCATCGGCGTCGACATCAACGACTCCAAGGAGGAATGGGGACGCCGGTTCGGCATGACCGATTTCGTCAATCCCAAGAAGATCACCGGCGACATCGTCCCACATCTCGTGACCCTGACCGACGGCGGCGCCGACTACACCTTCGACTGCACCGGCAACACCACGGTGATGCGCCAGGCGCTGGAGGCCTGCCATCGTGGATGGGGCACCTCGATCATCATCGGCGTTGCCGAATCCGGCAAGGAGATCGCTACCCGCCCGTTCCAGCTCGTCACCGGGCGAAACTGGCGCGGCACCGCCTTCGGCGGCGCGCGGGGCCGCACCGACGTGCCGAAGATCGTCGACTGGTACATGAACGGAAAGATCCAGATCGACCCGATGATTACCCACACGCTCAAGCTCGAAGACATCAACAAAGGCTTCGACCTGATGCATGAGGGTAAATCGATCCGTTCAGTCGTCGTGTTCTAGCTCGAAAAGCGTCACCCCAAGGAGGATCGACCCATGACTGTTGCACTCCATCCCTCGATCGATAACGGCATCAAACAGGGCAGCGGCAGCTTCGCCGGCGGCACGCTCGTATGCAAATGCAGCGACCATCAGGTCAAGGTCGCCGTCAAGGGCGACGTCGCGCATAACCATGCCTGTGGCTGCACCAAGTGCTGGAAACCGCAGGGCGCTAATTTCTCCGTCGTCGCCGTGGTACCCCGCCAGAACGTCACCGTGCTCGAGAACGGCGACAAGCTCCAGATCGTCGATCCATCGGCGGCGATCCAGCGCTACGCGTGCAAGGCCTGCGGTACGCATATGTACGGCCGCATCGAGAACAAGGGTCACCCGTTCTACGGCCTCGATTTCATTCACCCCGAACTGTTCCAGGAGCAGGGTTCGCAGGCGCCGCAATTCGCCGCCTTCGTCTCGTCGGTGATCGAATCGGGCGTGAAGCCGGAGCAGATGGGCGGAATACGGGCTCGGTTCAAGGAGCTTGGACTTGAGCCCTATGACTGCCTGTCGCCGGCGCTGATGGACGCGATCGCGACCCACGTCGCGAAAGCCAAAGCCGCCTGAGCAAAGGCCGCCTGACGTTTGCCGCGCCCCATTCGCTCGCTGGTTCCACCACACCCAGCGAGCGGACGGAGCCGGCCGGGACGATCGCGGCGATGCCGCCGCTTCTCGACTGCACCTGTGTGGGGGCCGTCAGCTCCCTCAGTCCTGGTCTCTGAATGACTGCGCAGGGCCACCACTTCCCGCTTGAAGTGCGCGGCGCTTGCGTTTCTCCCTCCCTCGACTGAGGCATCCTGCTTCGTCCGCACAGGTGTTCTGGCGGACGAAGCTTTTTTTCGTTGTCCCCATATCGAGATGCGCGCGGCGAGATGCGGCGCCCTGCTTTTGACAAACCTTCGTTGCAATCTTTTCCCATCGAGAACAGCTGACTAGAGAACACTTGGCTGTGAATGCTAGACCGAAGCGATCCTTGCTAAGATCGCGACGTGACGATGCCGCGCGAATTCAATAATCAAGAACACGACGGGAGGTATCGAACACATCCGGACATGACATTGGCATTCCTGAGTCCTGCCGGGATCTGCCCGCGCGGGATGACCGCTGGAATGCGACGCCGCGCAGCGGACATTGCACCGACCGGCATCTGGAAAATCTGAAATCAACAAGCTTATGAAGAGCGAGGGACGATCATGATCAAGGTGAAGATCAACGGCCAGGAACAGAGCTGGGACGGCGACCCGGATCTCCCGCTACTCTGGTTCCTGCGCGACGAGGCCGGTCTGACCGGCACCAAGTTCGGCTGTGGCCAGGCCCTGTGCGGCGCCTGCACTGTCATCGTCGACAAGGAAGCCGTGCGCGCCTGCATCACGTCGATCAACGACGTCGCCGGCCGCGAGATCACGACGATCGAGGGACTGCATCCGAACGGTGATCACCCGGTGCAGAAGGCCTGGCGTCAGGTCAACGTTCCCCAATGCGGCTTCTGCCAGGCGGGCCAGATCATGCAGGCGGCTGCGCTGCTGATGGACAACCCAAAGCCGTCGCACGACCAGATCCGCGAAGCGATGTCCGGCAACATCTGCCGCTGCGGCTGCTACCAGCGCATCGAGAATGCGGTCCATCTCGCATCGACGGGAGTGTGACATGAATTTCATCGACAACCCGAAGAAGCTTCGTGGCTTCGAGAAGAACATCAAGGTCGAGAAGGTTTCGCGCCGCAGCATCCTGAAGGGGCTCGGCATCACAGGCGGCTTCGTGCTCGCGGCGCCCGTGATGTCGCGCCAGGCGTTCGCCTACGAGACCGGCGCCGGCAAGATGCCGCACGGCGTCGTGGTCGATCCGCGCGTATTCGTCGCGGTCGCACCCGACGGCACCGTCACCATCCTTGCTCACCGCGCCGAGATGGGCACAGGCGTGCGCACCAGCCTGCCGCTGATCGTGGCCGAGGAGATGGAAGCCGACTGGGCCAGGGTCAAGGTGGAGCAGGCCCATGGCGACGAGGTCAAATTCGGCAACCAGGATACCGACGGCTCGCGCAGCACGCGGCATTATTTGATGCCGATGCGCCAGATCGGTGCCTCCGCCCGCACCATGCTGGAGCAAGCCGCCGCGAAACGCTGGGGTGTGCCGGCAACCGAGGTCAAGGCCGTCAATCACGAGGTCGTCCACAGCGCAACGAGCCGCAAGCTTGGCTTCGGCGAGCTCGCAGCCGATGCCGCCAAGGAACCTGTGCCGAGCATCGAAGGACTCAAGCTGAAGGACCCCAAGGACTTCCGCTATCTCGGCAAGGGCCAGATCGGCATCGTCGATCTCCACGACATCACCACCGGCAAGGCGCGTTACGGCGCCGACATCCGGCTGCCTGGCATGAAGTATGCCGTGATCGCGCGCCCGCCAGTGACCGGCGGCAAGCTGGTCTCGTTCGATCCGGACGCGGCGTTGAAGGTCCCCGGTGTCGAGAAGGTGATGCAGGTGCGCGGCTGGCCGTGGCCGTCGAAATTCCAGCCGCTCGGCGGCGTTGCCGTGATTGCGCGCAACACCGGTGCGGCGATCAAGGGACGCGACGCGCTGAAGCTGACCTGGGACGACGGCGCCAACGGCAAATACGATTCCGTCGCCTACCGCAAGGAGCTCGAGGAGGCCTCGCGCAAGCCGGGCCTTGTCGTGCGCCAGGAAGGCGACGCCGAGGCTGCTCTGAAGGGCGCCGACAAGGTCGTCGTCGGCGAATATTATCTGCCGCATCTTGCCCATGTCAGCATGGAGCCGCCGGTGGCGGTCGCCGACGTCAAGGGCGACAAGGCGGAGATCTGGGCGCCGGTGCAGAGCCCGGGCGGCACGCGCGAGGACGTTGCGAAGACGCTCGGCATTCCCGAGGGCAATGTCACCGTCAACGTCACGCTGCTCGGCGGCGGCTTCGGCCGCAAGTCGAAATGCGACTTTGCGCTCGAGGCCGCGCTGCTGTCGAAGGAGCTCGGCGTCCCGGTCAAGGTGCAGTGGACGCGCGAGGACGACGTCCGCCACGATTTCCTGCACACGGTCTCCGTGGAACGGATCGAGGCGGGGCTCGACAAAAGCGGCAAGGTGATCGCGTGGCGCCATCGCAGCGTGGCCCCGAGCATCGGCTCGACGTTTGCGGCAGATGCAAAGCACCAGGCGCCTTTCGAGCTCGGCATGGGCCTCGTCGACATGCCCTTCGAGATCGCCAACATCTCCTGCGAGAACCCGGAGGCCGCGGCGTTCACCCGCATCGGCTGGTTCCGCTCGGTCTCGAACATCCCGCGCGCCTTCGCGGTCCAGTCGATGGTGGGCGAGATCGCCCATGCAACCGGCCGCGACCAGAAGGAGACGCTGCTCGCGCTGATCGGTAGCCCGCGCATCGTCAAGCCTGCTGTGAAGGACATGTGGAACTACGGCGAACCGATGGATAGCTATCCGATCGACACCGCGCGCCTGCGCAAGGTGGTCGAGCTGGTCGCCGAGAAGGGCGAATGGGGCCGTCAGGTGCCGAAGGGCCATGGCCTCGGCATCGCAGTGCACCGCAGCTTCGTCAGCTATATCGCGACCATCGTCGAGGTGGCCGTCGACGACAAGGGCAAGCTGACCGTGCCGCGGGTGGACACCGCCATCGACTGCGGCACCTATGTCAACCCGGAGCGCATCGCCTCACAAATCGAGGGCGCGGCGATCATGGGGCTCAGTCTCGCAAAATACGGCGAGATCACCTTCAAGGACGGCAAGGTGCAGCAGAAGAACTTCGACGACTTCCAGGTCCTCAGGATCGATGAATCCCCTGCGGTGACCAACGTCTACATCGTGCCGCCCGGACCCGACACGCCGCCGAGCGGCGTGGGCGAGCCCGGCGTCCCGCCATTCGCGCCGGCGCTGATGAACGCCATCTTCGCCGCGACCGGAAAGCGCATCCGCAGCCTTCCGCTCGGCAAGCAATTGGAAGCATAAAGGCGGGAACACAAGGCGGCCTCGCGCCGTTTGCATCGATCTGACAGGAGCAGATCGATGACCAACATCTCAAGGGCGCTCGCAGTCTCCTTGCTGTCGAGCGCCTTTTTCTTGACTGCCGCAGGCGCATACGCCCAGAGCAACGCCACGCCGCCGACAACGGCGACGCGCCCCAGCACGCCGGACCAGAACTCTCTGCCCAACGCCAATGCCACGCCGCCCTCGACCAGCCAGACCACCGGGCAGCACAATCCCGATCCCAAGGTTCGCGAGATGAACCAGAAGGCAAAGGACAAGGTCGAGCGCGAGGGGAAGTAGCGATCTCGCGCATCGGCGTTTTGACGCCGTGAATGTCGGATCTACTTCTTCGCCGAAGCGCAGCGATATGCCTTCTCCCCTTGCGGGAGAGGGCAGCGGCGCCGGTTGCCACGACCCCGCTTGGGTGAGGGGTATGCCTGCGTGAGTCTCGCACATTGTGATGCGCGGATAGAACCCCTCATCCGGCGCTTCGCGCCACCTTCTGCCGCAAAGGGAGAAGGGAGGACGCCGACGCAAAATGCGGCGGACGTTGCCGTCCGCCGCATTTGCCCCCTAACACTCCGCTTCTTTCGATCCGCCAGCGGAGCTTACTTCTTCAGCGCGAACACCCAGATCACGCCGCCCTGCGGCACGTTGGCTTCGATGCCGATGTTGTTGGTCACGAGTGCATCCTGGATGCGCTGCGCATCCACGCCCCATCCCGACTGGATCGCGATGTATTGCGTGCCGTCGATCTCATAGGACACCGGCATGCCCATGATGCCGGAGTTGGTCTTCTGCTCCCAGAGCAGCTCGCCACTCTTGGCGTTGAAGGCGCGGAAGTTGCGGTCGTTGGTCCCGCCCACGAAGACGAGATCGCCTGCGGTCGCCGTCACCGATCCGAACAGCTGCGACTTGGGGAAGTTGTGCTGCCACACCTTCTTGCCCGTGGCGGGATCCCAAGCCTGGAGCTCGCCGAAATGATCGGCACCCGGCTTCGTCTTCAGGCCGATGTCCTCCGGCTTGGTGCCGAGCCAGAGCTCGCCGGGCTTGAGCGGAACCTTCTCGCCGGTGAACCCACCGCAGAAATTCTCGTTGGCGGGCACGTAGACGAGGCCGGTCTTCTGGCTGTAGGCCGCCGACGGCCAATCCTTGCCGCCCCACAGCGATGGACAGAACTCCACGCGCTTGCCGACCACGGGCTTGTGCGCGGGATCGACGATCGGCCTGCCGCTCTCGGCGTCGATGCCCTTCCAGACGTCAGTGGAGACGAACGGCCAGCCGGCGACGTAGTTGATTTTGGTCGGCGTGCGCTCGAGTATCCAGAAGATCGCATCGCGTCCCGGATGGACCAGGCTCTTGATGTTGCGGCCGTCGCGTTGCAGGTCGATCAACATCGGCGCTTCGACTTCGTCCCAGTCCCAGGAATCGTTCTGGTGATACTGGTGATGGGTCTTGATCTTGCCGGTGTTCGGATCGAGCGCGAGCACCGAGGAGGTATAGAGATTGTCGCCGGGATGCATCTCGCCGGGCCACGGCGCGGCGTTGCCGACGCCCCAATAGATCGTCTTGGTGTCCTTGTCGTAATTGCCGGTCATCCAGGCCGAGCCGCCGCCGTTCTTCCAGTCCTCGCCCTGCCAGGTGTCGTGGCCGGGTTCGCCTTCGCCCGGAATGGTATAGGTCCGCCACAGCTCCTTGCCGTCCTTGGCATCATAGGCGGCGACATAGCCGCGCACGCCGAACTCGCCGCCGGAGCCGCCCACGATGACCTTGCCGTCGACGATCAGCGGCATCAGGGTCATGTACTGGCCCTTCTTGTAGTCCTGCACCTTGGTGTCCCACACCACCTTGCCGGTCTTGGCGTCGAGCGCGACGACATGGTCGTCTGTGGTGGCGAGATAGAGCTTGTCCTCCCAGAGGCCGACGCCGCGGCTGGTCGGATGCAACTGGAACAGGTCGTCGGGAAGCTGCCGCTTGTAGCGCCAATATTCGTCGCCCGTTTTGGCGTTCAGCGCGATCACCTGTCCCATCGGGGTCGCAACGAACATCACGCCGTTGTTGACGATCGGCGGCGCCTCGTGACCTTCGACCACGCCGGTCGCGAAGGTCCAGACCGGGGTGAGGTTCTTCACATTCGAGGTGTTGATCTGGTCGAGCGGGCTGTAGCCCTGCCCGTCATAGGTCCGCCGGTAGAGCATCCAATTGGCGGGTTCCGGGTTTTCCAACCGCTGCGCGGTGACCGGCGCGTAGTTCTCGATCTGGCCTGATACGGCGGCGGTCGAGGCAAGAGTCGATGCAAGACACGTGAAGGCGACGAAGCCGGACAGTAACCACTGCTTCCTGGTCATGGCGTTCCCCTTTTTCATCCGTTTTGAATTCTTGTTTTGAATTCTTGTCGTTCGTCCCGTCGTCCACCCATCGGCGGATGCGGTCTCTCATGACGCGGGCACAACCCGCACGCCCATCATCCCGGCTGCGCGCCACCTACCTTTCCGACGAAGTTTCCGGCGACGCTGAGCGAGCCGTCAGCCAGCGCCAGCGGCAGCGCAGCGAGCCGTCGCGGCGCCGGCCCGAACACGACCTGCGCGCCCGCGCGAGGATCGTATTCGGAGTTGTGGCACATGCATTTGAGCACCTCCTTGTCGCCGACATCGCTCTTCACCCACGCCGTGACAGGACAGCCGGCATGCGAGCAGATTGCCGAATAGGCGAGGATGCCGTCGACGGCGCGCGCTTTTGTCTGCTCGTCGAGCTCGGCGGGGTCGAGGCGGATGATCAAGATCTCGTTGAGGCGCGAGGCGCTGCGCACGACCGATGTCTTTGGATCTTTCGGCCAGGCATGCACCGGCGGTCCGCCGGCCGACAGAGCGGCCGCGGTGACGGGCTTTCCCTCCTGATCGCCTTCGGAGAACACGAGCAGATCGCCTTTCTGAGGCCGCTCGTCGGAGCCGGGCGCATCCTCGCCCGCGTGGACCTGCGTGGAACAGGCGAAGCACGCCGTGGTGGCCAGCGCACTCTTCAAGAGTGCCCGCCGGGTTTGCTCCGTGCAAGCGTCAGCTTCGGATTCCGCTGTGTTGTCGGAGGATGAAGAGGATGGGTTGAACGATGCACTCGACATGTTCACAAGCAGGCGCTGGAACTCTGCCGAAAAAAAGGCAAAGATTTTTTCCCGCAGTGCATCACACGGTTATGCTCGCACTGATTGAACGCGAACACGCGCATTTGCGCGCATTTTTCTAATTGCAACGTCACGCTACGCGACCGGCATGATGATTTTGCAGATCAGATCAATGCTGCCGGTATTGGTGCAATGCGCCGACGCTCGGCGCGATCGTAGCGCCATCAATGCGGCTGCGCATTTCTCAGGCAGGCATTCTGTATTCTAGGAGCGGAGCACGTGACGCGGCGCAGCGATGCGTCCGGCCAAGGTCGCCGACGCCATCTCGAAACTGTCGGCGATGCGGCGCGCCCTGTCGATGAACAGCGCGGCTGCCTGCGGCGGGCAGACCTCGCGCGCGGTCTGTTCAAACAAATCGAGCCAGCGGTCGAAATGATCCCCGACCAGGTTCAGTGGCATATGCGCCCGCATCGGCGAACCATGGTAGCGGCCGCTCATCAGCACGACCGACGACCAGAAATCCCGGAGCTTGGCCAGATGCTCGTCCCAATTCTGCACGATCGCGAACACCGGCCCCAGCAGCGCATCCTCGCGGACGCGGCCATAGAAACGGGTCACGAGTTCCCCGATCATCTCTTCGGTGATCCCCGTGCGCTCGATCGCATCCTGGGTCAGCAAATTCCGCCGCGCGGCCGCAGCCTCGCGCTCGGCCTTCAGTCGATCCGACATGTCCCTTGTTATCCGTTCCGTTGTTCCCGCAGGACGCCCGTTCGACATTGTCAGGCCGATTGCGCGCGGCGTCTTTGTCGCAGCGCAAATCGCGGGGGCCGGCGGCGAGCACTCAACGCCCGTCGCCTGCGCCATTGTCAGGCGCCGTAGGTGTAAAAGCCCTGCCCCGTCTTGCGGCCGAGATGGCCGGCGTCGACCATTTCCTTGAGCAAGGGGGCTGGACGGTATTTGGGGTCGTTGAAGCCTTTATAAAAGACCTCCATCACCGACAACATGGTGTCGAGCCCCACGAGATCGGCGAGCGCCAGCGGCCCGATCGGATGGTTGCAGCCGAGCTTCATGCCGGCGTCGATCTCTTCCGCCGTCGCAATCCCCTCCTGCAGCGCGAAGATCGCCTCGTTGATCATCGGGCACAGGATGCGGTTGACGGCAAAGCCGGGGCTGTTCTTGGCCGTGATCGCCACCTTGCCGACGCGCTTGGCGAAATCGAGCGCCTTGGCGTGGGTGTCGTCGGAGGTCTGCAAGCCGCGGATGAGCTCCAGCAGCGCCATGACCGGAACCGGATTGAAGAAGTGCATGCCGATGAAGCGGTCGGGGCGGTCGGTCGCCGCGGCGAGCTTCGTGATCGAGATCGACGAGGTGTTCGTGGCGAGCAGCGTGCGCGGCGACAGCGTCGCACAGAGATCCTTCAGGATCTTGACCTTGAGTTCCTCGTTCTCGGTCGCCGCCTCGATGACGAGATCGCAATCGACGAGCTTGGCGCGGTCGGTGGTGCCGGTGATGCGCTTGAGCGTGGCGTCGCGATCGCCCGCCGACATCTTCTCCTTCTTGACCAGGCGCTCGAGACTGCCGCCGACCGTCGAAATCCCGCGGTTCACCGCCGCATCGGAAATATCGACCATCACGACCGAAAGCCCGGCCGCGGCACAAATCTGCGCGATGCCGTTCCCCATGGTCCCTGCCCCGATGATGCCAACGGTTTGGATCATTGCCTCAAATCCTTCATCCTTGCGGACGTGCCATACCGGCCTCGCCCATTGTTCCTGCATCAGGGTCTAGCACCGCCCCCGGGCTGGTGCGACCTGATCTTGTCCCTTCCTTAAAGCATCCAAGGCGGGAATAAAGCCGCCTTTCGGTCGCGAAACGGCATGATTTGGCGACCTCCTGGCCTGTTTGGCCCGGCCATCCGCGGCATCCCGTCTCCGGGAGCGCCGAGCGTTCGGGAGCACCGGGCTCACGGTGGGCGCGCCTCAACCGAGACGAAGCACCTTGCCCGGATTCATGATGTTCTTGGGATCGAGCGCCCGCTTGATCGTGCACATGATGTCGAGCTCGATCCGGGAGCGATAGTGCTGGAGCTCGTCGAGCTTCTCGATGCCGATGCCATGTTCCGCCGAGATCGAGCCGCCCATCGAGGTGACGAGGTCGTTGACGGCCCGTGTGATCGCCGCGGAGTACTGGTTGAGCGTATCGAGGTCCATGCCCTTCGGACCCATGAAGGAGAAGTGCACATTGCCGTCTCCGATATGGCCGAGCGGATAGGGGCGGATCGCCGGCAGGATGGCGAGCACGGCCCCGAGACCGCTGTCGATAAACTCGGGAATCCTGGAGACCGCGACGGACACGTCGTAGCTCAAGCCCGGCCCTTCGGTGCGCGATGCCTCGGCCACGCTCTCGCGAATCCGCCACATGTTGCGCGACTGCGTTTCGGTTTGCGCGATCACCGCATCCAGCACCCGGCCGGCCGCGAGTTGGTCGGCCAGGAACTGCTCCATCCTGTCCGACATGCCCGTGCCTCCGTCCTGCCGTGGCCGAGCCGACGACCATTCGAGAAGGAGATACCATTCGGTCTCAGCCTTGAGAGGATCCTGAGTGCCGGGAATGTGGCGCAGCACCATGTCGGTGCACGCACGGCTGATGAGCTCACAGGAGCCGACATTGTCATCGGAAGCGGCATGCGCCTGCGACAGAAGGTCGATGGCAGCCTTGGGATCGCGGATTGCAAGCCATGCCGTGCATACGTCTTTCGGCGCCGGCCAGAGTTTCAGCACCGCCTTGGTGATGATGCCGAGCGTCCCTTCGGCGCCCATGAACAGATGCTTGAGGTCATAGCCGGTGTTGTCCTTCTTGAGCGCACGCAGGCCGTCCCAGACATCGCCGTTAGCCAGCACGACCTCCAGACCCAACACCAGATTTCGCGCATTGCCATAACGCAGCACCTGCACGCCGCCGGCATTGGTGGACAGATTACCTCCGATCATGCACGAGCCCTGAGCACCGAGGCTGAGCGGAAAGAGGCGGTCGTGGCGCGCGGCTGTGTCCTGAAGCGTCTCGAGGATGCAGCCTGCCTCCACAGTCATGGCATAGCCGACGGGATCGATATTCAACACCTGGTTCATGCGACCGAGCGACAGCACGATGCCGCGGTGCATGGGCCACGGCGTGGCACCGCCCATCAGGCCGGTGTTGCCACCTTGCGGAACGATGGCAATGCCGTTGTCGTAGCAGAGCTTGACGACAGCGGAGACTTCCGCGGTGCTGGCCGGACGCACGATCGCCGCGGCCTGCCCCGCCAGCGTGCCGCGCCAGTCGGTCACGAAGGGCAGCTTGTCCTGTTCGTCCAGGATCAGGCCTTTGTCGCCGACGATGGCCCGCAAGCGGTCGAGAACGGCTGAGGTCACTGGCGCGGTCGGAATCGAGGGAGCGGTGGGAAGGGCTGCACCCGGCATGTGTTCCTCTCTTTTCGGCCGTTCCGCGCCCTGGGGCGCGCCAGCCTTCGTTCTTGTTTTCATTCTGGGCGGTGGTGCGATGACCCTAGCATAGGGGGCGCGCTTGGGAACGTCTCCGGCAGTAAGCCTCGTGCAGATTTGCCTGGAATTGCTGAATGCAGGCGCACTTCCGCGGAGCTCCCGTATACCCTACTGTGCCCGATCACATTCGGATTGGAGATCATGAGCCGTTTCTGGAGTCCGGTCGTCCACACGCTTTCGCCCTACGTCCCCGGCGAGCAGCCCAAGCAGGACGGCATCGTTAAGCTCAATACCAACGAGAATCCCTACCCGCCCTCGCCGCGCGTGCTGGCGGCGATCGCAGCGGCCGTGGAGCGGCTGCGCCTTTATCCCGATCCGCGCGCAACGCGCCTGCGTGAGGCGATCGCGGCCCATTGCGATGTGGCGCCCGAGCAAGTGTTCGTCGGCAACGGCTCCGACGAGGTTCTGGCCCACACCTTCCAGGCGCTTCTGAAGCACGAACCACCGCTTCTATTCCCCGACGTCACCTACAGCTTCTACCCTGTTTATTGCGGCCTCTATGGAATAACGCATGAGGAGGTGCCGCTCGATGCTGCGATGAGGATCGATATCTCCGACTACAGGCGGCCATCGAGCGCCATCCTGCTTTGCAATCCGAACGCTCCTACCGGCATTGCCCTTCAGCGCGACGCAATCGCATCGCTGTTGGCCGAACAGCCGGACCGGCTGGTGGTGGTTGACGAGGCTTATGTCGATTTCGGCGCGGAGAGCGCCGTGCCGCTGGTTGCGCGCCACGACAATCTGCTGGTCATCCAGACCTTCTCGAAGTCGCGCTCGCTCGCTGGCCTGCGGGTTGGTTTTGCCATCGGCCAACGACCGCTGATCGAAGCGCTGGAACGCGTGAAGGACAGCTTCAACTCCTATCCCGTCGATTGCCTCGCGATCGCCGGCGCCGCCGCCGCCATCGAGGACGACGGCTGGTTCCGAGACACCCGTGCCCGTATCATCGCGAGCCGCGAAACCTTGGCCCGCGACCTCAGACAACTCGGCTTCGAGGTGTTGCCGTCGCTCGCCAACTTCGTCTTCGCGCGCCATCGAAGCCGGAGCGGAGCAGATCTCGCGGCAGCGCTTCGCCAGCGTGGCGTTCTGGTCCGGCATTTCGGCAAGCCACGCATCGAGAACTTCCTGCGCATCACGGTCGGAACGGAGGCAGAGTGTGCCCGGCTTGTTGAAGTGCTGCGCGACTTGATCTGATCCGACGCACGCATCGCGGTAGGTGCGCCAAAGGCTCTCGTGCCGACCCTCGTCGTGTGCTGCTCGTGACGCGCCTCACACAAGCAATCGCGACAGTTTTGTGACATAGACCACATCTGCTTCCTGCCCGAGCTGTTAGCGTCGCGCACATGAAGAAACACATCGCACTCCCCATGATCCTCGCCGCTCTGCTCGTCGCTACGCAAAGCCTGGCAGCTGAGACCAAAGGGGCCGGCTCAACTTTCGTTTCGCCCGTGATGGCGAAATGGATCGATGCGTATAAAACGAAGACCGGCAACACCGTCAGCTATCAGGCGGTCGGCTCGAGCATCGGCGTCGGCCTGATCAAGAAAGAGGCCGTCGATTTCAGCGCCAGCGATATGCCGCTCGATCCCAAAGAGCTCGACAAGCTCGGCATGATGCAATTCCCGATCGTGATCGGGGGCGTGGTGCCAGTGGTCAATATCGACGGAGTCAAGCCCGGCCAGATCCGCTTCACCGGCCAGATGCTCGCCGATATCTATCTCGGCAGGCTCAAATCCTGGAACGACCCGGCCATTCGCGCGGTCAACCCCGACATCAGGCTGCCGAACACGCCGATCACGGTGGTCCATCGCATCGACGGATCCGGGACGACATTCAACTGGTCGAACTACCTTTCCAAGGTCAGCCCGCAGTGGAAGACGAGCGTCGGAGAAGGGACCTCCGTCGAGTGGCCGCTTGGCCTCGGCGGCAAGGGCAATGATGGCGTAGCCTCGCTCGTCAGCCTCGTTTCCGGCGCGATCGGCTATCTCGAATACAGTTACGCATTGCAGCGGCTCGACCGGATCTCCTTTGGCCGAGTGCAGAACAGCGCCGGCAATTTCGTCGTTCCCGACGCCACATCGTTCCAGGCTGCGGCCGCGAGCGCGGACTGGAAGGCGGAGAAGGATTTTCATCTCGTGCTCACCAATGCGCCCGGCGAAGACGCCTACCCGATCACGGCCACAACTTTCGTGCTGATGCCGAAGGCGCCCAAATCCGTCGACAGGTCGGCGGCCGCCATCGATTTCGTCCGCTGGTCGCTGAAGAACGGAAAACAGCAGGCCGAGACGCTCAACTACGTTCCGCTGCCGCACGCTTTGGTCGAGCAGATCGAGCATTATTGGCAGCAGAGCATTGGGGCAGCCCCCACGCTCTCGGCATCGGCCAACGTCAAGCGGTGATATCAAAGGGAAGCTGCTGCCAAACGGCCCGCGACTTTGATATCCGGTCGAATTCGGTTTCCAAACCGGTCCGCGCGAGTATTCTGTGACTGGCCTGCTGCCTGGAAGCTTTTCCTGCGGCGGGCCGGGCCACTGGATACTTGCAGGGAATCAGACGTGACGCAGCTCCGCAGTCCTGGAATTGACGGACCCCAGCCATGGCGGCGGGCGCCGAAGCTCAGGCACGGATGAACGAATTCGCGCGATCCATCGGCGCCGCCTTCACGCTGATCGGCGGAGCCGACGCAGAGCTTCTGGGCATCGTCGGACTGTCGGTGCGCGTCAGCCTGACCGCCAGCATTGTCGCGCTTCTGATCGGGGCACCGTTCGGGGCGCTGCTTGCGATCACCCGGTTCCGCGGGCGGCAGGTCATCATCGTTCTCACCAATGCCTTGCTTGGTCTTCCGCCGGTCGTGGTCGGGCTCGCACTCTATCTTATGCTGTCACGATCCGGCCCGTTCGGGGCCGCCGGCCTGTTGTTTACGCCAACGGCCATGGTGATTGCGCAATCGCTGCTCGCCACACCGATCGTGGTCGCGCTGGTGCACCGGCCGGCGAGCCTGCTGTGGGCGGAGTATGGCGACTTGGCGCGGATCGACGGGCTGTCGACGTTGCGCAGCATCGGCTTGCTGTTCGCGCTGGGCCGGACCTCGCTGCTGACGGCCTTTCTAGCAGCCTTCGGGCGCGCGATCGCGGAGGTTGGCGCCATCCTCATCGTCGGCGGCAACATTCGCGGTTTCACGCGCACGATGACGACGGCGATCGCGCTGGAGACCAGCAAGGGCGACCTGCCGCTGGCGCTCGGGCTCGGGCTGATCCTGCTTGCACTCAGCGTCGCAGTATCAACCGTCGCCTTCCTGCTAGTGGGACGCGTTGGGGAAAAATAGCTGCTCGCCGCCGACCTTGTAGCCGGCGATGGCCTCCTGCCCCCCAGGAGAGATCAGCCAGTCGATGAAGGCCTGTCCGTCCCTCGCCTTCACGTTCGCATGCTTGGCCGGATTCACCAGCATGACGCCGTACTGGTTGAACAGCCGCTTGTCGCCTTCGGTCAGGACGGCAAGCTCGCCGCGATTCTTGAATGACAACCAGGTGCCGCGGTCCGACAGCAGATAGGCGTTCGACGACGACGCCATGTTGAGTGCCGGGCCCATGCCCTGACCGATCTCGCGATACCAGCCGTCTTTGGCGGCACCGAGATCGATGCCCGCCTCCTTCCAAAGCCGTAGCTCGGCCGCGTGCGTGCCGGACTTGTCGCCGCGCGAGATGAACGGCGCCTTCGCGGCGGCGATCTTGCGCAGCGCATCGGCCACGTCCTTGCCGCCGGCGATCTTCGCGGGATCGCTCTTCGGCCCGACAATGACGAAGTCGTTGTACATGACATCGAAGCGCTTCACGCCCTCCCCTTCGGACATGAACTTGTCCTCGGCAGGCCTGTCATGGACGAACACGACGTCTGCATCGCCGCGCCGCCCGATGTCGAGCGCCTGGCCCGTACCGACGGCAACGATCTTCACGTCGATGCCCGCGGCCTTCGAGAACAGCGGCAGCAAGTAACCGAACAGCCCCGACTGTTCCGTCGACGTCGTCGAGGCCACGGTGATGGCGCGCTCCTGCGCGACTGCGATCGTGGACCAGAGCAGAATCGCTCCGAGAGTCATTATCTTTTTCATGCCTCGTCCTTACACCAGATGCCCGATGTTCCAAACTCTACCGTCGATAGAGCCGTACAGGGAACCTCGACAAGCGCCGCAACGCGCTTGGTCATGATCCTCGCGACGCTTCCCTGTGAGGAACGTCCGCTCCGCGCGCAAGTTGTCCTCAAGTCAACCCAGGAGGAAACCAGATGAAGAAGATCATTTTGGCATCCGCGTGCATCATGGCGCTGGCGACCGGCGGCGCCTTTGCGCAGACACAACCCGCCCCAGGCGCATCCGGCCATGGCGACGTCGGCCCTTCGTCGCGGGGCCCCGCGACCAAGGGCATGACGACCGGCGCGTCGTCGAACATGCAGAACGAGGCCGCCGACAGCAAGGGCAAGCAGACTCCGTCGGCCGGCGGCAGCAACACCAACAACATGGGCAGCCAGGCCGGCGGCGGCGCGGGCTCCGGAAAGTAGGCTTGCATCGATCGGAAGTCCGGAGAGGGGCGATCGTCCCCTCTCCAAAAGCTTTCATGCCGTCAACGCTTGTCGACGTCTGCGCATAGGTCTTGGTGTCGAACAAAGCGTATTGGCGGGGCTGCAGCTTGACTACAGTCACGCCGGCTAACTCGCAGCCGCGCGCTCTAAAGGCTTGGATGTTCTGCAATTGGTCCCACCTACATTGACATCAGTGTGACAGCCGGGGATTTTTACATTGCTGGCGAATCAGCGATGGCCTCAAGCCGAGTACCTCTTGGACAACTCCCAGTGCTTTCGAGACTGATATCGTTGCTGCGCCGCATCCCCGCGGTGAAATGGGCGTTGACCCGGCTTCGGCCTGCGCCGCACGGCGGCAGCATCGCGGTCGCGCCTGATACCGCAGACGCCTCATCCGCCATTGTTGCTGACATTGCAGTAGCCGCGGAGGTTCTCGACACCAGCATCGGCGTGGATACGTCGCACTGCGACGCCGCGGTCGCGGCTTCGGCCGAAGACGACAGCGCCAGCCCTGTCATCGCGGAGAGCCCGTCGGAAGCGCCAGCCGATATCAGCGGCAGCGACGAATCCTCCCGGGAGACGGCGGCGGGCGTCGAGCCGGTCGTCGTGGAGGAAGCATCGGTCGCGACCGTCGAGGTCGTGCGCGAACCGGTCGACGTCCCCGAACTCATCATCAACAGCGATCTATCTTCCGAACTCGCGGACGGCGTTGAGCCCGTTGTCGCGGAGGAGGCCTCGTCCGCCGATGCCGCGGTCGAGATCGTCCCGGTTGATGCCCCCGCTCTCGCCGCCAACGACGAGCATTCCGCTACCGTCGACGTGGATACTCGCTCAACTCTTGACGATGCGTGTGTGGCGCTTGCCGATCGCGAAATCTCGGCGGAGCATGTCGCTGAGGATAGCATCGACAGCGATCCCTCCCCCAGCGCCGCGAAAGTCGCCGACGAGACGCCCAGCGTCGTCACGGATGTTGCGCCGGAGCCGGCCCTCGAGGCTCCCGCTCCGGAGATCACTGGCGCGCCGAAGATCCGTGCAAAGATCGCAGAACCAGCCGACCGCGCCGCGCTGATCCGGCAGCGTTGGGCGGAGACCGGGATCAGGATGTGGAATCCGCGCCTTCACGGCGCCGGTGATGCCACACTGAACATCCAGGGCAGTGTCGGGCTGCTGCCGCCCGCGCCCGGCGAGACGATGCCGCGCTACGACAAGCTGGAATTCCGGATGCTCGGTGGACAGATCGTTTGCGAAGGCGTCATTGTCGAAGCACCCGCGCATGCAAGCCAGCGCAGTTTTACGCGGCTCGCCGAGCCGGGGAAACCCGATCGGGTCCGCGAACCAATGCGGGAACGCCAGGCCGCTCTCGCCTGACCCTTTACTCCCTGCGCTCAGGGGATCGGATAGCCCTTCCAGACCCACTCCAGCGCCGACGGCAGCGTCTGCGCGATCGTGGGACGGTCGACGTGCTTGGCGTTGCGCACGAACAGAAACTGATAGTGGTAGCCCTTCTCCGCCAGCACCTTGGCCATCAGCGCGTTGGAGAGGGTCCAGTCGTGCATGCCGTCGGGAATGGTGGGGTTCGGATAGAACAGGTCCTGGTCGCCGCCGAAGAACCAGAAGCGGATCGGCTTGGCCGGCGCAGCGACGATCAGCGGCACGCCGGGCGGCTCGGCCGGCGTGAGCACGCCAGCCTTGGAAATGAGATTGGGTGTGGCCGCCCCCGTCCATGCGCTGTGATATTCCCAGGCGCCGCCGCGCAGCGACGGGTCGTGCGGCCATTGCTGGTTGACCATGGTCGGCGAGAACGCCAGCACGCGGTGATAGAGATCGGGATAAAACCACGCCATGGTGAAGGCTGCCACGCCGCTCGAACTCAGCCCCATGGTCGCACGCCCATCGGGATTTCTGGTCAGCTTGACGTCGGCGTTCTTTTCGACCAACGGCAGCACTTCACGCTCGACGAACTGCGCGTAGGTACCTGACACCGCGTCATATTCGCGGCCACGCTGACTGCCCTGCGCGTCCTGCCCGCCATTGCCGATCTGGATCGCGATCATCGGCGGCACGCGGCGCTGCGCGATCAGATTGTCGAGCGTAGTGGCGAGATCCTTGTAGGCGTTCGAGCCGCCGTCGCCGACCACGATGAACGGCGCCTCGGTGCCGCGCACATATTGCGCCGGCACATAGACGTCGATGGTGCGCGACCAGACGCCGGGATGGCTGGTGGTGACGATCATGTGCGACTTGTCCTCCGGCGCCGTGACCGTCGTCATGATCGAGGAGTTGGTGCAGCCGGCGACGTCGTCGCGGATCAGGCCGGGATTGTAGATGGCGCTCTCCTTCGACGGCAGCGTGAAGGATTTTGTCGTCCCGCGCGGCACACCCTCCCTCGCGATCGTCTCCGGCGCAGGATTGTGGGTGGGGCCGATGATAAAATTGCCCTCGGCACCCGGTGGCGGCAGCGTTCCGTCAGGAAGCTCGGTCGCGCGCGGGTAATTGGGATTGGATGGATCGCGCGTCGGAGGCGCCGTCTTGAAATCGAGACCCGTCGTATCGATAAAGAACGGGGCCGCCTTGTCGGTGCTGTTGGCCCCAGGCGGCATCACCATGTTCTGGGTGACGCAGGCCGGCTGCGAGTAGGCAATTGAAGTGAAGGAGACGAGGAAACTCAGCGTCCCCGCAAGGACGGAGGATGATCTGGTCATTTCAGCTCCCGATGCCGACGAGTCTTTCTGGCTCGCCTTGGGGCAAAGTATGGCGAGCCGACTGCGCGCGGTCAAACCCCAACCGGCCGCGTTGCAGCGATGGCCGCCATGCTCAAAACGGACGGGCACGGTTATTCCGCGCATGCCACGACATTTTTCAGACATGTGGCCGTTGCTGCCGCACCTCGCACGACGTAGCTTGCCGGCCGGCCGCGCGAAGGCCGCGCCCGATCAAGACGACAAGAACAATCTGCAAGAACAATCTGGGAGACAAACGATGAAAAAGCTCAGGGCCGCGCTCTGTGCATTGGCGTTCCTCGCAACCGGCGCGCAGGCGCAGACCGTCAAGGATTTCATTGCGGCGGTCACCAAGAAATGGACCACGCCGTTCGAGCCGTTCCAGCTCATCGGCAACATCTACTATGTCGGCACTGACGGCATCGCCGTCTACATCATCAAGACCTCACAGGGCCTGATCCTGATGGATACGGCGCTTCCGGAATCCACCGGCATGATCAAGGACAACATTGCCAAGCTCGGTCTCAAGGTCTCCGACATCAAGATCATCCTCAATACGCACGCGCATTTCGACCACACCGGCGGCTTCGCCGAGATCAAGAAGGAGACCGGTGCACAGCTCGTGGCCGGTGAACGCGACAAGCCGCTGCTGGAGGGCGGCTATTATCCTGGCGACGAGAAGAACGAGGACCTCGCCTTCCACGCAGTGAAGGTCGATCGCGCCGTGAAGGAGGGCGACAAGGTCACACTCGGCGACACCACGCTGACCGCGCATGCGACTCCTGGCCACTCGCCGGGCTGCACGAGCTGGGAAATGACCGCCAAGGACGGCAATCAGGACCGCGACGTGCTGTTCTTCTGCAGCGGCACGGTGGCATTGAACCGGCTGGTCGGCCAGCCGACCCATGCCGGAATCGTCGACGACTACCGTGCGACCTACGCCAAGGTGAAGGCGATGAAGATCGACGTGCTGCTCGGGCCGCATCCGGAGGTCTATGGCATGCAGGCCAAGCGTGCCGAAATGAAGGACGGCGCACCGAACCCGTTCGTCAAGCCGGGTGAGCTCGCAGCCTACGCCACAACCCTGTCGGAGGATTTCGACAAGCAGCTCGCCAAGCAGACCGCCGCGCTCGAGAAGAAATAGCGGTCATCCGGGCATCCGCACACCTTTCCTCGACAAGGAGAGGTGTACGAGCAGATCGCCTCGCACCATTGGCGATGCGACAGAATGCTGCGCCGACACCGATGGTTAGCAGAGCGTCACCAACGTTTTTGCGGTCTTTTGCAATCGATACGCTCGTTTTCGCCGCCACATATCGTTAACCCGGCCTCACCAATGCAGGCGGCCGGAAAACTCCCGGTAGCGTACAACCTTCGCCGGCTTTTCCTGCGAGACCCGCCTAACGCGACCTTTACCCTCGCCGTGCAACATCCCCAGCGTTTTGAAGGGGATCCGGGGCTCGTATTGCAATGCCTGTCACCAATTTGAAGTCTCATCTCGCCGCCGCGTTGCAGCTGTTTCGCGTGCCCGCTGACCCCGACCTCACGCGCGCGCAATTCGACGCCTTCTCCAAGCAGATCCCGTTGCTCTATTTCATCCTCATGAGCAACACGATCGCTGTCGCCTATACCTATGTGAGCGTGGCGCCGGACTGGTTGACGCTCATCGTGCCATCCGTGCTGACCGCGCTCGCGGCGCTTCGCACCTTCTGGTGGCTGCGCCAACGGCACCTCGTGCGCACCGATGCCGACATCCTACGCAATCTGCGCGCCACCAACTGGATGACATTGCCGATCGGCGCGGGCTTCACAGTCTGGTCCTTCGCGCTCTACCCTTACGGCGACCCCTTCGCCAAGAGCCAGGTTGCCTTCTACATGGCGGTGACCGTGATCGGCTGCATCTTCTCGCTGATGCATCTGCGCTCGGCGGCACTGATCGTGACGCTGGTCGTCGACGTGCCCTATGTGCTGTTCTTCTGGGCCACCGGCGAGCCGACGCTGAAGGCGATCGCCGTCAACAATCTGCTCGTGTCGGGGGCGATGGTGACGGTGCTGTTCATCTACTATCGCGACTTCGCCGATCTCGTCGCGAGCCGCAAATCGCTGCTGGCACAACAGGCAGCCACCCAAGCCCTCTCGGACGAGAACTTCCGCCTCGCCAACCTCGATTCCCTGACCGAACTGCCGAACCGCCGCCGCTTCTTCGCCGAGCTGTCGAGCGCGTTCACCGATGCCGAGCGCAGGAACGTTCGCGTCGCGGTCGGGATCATCGACCTCGATGGCTTCAAGCCGATCAACGACAATTACGGCCATTCGGTCGGCGACCGCGTTCTGATCGAGGCGGGCCGGCGCATCCGCGAAGTCTGCGAGGGCTTCGGCCCGCAGCGGGTGGAATTCGCCAGGCTCGGCGGCGACGAGTTCGGCCTCGTCGTGTGCGGCGACCCTGACGATGCGAATCTGATGCGGCTCGGCGAACGCGTTGGTGACCAGCTCAAGCTGCCCTACCAGCTCGACACCGCCCATACCGGGCTGTCCTGCTCGATCGGCTTCGCGCTATTCCCGCAATCGGCAACGACGGCGGAAGCGCTCTATGAATGCGCCGACTATTCACTTTATCACGCCAAGCGCCATCTGCGCGGCCGCACCGTGATCTTCTCGGGCGAGCTCGAGGCCGAGATCCGCAGCCGCGGCGTCATCGAGAATTTGCTGCGCACCGCCGATTTCAGCACCGAGATGGACCTGGTGTTCCAGCCGATCGTGGACGCCATGAGCGAGCACACCGCCGGCTTCGAGGTTCTGGCGCGCTGGCGCAGCTCCCGCCTCGGCCTGGTTTCGCCGGCCGACTTCATTCCCGCCGCCGAGCGCATCGGCCTGATCCGGCCGCTGACGCAGGCTCTGCTGGTGCGCGCGCTCGCGACGGCCAGGACCTGGCCCGACCACATCCGCCTGTCGTTCAACCTGTCCGCGCACGACATCTGCTCGCCCGAGGGCATCCTGCCGCTGATCACCATCGTCGAGAAGAGCGGGCTGTCGCCGCGCCGGATCGATTTCGAGATCACCGAGACCGCCGTCACCTTCGATTTCGTACGCGCACAACAGTCGATCGCGGCATTGAAGGCGATGGGCTGCGGCATTTCGCTGGACGATTTCGGCACCGGCTACTCCTCGCTGAGCCACGTGCACTGGCTGCCGCTCGACAAGATCAAGATCGACCGCAGCTTCATCGCCGACGTCAACGACAATGCAGTGAGCCACAAGATCATCAAGTCCCTCACGGGCCTCTGTAACGACATGGAGATCGCCTGCGTCGCCGAGGGCATCGAGACCCGCGCTCAGCTCGACACCCTGCGCCGGCTGGGATGCGACTTCATCCAGGGCTACTACTTCGCAATGCCCATGCACGGCGACGCGATCGGCGAGTATCTCGCAAAGGAACGCCAGCGCCTTGGCGGCGCCGGAGCCAGGGTCGTGGCCTGAGTCGCGCCTGGACTAGCGCAGGCTCGGCAGATCGAGCCCCTTGTCGCGGGCACATTCGATCGCTGTGTCGTAGCCCGCGTCGGCGTGGCGCATGACGCCGCTGGCAGGGTCGTTCCAGAGAACGCGCGCGATCCGCTTCGCCGCCTCCGGCGTCCCGTCGGCGACGATCACCATGCCGGCATGCTGGGAATAGCCGATGCCGACGCCGCCGCCATGATGCAGCGACACCCAGGTCGCGCCGCTGGCACAATTGAGCAGCGCGTTGAGCAAGGGCCAGTCGGACACGGCGTCCGACCCGTCCTTCATCGCTTCGGTTTCGCGGTTGGGGCTCGCCACCGAGCCGCTGTCGAGATGATCGCGCCCGATCACGATGGGGGCCTTCAATTCGCCGCGCGCTACCATCTCGTTGAAGGCAAGGCCCAGGCGATCGCGATCGCCGAGCCCGACCCAGCAGATCCGCGCCGGCAGGCCCTGAAACTTGATGCGCTCCCTGGCCATGTCGAGCCAATTGTGCAGGTGCTTGTCGTCAGGCATCAGCTCCTTGACCTTGGCGTCGGTCTTGAAGATGTCCTCGGGATCTCCCGACAGCGCCGCCCAGCGGAACGGCCCGACGCCGCGGCAGAACAACGGACGGATATAGGCGGGGACAAAGCCCGGAAAATCGAAGGCATTCTTCAGGCCCATGTCCTGGGCCATCTGGCGGATGTTGTTGCCGTAGTCGAGGGTCGGGATGCCTTGCGCATGGAAATCCAGCATGGCCTGGACGTGCTCGACCATCGAGGTTTTCGAGGCGCGCTCCACGGCCTTGGGGTCGGCGGCGCGCGTGGCTTCCCACTCCGCGAGCGTCCAGCCCTTCGGCAAATAGCCGTTGATCGGATCGTGCGCGCTGGTCTGGTCGGTGACGATATCGGGCCTGACGCCGCGGCGGACCAGCTCGGGAAAAATCTCCGCGGCATTGCCGAGCAGGCCGACCGAGACCGCCTTCTTCGTCTTGGCCGCCTCCGCCGTGATCGCAAGTGCCTCGTCGAGCGTGGCGGCCTGGCGATCGAGATAACCGGTGCGCAGACGCATCTCGATGCGGCTCGGCTGGCATTCGACTGCCAGCATCGAGGCTCCCGCCATGGTCGCAGCCAGCGGCTGCGCGCCGCCCATGCCGCCGAGACCGGCCGTCAGAATCCATTTGCCGGCGAGGCTGCCGCCGTAATGGCGACGCCCGACCTCAACAAAAGTCTCGTAGGTGCCCTGCACGATGCCCTGGCTGCCGATATAGATCCAGGAACCCGCCGTCATCTGGCCGTACATCATCAGGCCCTTGCGATCGAGCTCGTTGAAATGATCGAGCGTCGCCCAGTGCGGCACGATGTTGGAGTTGGCGATCAGGACGCGCGGCGCGTCAGCATGGGTGCGGAACACCTCGTCAGGCAAGCGTCGGAAACGGGTCGGTTGAAAGTACGGCGAGCGCCGCAGCCGGCAGCGCGTCGGCCTCGATCATCGCTGCAGCCTTGGCGAGATCGCCGGCCATGTAGCGGTCTGCGCCGAGCGGCGCTACCTGCTCGCGCAGTGCCGCAATGACGGCAACGAGCGGCGCACTCGTCGCATGCGGCGCGCGTAGCGTGATGCCCTGGGCGGCGACCAGGAACTCGATGCCGAGGATGGCAGCGAGATTGTCGGCCATATCGGACAGCCGCCGTGCGGCATGCGCGGCCATCGAGACGTGGTCTTCCTGGTTGGCACTGGTCGGCGTCGAGTCGATCGAGCAGGCGGCCGCGCGCTGCTTGTTCTCGGCATAGAGCGCGGCCGCCGTCACCTCGGCGATCATGAAGCCGGAATTGATACCGGGATCGGGAGTGAGGAACGGCGGCAGGCCGAAATTGAGCGCGGGATCGACCAGCGTCGCGATGCGCCGCTCGCTGATCGCACCGATTTCCGACAGCGCAAGCGCGATGGTATCCGCGGCAAAGGCCACCGGTTCGGCATGGAAGTTTCCGCCGGAGACGATCTCGCCGGTCTCGACCAGCACGAGCGGATTGTCGGTGACGGCATTGGCCTCGACGATCAGCGTCCGCGCCGCCTGCACGATCAGGTCGAGCGCCGCGCCCGCGACCTGCGGCTGGCAGCGCAGGCAATAGGGATCCTGCACGCGCTCGTCGCCTTCGAGATGCGACAGGCGGATGTCGCTGCCCTCGAGCAGCGCCATCAAGGCTGCCGCGGCCGCGATCTGTCCCGAATGGCCGCGCAGCGCCTGGATTTCGGGGCGGAACGGCGCCGTCGAGGCCATCGCCGCATCGACCGACAGCGCGCCGGTGACGAGCGCGGCGCGGGCCAGGCGAAATGCGCGCAGCACGCCGGAGACGGCGTAGGCAGTGGAGAATTGCGTGCCGTTGATCAGCGCGAGCCCTTCCTTGGGACCGAGCGTCAGTGGCGGCAGGCCGGCCGCGGCGAGCGCCTCGCGGCCCGATACGATCTTGCCATCGACGATCGCCTGCCCTTCGCCGATCATCACAGCGGTCATATGCGCGAGCGGCGCGAGGTCACCGGAAGCGCCGACCGAACCCTGCTGCGGCACCAGCGGTGAGACGCGCCGCGCCAGCATGGCCTGCAGCTGCTCGATCACCTCGCGGCGCACGCCGGAGGCGCCGCGCCCGAGCGAGATGATCTTCAGTGCCATCATCAGGCGGACGATGGGCTCGGGCGTCGCCGCACCGACGCCGCAGCAATGCGAGACGATGAGGTTGCGCTGGAGCAGCGCGGTCTGGTCCGGCGGAATGCGCTTCGAGGCAAGTTTGCCGAAGCCGGTGTTGATCCCGTACACGGGAGCGTCGGCGCGCGCGGCCCTTGCAACGATCTCCGCGGCCGCGTCGACGCGCGGCCAGAACGAGGGATCTAGAACAACAGACGCGCCTTCGAGCACGCGCGCGAGGTCATCGAGGCCGACGGTTCCCGGCTTGACGACGATCGGCGCGCGCTTCTCCGTCATTGTCCCCTCCACACCCGGCGGTGCAGCGGATTGAAGCCGATACGGTAGACCAGCTCGGCGGGGCACTCGATGTCCCAGATCGCAAGATCACACCATTTGCCTGCCTCTAACGTGCCGGTATCATGGAGCACGCCGAGCGCTCGCGCGCCTTCCCGGGTGACGCCGGCAAGGCATTCGGCCACATTCATCCGGAACAGCGTCGCGCCCATGTTCATGGCAAGCAGGAGCGAAGTCAGCGGCGAGCTGCCCGGATTGCAGTCGGTCGCAAGCGCCATGGCAACGCCGTGCTTGCGGAACGCCTCGACCGGCGGTTTTTGCGTCTCGCGGATGAAGTAGAAGGCGCCGGGCAGCAGCACGGCCACCGTTTTAGCTTTTGCCATCGCCGCTGCACCGGCTTCGTCGGTGTGCTCGAGGTGATCAGCCGATAGCGCCGAGAATTTCGCGGCAAGCGCAGCGCCGCCGAGGTTCGAGAGCTGGTCGGCATGCAGCTTGACCGGCAGTCCGAGCCGCCCCGCTGTCTCGAACACCTGCGCCGTCTGCTCGCCGGAAAATGCAATCCCCTCCATGAAGGCATCGACGGCATCGGCCAGGCCGGCCTTTGCAATCGCAGGCAACATCTCCCTGCAGACGAGATCGATGTAATGATCCTTGTCGCCCTCCGCCTCGATCGGCAGCGCATGCGCGCCGAGGAAGGATGTGCGGATCGCGACCGACCGCTGACAGCCGAGGCTTCGCGCGGCGGCCAGCTGCCGCATCTCGGTCTCGGTATCCAAGCCGTAGCCGGACTTGATCTCGACCGTGGTGGCACCCTCGGCAATCAGCGCATCGAGCCGCGGCAGCGCGTGTGCTACGAGCTCGGCCTCGCTTGCCTTGCGCGTCGCGGCCACTGTCGAGACGATACCGCCGCCGGCGCGCGCGATCTCCTCGTAGCTCGCGCCCTTCAGGCGCAGCTCGAATTCATGGGCGCGGTTGCCGCCATAGACCAGATGGGTGTGACAATCGACGAGACCGGGCGTGATCCAGCGCCCTCCGCAATCGATCCGTTCGGCTGCATCGGCATCCGCCGGAAAATCAGTCTGCGCACCTGCATAGACGATACGGCCGGCGCGCGCGGCGATCACGCCATGCTCGATCTCACCAAGATCGGCGCGGTCGGCCCGCATCGTGGCGAGCCGGGCGTTATGCCAGATCCGGTCGAAGCGCTCTGCCATGCAACTGTCCCTTCGCGGATGCCCCTGCGCCCTGGGATGCTTGACTTATATGTCTAGACATATAATCGTGTCGCGGTTCTGTCCAGCCGGCATGGAAACATGACACGACTGCATTTCGCCTCCGCGCTCCTGCCCTCGGGCTGGGCCAATGACGTGCAGGTGGTGATCACCGCCGGCGCGATCGCCGAGGTGACGCCGGGCGTGGCCCCGGCCTCCGGGGACGAACACCACGACATCGCGCTTCCGGGACTTGCGAGCCTGCACAGCCACGCCTTCCAGCGCGGCATGGCGGGTCTCGCAGAACTGCGCGGCGACAGCACCGACACCTTCTGGACCTGGCGCGAGGCGATGTACCGCTTCGCGCTGGCGATGACGCCTGACGACGTCGCAGCGGTCGCGACACTGCTTTATGTCGAGATGCTGGAGCAGGGTTTTACCCGCGTCGGCGAATTCCATTATCTGCATCATGACCGCGATGGCTCGCCCTACGCCGACATCGGCGAAATGGCCGCACGCATCGCGCAGGCCGCCGAAGCCTCGGGTATTGCACTGACATTGCTGCCGAGTTTTTATGCGCACGGCTCATTTGGTGGCGCAGCACCGCATGCCGACCAGCGCCGCTTCATCTGTACGGTTGATCAGTTCGCCGCGCTGGTGAGCGCCTCGCGCAAGGCGATTGAACAATTGCCGGGCGCAAATATCGGTATCGCGCCGCACAGTTTGCGCGCTGTGACGCCGGCCGAGCTTGCAGCGATCATTCCGCTCGCGGACGGCGGCCCGGTGCACATTCATGCCGCCGAGCAGGTGAAGGAGGTCGAGGATTGCCTGGCCTGGTCTGGACAGCGTCCAGTGCAATGGCTGCTTGAGCACGCGCCAGTCGACCGACGCTGGTGCCTCATCCACGCGACCCACACGACGGATGAAGAAGTCACTGCATTCGCCAAGACTGGCGCGGTCGCGGGACTCTGCCCTATCACCGAGGCAAGCCTTGGCGACGGCATTTTCTCGGCTCGCGAATTCGTCGGTGCCGGCGGTGCCTTTGGCATTGGCACGGATTGCAATGTGCTGGTCGGCGTCGCCGACGAGCTGCGCCAGCTCGAATATGGCCAACGGCTCAAGCACCGCGAGCGCAACGTGCTCTCCGCCGGCGCAGGCCGCTCGACGGGACGCGCCCTGTTCGATCATGCGCTTTCAGGCGGCGCGCGGGCACTAGCACAGATGTCAGTCGGTCTCACGCCAGGTGCGCGCGCCGACATCGTCACGCTCGACACCACGCATCCCTCGCTGGCGGGGCGCGCGCGCGACGCCGTCATCGACGGCTGGATCTTTGCCGCAGGCAGCGGTGCGGTCGATTGCGTCTGGGCCGGCGGCGACAAGGTCGTCGAGGGCGGACGGCACCGGCTGCGCCAGACCGCACGCGAACGCTTCAACGCGTCGGTCCGGAGGCTCGTCGCATGAGCCTCGCCACAGATGCCGCCGACAAGCCGACGCTCTACAAACGGATCCGCGCCGACATCGAGAAGCGCATCCTGACCGGGGAATGGCCGCCGGGCCATCGCATCCCGTTCGAGCACGAACTGGTCGCGCGCTACGGCTGCTCGCGCATGACCGTGAACAAGGCGCTGTCGGAGCTCGCCCAAGCCGACCTGATCGAGCGGCGGCGACGTGCCGGCTCCTTCGTCCGCCGGCCGCAACACCAGTCCGCCGTGCTCAAGATCGCCGACATGCGCGCCGAGATCACTGCGCTCGGGCGTGCTTACGGCTACGAGCTGATCGGTCGCAAACTCCGCGCCGCAACCGCTGCCGACCGCGACCGCCTCGGCGTCAAGAAGGCGGGCAAGGTGGTCGCGATCACCTGCCGCCACAGCGCCGACAACGTGCCTTTCGCCGTCGAGGACAGACTGATCGATCTCGCGTCGGTGCCGGATGCGGCGACCGCGGATTTTTCGCGTGAGCCACCCGGCTCATGGCTGCTTCACCATGTTCCATGGACAGAGGCAGAGCATACGATCAGCGCTATCGTTGCGGACGATCGCACGGCCGAAGCGCTCGACATCGCCGTCGGCGCACCCTGCCTCGTGATCGACCGCTATACCTGGCGCAGCGCGCGCACGATCACCGCCGTGCGGCTGCTCTATCCCGGTGACTCTCACCGCCTTGTCGCCCGATTCAAGGGAGGCTGAGAGGACGATGTCGGCACAAATCGTGCAACGTTTCGGGCAACGGTCCATTGGGACTGACAATGATCAACAGGACGTCAATCCATCGATCGGCAAGAGGACGACAATCATGCGTAGTTCGAAAGTATTTGCGGCAGTCATTGCGCTTACGGTCTCCACCCCCGTGCTCGCCGACGACGTCAAGGTCGGCGTCGGCATCTCCGGATGGACCGGCTTCGCGCCGCTGACGCTGGCGAAGGAGGCCGGCATCTTCAAGAAGAACGGCCTCGACGTCACCATCAAGAAGATTCCGCAGAAGGATCGCCATCTCGCGATCGCGTCCGGCGACGTCCAGTGCGCGGCAACGACCGTGGAGACCTGGATCTCCTGGAACGCCAACGGCGTCGCGACCAAGCAGATCTTCCAGCTCGACAAGAGCTACGGCGCCGACGGCATGGCCGTGCGGAACGAGCTCGCCGCGATCAAGGATCTGAAGGGCAAGACGGTTGCGGCTTCCGCGCCCGGCACCTCGCCCTATTTCGCGCTGGCCTGGATGCTCAAGAAGAACGGCCTGTCGGTGAAGGACGTCACCGTCGTGAACCTCGAGCCGGCCGCGGCCGCGCAGGCCTTCGTCTCCGGCCAGAACGATGCCGCGATGACCTACGAGCCGTATCTGTCGACGGTTCGTGCCGCCCCCGACAAGGGCAAGATCATCGCCACCACGCTCGACTATCCGATGGTCATGGACACGTTCGGCTGCACGCCGAAATTCCTCACCGAGAACCCGAAGGCCGCCAAGGCGCTCGCCGACAGCTATTTCGAGGCCCTCGACATGATCGCCAAGGACCAGGCCAAGGCCTACGATATCATGGGCGCCGACGTGAAGCAGAGCGGCGAGGCATTCGGCAACTCGGCGAAGTATCTGCGCTGGCAGGACAAGGCCGCGAACCAGAAATTCTTCGCCGGCGACTTCCTGACCTTCAACAAGGAGGCTGCCGACCTCCTGCTGGAGATCGGCATCATCAAGGCCGCGCCGAAGGTCGAGGATCTCTTCGACGCGAGCTACATCAAGTAAATCTCCCAGGAGCCGCCGGCCCCGTCTCGCGGCGGGGCCGGTAGACTTGTTCACCACCCGGATACACAGTTTGATGCGTCCCCTCGATCCCGTGACGTCAAGGCAGCGCGTGGCTTACGGCCTTGCGTTCTTCGTGGTGTTCGTTGCCCTCTGGTCCTGGGCAACCTTCGGCGGCCACGTGTCGAAAGTGTTCCTCGCCAACCCGCTGACCATGGTGCAGGAAGGCGTCGATCTGATCGTCAAACAGGGCTTCCTGTTCGACATCGGCATGACGATCTGGCGCGTCGTCGGCGGCTTCGTACTGGCCGCCATCATCGCCGTGCCGTTCGGCGTGCTGATGGGGGCCTACAAGCCGGTCGAGGCATTCCTTGAACCGTTCGTCTCCTTTGCGCGCTATCTGCCGGCCTCCGCTTTCATTCCCCTCCTGATCCTGTGGGCCGGCATCGGCGAGTTGCAGAAGCTGCTCGTCATCTTCATCGGCTCGGTGTTCCAGATCATCCTGATGATCGCGGTCACCGTCGGCACCACGCGGCGCGACCTGGTCGAGGCGGCCTATACGCTGGGGGCCAGCGACCGCGGCATCATCCGCCGCGTGCTGTTGCCCTCTTCCGCGCCGGAGATCGCCGAGATCCTGCGGCTGGTGCTGGGCTGGGCCTGGACCTATGTCATCGTCGCCGAACTGATCGGCTCCTCCTCCGGCATCGGCCACATGATCACCGACAGCCAGGCGCTGCTCAACACCGGCCAGATCATCTTCGGCATCATCGTGATCGGGCTGATCGGCCTGGTCTCGGACTTCCTGTTCAAGGCATTCAACGCGTGGCTGTTTCCCTGGAGGCTCGCATGACGATCCTCAAGATCGAACAGGTCTCGCGAACCTTTCCCGCGCGCCACGGCAACGCGCCGACGAGGGCGCTGGAGCCGACCGATCTTGTGATCGGCAACAACGACTTCGTTACCATCCTCGGCCCTTCCGGCTGCGGCAAGTCCACGCTGCTTCGCATCGTCGCCGGCCTCGATCGCCCGACCGGCGGACGCGTGGTCCTCGACGGACGCGAGGTCACCGGCCCGGGCGCCGACCGCGGCATGGTATTCCAGTCCTACACGCTGTTTCCCTGGCTGACGGTGCGCGAGAACATCGCCTTCGGCCTGCGCGAGCGTGGCGTGCCCGAGGCGGAGCGAAACAAGATCGCCGACGCCTTCATCCGCCAGGTCGGCCTGTCCGGCTTTGAGAACCATTGGCCAAAACAACTCTCCGGCGGCATGCAGCAGCGCACCGCGATCGCGCGCGCGCTCGCCAATGATCCCAAGATCCTGCTGCTCGACGAGCCCTTCGGCGCGCTTGACAACCAGACGCGCGCCCTGATGCAGGAAATGCTGCTCGGGATCTGGGAGCGCGACCAGAAGACCGTGCTGTTCGTGACCCACGATATCGAGGAAGCGATCTTCCTCGGCAGCCGCGTCATCGTCATGAGCGCACGCCCCGGCCGCATCAAGGCCGAGATCAACGTGGACCTGCCGCATCCGCGCTCCTACAAGATCAAGACCACGCCCGAATTCGTCCAGTTGAAGGAACGGCTGGTCGAGGAGATCCGCACCGAGGCGTTGAAGGTTGCCGAGCATGCCTGAGACCTTTTCACGCGCAAACGGGATGCGCGTTCTCGCCGATCTCCATGCGCTCCGTGCCATCGGCGCCTACAAGACCGGCGTGCACAAGCCGACCTTCTCCGAGCCGCACAAGCTTTCGCTGGATTGGCTGGTGCGGAAGCTACCCGACGCGGGCCTCACCGCCGCGATCGACGGCATCGGCAATGTCTTCGGCACCAGCGCAAAGCCCGGACCCAAGCTGCTCGCGGGATCGCATCTCGAAAGCCAGAACTACGCCGGCTGGCTCGACGGCCCGCTCGGTGTCGTCTACGCGCTCGAAGCGGCCCGCGTGCTCAATGCCGATCCCTCGCTCGAAGGTGCGGTCGAACTTGCCGCCTGGTGCGACGAGGAAGGACACTTTGGGCATTTCCTTGGTTCGCGCTCCTATGTCGGGCAAGTGACCGAGGCCGACATTGATGCCGCACGCGACCGCACCAGCGGCCGCACCATGCGGGACGCACTCGCCGACATGGGGCTCGCAGGACGACCGCGCGCCACCGCCGAGCCGGGCCGGCACGTCGGATATCTGGAAGCCCATATCGAGCAGGGCGACACGCTCGAAAGCGGCCGCCTTGCGATCGGCGTTGTCACCTCCATCGTCGGCATCTGGCAATACCAGATCAATTTCGTCGGTGAGCAGAATCACGCCGGCACGACCCGCATGGCTGCACGGAAGGATGCCGGGCTGGCGCTGGCGAAGTTCTGCGTCGCCATCGACGAACGTTTCCCCGATAGCTGCGGGCCGCGCACGGTCTGGACCACCGGCCGCATCACGCTCGATCCCGGCGCGCCCAGCATCATTCCGGGGGAAGCCGAAATGCTGTTCCAGATCCGCGACGACGATCCTTTTGTCATCGCCCGGCTGGAGCAACTGCTGCGGAGCATGGCGGACGAGGCCAGCGCGAACGGTCCCTGCACCGTCACCGTGGAAAAGATTCGCACTGGCGCGCCGGCCATGATGAACGCGGGCATCCAGGACGCGATCGAAGCCGCGAGCAAGGCCCTGGCCGGCGGACGATCCATCCGCATGCCCAGCGGCGCCGGCCACGATGCGCAGATGCTTGCAGCCGTCATGCCCGCGGGCATGCTGTTCGTGCCGTCGATCGGCGGCATCAGCCATCACTGGACCGAGAACACCGCCGAGGTCGACATCATCACCGGAGCCCAGGTGTTCGTCGACGCTTGCAGGCGGATACTCGGCGGCTAGAACGGCGCGCTGCCCCACTCTCTCCCCATCGTCATTGCGAGCGAAGCGACTTGTCCGCCGAAGCTTTAGCGAAGGCGGAAGCAATCCAGAATCCCTCCGCGGCGGCCGACTGGATTTCTTCGCTGCGCTCGCAATGACGGAGTATGAGGTGACGGCTTCGTCCTCCCAGCACCACTGTCATTCCCCGCGAAAGCGGGGAATCCAGTACGCCGCGGCTTCTCGGTTCAATCATAACTGTCTCGGAATACTGGATCGCCCGGTCAAGCCGGGCGATGACAGGGAGTGTGTAGCCGCAGACACGCCTTCGCGTCCTCGCGGCGCACTTCGCCCGAGCTTTGCTTCGTCATTCCACCCTCTTGTCCAAGAGGGCGCAGGGAAGGCCGGGTGCTGACCTCGCACCCGCGGTCCGCTGCGCGAAAATGTAGCGCAAGGAAACCGCACAGCAGCATACAGGTGTAGCCAATCACTCGGCCTTCCCTGCGCGATGGTTGGACGGCTTATGCCGTGCTCTCCCGGGAGCCGAGTTCCTTTTGGCCTCCCTCGCCCTCGCGAAATTCACCGGCACCGCGCCGGTTGACGCAGATGCCGCATTCGCCAGGGCTTGACCGTAGCAACGACGGCCAGGACCACACGGTTTTGCCGTACGCACGGCTCGCCATTTCGCCGCAGTTTTTCCAGCCCTGTCGACGGAGCCGGAAACTTACAGACGAGACGAAGCCTAGCAGCGCCGCTCGTCGGAACGAAGCCTTGGGCTCACGGAGAGCAATCCGCCCTGCCCTTGGCCACTCGCACCCGAACGCTGCCGCGTCCACCGCAAGCCCGGCTCGCGAACGTGACGACCACAAGATCGCCCCTCAAGGATGAGCCGGGATGAGCAGCACATACGCCAAAACCGAATTTCGGTAAAGTAGAATATATTTGCGGTGGGCGATTGACAGGGGGCGACACAGGCGCGGTCCCGTAGCCCGGATGGAGCGCAAGCGTAATCCGGGACGGTGCCGAATGCCGCGCGAGCGGCCCCGGATTGCGCTGCGCTCCATCCGGGCTACGAAGCCTCACTCCTTGGTTCGCACTGGCGTTCCGTCCGCCCCACGGGCCGCCTGCGACAATCCGAGTCCGCCGCGGACATAAAGACGCGACAATTGCGAGGCTTTTCGATTGCCCCTGCCCTGATTCCCTCTCCCCGGAGTTCCCATGTCTTCTGCCGACAGGCCAGCGACACGCCTTGCGACCAGGCTTGCCTTCCTCGTCGCGGGCTTCGGCATCGCGTGCTGGGCACCGCTGGTGCCGTTCGCGAAGGCGCGGCTCGCCGTCGACGACGGCATCCTCGGACTGCTCCTGCTCAGCCTCGGCATCGGCTCGGTCGTCGCGATGGTTCTGACCGGCGTGCTGAGCGCGCGCTATGGCAGCAAGCCGATCATCATTGCGGGCGGGCTCGGTCTTGCCCTGGTCCTGCCTCTGCTGACAATCGCGAGCTCGTCCATGACGCTCGCGCTGGCGCTCTTCGCGTTTGGCGCCGCGCTCGGCTCCATCGACGTCGCCATGAACATCCACGCGGTTGAGGTGGAGCGCGCCGCGGGACGTCCGCTGATGTCCGGCTTCCACGCGCTGTTCAGCATCGGCGGCTTCGCCGGATCCGCGCTGATGACCGCACTGCTCTCGCTGCGACTCGGCGCGCTCGCATGCACACTGATCTGCTCCGTCCTGATGCTGATCGCGACGCTGGCGGCCTGGCCGCGGCTGCTTCGCTCCGTGCAGGTGCAGGAGGGGCCGTTGTTCGTGTTGCCGCATGGCGCCGTGCTCCTGCTCGCGCTGCTTTGCGCCATCACCTTCCTGGTCGAAGGCGCAATGCTCGATTGGGGCGCGCTGCTCGTCATCGGCGCGGGCCTCGTCTCCGAAGCGCAAGGCGGGATCGGCTACATCGTGTTCTCGGTTGCGATGACGATCGGGCGGCTCGGCGGCGACGCCGTCGTCGCACGGATCGGAGACCGCACGACATTGGTCTGGGGCAGCCTGATTGCGATCGCGGGTTTCGTGGTCCTGCTCACGGCTCCCGTCGTGGCGGTCGCCGTAGCCGGCTTCCTGCTCATCGGCCTCGGCGCATCGAACCTCGTGCCGGTGCTGTTCCGCCGGGCGGCGAGGCAGACGGTGATGCCCACGGGGCTCGCCGTCGCGGCGATCACGACCGCCGGATATGCCGGCGTTCTCGTCGGCCCCGCCGGTGTGGGCTTCGTCGCACGTCTTGGCGGATTGCCGATGGCGTTCTGGCTCCTGACCGCGCTGATGGGCCTCGTCACGCTGACGGCGCGCATGGTTACGCGCGCCGACGGCTGAGCGGCCTCACAAATTGCTCAGCCCGATCGATTTGATCAGGGGCGCGAGGCTTGCGGATGTGGCCTCGACGATGCGCTGGAATTTGTCCGGACTTGAATCGTTGTCCGGCTCCATGCCCTGGGCGCGATAGCTCGCCAGAAGCGCCGGTTCGGCCATGGCGAGCCGCGTCGCCTGCGCGATCCGGTCAATGATCGCATCGTCGGTGTCCTTGGGCGCGAACAGACCGAACCATCCCTCATACCGGATGCCGGGCATGCCGGATTCGACGGCGGTCGGGATCTCCGGCGCGCCGCTCAGCCGCGTTTCGGTGGTGACCGCAAGCAGCCTGACTTTCCCCGCTTGAGCCAGCTGCTGCAATTGAACGGACATGACGGCAATGACGAGCGATATCTGGCCGCTGACGAGGTCGTTGGTCGCTTGCGCGATGCCCCGATAGGGCACGTGGACGATGTCCAGCGCGCCGGCCTGCTGCTTGAAGGATTCGCCGACCAGATGGTTTCCGGTGGCGATCCCCGGCGTGCCATAGGACAGCTTTCCCGGATTGGCTTTCGCATAGTCGATCAACTCGCGCAGGTTTGCGGCGGGCACTGAAGGATTGACGGCGAAAACCAGCGCGCTGTTGATCAGCCGGTAGATGGCGCGGAAATCGCCAACCGAATATCCGGGATTCGCCGACGTCATGGGAATGATGACCTGCGTGCTGCCGTTGCCGAGCAGCAGCGAATAGCCGTCGGGCTCCTCGCGTGCGACCGCCGCGGTCCCGATGGCGCCGCCCGCACCGCCGATATATTCGACGAAGGTCGGCCCCAGCAGCGACGGCATCCTGTCAACCCAGGGGCGCGCGATCTGGTCACCCGATCCACCGGGTCCGTAGGGAATCACCAGGCGAATGGGACGAGACGGATAGTCGGCGGCTTGTCCGCTGCGGGGAAGCGCGGCGAGCGCCGCTGCGCTTGTCAACGCGTGCACGAATTGTCGCCGCGTGAAAGAGGCCATGCTGGAAATTCCGGAAGTCGGCAGTCGATGTGGTGGCGGGACCGGCTCCCGGACGATGCCATCGCAGCAATCCGGCATCGCAGTCAATGCTCCATCCGGGCGAGCCTCGGCGTCATCGCATTGTCACATCGGCCTAACTCTTTACTTTCCAAGCACAATTTCGCGAGCGAGCCGACCCAAGCCGTCCACGCAGGGCTGCCAGCCCTGCCCACTGCTTTCGGCCAGTTTACTGTACGCCTCGTTCTGGTAGACCAAAAAGTAATACCTTTTGACTCCCTTCGAGGGGGCGATGGCGCGTGCCAGATCGTAGCGAAGACTCGGCCATTTCCTTTGGGCCATTTCGACTGTTTCCGAAGTCCCGGCTCTTGGAGAAGGAGGGGGCGCCGCTTCATGTCGGCGGCCGCGCGCTCGACATTCTCATCTTCCTTGCCGGACGCCCCGGAGAAGTCGTCGACAAGAGAGAGCTGGTCAAGCGCATCTGGGCCGGCGTCAATGTCGATGAGGGCAGTCTGCGCTTCCACGTCGCGGCGCTGCGCAAAGCGCTCGGCGATACCGGCAAGTCGGCCCGTTACGTCGTTAACGTGCCGGGCCGCGGCTATTGCTTTGTCGCCTCGTTCGCTCAAGCAGCTGCGCCAGCCGCCCCGCTCCCGGCCGAAACCGCCCCTCCCCGCTCCCTGCCCGCTCAGCTAACCAGGATGGTCGGCCGGGAAGATGTCATCGAGAAGATCTCGAACGGACTTTCGCTCTTTCGCTTCATGACCGTCGTCGGCCCGGGCGGCATCGGCAAGACCTCGGTCGCCGTCACCGTCGGGCATCGCCGGTCCCAGGATTTCGGCGGGCGAGTCTTCTTTGTCGATTTCGGTCCGCTGAGGGATGCCAGTCACATCGCGACCACCATTGCTTCGGCGCTCGGACTGACCATCAGCGCGGAAGATCCGACGCCGGCCCTTCTGACTTTTCTCAAGATCGGCCCGGCCCTGCTGATCTTCGACAGTTGCGAACATGTGCTGGATCAATTGGCGCCTCTCGTCGAGCACATCGTTCGCGAAGCACCGCAGCTTCGTGTTCTCGCAACCAGCCGCGAGTCGTTCCGGAGCGAAGGCGAGCGGATTTTCCGGCTGTTCCCACTGGATTGTCCGCCCGAGCGCGAAGGGCTTGCCATCGACGAGGTTCTTGCCTATCCCGCGGCTCAACTCTTTGTGGACCGCATTGCGCAGAGCTCGGGACCGTTTCAGCTCAGCGCAGAAGAGGCGCCCCTCGTCGCGAGCATCTGCCGGCGCCTCGACGGCATCGCGCTGGCGATCGAGCTCGCGGCGGGCCGCGTCAATGCTTACGGCATCGCCGGCACGGCATCTTTGCTCGACAGCCGCTTTTCCCTGCAATGGCGCGGCCGGCGCACCGCCGTGCCACGGCACCAGACGCTCGCTGCGGCTCTCGACTGGAGCTACGACCTTCTGCCTGCCGCGGAGAGCGCCACGCTGCGACGCCTGTCGGTCTTTGCCGGGCCTTTCGCGCCGGAGGCGGCGGCCGCGGTCGCGTCCGGTGACGGCCTCAACGCATCCGAGACCCTCGAAGCAATCGACAGCCTGGTGACCAAGTCGCTGATCTCGCCGTCCGGCTCGCGGACGCTGCGCTATCGGCTGCTCGACACCACGCGCACCTATGCATACGGAAAACTCAACGAGCTCGGCGAAGCCAGGCAGTTCGCGCGGCGTCATGCCGAGCATTTTCGCGATTTATTCCAGCGCGCGGAGGCCGATATTTCGACGCCGCTGCCCGAATGGCTGAGCGTCTATGGCGCGGAGCTGGACAATGTGCGCGCGGCCTTGGACTGGGCCTTCGGGCCCGACGGCGAGGCGACACTCGGCATCGCGCTAACGGCGGCCGCGATCACGCTGTGGGTGCGTCTTTCACTGTTCGCGGAATGCCGTGAGCGCAGCAGAACGGCACTCGCAGCGCTCGGAGACACCGCCGACGATGACCGCATCCGCATGCAGCTCCTGTCGGCACTCGGCTGGTCGCTGATGTATGGCGAGGGCCGCGCGCGCGAGGCGCGGCCGATCCTCGAGACGACCCTCGAGCTGGCTGACAGGCTCGACGACAAGGATTTCCGGCTGCGCGCGCTCTGGGGCTTGTGCATCGACCAGTTCAACAACGGACAGTTCGGCAAGGCCCGTGCGCTCGCCGATCGCTTTGCGAACGCAGCGGCGAATTCGTCCGACAGGACCGACGTCATGCTGGGCGACCGGCTGATGGCCGTGGCGCTGCACTATCTCGGGGATCAGAACGAAGCTCGGCTACGCATCGACCGGGTCAATGCATCGCTGCATGTGTTGGCGGAGAAGCCGAAAATCTTCCCGCTCGATCTGAGAATCTCGACCCAATATTTTCGGGCTCGCATCCTGTGGCTTCAGGGCCTGACCGATCAGGCTCAGGCCCTCACCGCCAGGAACATCGAGGAAGGCCGCGCCAATGGCCACGCACTGACCTTCTGCAGCGTGCTCGGACAGGCCGCCTGCCCGATCGCCTTCTGGTCCGGCGATTTCGAGGCCGCGCAGCGTCACGGCGCCGAGCTGCTCGAACACACCGAGCGACACGCGATCCGGCTGTGGGGCCTGTGGGCTAGGGCCTTCAACGCCGCAGTCATGGTCAAACGCGGCGACTCGACCGGCCTGCCACTGCTGCGCGAGGAGCTCAATCGCGCCGGCGATGCGCGCTTCCTGCCGCGTTTTCTGCCCCTGCTCGGCGAGCTCGCCGCGTGTTCTGGAGAAGCCGACCAGGTCGATCGCGGCCTCGACGTGATCGAGGACGTCCTGACCCGCTGCAACGACCGGCAGGAGCTCTGGTATCTGCCGGAGCTGATCCGCATCAAGGGAGAGTTGATGCTCAGGAGCACCCGGCATTCAGGAGACGCCGAGCCGCGCTTTCGCGAGGCCATGGACATTGCCGGCCAGCAAGGCGCGCGCTTCTGGGAGCTGCGAAGCGCGGTCAGCCTGGCGCGGTACATGATCGGCGCTGGCCAGACCAAGGAGGCCTTGGCAATTCTGGAACGCGCATGCCGGCCGTTCACCGAAGGTGCCGGCATCGCCGAAATCCGCAGCGCCCACGATTTGATCGAGCAGCTCCGAGCTTGACGAGTCGGCTGGCCGGCGCCGATTCATCCGGCGCGCGGAATGAATCCGGGCACGCCGGTCTCGACGACCGTGTTGAACCTGATGTTTGTCGTGATCTCGTCCCTCATCTCTCGCATGGCGTCTTTGGGCAAAGCCGAAATATCGAAGTTCTCCTGGATGCGCCGGGGATTGGTCGAAGTCGTCAGGAAAGCGGTGCCGCGCTGGACGGCCCACGCCAGCGCAATTTGGGCCGGTGTCTTGTGCAAACGCTCCGCGATGGCAGTGATCACCGGATCGGCCAGGACGTTCGGCTTCATCGCGTGCCCCAGCGCTGCAAACGCCTGCAAGACGATCCCGTGCTCTCGACAGAAGTCGAGCAGGTCCCACTCGGGAAGATACGGATGCGATTCGACTTGCACCATGGCGGGCCTGATCCGCGCGACCGAAACGATCTCGCGCAGCTTGTCCAGGGTGATGTCCGACAGACCGATCGACTTGCAGTGCCCCTCGTCGACCAGGCGCTCCAGCGCCCCCCACGTCTCCGCCAGCGTAACCCCTGAATCATAGATGACCCGACCGTGCTCATCTCTCGGATCCTGTTCGTCGCCGGGTTGAAAGGCAAAGGGCGTATGGATGATGTAGCAATCGATCTCGTCGACTTGCAGCCGCCGGCGACTGGCGTCGAAGGCAGGCCTGACCCGTTCCGGCCGATGATTGGTGTTCCATAGCTTCGTCGTAACGAACAGGTCCTTGCGCTGAAGCGTTCCCTCCTTGAACGTCTCCTGCAGCGCATCGCCGACCGCTTCCTCGTTGCGATAGCGCTCCGCGCAATCAAGGTGTCGAAATCCGGCCTCCAATGCAGCCTTGGTGGCCCGCCTGGTCACGAGCGGATCCGGAATGAGCGTGCCAAATCCCACCGCGGGAATCGTCCCGGATTGATGAGTTGGAATCCTCGCATAACGAAGCGTATCTGACGAAGTCATGCTCATACTCCTTTGTTTGTCCTCGGCTCCCTCAAAAGCGAGGGACGAGGTATTCGATGCGATGTCATTCCACGGCTCCAGGCGTTAACCGGTCGGCCGCGGCTTACGGAGAAAAAACACGAGCGGAATCACGACGAGCATGGCGAGCATCAGGATCTCGAACTGGTCGATGACCGCGACGGTCGCCGCCTGACGCGTGACCATGCCGTTGAGGGCGGCAAGGCTTGGCTTCGCGATCGGCCCCCCGACGAATGCAGCGACTCGGTAGGGCGTGAGGTTCTTTGCGAGTGCGACGTGCACAGCCTGCGTGTTGGCGTAGAAGAAGAGCTGGACCACCGCGATGCCGATGGTGCTGCCATAGAGGCGCGACAGGTTGATCAGCGCGCTGCCTTCCGGGCGGAGCTTCGGATCGAGCGTGCCGAACGCGGCCCTGGCGAGCGCGGGCAGCAACATGCCGAGGCCCGCTCCCTGGAGCAGGCCGGCCTCGACCACCGGCCGCCAATCCATCGCCGGTGAATAGCCAAGCATCAGCCAGTTGGCATAGACCACCAGCGTCATTCCACCCACGAGGAACGGCCGGTAGTCGATCTGCGCCGGGACCAGGCTCGTCAGCACCAGCGCTCCCACCAGCGCGACGCCGCGCGGAACGGTCATGTATCCGGTGGTGTCAACGGGGTAGTTGAGCAATTCCTCCAGCATCGGGGACGTCAGGGCCAAGGTCGGCAGCAGCACGAAGCCAACCGCGAAGGAGATGACCGTCGAGAGCACGAGATTGCGGTCCCTGAACAGCGCCGTGCGGAGAAAGTGCTCCTTTGTCGTCATGACGTGCACGACGAAGAGATAGAAGCCGAGCACGGAGGCGCCCGCCTCGATCCAGATTTCCGTCGAGGCAAACCATTCGAGGCGCTCCCCGCGGTCGAGCAACATCTGCAACCCTATCATGCCGACGGAGAACGTCGTCAGGCCGAAGAAGTCGAAGGGCTGGCTCCGCTCAGCCCGCTTCTCGCCGAGCAGCTGAGCCATCGTCAGGAAAATGAAGCCCGTCATCGGCAGGCTGAAATAGAAGATCGCGGGCCAGCCGTAATATTCGCTGAGCCAGCCGCCAATGGCCGGGCCGCTGCTGATGCCGAGCAGGGAGCAGACGGTCCAGGCCAAGTTCATGCGCGCATGTCGCGCCGGCGGTGTCGCCTCGAGCAGGATCGCCAGCGAGAGCGGCGCCAGCGGTCCGCTCGCCGCGCCCTGGAGGATTCGCGCCAGCACGAACTGAATCGACGTCGTCGCCAGCGTGTCGAGGGCGAGACCCAACACGAAGATCGTGACAGCGGCCTGATAGACCACTTTCCGGCCGTAGCGTCCCGCCAGCCATTGCGTGATCGACATGGTCACGGCGCTCGCCGCGATATACGAGGAAAACACCCAGCCGACCTCGTCATTCGCCATCGAGAGCGTCGCCTGAATATGAGGTAGCGCCGCGTTCGGTATCGAAATGTTGACGGCCTGCATGTAGGTCGCCATGAGCGCGGCCGCGGCGATCGCGTGATGACCGCCGGGCGCCGTGGTCGATGGAAGGGGCGTACTCATTTGCCCTCCGTTGCAAGCGCCGGTTGGAGCAGATGCGGCCAGCTGCGGCGATGGCCTGTATCGACCCGCGCCGTCACGCTGATGCCCGAGAACAGTGGCCGGTTCGGATCGAGATCGTCGAGCTCGAGGCGCACCGGCAATCGCTGCACGACCTTGACCCAGTTTCCCGTCGCATTCTCGGGCGGCAGGAGCGAGAAGTCCGAGCCGGTCCCCGGACTCATGCTGACGATGTGCGCCTTGAACTTGCGATCGGGGTAGGCATCGACGTCGATCGTCGCCTCCTGGCCTGGGCGCATGTGGGTCAAGCCGGTCTCGCGGAAATTCGCCTCGACCCAGACGTGCCGGCTCGACAGCAGCGAGAACGTCGTTGCCCCAGCATTGACGAAGCCGCCGATCTGGAGATCGTCCACCTTGGTCACGATGCCGTCGTCCGGCGCCGTCACGGTGGCGTAGGAGAGATCGAGCCGCGCACGGTCGAGCTGTGCCCTGGCCGCGCGAACGGTCGGATGACGGTCGACATCGATATCGGCATCGCCGTTGAGGGCAACGATCGTGTTGGCGATCTGCTGTTCGATCGACGCCATGCGGTGGCGAGCGACCTTCATGTCCGTCTCGGCCCGCTCATACACCGCGCGTGGCGTGAAGTCGGAGTCAACCAGCATCTTCTTGCGATCGAACTCGCGCTCGTCGAAGGTAGCCGTCTCTTTGGCCGACTGCAGCTCCGCCTGCTGCTGACGATGGGTCGCCTTGAGGGACTCGATCTGGAGCCGCGCACTTCCGAGGCGCGCCTCGGCCTGGTCGACGGCAATTTGATAAGGCTCCGGGTCGATGCGAAACAGCACCTGCCCCCGCCGGACGCGCTCGTTGTCGCGCACGGCTATCTCGACCGCCTGGCCGGAAACGCGCGCGTTGACGGTCACCTTGGCGGCACGCACGAAGGCGTCGTCGGTCGAGACATATTGCTCCTGCGCCAGATAGATGAAGGCGCCAACCACGGCCACCGCCATCGGCAGCGCGAGCATCAGCGGCCGTCGCAGCCGCTTGCCGAGCCCTGCCCCGAACCATTGCGCGGCAGCCTCGCTCGGGCGGAAGCTGCTGCCATCGCCGAGCCCGCCGGCGATTGGCGCGAAATCGAAACGCATCGGAAGATCCTCGGGTTCAATCTATTTAATAACGCTCGTTACAAATATTGCACTCCAACGCGGCGATCAAGGCTGCGACCCTTGATTTTTATAACGATCCATACAAATATACGTGTGGAACAGGGCAACCGGGGTTCTGACGATATGGCACGGAAAAAGAGCGAAACGAGCCCGGCGCGCCGGGGACGGCCACCGGCCTACGACGCAGAGACCGCCTTGAAGCGGGCAACGGAGACGTTCTGGAGGACGGGCTATTCCGGTACCTCCCTGGACAAGGTCGCTGCCGCGACCGGGATGAGTCCGCCGAGCCTCTACGCGGCGTTCGGCAACAAGCATGCGCTCTACCTCGAGGCGCTCGCGCGTTATTGGGAGATCAGCCTTGCCGCGACGCGTGAGGCTCTCGCCGGGGACCATCCCTTGGACGAAGCGCTGATGCTGGCCTATGACGCGGCGCTGTCGATTTACTTTTCCGGCAAAGGAGCCGCGCGCGGCTGCTTCGTGGTGGGGACGGCGGTGACCGAAGTCGCCGAAGATGCCGCGATCCGGAGCAGCGTCGCGGCGGGACTGCGGATGATCGATGCCGATTTCGAAGCCCGCTTCCGCCTTGCGCAGGACAAGGGCGAGTTGAAGCGCGACGCCGATCCAGCGGCGCTTGCCATTCTCGCTTCAGCCACGATGCACACCATCGCCATTCGCGCCCGTGCCGGCGCCCGCCGCTCCGAGCTGAGGGAGATGGCCCGAAAAGCGGTCGATGTGATCTGCGGATGCCGACGATGATCTCGCGGATTTCGGGCATGGCTCTCCCCGACAATAACGACGACCAGCTCTAGCCTGCCGCTGCAGCCCCGCGCCGCGGCAGTTTCCAGTCGGGGCGGATGAAGTGGCAGGTGTACCCGTCCGGATAGCGTTCGAGATAATCCTGATGCTCCGGCTCGGCTTGCCAGAACTCGCCTGCGGGCGCGACCTCGGTCACGACCTTGCCAGGCCAGAGACCGGACGCCTCGACGTCTGCAATCGTATCCTTTGCGATGCGCTTCTGTTCGTCGCTGGTATAAAAGATCGCCGAGCGATAGCTCGTGCCCAAATCATTGCCCTGGCGGTTGAGCGTGGTCGGATCGTGGATCTGGAAGAAGAACTCCAGCATGGTCCGAAAGCTGGTCTTGGCGGGATCGAAGGTGATCTCGATCGCTTCGGCATGACCTTCATGATTGCGGTAGGTGGCATTCTTCACAGCGCCGCCGGTGTAGCCGACGCGGGTCGAGATCACGCCCGGCTGCCTGCGGATCAGATCCTGCATGCCCCAGAAGCAGCCTCCGGCTAAAACTGCGCGTTCCGTTGTCATATCTCCACTCCCAATTGATCCGTCTGTCCGTTCTGAATCCGTCGCATCCTATGCTTTTGGCGGCTCAGCCGAAAGCCAGGCATTTGTCCATCCAGCTCCTCTCGCGAGGCGCAAGCTTCCAGAACCGGATGGAGACACAATGAGAGCGCGCCCTACGTCAGTTTAGCGTCGAGCGTGATTGCGGCGTTGAGCACTTTCGACACCGGGCAGTTCTTCTCGGCCTCGCCGGCGATGCGGGCGAAGCCGGCATCGTCGAGGTTCGGCACCTTGGCACGCAAGGTCAGCGCCGATTTGCTGATCTTGAAACCCTTGCCTTCCGGCTCGAGCGTGACCGCGGCTTCCGTCGAGAGTTCGTCCGGCGTGAAGCCGGCGAGTTGCAGGCCGAAGGCCAGCGCCATGGTAAAGCAACCGGCATGGGCCGCAGCGATCAACTCCTCGGGATTGGTGCCCTTCTCGTTCTCGAAGCGGGTCTTGAAGGAATAGGGCGTCGCAGCGAGCACGCCGGATTCGCTCGATAGCTGACCGGTCCCGTCCCGACCGGTGCCCTTCCAGACTGCTGTTGCCTTGCGGATCATCTCAATTCTCCTGGTTGATTTTTTAGCACCGGCGCTCGGTACCGAAGGAAAGCGACATTGGCACGACCGCCTGTCGCCAATTCCAACCGGCCGAGCGCCGCAGCGGTTCCGTCAAGTCCCGTTCCGAACGGGACTTGATTCTTGCTTTGACGCGTTTTCTTCACGCGAACCGGTATCCACTTTGCTCGAAAACGCTCTAGTTACCGATCTGTCCGACGTGGAAGCCGAGCCGGTTCTCGACGTCACCGGCGCGGTGGAAGCCGCGCGACATCAGCGCCTTGATGCGGGTCTGACTCGCGGGGCGGCTGAGCGAGGCCAGGAACGCGTCCCATTCCGGCTTGATCTCGACATCCGGCGGCAGGCTCGCGACGTCGACGAGGCGCTTGGTCTCGGCAATCGCCTCCTTGTCGAAGGACGCGATGCGCATGGCCAGCGCCTCGACGAAGCTGTCGAGCTCGGCATCAGGCAAAGACCGGTTCACGTAGCCGTAACGTTCGGCGAGATCGCCGTGGATGTCATCGGCGCCGAGCAGAACTTCGAGCGCGCGGCCGCGGCCCATCAGGCGCGGCAACCGCGCCATCGGCCCGCCGCCGGGCACCAGGCCCGCACCCACCTCCCATTGCGACAGAATCGCCTTTTCGCGGCTGGCAAAGCGCATATCACTCGCGAGCGCCAGCTCGCTGCCGACGCCGGTCGCGCGGCCCCTGATCGAGGCAATCGAAACAACGGGCGCGCGGCTGAGACGCACCAGCATGTCGGGCAGTGCCTGCAGGCCGGTCGGCCCGGGCGGGATACGAAGCGAATCCTCCAGCGGCGCGAGGAAGTCGTAATGCGTGATGAAGAAGCCGTCGACGGCGCTGTCGAACACCACGACCTTTACCTCAGGATCGGTCTCGATCGCCGTGACGACGTCGTCGAGAAGCGGAAGCTGCTTGGGGCCGAAGATATTGACCGGGGGCATGTCGAAGGTGACGCGCCAGTACGACGGCAGGCGACGTTCCAAGCGGATTTGGTCCGTCGTGAAATTGCGTTCGGGGCGGTTCATGATTGCATTCCTCTCTGTGGGGAAAGAAGGGAACGCGCGGAAGTGCGCGTCCCCGCAGGTCTCAGATCGACTGACGCAGCGGTCGGAAGGCGGCGCGCATTTCCGCGGAGAACAGCGCGGGCTGCTCCCAGGCGGCGAAGTGGCCGCCCTTGTCGAGGCGGTTGTAGTGCATCAGCTTCGGATAGGCCTTCTCGGTCCAGCTGCGCGGCGCGGCGTAGATCTCGTCCGGGAAGACGCTGACGGCGACCGGGATCTTGATGTGCTTGGGCTCGAAGAACACCAGCTTGTTCTCCCAGTACAGCCGCGCCGAGGACACCGCGGTGTTGGTGAGCCAATAGAGCGTGATGTTGTCGATCACGTCATCGCGCGACAGCCCTTCCGTCTTGCCGTCGAACACCCGGGCGATCATCGCGGTGCTGCGCGCATCGTGGTCGAGCATCCAGGACGCGAGGCCCGCCGGCGAATCCACCAGGCCATAGAGCGTCTGCGGCCGGTTCGACATCTCGATGGCGTAGCCGAGACCGTGCTTGTAGAAATCATCGAGCTGATCGTAAGCGTAGCGCTCGTCGGCCGAGAGGTTCGACGGCCGCGATCCGCCGGGCTGAAGCGCCTTGGCGATGTCGTCCGGAACGGTCGCGGGCATGTTGGTATGGATGCCGAGCAGTTCCGGCGGCGCGATCACCGCCATCTGCTCCGTCACGGCATTGCCCCAATCGCCGCCTTGCGCGACATAGCGGTTGTAGCCGAGCCGCTTCATCAGCACGATCCAGGCGCGCGCCACGCGCTGGGGGTCCCAGCCCAGCTCCGTCGGCTTGCCGGAAAAACCGTGACCGGGCAGCGAGGGGATCACAAGATCAAAGGCGTCCGCCGCCGTCGCGCCGTGTGCGGTGGGGTCGGTGAGCGGGCCGACGATTTTCATCTGCTCGATGATCGAACCGGGCCAGCCATGCGTGACGATCATCGGCAGCGCGTTTTCGTGACGCGAGCGGACGTGAATGAAGTGGATGTCGACGCCGTCGATCTCGGTGACGAATTGTGGCAAGGCATTGAGCCGCGCCTCCATCTTGCGCCAGTCGTAGTCGTTCTGCCAATAGCTCACGAGCTGCTGCACCGTCGTCAGCTGCACGCCCTGCGATTGATCGGCAACGATCTCACGATCCGGCCAGCGCGTCGCCCCGAGGCGGCGGCGAAGATCGACCAGATCCTGCTCGGGCACGCTGACGTGGAACGGGCGAACCGCCCCACTCACGCCAGCCTTGGCGGAATGCAGCGGCAACAGGCTCGATACGCTTGCGGCAACCGCGGTCATCGCGGCCTGGCTCAACAGTTGACGGCGGTCTGGATTGAGAATGTCGATACGTGCTTGCGTGGTCATGTTCGATCTCCCTGGCTTTGGTCGGTGACGCTGACCGAATTCGACATCAACGCCTCGGTTCGTCATGCAGAGAGATTGGCGCAGGCCCTGGCAATTTGCTCGTTATGGGTTGTTAGACCGCGTTAGCCGTTGCGAGCCGCGCGACGCCGAGCAGAGCAAGCGGCGATCCACGATGGTCGCCGCCAAAGCAACACGGCGCGCGATGAGCTCAGTCATCGCGCGCCGCGTCGGCTTGCATCAGTCGAGAAGCCGCCGTCCAGCTCAGGATGGCAGCGGCTGGCCCGCTTGCTCGCGGACGATATAGTCGGCATACCAATCGGCCCAGTTCTCATCGTGCCCGCCGGTCCCCTTTTCGTGCTCGCCATGTGCCACCGCCGCGCGGCGCAGTGCTGCGGCCAGCGCAGCCTGCGAAGCGAATGTCGTGCCGTCGCCCGCGATCCGTCCCGGCAATCGCGTCGTGACCTCCTGGAACAGCCAGCCATTGCCGTCGGGATCGCTGAACGAGGCAAATGAGCCGTAGCTGCCGCGCTTCGGGTCAGCACCGCTAACCCGAACGCTGCCGGAGAGATAAGGCTCGTCGGTTCCGGCGTGGACATCGCCGGCACCATGGAATGGAGCGCTGACCTCGATGCCGCGGCCGAGCAGATCCTTTCGCGCCGCCTCCAGATCGGAGACGATCAGGTACAAGCCTCGCGCCGAGCCCGGCGCTGCCGCGGTCACGTTCCTGCCGAAGATCACCGAGCAGGCCGAGCCTGGCGGCGTGAACTGGATCACGCGCCAGTCATTGCCGGAGGCAAAATCGGCGTCAAGTCGCCAACCGAGACGCGCGTAGAAGGCCTTGGCGCGATCGACATCGGACACGGGGATCACGATCACCTCGAGCCTCTGATCAATTCTAGGCGATGTCGAAGGCTTGCTCGCAGACTTGTTGGAAGGGTTCTTAGAAGACTTGGCCGCGGCGTCGCGGTCGATTTCGGTAGTGGCCATGTCTAACTCCCTGGGTTGGATCGAAGACGAACTTCAAGCAGCTGCGATCGGCATCACGATGGTTACACGTGTGCCGTCTTCTCCCGCCTCGCCCTGCAGCCGGGCGTGAATGCTGCGCGCGAGTCCTTCGAGAATCCGGCTGCCGGTGCCCTGAAGCGGCCCGGTCGCACCGATCCCGTTGTCAGTTACGGTGCAGAACCAGGCGCCGTCGCGATTGGCCATCTCGATGCAGATCAGTGCATCGTTCCTGTTCGGGAAGGCGTGCTTGGCCGCATTCGTCACCAGCTCCGTCAGCATCAGCGCAAGCCGATGGCATTGCGAGGCCGGCAGCGTGCCGCTTTCGATCGCCGCCTCGCAGCGGATGCCCGCCGGCTCCAGCACGGCCTCGGAAATCGCTCCGCACAAATTTTCGAAGAAGGCCGCCACCGGGATCGCCGTATGATCGTCATTGTCGGACAAGAGTTGATAGAGCCTGCCGAAGGCGACGATGCGCCGCTCGAGCCGGTCCGCTGCAAGCGATACGTCCCTGGTACCCGTCCGCGTGAAATCGCGGCGGACTGACGCACCAAGTATCGTCAGCGTGTTCTTCATCCGATGGTGGGATTCCCGTAGCACGAGCTCCCAGTCACGCGACGGATCGTCCAAACTTGCCACAAATTGAGATCGAACGACGTCGTCATTCGGCCGAGCATTGATACCGGACATCGTAGCCTCCCCGTTGGAATTAACGCCAAATTCGGAACGGATACTGGATGCAGTTCGCGTGCATTGCTCGTTAGACGTTGCAAGATTTTGTTATGATGGCGGTGCGACGACGGGGACTCCAAGCCGTGAGCTGGGCGGTCAAGCGCGCCGCCGGGCTGCCCCTATCGCTTCGCAAGATGCTCGCGTTTGAGTACAATTTGCGACGGATCGTCGCGCGCGACGGCCAATTGCCGGCGCCCCACGCGATTTCGCCACTTTCGCCCAGTTTACTCGGGGTTCCCTTCTGCTAAATCAAAGTGCAGAGTTCAGCTCTCACTGGAATGATTGGCCCGTGCCGGACACTAACGACCAGGAGTCGGCCATTGCTTTCGGGCCATTCCGGCTGTTCGCAAAGACGCGGCTGCTCGAGAAGGACGGCGCCCCGGTTCACCTCGGCGGCCGTGCGCTCGATATTCTCGTTTTTCTGGCCGAGCGCGCCGGGGAGGTCGTGGACAAGCGTGAGTTGATCCGGCGCGTCTGGGCCGACGTGAATGTGGACGAAGGCAGCCTGCGCTTTCACATCACGACACTGCGCAAGGCGTTGGGCGATCCGGGCGAAGGCTCCCGCTACGTCGTCAACGTCCCCGGGCGGGGTTATTGCTTCACGGCCGCGCTGCTCCGGGCTGCCCCATCGGAGAAACGGACCAGCCTGCCCGTTGCTGCGCCGCGCTCGCTGCCCTCGCCGCTCGCGAAGATGATCGGGCGGGACGATGCGGTCGCGAGAATTTCCGCCGAGCTTGCCTTGCATCGCTTCGTCACGATCGTCGGCCCCGGCGGGATCGGCAAGACCTCGGTCGCACTGGCCGTGGCGCATCGCGAGCTCCAGGCCTTCGACGGCCAGGTGTGTTTTGTCGATTTCGGCGCACTCAGGGAGACGCGGCTCGTTGCGGGAACGATTGCGGCCGCGCTGGGCCTGACAGTCAATTCCGACGACCCGATGCCGGGGTTGCTGACATTCCTGCGCAGCCGGCGGATGCTGCTGGTCTTCGACAGTTGCGAGCACATCCTCGACGATCTCGCCCCCCTGGCCGAACGCATCGTCCGGGAAGCGGGCGGGCTGCATATTCTCGCCACCAGCCGCGAATCCTTCCGCGCCGACGGTGAGCGTGTCCATCGGCTGTTTCCACTGGATTGCCCGCCACAGCGCGACGGGCTGGGCATCGCCGACATCCTTGCCTATCCCGCAACTCAGCTCTTCGTGGAACGCATTGCAGAGAGCCTGAGCGAATTCGAGCTCAGCGAAGAGGATGCGCCGCTCGTCGCCGAGATCTGCCGTCGGCTGGACGGCATCGCGCTCGCGATCGAGCTCGCGGCCGGGCGTGTGAACGCCTACGGCATTGCCGGGACCGCCTCGCTGCTCGACAGCCGTTTCTCGCTGCTATGGCGCGGTCGGCGCACCGCTGTGCCGCGGCACCACACCCTGAGTGCGGCGCTCGCCTGGAGCTATGATTTGCTGCCGGCAAACGAAAGCGCAACGCTGCGCGGATTATCAACGTTCGTCGGGCCGTTCACCCTGGAAGCCGCGCTAGCGGTCGCATCCTGTCAAGGCATCGGCGAGGCGGAAGCCGCTGAGGCGATCTCCAATCTGCTTTCCAAATCGCTGATCGCGACCTCGCCTGCGGAGCGGCGGCTGCGCTATCGCCTGCTCGACACCACACGTGCCTTCGTCGCGGACAAGCTCGTCGAGAACGGCGAAGCGGACCGCGTCGCACGCGCCCACGCCGAATATTTCCGCGATTTCCTGCGCGACATTGCGCTCAAATCCACGGGCATGCAGAGTGCCGGCGGCTTTCTTCCCTATGCCGACCACCTGCCCAATGTTCGGGCCGCGCTGACCTGGAGCTTTTCGGACGGCGGGGACCGAACGATCGGCGTGGATCTCGCGGCTTCGGCAGCCCAGTTCTTCCTTGAGCTGACATTGCTGACGGAATGCTACCGCTGGACCCAGCAGGCGCTGGCGTCCCTCGACGCGAGCGCGGTGGATGGCCGCAATGAAATGATCTTGCACGCCGCGCTCGGCGTCTCCGCGATGTTCACGCAGGGCAATACCGAAGCGGTCCGCTCGGCATTCGCGCGCAGTCTCCAGCTTGCCCGAGAGCTCCAGGATCTGCACTGGCAGCTCTGGCTGCTGCGCGGATTACACATCTACCTGACCAGGGTCGGGGATTTTCACGGAGCACTCGGAACCGGCGAACAGGGCGAGAGCGTCGCGCGGAAGCTGAACGATCCCGCCAGCACGCTGAACGTAGAATGGATGCTGGGCGTCGCCCATCATTTAATCGGCAACCAGGACAAGGCGGTGCAGCTCTGCGAGAGCGCGATGTTGCATAATCCCGGCTCGCAGCGGCTGAATATCGGGCATCTCGGCTATGACGACCGCATCGTCGCACTGGTGGCGCTCGCGCGCGGGCTTTGGCTCACCGGCCGGCCCGATCGTGCGATCGAGGCGTCCCGATACACCATTCGCGAAGCCGAGCTGCTCGAGCAACCGCTCACTCTCGGTATTTCCTTGATCTGGACCATCTACGTGTTCCTCTGGGTCGGCGACCTGGCGAATGCGGAAATCCTGATCGAGCGGCTGATCGATCATTCGGCGCGGCACTTCCTCGGCCCCTATCATGCGGTCGGCATCGGCCAGAAGGGTGAGCTGCTGCTTCGCCGCGGCGACGTCACCGCCAGCATCGAGCACCTCCGCCGCAGCCAGGCCACGCTGTACGCAACGCGACACCGGATCATGACGACGGTGTTTGCGACCGCGCTCGCGGAGGGACTCGTGGCGCAGAACCAGGCCGACGAAGCCTTGCAGACCATCAATGATGCCATCGCAGAGATCCCCGATCATGGCGAATCCTTCGACATGCCCGAGATGTTGAGGGTCAAGGGCGATATCCTCGCCCGGTCGGGCAATGCCGCGGAGGCCGAGAGCTGCTTCCGGGATTCGCTCGATCTGTCACGCCGCCAATGCGCGCTCGGCTGGGAGCTGCGGGGGGCAATCAGTCTCGGCCGGTTCTGGCGCCAGGCCGGAAAAGCCGGAGACGCGCGCGCCCTGCTCGCCCCGCTCGTCGCGCGCTACCAAGAGGGCCTCCAGACCCGTGATCTCGTCGCCGCCAGGGAGCTCCTGGGCGCGCTGAATTGAGAGTATCTTCAATGAGATACTGCCATGCTGCGCGCTCGCAACTCCTAACAACTTCTAACACGCCAAGCCGCATCCGCCCCGCCATGGTGCTGGCACTTCACGGTGGATATGGCGGGACATGGCGCTTCTTGACGATGTAATTGATGCCAGCGGCGGAATGGCCCGCTGGAATAGCTTGAGCCGGTTCACGCTTCACCTCTCCGTTGCCGGAACGCTGTTCTCCAGCACCGGACATGCCAGCGAATTCAAAGACGTGACGGCGGAGGGCTCGACCCGCACGCAGTCGGTCCGCTTCACCGGCATCACCGGAGGGGAACATTCCGGCTCGTTTCAGCCGGACGCGATCACGATCGAAAGCCTCGAGGGTGAGGTCCTCAGGACCTGGCGCAATCCAAGCGTTGCGTTCACCGAGGCCGGTTCGCCTACGCTGGCGGACGAACTGCATCTCGTCTTCTTCTGCGGCGTCGCGATCTGGAATTATCTGACCAATCCATTCCTGCTCGCCCATCCCGACGTGGTGGTGGAGGAGCTGCCACCGTGCCAGGAGAACAACGAGTCATGGCGGCGGTTGCGGGCGCAGTTCCCTCCGGGCCTGATCACGCTCGCGCCCGAGCAGATCTTTTATTTCGACGACAACGCGTTGCAACGGCGGGCCGATCACGATCTGTTCGGGATGAAGGTCGCACACTACTCCTGGGCCCATGACAGCTTCGGCGGCATCGTGGTGCCGACGCTCCGACGCGCGCAGACGCTGCGGCCCGACGGAACAGTGGTCGCCAAGCCCGTACTGATGGACGTCGAGATCTTTGACGCCGTCTTCGAGTAGCGGCCCGCGCGATTCGCTTCGAACTTCACCGGGCCGCCGGCTCGTTCAGCATGCGCCGTGCTGCAATGAGATCGGCGGTCTCGAACCCCTCCGTGAACCGGGCATAGGTTTGAGCGAGCTGTTCGAGCGGATTTTGCACATGCTGCCGGACTCGAAGCCGCGCCAGCGACATCTCGGCTCGCAGCCGCCAGGACAACGCGCCCTGCTGTTCGGAGAGCGAGATCGATGCGACAAGATCCGCCTCGGCCGCGTCGGGATTGCCGCCATGGGCCTCCAGCTCTCCCCGCAGACGGAGCAGCTCGGGCATGTCGAAGGCGCCGCCTTCCTGCTCGACCCGCAGAATGGTTTCGTGAAGAACCTGAATGCCTTCCGTCAATTGTCCCAACGTGACCAAGCCTCGAGACAGGTCCGCGGCGAACGCTGAGGCGTAGAGCTCGTAGCGATCGGCATGCAGGCGGGGAAGCGCGCTCCGCAACAGGTCGACGCCGTCGGCGATCTCGCCCCGAGCGATCATGCTCTGCGCTCGAAAACCCGTCGCGACGGCTTCGTAGGGCCCGAGTCCGTGCATGCTCGCATGCGCGGCCAGGCGATCGGTCATGGCCTCAACTGACAACCAGTCGCCGAGCCAGCCGAACACCGAGGCGGACCAGCATAATGCGATACAATGCATGACCACGTCATGCGGCGCTGAAGCGCCGACTAGCGGCCGGATGCATTCAAGCGCACGATCGGGAAAGCCGCGCAGCCATAGCACGCGCGCAAGCGGAATCTGCGGTGTGCGTGAATAGGCGAAATGCGCGGGTTGGGTCCCGCGGAGCGCAGCGTCGTCGCGCAGGCCCTGGTCGAGATGGGCTTGCGCCGCGGCCTGGTCTCCGGCGAGGTGATATGACACGCCGAGCAGCGCTTTGCTCCCGGCGATCCCCGCGGTATCGCCGATGACGCGGGCAATCCGCTCGGCGTGAAGCGCAGTCGGCACCAGATGCCGATAGCGACCGGTCCGGCGGTAGAACATGTTGAGCCGGGACAACAACCTGAATGTGTTGGCGTGATCGGAAAGCGCTTCCGCTATTTCCAGCCCGCGCCTGAGCGCCGCTTCCGCCTGCTCGCTGTTGCGCTCGGTGAACATCAAGGCGTGACCGAGCGTCGACTGAAGTTCGAGTTCCCATGCGCCGCCCCGGTCGGCCTCGTCGAGGATTGCGAGGGCGCGATCGGACCAGATGCGCGCCTCGTTGAGCAAATTGAGTTCGACGAAGAGCCTTGTGCAGCTGCCGGCGAGCGGCACGCGCAAGCCGGCGCCCTCGTCGTTGGCATAAGCCCATTGCAGCGCAGCGCGGGCATCGGCGAGCAGGCTCGCGCGTTCCTGCAAACGTGAGGCATGATTGCTGCCCTCATCCTTCATGCCCGCTTCGAGCGTGCATTGGACATAGAGAGCGTGACGGCGCGCGATCTCGGCCAGCTGTCCGCCATCGGCCAGTTTCTGCAGGGCATAGGCGCGCGTTGCGTCGAGCAGGCGATAGCGCCGCGATGCGCCGTCCGGCTGGGTGGAAATCAGCGACTTCACCACGAGTTGCTCCAGGGCCTCGACGGCGCGATCCTCCGGCATCTCTGCCCCGGCCGCGACCGCTATCACACCCTTCAACGTGAAGTGACCTGCGAAGACGGCGAGGCGCTGAAATACGATCCGCTCGCTCTCGCCGATCAGACCGAAACTCCAGTCGAGCGTCGCACCGAGCGTCTGCTGCCGCGGCGGCGCCGTTCGCCGCCCGCGCCATTCGAGCTGCAACCGATTGTCGAGCAGTGCCGCCATCTCGCGCAGTCCATAGAGACCGACGCGTGCGGCAGCCAGCTCGATCGCCAGTGCGATGCCGTCGAGCTTGCCGCAAATCCGGGCCAGGACTTCGGCATCCTCGTCGGTGATGTCGTCGCGATGCCCGGCCGCGACGGCGCGATCGACGAACAGGCGCACAGCGGGATAAGCCAGCACCTCGCCGGCGCTGAGGCGGGTGCCCTGCGGCGGACCAGGAAGCGAAACGAGCTCGAAAATCTGCTCGCCTTCCACCAGCAGCGACTCGCGGCTGGTTGCGAGGATGACGATGCCGGGCGCCGCCCGGTAGATGTTTTCTGCAAGACGCGCGACCTCCTCGATGACGTGCTCGCAGCTGTCGAGCACGAGAAGCAGCCGGCGGCCCCGCAGGAAATTGATGATGCTGGCCGAGGGATCATCATGGTGCACGACGAGGCCCAAGGCGGCGGCAACCGTGCTCGCGACCAGGGCCGCGTCCTTGAGCGGACCGAATTCGAGAAAATGGACATTGCCGTCGAAGCTATCGCACATCTCATGCGCGAGCGCGGTCGCAACAGTGGTCTTACCGATGCCGCCCGGCCCTCGCAACGTGACGAAGCGATCGCGGAGCAAGCGGGCCGCCAACTCGGTTACAGCGTCTTCCCGCCCGACCATCCGGTCCAATCGGCGCGGCAGCGGCGGTGCCGGCGCGGTCCTTCCGGGCGCATGCGACGGCGGCGCAGCCAGCTCCGCGCGCTCGCCACGCCGCACGGGCGCCACAAAGCAATAGCCCCGGCCCGGGATGTTGGTGATGTAGCGGGCACCATCCTTTCCATCGCCGAGCACCTTGCGCAGCTCCGCGACATGGACCCGCAGGCTGACCTCCTCGACGGAAAGTCCGGACCACGCATAGCTGAGAATTTCGTCCTTCGGGACCACTTCGCCGGCGCGAATGACCAGCAGGCGCAAAATATCCATCGCGCGGCTGCCGAGCCTGACCGGCAAGCCATCCTTCTCCAGCAGCCGCGACCGAAGCGAAAATGGCCCGAACGCGACGGCATCGAGATCCAGAATCGCCGCGGTGTCGCTGCTGCGGGGGCCATGTCCTGCCGAGAGCTCGGTCACTTCTGACTCATCCTGACGGCCGCTCCATCGAAATGCGGCGCGACTATACCCGGCGCCAGTGCGAGGTCCAGCGAGGGGCAAGGCCCGGAACTCACGCCGCGCGTCGATCTCCACGCGATGTCCGGCGCTCTCCTATGTCGGGCCGGGGATGCGCAAATATCTGATAAATTGTACAAAAAGGACGCTTCCTGAGACGGGATGCCGCACCTGATGCGCTCCCACAAAAACTAACACATCCTAATCACCACTAACGAGCTTGCAGGTCAGCTCACGCCTATCCTCTCAACATGGAAAGCAGGGCTTTGCGCGTTTGCTGGTTGCAAACAGCGGAGAACGCCCGGAGAGGACGAACGATGTTGACCAATTTGCAGGCAAGTAATGCCTGGATTGAATTTCCGGGCGCCTCGGGGGATTGCGAGATACCTCAGGCAACACAAGCGCTCATTCGCGAGCGTCAATGGCGTCAGGTCGATCCGCGCGCGGGGGTGGCCGCCGAGGACATCGCGATCTCGCGATGGGAAGACCCGCGGAGCACCTCGTCGCACGAAGCGACCACCCCTGAGGATCGCTATTTCGTCGGCATCGCCCTCAAGACCACGCGCGCGAAACTGACCCGGGATCGCCAGGTCATTTTCGACGGGACCATGCCCGCGGGCACGCTGTATCTCACCGCGCCGTCGAAGCCCATCGCCATACAATTCCAGTCGCCATGCGCCTTCCTGCACTTTCACATCTCCGCGGATCATTTTCCGGGGCAATCTTCCGGGACCGAGGGATTGAATGATCTCGTCCTGTTGCGCGATCCGCTCGCAGCCGAGCTTGCCAAGGCGCTGATCGAACTTGGAGACGCCGCGGACCACGAGTTTACGCGCTGCATCGGCCAAACCCTTGCGATGCATCTCGCGCGCCTGGAATTGCCACGCGCCAAGGTCAATGCCTTGCCGAAATGGCGGCTGCGGCGCGTCGAGCAATATGTTGCCGATCATTTCCACCGCTGCATCAGCCTGTCCGAACTCGCCAAGGTCGCCGGCCTGTCCAGAATGCACTTTGCGGCGCAGTTCCGCGTCGCGACCGGTTACCGGCCCCGCGAATATCTGCTCAATCACCGGATCGAGCATGCCAAGATGCTGCTGGCCACCACCGAGCGGCCGCTGGCGGAGATTGCGCTTGCGGTCGGCTTCAGCACGCAGGCGCATTTTTCGACCGTCTTCAAGCGTATCAGCGGTCAATCCCCGGCACGCTGGCGCCTCGCCAGCAAGGGCGAACGGCGTGAGGTGCAAGCACTCCCGCCGCGTCGTCCTTCGACCGAGAGAGACTGGATCAGCGCAGCCGCCTAAGCATTCGCTCGCGCCCTCATCCTCCCGGGCCTGCGAGCCACTCGGGGCCGTCCCTGCCCGCACACAGGGCGGCCCCTTTTTTCTACCCCGGATCGAAAGCCCGGATCGGCGGCAGATTGCCGGTGAACTTCTCGACCTCGACTGTCGTGAGCTGGCCGGTGCAGCCCTGCGCGAAGGACGAGGTGCCGACGTCGCGGGTGAGCACGTTCGGATTGCCGTGCACGCAGAGCGGCGCGTCGTCTTCGGGGTCCATCGGGTCGTACCAGGCGCCGGTCGGCAGCTGAACCACGCCGGGCGCGATGCCGTCGGTAACGTGGACTGCGGCGAGACAGGCGCCGCGCGCGTTGAACAGCCGAATGATGTCGCCGTGCTTGATCCCGCGCGCGTCAGCATCCCGCGGGTTCATGCGCGCGACCTCGCGACCGCGATGCTTGCTTTGAAGCGAATGTCCGCCGAAATCGAGCTGGCTATGCAGACGCGTCACCGGCTGGTTGGCGACCAGGAAGCACGGCGCCCCCGGCTTCGGCATATCGGACTTCTCCAGCCAGACCGGATGGCCCGGACAATCCGCATCGCCATGAGCCGCGATCTTGGCAGAGAATATTTCGATGCGACCGCTCGGCGTCGGCAAAGCGTGATTGACGGGATCGTCGCGGAAGCGGCGCAGCCGGCCACCGTCGTCGGGCTGCTGCGGCACGACCAGGCTGCCGCGCCGCCAGAACTCTTCGAAGCTCGGCGCCTCCAAACCGCGCGCTTCGAGCGAGGCGCGGGTCGGCTCATAAAGATGTTCCAGCCACTGCCGTGACGTCCGCCCCTCGGTGAAGGGTTCGCGCGCGCCGAGACGGTCGGCGAGATCGGCAAATATTTCGTAGTCGTCGCGCGCAAGGCCGAACGGCTCGGCGATCCGGTGCATGGCGACCATGAGGGGATCGTTGCTGGAATAGCCGATGTCTTCGCGTTCGAGCGTCATCGTCGAGGGCAGCACGATGTCGGCATGCCGGGCCGTAGCAGTCCATGCGAGTTCGTGCACGACCAGCGTGTCGACTTTCGCAAACGCCTTGCGCAGGCGATTGATGTCCTGGTGGTGATGGAAGGGATTGCCGCCGGCCCAGTAGACGAGGCGGATATCCGGATAGGTGCGCGTCTCGCCGTTATAGCGATAGGTGCCGCCGGGATTGAGCAGCATGTCGGCGATGCGCGCCACCGGAATCAAATCGCGGACAGCGTTGCGGCCCTGCCCCAATGTCGGCCCCGGCACGTCGTTGACGCGGCGGCCGTAATAGCCGATCGCCCCCAACGAATAGGCGTAGCCGCCGCCGGAGAGGCCGATCTGGCCGAGCGCTGCCGCCAGCACCATGCCCATCCACACCGGCTGCTCGCCATGCTCGGCGCGCTGGAGCGAATGGGAGACAGTAATGAGCGCACGCTTGCCGGCGAGCCGGCGCGCAAGCGTGCGGATCGTATTTGCGTCGACGCCGCAGATCGCTGCGGCCCATTCGGCGTGCTTGGGTTGGCCGTCGCTCTCGCCTGTGAGATAGCGCAGGAAGACGGGCCATCCCTCGGTGTAGCGATCGAGGAAAGCCTGGTCGTGCAGGTTTTCCGCGACCAGCGTATGAACGATGCCGAGCATCAGCGCGGTGTCGGTGCCGGGCACGCACGTCATCCATTCGGCGCCGGCCTCGACGGGCAGGTCTTCGCGCAGTGGGCTGACCAGGACGAACTCGCAGCCGCGGCGGCGCGCAGCTTCCATCGCGCCGCGCTCGACATGCTTGCTGATCGAGCCGCCTGCGACCATCGAGTTCTTCAGCGCCATGCCGCCGAACGCCAGCACGATGTCGGTATCGGCCGCGATCTGCTCCCAGGTGACGTTGCGCTTGGTGATGTCCTCGTAGCCTGCCAAGATCTGCGGCAGCAGCACCGAGGACGCGCCGGAGGAATAGGAGTTCACCGAACGCACATATCCGCCCAAGGCGATGTTGAGGAAGCGATGCACCTGGCTCTGGGCGTGGTGGAAGCGGCCCGCGCTCGACCAGCCATAGGAGCCGCCGAACACCGCGCCGGGGCCGCGCGTGTCACGGATGCGTGCCAGCTCGTCGCCGAGCAGATCGAGCGCCTTCTCCCAGCTGACGGAGACGAATTCGTCGCGGCCGCGGCGATCGTCCGGACCGGGACCGCGTTCGAGCCAGCCGCGGCGGATCGCAGGTTGGGTGATGCGCGCCTGATGGCGCAGCGCGCCGGGAAAATTGCCGATGATGCCGTTCGGATCGGGATCGCCCGCATAGGCCCTGACCTCGAGCCCGGCCTCGCCTTGACGTGCCGAGAACACGCCCCAATGCGAGGTGTGCGGCTTGAAGCCGTCGGACAGGTCGAGGCCGGGGTCGGGGAAGCCAATCGTATCGTCCATCGTCGCATTCCTTGTTCCGGTCGCGGCACTGTCCCGGCCGCACCGATAATCCGGGTCGCAGTATAGCGATCCGCGCTTCGATGTCGTCGGGTCAGGGCCGGCGAAAATGCCGGGCGCTCGTGCAAAGACAGATTGGCGAACGTTCGCAGGGACGACCGGCGGCGATTTTTCGACCAGTTTGTGCTTTTATTTTCAACGTCTTTAGCCGTCTGCATTCAGGGCCGTGCGGTCCGTTTTCCGGCAAGACTTGGCGCGAGATCTCTTGCGACGACACTGACATTGAAATGTGCAATATCCCGCCCGTCACACAGCAACATCGGTCCCATCATGATCAAGCGCGAATTGCCTTACGAAGGTCTGCTCCACGAAGTGGTCGAGCACAATGGCGTGCTTTACATCGGTGGAATCGTCCCCGAGGACACGAGCCTCGATATGTCGGGCCAGGCCAACGATGTCCTCGGGCAGTTGGCGCAGTTGCTCAAGACCCTCGGATCCGATCTGAGCAACGTCTTGCAAGTGACCATCTACATGGCGAGCCTCAAGGAAAAGCCAGAGTTCAATGCGGCCTGGAAGGCGCATTTTGCAGAGGCTCATCTGCCGGCGCGCGCCGCAATCGGCGTGGCCGACCTCGGTCCCGGCGTCAAACTCGAGATCACGGCCATCGCCGCTCGACAATAGTGGCACGGGACCCCGCTGATCGAGAGGTCCCGACGATCATCAATCCTAAATGCGTGACTTGGTGGCGGTTGAGGCAAGTCGAATCAGGAGGCGGCCGCCTGGTACAGGCACTCACGTAGCCAAGCATGAGCTCCGTCCTCCTGATTGCGCGGATGCCACAGCGCAACGATGCGCGCCGGCGGCAAATCAAGCGGCGGCGGCGTGAGATCGAGCTCGTGGGAAAATCGCATGAGAAAACGTCGCGGTAGAGTGCAGATACAATCGCTGTGGGCAAGGATGACCGGCGCCAGCGCATAGGTTTGAATCGAGACAGCGACACGTCGCGAACGGCCCAGCGCAGCCAGCGCGTCGTCGACGAGCCCGGAAAAGCCGCCGCCGTCGGCAGAGATCAGCAGATGATCGAGCGCACAAAAGCGATCGAGATCGAGCGCGCCGTTGCCGCGGGGATGACCCTTACGCTGGGCGGAGAGGAAGCTGTCCTCGAAAAGCGGGCGCTGCATCAGATCGCCGTGTGCCCCGTCAGCCCCCGTCACCAGAATGTCGATCTCGCCCCGTTCAAGCCGATCGACGACGTCGCGCGTCGGATGGACGAAGGCTAGCCGCGCCCGTGCGGCCGTGGCCGTCAACCGCGCGACGAATCCGGGCGCCAGCGTCACGGCTGGATTCTCGTGGATGGCAACGACAAAGGTGCGCTGGCTGTGGACCGGGTCGAATACGGCCGGTCCCTCGACCATGCGACGGAGCTTGCCGAGCACGTCTGCCAGCTCCGCCTGCAGCTCCACCGCTCTCGTCGTCGGCACCACACCGCGGCCCGCCGCCGCGGGCACGAACAAGGGGTCGGCAAAGACCTGTCGCAGCCGGTTCAATCGAGCCGATAGCGCGGGCTGACCGATGTTCAGGCGCGACGCCGCGCGCGTGACGTTCCGCTCGCGCAGCAGAGCCTCCAGGGCGAGCAATAGGCCGAGGTCGATCTCGGCGAGATCGGTGTCGTCGGCCAGCCGACCTGGACCGTGTTCCGCATCCGGCATCGGTCTTCCTCCGTTCAAAGCACATGATCGCGGCCGAACGAGCCGCGATGAGAGAGGTAGAGCCAAAATGGCGGTCTGAAAAGCTGGGCTGACCGCCTTTCGATATCGACGGGGTCGATGGGACCTATCGAGCCCACCGCCCTCCCGGCGGCGTGGCGCGCTTCGTACTTCACGGTCACCGCGGCGCTGGCAATCAGGCCGGCTCAGCCACGACCTGGAGTGGAGGACCTTGATGACGCAAGCGACGAAAACCTATCGCGTTGGCGATGCAGCCGTCACGCGGATCGATGAATTGCGGCTTGCCGCATTCAAGTTCGGCGCCCTCTATCCTGACGCCGAACCGGATGCGCTTGAGCGCCATCGCGACCGGCTCGAGGCGGGCTCGTTCGATCCTGCAACCGGCACCTTCATTCAAAGCATCCACAGCTGGCTGGTCAAAACCCCGCACCACACGATCCTGATCGACACGGCGACCGGCAACGACAAGAACAGGCCCGACATCCCGCCGCTGCATCGTCTGAACGAGCCGTTCCTGGCGCGGCTGGCGGCGGCGGGCGTCACCCCGGAACAGGTGGACTACGTTCTGCTCACGCATGTCCATGCCGACCACGTCGGCTGGAACACGCGCCTGGTCAACGGTCGCTGGATTCCGACATTCCCGAACGCAACCTACGTCTTCTCCGGGATCGAGCAGGCCTATGGCGAGAGCCTCGCGGCGGGCACGGAGCCCACAGGGGCAGCCCGCCCCGACCCGGCGCTCGGCCCGGCGGCGCGCAAGCCGGCCGACCGCGTCTATGACGACAGCGTGCGGCCGGTGATCGAGGCCGGCCTTGCCAAGCTCATCGCAGTGAATGGCGACGAGCTCCTTGAGGGCATCTCTTTCATCCCGACTCCCGGCCACAGCATCGATCACGCGTCGATCCGTCTCGTATCCCGCGGCGAGCAGGCGCTTTTTGCCGGCGACGTGATGCACCATCCACTCCAGGTATATGAGCCTTCGCTCAATTCCTGCTTCTGCGAATTCCCTGAGGCCGCCTTGCGCTCGCGCGCCGCCGTCCTCGAGAACGCAGCCGAGCTTGGCGCAACCGTCTTCACCACCCATTTCGCACAATCGTCCGTCGGGCGCATCGACCGCCGCGGCGATCGCTTCGCCTGGCAATTCCTCTGATCAAGGAGACCGAACATGGACCAGCAAACTTACGCGCGGGCAGAGAGGCCCGACATCGTGGTCGAGGATCTCATGATCCCGAGCGACACGGCCGGCATCTCGCTTCACTTGCGCAACAAGCGACCAGCGGCGCTCAAGACGTTTTCCGCCGAGCGAACCATCCTGATGATGCATGGCGCGACCTATTCGTCGGAAAGTCTGTTCGATGTGCCGCTCGATGGCATCTCCTTCATGGATTATCTCGCCGGGCATGGCTACGACGTCTTTGCACTCGACGTGCGCGGCTATGGCGGATCGACGCGTCCGCCCCAAATGGACGCGCAGCCTGAGGAATCTGAGCCGATTGTGCGCACGGAAGTCGGCGTGCGTGACCTCGCCAGCGCAGTCCAATACATCCTGAAGCAGCGCAACATCACGCGGCTCAATCTGGTCGCGATGTCCTGGGGCGGCTCTGTGGCCGGTGCCTACACGGCAAGCAATAACGACAAGATCGTAAAGCTGGCGCTGGTCGCGCCACTGTGGTTGCTGAAGGGCCCGGCTCCGATCGATGCGGGCGGCCGCCTCGGGGCCTATCGCCACGTCCCTGTTCTGGACTTCAGGGAGCGCTGGCTTTCGGCAGCACCGGAAGCAGCGCGATCAAGTCTCATCCCGGAAGGTGGGTTCGAACTCTGGGCGAACATCTCGCTCGCAACAGACCCGCAGGCCAGCGCAGGAGCTCGTCCGCTCATGCGTGCCGTGAACGGCCCGATCCTGGACATCCGCGAGTACTGGGCCGCCGGCAAGGCCCTTTACGAGCCCAGCGAGATTCGCGTGCCGGTGCTTCTGGTCCACGCCGAATGGGACCGCGACGTGCCCATCGGCTCGGCACAGGACCTCTTCCTCTCACTGAAACAGGCGCGATATCGGCGATGGGTCGAGATCAGCGAAGGCACGCACATGGTTCTGCTGGAGAAGAACCGGTTGCAGGCGTTCGACGCGATCAACCAGTTTCTCTCGGAACAGTATGAGCATGACTAGCGCGATCTTCGCGCGGATCCCGCCGCGAGAACACAGGTGCCTCGCCCGAATCAAACCGACACGAGATCTCCGGTTTCCGCTGCGCGCTTGACCGCGTCGATCACCCTGAGCGTTTTTAGCCCTTCGTGCCCACTCACCACAGGCGTGGCCGTGCCGCAGATAACACCACAGAAATTTGCGATCTGCAGGCCAAGCGGGTCTTCCTTCTCATATCTTAGCTGCTCGCGCTCAATCGGCGCCCACCAACTGGCCTTGCTCGGATGATGCCATAAATCGAGTTGCGGAATAGCCAGCGATGCCCGCGTGCCGCCGATCTGGTAACACGCCTCCTGCGTACGATTGTAGGCTGGGTTCTCACCGGCGGTGAATTCCCAGCTCCAAGGCGACTGGATGGTATCGGAGACATTGACCGTTCCCAGCGCGCCGGAGGCGAAATGCAGGATCACCACCGCGGTCTCTTCAACGCCATTTCCGCGCAGCTGATTGGATTGGGCAGCCTGTACCGCGACGATATCGCCGCACAGATACCGCAACAGGTCGATATCGTGGATGAGATTCAGGAAAATGGGGCCCGCTCCTTTCTCGCGGCGCCAGGACACTTCAAAATAATCGTCCGGCTTGATCAACCAGAACATGCCATGCACCGATACGATCTGACCGAGCCCGCCACTATCGATCTCCGCCTTGGCGCGCTGGATCATCGGGTTGTGGCGGCGGTGGTGGCCGGTTAGCAACGGCACGCCCGCCCGGTCGGAGGCTTCGACCAACGCCTGTGCAGCAACGACATCATCCGCTAACGGTTTCTCGATCAGCGCCGGGATGCCCGCAGCGATACAATCCATGCCGTTCGCCACGTGCATCTGGTTGGGGGTGGCGACGACCACCCCGTCGGGCCGACTTTCGGAGAGCATGTCCCGAAAGCACGGAAACCAGTTCACGTTCAGCGAAACCGCCAACTCTCGTGCCGCCGGCGTCGGATCGACGATCGACGACAGCACCGCCTCCGGCCGCGCGAGAATATGTTCAATATGTCGCTTGCCGATGAGACCCGCTCCCATGACCGTCAGGCGGATGGGTGCACTCATGCGATTCTATCCGTTCTTCTCATCGAGCAGCTTGGCCACGCGACGCAAGCCGAGCAGATAACCCTGAGTGCCGAAGCCGGCGATGACCCCATCAGCTCGTTTGGAGACAAACGAGTGGTGGCGGAATTCCTCGCGCTTGTGCACATTGGAAATGTGCACCTCGATCACTGTCCCCTCGAACGTGTTCAAAGCATCCAGGATGGCGACCGACGTATGGGTGAAAGCCGCGGGATTCATCACGATGCCGACAGCCGTCTCGCGTGCCTCGTGGACCCAATCGATCAACTCGTATTCTCTGTTCGACTGGTGAAAGCGTAGCTCCAGAGCAAGCTCCCCGGCCAGCGCCCGGCAATCCCGCTCCACATCGGCAAGCGTTTCGTGACCGTAGATGTGGGGCTGGCGCTTGCCAAGCAAATTGAGATTTGGCCCGTTGAGGACGTAGACAAGACGACTCATGGATAAACTCCGTTCAGTGATGGGCTAGGATCTCGCCAAGGAACTGCTTGGTGCGAGCGTGCTGCGGATTGCGGAAGAAAGCGTCGGGCACACCTTCTTCGATGATCTGCCCTTCAGCCATGAAGATGACACGGTCGGCAACCTGGCGGGCAAAACCCATCTCGTGGGTGACGCAAATCATGGTCATGCCGTCGTTGGCGAGGCCAATCATCGTGTCGAGCACTTCCTTGACCATTTCCGGATCGAGAGCCGAGGTCGGTTCATCAAACAGCATGACCTTGGGCTGCATGCAGAGAGCACGCGCGATAGCGACACGTTGCTGCTGACCGCCCGAGAGTTGAGCCGGATACTTCTCGGCCTGCTCACCAATGCGCACCCGCTCGAGATATTTTCGCGCGGTCGCCTCCGCTTCGGTCTTGCCGATGCGGCGCGCGCGAATGGGCGCGAGCATGCAGTTCTGCAAGACCGTCATATGCGGAAAAAGGTTGAAGCTCTGAAAGACCATGCCGACGTCCTGACGTACGACATCGATGGCCTTGATGCTGTCGTCCAGCCGATGACCGTTCACCACGATACTGCCCTGCTGGATCGCCTCCAGGCGGTTGATACAGCGTATCAGCGTCGACTTGCCCGAACCGGAAGGACCGCAGAGCACGATCTTTTCACCTCGGCGCACAGTGAGATCAACGTTGCGGAGAGCCTGGTACCCGCCGTACCATTTCTGCACGCCCTTCATTTCGATCAGGATCTGGTCCTGCATGGATTCGGCCTCCGTTATCGGACGACGGCCAACGCGCCCAGCGCGTCGGCCGCTTGCAGTGACTATTGAACTGTGGACGGAACTCCGGGGACTGAGTCGGGGAAGATTGGCACGGGCGCCTTCATCCACTTGGCGTAGAAACCGGCCAATTTGCCATTGGACTTGATCTGGTCGATGAATTTGTTCGCCGTCTCGTTCCACTCCTTCTCTCCCAGGCGCGTGCAGGCCCCGTTGTACAAGGCGGTGAAGTGAAGCTTGGGCTCGAACCCAAGTTCCGGCTTTGCAGCGTTCAGACGCTGCGGGTAGAAACTGTTTGCGCCGACCGCCTGCACCTGACCCGAGAGCAGCGCCTGGATCGTGGCCGCGTCATCATCAAACCTGCGGATTTCGGCGCCCGCAGGAGCATTATTGGTGACTTGGGTGTCCTGCGTGGAGGAGCGTGGGACGCCGATAACGTACTTCCCCATATCGGCATTGCTGTTGATCGGAGTTGCCTGGGCAGCGACCAGTGTAATCTCATTGGCAACATACGGTTTGGAATATTGTACCGCCTTCGCGCGCTCGGGCAGCATGGCCATGGTCGCGAACAGAATGTCCACGCGGCCTGTGGTCAGCGCCGGAATACGGTTGGCCACCGCCAGCGGGACGAACTCGGCCTTCACGCCGAGATATTCAGCGAAGGCGCGCCCCATGTCGGCATCGATCCCATCCTGCTTTCCTGAGCTATCGACATAGCCCCAGGGCGGATTATCGCCCTGAATGCCGATGACGACGACGCCCTTCTTCTTCACGTCCTCCAGCGTGCCCGCCTGCGAGCCGCCTGCGACAACGATGGCCGAGAGCGTCAGCAGCGCAATGCCGAGCTGGCGACGATTGAGCGAAAACAACATGAGTATCTCCTCCTGGTGATGGCTGTGTTTGATTGAGTAGGTGCGCCGAACCTACCTTTGACCGGCCAGGGCGAGCCTGGCCTCCACCCGACTGCCCCACCATGAGAGTGGCCAGCAGAGGATGAAATACATTGCGCCGACCACACCGAAGACGAGCAACGGCTGGTAGGTCTGGTTCGATACGATTTGACCGGCGCGGGCGAGTTCGATGAAGCCGACGATGGCAGCGAGCGAGGTGCCCTTTATGAGCTGCACGAGATAGCCGATGGTCGCCGGCAGCGCGATGCGAATGGCTTGCGGCAGCACGATGTCGCGCATGCGCGCGGAATAATGCAGACCGAGCGCCATTGCAGCCTCGGTCTGACCGCGAGGCACGGCCTGGATTGCGCCGCGCCAGATCTCGCCGAGAAAAGCCGAGGCGTTGACGGTGAACCCGATCGCGACCGCAACGAATGCCGACAGCTTCAATCCGAGGAGCGCCAAGCCGTAGTACACCACGAACAGTTGCAGCAGCAGCGGTGTCCCCTGGAAGATTCCGATATAGATCCGGACTATCCATTCCACACTCGTGCGACCGCAGGTGCGCAACAGTGCGACGACCAGGCCGGCGGTACAGCCACCGACGAATGCAACCAGCGTCAGGAGTACCGTCCATTGCAGACCACGCAGGAGGAAGCCGAACTCGGGAAGGCCGAAATGCGGTGTCATGATCTGTGCTCCTCAGCGCGTCGGATATGAGAAGAAGCGGTGAGAGATGATTGCGAAGCCCGCCATCAGCAGCCAGGAGATCGCGAGGTAGAGGAAAGTGACGAAGAAATAGACCTCGAAGCTGCGGAATGTGTCGCTTTCGATGCGCTGCGCAACCGACGTCAATTCATAGGCGGACACAGCCGAACAGATCGACGAGGTCAGCGTCAGCATGATGAACTGTCCCGTGAGCGAGGGATAGATCGCGCGAAGCGCGGGCTTGAGTACGATGGAACGGAATACCTGCCCTTTGTGCAGTCCGAGCGCGTAGCCGGCCTCGATTTGCCCTTTGTGAATCGATTGCACGCCGCCGCGGATGATCTCGATGGCGTATGCCCCTCCGTTCACACCGAGCGCGATAATGGCGGTGGCAGTCGGATTGAGCTTTACCCCGACGAGCGGCAGTGCAAAGAACAGAAAGAAGATCTGCACCAGGAACGGCGTGTTGCGCACGATTTCGACGAAGCCGATCACGATGGCGCGCAACCAGGCCGCCTTCGCATCGCGGGCTGCGACGCCCGCGACGCCGATGATCATTGCGAGCGTCATGCCAGCAAGCGCCAAACCCAACGTCCCCACGCAACCCCACAGCAACGCGGGCATTGCGTGCCAAACCACCGAGAAATCGAGCGTGTAGCCCATCTTGCGTTTCCTCTCGGGCGTTGTGCGTACCGCTCGCCCATCGGCCGGATGTCATCCTCCCAGGGATGCGAAAGTTGCGAAGAAGACGTCTGGATCAGGCGAGACGCCCGTGAACAGGCGGAATGCTTCGGTGCCCTGGAAGATTGCCATTCCGCCACCATCGACCGTGCGGCAGCCGAGGGTACGCGCCGCGCGCAGCAGCGCGGTCTCCAGCGGGAAGTAGATGATCTCAGCGACCCAGAGACCGGAACAGAGCATTGCCAGCGGCAGCGGCGTTCCCGGATACTTGTCCATGCCAATGGGCGTCGCGTTTACAATTCCGTCTGCGGCAGCCACGGCCGCTGCGACATCCCGGCCGACCCTCAAGCGCCCTTTGACAAATCGAGAGGACAAGCCGTCGACCACGCTCTGCGCCTTGGCCAAGTCGACGTCTATGATGGTCAGTTCCTGCACGCCAAGCTTCATGAGCGCGAAAGCAACCGCCGCGCCCGCGCCGCCTGCGCCGAATTGCACGACACGACCGAGTGGTGCACCTTGCATGCTGCGGCGAAAATTCTCGGCAAAGCCGAACCAGTCCGTGTTATGGCCGGTCATCCGGCCCTTTCTGACGACCACGGTGTTCACAGCGCCAAGCGCCTCCGCGTCGGGCGAAAGCTCGTCCAACAGTGGAAGGATCGCCTGCTTGCAGGGATGGGTCACGTTCAATCCGTCAAAGCCCATCCGCCTTGCGGCCGTGAGCAATTCCGGTAACGCTTCGACCCCGAGGTTCAACTCGACCAGATCGATCTTCTTGTAGAGATAGCGGATGCCAGCGGCGTCTGCGGCCGCTTCGTGCATGGGCGGCGTGCGAGACGCCGAGATGCCGCTGCCGATCAGGCCGACGAGAAAACTGGGTTTGGGATGCATTGTCGGCGTCGTCCGTCAGCTCAATGGGACAGTCAATTCGGCGATGATCTGGGCCGTGCTCGGTCGGACGCCACGCCACCAGACAAAGGCTTCCGCCGCCTGCTCGACCAGCATGCCGACGCCGTCAGCCAGCTTGGCCACGCCTTCAGTGCGGGCCGCTTGCAGAAAGGGAGTCAATCCTTTGCCATAGGCAAGTTCGTACGCCAGCTCCGCGCCCTGGAAGACATTGCTCGGAAGCGGCGGCATTTCACCTCGCAGGCTGGCAGAAGTCGCGTTGACCACGACGTCATACCCCTCGGCAAGGTCGGCCAGTTCAGCGTAGCCGCTCACGATCAGGGGACCACAGCCGGCAAACTCTTCGGCCAATGCCACGGCTTTGGACAGCGTTCGATTGACGAGAACCAGCTCGGACGGTTGCTGGCGCAGAAACGGCAGTAACGCGCCACGTGCCGCTCCCCCAGCGCCGAGCATCAGGACGCGCCGGCCAACCATTTTGACGCCGAGATTGGCAGTGATGTCACGCGCCAGGCCGATTCCGTCGAAATTCTCGGCAATGATCCGATCGCCCTCGAACTTCAGGCAGTTTGCGGCACCTGCGCGTTGGGCGCTCTCTGAGAGCTCATTTGCATAAGCGAAGGCATCGAGCTTGAACGGGGCGGTGATGTTCAGCCCCTTGGCGCCCTCCGTCCGGAATTGATCAACCCGTGCGCTGAAGCCATCGATGGGCCCCTCGATCGCCTCATAGACGAGATCCTGTCCCATCATTTTGGCGAAAGTGCTATGGATGAAAGGTGACTTGCTGAAGCCGATCGGATTGCCAATCACCGCATAGCGATCGCTCATCGCTCACTCCTGCACTGCAGCTTCGTTGTAGAGCACGCCGTCGCGCACCATCGCGTCGACGGCTTCGGCCGACAGTCCCAGCGAGACAGCAATGCGACGATTGTCCTGTCCAAGCAGTGGCGCCGGAGTGCGCACCGTGGTGTCGCAATCGGAAAACCGGAACGGCAGGTTCGGCAGCGTTACCTTGCCGAGCACCGGATGCTCCTGCTCGACCAGCATGCCGCGCGCATGGATCTGCGGATCCCTCACGACCTCTTCGATGGTCTGCACGGGAGCGGACGGCACACCTGCTTCCTCGAGTGCCGCAAGACACGCATCTCGAGACGGCTGCGATAGCGTCCAGTTGCGCACAATCTCCATGGCTTCAGCATAATGGGCGTTCCGCGCGGCGGGCTTGGCGAAACGCTCGTCCAATGCCAGCGTGTCTCCTCCAATCAGGCTCGCCAATCGTCGCCACGCATCATCGACTTGCGCAGCGATGACAAGATTGCCGTCCTTGGCCGGAAAGACGCCGTAAACGGTCGAATCCGGCTGTCCGCTGCCGGTTTGCTTCGGCAGGTCAGCGCCGCCCGAGAGGAAGTAACGCTGAACCGCATAGTCGTGCATCGAGACCATGCAATCGTACAGCGCCAGATCGATATGTTGGCCGCGCCCGGACGACGCACGGCCAACCAGCGCCGCATTGATAGCAGCGACGCCATGAATGCCAGTGTACATATCGGCCAGCGGCATCCGCAGCAGCGGCGGCGGTTCGCCGGGATTGCCCAGTTGCGCCAGCGCACCCGACATCGCCTCTGCGATCAGGCCGAAGCCCGGACGATCGGCATAGGGACCGGTATGGCCATAGGCGGAGACCGAGCAATAGATCAGCCTCGGATTCCGCGCCGATAGTGCTTTGTAACCGAGACCGAGACGTTCGAGTGCGCCGGGTCGGTAATTCTCGATGAAGACATCGGCCGTGTCGACCAGCTTCATCATCATGTCGAGACCACGCTCGTCGCGCAGGTCGATGCAAAGTCCCTGCTTCCCCATATTCTGCTGCAGGAAGTAGCCGGATTGTCCGTCCTTGAAATATCCATGGGCCCGGCCTGCGTCGCCCCCCTTTGGGCGCTCCACCTTGATGACCTCCGCGCCCATCGCGGCGAGGCAACGGCCCATGAACGGGCCGGCCAGGAAATGGCTGTAGTCGATGACGCGAATGCCTTTGAGCGGCAGATCTTGCGCGGTCATGCCTGCTCTCCTGCAGCGCTGGTCTTCGGGCGCATCGGGATCATCAGCCGATGCTCACCTAGCTGAACGACCTCGCCGCGCTGATTGATGAGTTCCGAAGGCAGCACAACGATGCCCCACCCATCCCTCTTTGTGCCGCGCATTGAACCAACGCGGAACTTCACATGCACGGTGTCCCCGAGCTTGATCGGCAGCTTGAAATCCCATGTCCAGCCCAGCGACATTCCCGGGAGGAACCGGTAGGCGGCACGCGTTTTCAATCCGTCAGCGAGCGACAGACCAAACAACCCATGCGCGACGCGGGTGCCGAACGGCGTTGTCTTCGCGTACTCCTCGTCGACATGGACCGGCGTGAAATCGCCCGTCAGTTCGGCATAGGCATTCACCATTGCTTCGGTGACCGTCACCGAGGGGGTTACGCATTCATCGCCGACCTTGGCATCGTCCCAGTAGCGCTCATCTGTCATGTCGCGTCTTCCTCTAGGCACGGGGATTGATCGCCAGGGCGGCTTCCACGGCGCCTGCGCTGGCTTGCAAGATTTCGACGTTGAGCCCGCCCGGCAGCTCGAGCCAGTTCGGCCCGGCGGGCAACGCTTTGGCGCCCCAGGCGGCGGCACGGGCGAGCACACCCTCGTAATCGTCGACCATGATGCCGAGATGGGCGAGACGCCCCTCTGGTCCGACGAAATTCGGATCTTCGATGAGTTGCACGCTTCCGAGCACCCAAACCTGACGCGGGCGCGTACCATCGGCGGGTTGCTCATCGCGAATGGCGAGACCAAGCACCTCACGAAAGAAGTCGACGTGACGATCAACGTCCGGCACGCGGATCGCGACGTGTTCGACATAAGCGCGGGGCAATGACATCTCAGGACTTTCCAGGATAGTCGCTGCGGGCGTATTCGATGCCCTTGACCAGCGCGACGAGGGTGGAATTGACGGGGGTCGGCACGCTGAGCTTGGCGCCCCAGCGCACGACGGAGCCGTGGATGTAGTCAACCTCGGTGAGGTTGCCGGACTGCAAACTCTGCAACATCGACGTCTTGAACTCGGGCGGCAGTCCAGCGGACGCCATCGACCAGGCGCGTCGCGGATCGGTAATCGAGATCTTCACGCCAGCAGCTTGCGCGACCGAGATGCCCTCCGAGATTGCGGCCAGCGCGCAATCTTCCAGAACCGGCAGCGAATACAGGCCGCCATAAGTCAGCCCGGTCACGGCGGTAATTCCTCCTCCGGCGACGTTGATGAACAACTTGTCCCACATCGTGCCCAAGATGTTGTCGCTGAGCAGCGTGAGAATGCCGGCGCGATTAAAGGTCTCGGAGATTCGCTGCGCACGTTCTGTCAAGCGCCCATCAAGCTCGCCGATGATGGTCTCCTTGCCGATGACCCCGGAACGAACATGACCAGGGCCGAGCAGCACACCGCCGACGTAGGTCTTGCCCGCCATGACCCGGTCACGACCAACCTCCTCCGACAGGATGTCCTCATGACCAAGACCGTTCTGAAGCGACATCACGACCGTCCGCGGCCCGATGATCGGCGCCGCGGCACGGATGGCATCCCGCGTGTGGTAGGATTTGACGAGGATAATGACGAGGTCCGCTTCTACGCCGACCTGAGCCGCGGAGGTGCAAGCAGTGACCTTCACGACGGTCTCGGCGCCATCTTCGAGTATTCGCAGGCCACCGGCATTGATTGCGCCGACATGAGCCTGGAACGGATCGATCAGCCAGACCTCGGCCCCGCCGCGCGCCAACGTACCGCCGATGGTCGAGCCCAAGGCTCCCGCTCCGATAAAGCAGATCCTCATCCGAACGCTTCTCCCGCGCCATTCTCGGCGTCGGAAGCACCGTAGCTGGCGGCTCGATATTTATATATGTTATGATTCTTATATCCGTTATTGTGAATCGCAATGAAGCACCAGGATCGCACCGAGACCAACCTGCTGGACCCGCGCCTGCTCAGGCTCTTCGATGCATTGTTCACCACTGGCAGCGTCACCAAGGCAGCCGAAAAGCTCGGCCAAAGTCAGCCGACCATCTCGATCTGGCTGGCCCGCCTGCGTGCGGAACTGGACGATCCGCTCTTCATCCGGTCAGCGAAGGGCATGCTGCCGACGCCGCGCGCCGAGGCTCTCATCGGCACCGCGAGGCAGGCGCTGGAAATGCTGCGTCGCCTTGCCGAGCTTCGCACCGACTTCGATCCGACAACCGCAAAGCGCCGTTTTGCCATCTGCATGACGGACGGAAGCCACGTCACGCTGCTCCCGTCCATTCTCGCCCACGTCCGCCGCGTTGCCCCAGGCGTTCGTATCGAGGCGACACAGATCGGCGCCGACACCCCACGCATGCTGCAATCCGGTGAAGCCGATGTGGCGCTCGGCTACATCTCGGATCTCGATGCTGGACACTTCCAGCAGGCTCTTTTTCCGCAGGATTGGGTCTGCCTCGCGAACGCAAAACATGCTCGGATCCGCGAACGCATCACGGCAAAGGATTTCAGGCGTGAGGCGCACGTCCTCATTCGCTCCGGCACTGGACATCAGTTGCTCGCGGGCGCGCTGCAGGAGCAGAAAATAGTCCTTGACGTTGCGCTGGAGTTGCCCGGCTTTTTGGGACTACCCGCAATCGTCGGAACGACTGACCTGCTTGCTACCCTGCCAAGGCACATTGGCGAAACCCTGGCTCACTATTACGGACTGCGCGTGCTCAACTGCCCGCTGCCGATTGCCGGCTTCACGGTGAAGCAATATTGGCACGCCCGCTTCCATCACGACCCGGCAAGCCAATGGCTGCGTGGCCTCTGCGCGGAGCTTTTTCAACAGCAGGAAGTACGCGGTCTGCATCGCTCCGGTCGGCCGAAGAAGCGAGTGCCTCGCGATTTGCAGTCGTAATGAGCTTGTTGAGATCGGCTTTCGGCTAACTTGCCCTACGGCCGAAGGTCAACGCCCGGCTATGCGCACCATATCGAATGGGGTGAGATATGCCCGTGTGACGTCCCGCCACGAAAGATATCGCGCGAGACCCGTTCTATTCTCGGCCAACATTTCGCAAAGGTATTGGGAAACAAGACCTTTTATATGGTGGGCGCACCAGGGCTCGAACCTGGGACCCGCTGATTAAGAGTCAGCCACGGGTCAAATACAATCAATGACTTATGGATCGCACTGCTGCGCTTATCCGACCGCAAATGGGCATTCGTCGCACACCACATTCCACTCCCACCTACAGGATTGGAGCCGGTCGAGATCCCTTGACGAACTTAAGAGCTGATCCGGTTCGGCTGGAATCGCAATCGCGCCAGCGGATTTACCGCCGCGCCAGATCGGTGGCGTTGCGATGCGTCGGGGGTTCGAGTCAGGAGGCCGCTACCGCTTTTCCCCACATGACGCCAATCTGCGATATTTCCTCCGATCGTCCGCCTAAACGGTGGGTTAGATCAGGGTAGGTGCTCGCGCACGGGCAAGGCCTTCCGTCATGAGACGGCGGAACCTCGGAAAACCCCAAATGCAGAGTTGCCTGGTGGGGTTTCATCACGTCACTCATTGATCCTAGTTGCTCAATAAACGATTCCCAGCTTTGCAAGCGACAGCGTCCGCGACGAGCGTGGCTCAATTCTTTGGTGCAAACGCTTCGGTCGCCGCCTTCATGGCAGACTCGCTCATGCTTTTGCTTTGCTCGGTGAGCAATCGCATTTGCGCCTGGAAAAAATCAGATTGAATCTCGAGCGCGTCCTGCATGTCCTTGGCCTGCATGAGTTTGTCGCCGAGGCCGAACGTCGCCGTGACGTTGCGTTGCATGTAGCCGCAGAACTCCTTGGCGTGGTTTGCTATCGGCAGCTTCGAGGCGTTCAGTCCCATTTCCAGCTGCTCGAAATACTCCGCGTTGGCCTTACGCAGGCGAAGAAGCGTCTCGGCGAGCATGGTGCGGATATCCGCTGCGGATGGATTGATATCGGCCATGGTGTCATTCCTCCTTGTTATGCCGCAAGTCCCCCGAACCACGCACCAAAATAGCCGGCGTAGAGCGCGGGCATTTCGAGATTCATCGAATGTCCGATACCGGGCACGACGACGAGGCGGCAGTCCGGCATTGCCGCGGCCATCGCATGAAGATCCGCGGGAGGGATCCAGCCGTCCCGTTCGCCCCACAATACCAGGTGCGAATGCCCGATCTCCGGCATGCGGCTCTCCAATTCCCGACTCTCCCGCTCGCGCGTGAGATTGACGGGCGTCCCGATCCAGATCCCTTCGGAGACGCCGAAGGTTTGTTCGATGATCCGGTCGAACAGCGCCTGGATGTCCGCGCCCCCTGGACGGAATTGCGGGACCTTATTCGGCGCCATGCTTTCCGGCACGAACAGCGATGAGGCCGCGGTCGCCATCACCGACCGGGTCACCTCCTTGCTCGCCATCATGGCGCGGAACAGCCCGATCTGGTCGGCATTAAAAGCCATGCCGAGCGGCGTGACCGGATCAAGCGCAAATACCCGCCCGAATCGCCGTGGCTGCATCAGGAGCATGCGGGCCGCGATGATGCCGCCGGTTGAATGCGTTGCAAGATGGCAGTAGTTGATGTCCAGGGTATCGAGCGCAGCCAGCATGTCCTTTGCGTGCTGCTGCATCGTGTAGTTGGTGTAATCAACCGCAGGTTTCGGCCGGTCGCTGTCGCCGCAGCCGCGCCAGTCAATGCCGATGACGCGAAGACCAGAAGGAAACAGCGGCGCAGCGAGTTCGATCCAGTCCTTGCTGGCGAGATTGCCGTGGATGAAGACGACGGTAATGTCGCCTTTGCCCCACTCTCGCCAGCCCAGCTGGACTTCGCCCGCCTGCACCATCGGCATGGACCGGTCCTACTTGTTCAGGCCGGCGGTGGGCGCGGCGCCGGCCGGCGTCGGTGCCACCGGCAAAGCAGAAGCCACCGAGCCCTTGATCATACGATCGGTTCCGACCGGCGACGACGTGTCGACGCTTCCGCGCGTCACGAAATCCACTACATCTACCGGGTATTCAACCGGGTTGTCCGTGTGGATGAAGTGCCCGGTCTCCGGATAAATCTTGAGGATCGGCCGGTTGCCCGCATTGGTCATGCGTGTCATGAAGGGCGTGATGGCATCGCGTCCGAGATCCGTCAGTCCATTGAACGCCGGCGTCGGGATGAACGGCTCCTTGTCGCCGAAGGCGAGAAAGATCGGAGCCTTGATCTGCGTGAGCCGCTCGTACAGGTTTTTCGGATCATCCTGCTGGAGCTCCGCTCCGATCGTGTAGACGTCGTAGATGAACACGTTGCACCACTGCTCGAGCTCCTTCGGATTGCCTTTAGTCAGCCCAACGCGCTGCTCGGTGTGGAAGCGGGCATATTCGCTGTCGCTGAAGAAATAGCCGCTCTTCGCCGCAGACACCGCGCCAGTCTCCGGATCGCGTTTCTTGAAATAGAAGAAGTCGCGGATGTTCTGCTCGTCACGCGCCTTCTCGGCGGCCAGAATGCCGGTCTGGTCCCAGGTCGCCCTCCACTTGTCGAAGTCATGATCGAAGGCCGGGTCGAACAGCGGCGCCTTTTTGCCCTTGGCGATGGTGATCTCGCGAGGATATTCCTCGAGACCTGATGGCGCCTCCAGCGCGAGACCCTGCACTGCATCCGGCCAGGTCAGGGCATAACCCATCACGAACTGACCGCCGAGCGAATGGCCGAGATAATACGCCTTCTTGACGCCGAGCTGGTTGACGACGAGATCGTAGATGACCTCGCGCATGTCCTGCATGGTGCGCGCCGGACTCTTGTCGAGATTGCCGGGTCCGGACATACCGTAATGCGGCAGGTCGGGCACGATCACGCGCAAGCCGCTACGCAGCGCATACTGCATGATGTTGCCGTAGTGCCCGCCGAACGCGCCTTTGCCATGGACGATCACAAGGATCTTCGGATCCTTCTCCGTGCCGGCGTATTCATCCATGTAGCCGATCTGCCAGGAATTTCCGCCCTTGTCTTTGGCATTGGCGTATTTGACCGGATAGGGATAGGTCACGAACTCTTTCCAGAACGACTTTTTGGGGTCGATGTTCTCGGCGACGCCGGGCACGCGATAATTCTTGTCAACGAATTTCTGCGCGCGGTCGAGGCTCGCCACATCATCCATGAAGGCAACGAACTTCGGGTCGTTCTTGCGCTGGTTGATGATCGGAAACACACCATAATGTGCGACCGGGCTTTCCTGAGCGATAAGGTCCGCACCGGGTACACGGTCGACAGCCTTCTGAGCCAACTTGAAGTTCAGCCACAGGTCGTTGGTAATGTGCATCACCAGCGTGCGCGCCTGGATCCGGCCGAGATAAGCATTGATGTTGTGGGTCTCGCCGACACGGTTGCGCCAGACCAGGTCGACCGCATCGTAAAGCTTGGCACGGTTGACGACGTTCAAAGCCGCCTTTTCGTTCGGGGGGTCCCAATAAAAAATTTCGGGCTGGACGGCGCCCCAATTCTGGGTCGTACGGAACGCAAAGTCATAGCCGGTCATGCCGAGGATCGACCAGCCGAACGCCACGCCCGGCATCGGATGCTTCTCTTTGGGCAGCTTGTAATAATCACCATTCGTTTCCTGCCACACCGGATCGGATTCGATCGCCGCGGTCATCATCTGGAATGTCCAGTTGCCGACAGGATCTTCCCCATCCGACTGCGTGGTGCCACCGATCGGCATCATTGCGCCGATATATTCGGGATGCATCACGCCCCAGACATAGGTCTGCGTGCCGCCCATGGAAACGCCGGACACTAGGGCCACGCGCGCGACCTTCAGCCCGTCGCGCAGCATGCGATAATTGGCCTGGACCATGTCATAGTAGCTGTACTGCGGAAACTTTACGCCGAGACCGTCCGAAGGTTTGCTGGCGCCCCAGGTTCCGAGCGGATCGACCATGATGACATAATAACGATCCGTATCGATGGGACGGCCGGGACCAATAATTGGCACGGTGCCTGACAAGGCTGCTCCTTTGACCCACTGCTCGTACATGTCGGTGGCATCGCCGGAATAATATGAGTTGATGACGACGGCATTGGTGATCTCACCGGCGGCGTTGCGCCGCGGCGTACCGACCGCGATATAGGCGGTGTGCAATTTCCCGACGCCCAAAGATTCGAGCGTGACGCCGCCCTCGCCGCCATTCTCCCACTTCGAGGGATCGGCCAGATCGTACTTGCCCCCAAGTCGAAAATTCGCGATCTCGTAGGTCTTCTTCAGCCCGTCATGCTGCATCTGCGACGAGCGGCGCGTAAAGGGCTGCGCAACCGCGAGCGATGTCCCGATCAACAGCAACAGCAGGCTGATGAGATATCGCCGCATGACATGTCTCCCGACCATGGCGAATTCCTCCGGCAGGCTTTGATTTTGCCAAACGCTAGGAGAGGACGCGGCGCGACCCTTGATCTAGCGCAAGGGAATTCGCACTGCCCGCGCGAGTGTCTTGGCACCGAATTACATGCCGGACGCCGCGATGCCTTTCCTCACGCACGGCTCCTACCGGATCCGGTATGAGCTCGACGGTCCTGTGACGGCGCCGGCCTACGTGCTGGTCAATGGACTGACTCAATATTCCGAACTGTGGACCGCTTATCGCGACGCGCTCATCGCACGGGGATTTCGCGTTGCGACGTTCGATCTGCTCGGCCAGGGCGCCTCCGACAAGCCTACGCTTTTCATCAACCAGGACGACCATGTCCTTGCGCTGCATCGCCTGATCGAGATGCTCGGCGAAGGTCCAGTCTTCCTCAGTGGAATTAGCTTCGGCGGCCTGATCGCGCTGCGCTACGCGATCGAGCATGGGGCGCGCCTCTCGGGTCTGGTGCCAATGAGTTGTTTTGCCGAGCTTTCGCCTCAACTTCTCCTGATCGGCAACGCACTACGCACCGGCCTAATTCTGGGTGGAACCGGCTATCTCCAGGATCTGCTGCTGCCGATGAATCTGTCCGATGAATGGTTGAAGCCGCTGCTGGATAAGCTCGACGGTGTCAAGCGGCAGGGCTGGCTGGTCAATGACCTCTACGCGCTGCAGAACCTGATGGAGTCGTTCCTCGACTTCCAGCCGCTGACGCCGCAACTCGCCTCGATCGCCGTCCCAACCATGATCCTGAACGGAGAGTTCGACTTCCTGACGCCGCGCGCCCTACACGAGACGCTGCGAGTCGGAATCCCCAACAGCGCGCTCGTGATCATCCCAGGCGCCTATCACGCTTTCACGTTGGAAAAGGGTGCGCTCACAGCCGACCTGCTCGCGCGCTTCGCCGATGACGTGCTGGCCGGACGCTGGCAAGGTAACAAAGCGGTCTGGATTGCGCCCGAAGACCCTGGTGGTGAGCTCACTCCATTTCCCGCCAGCTACGACCATCTGCGTGCCATCCCCGTCCAGAGGACCCGGGCATGAGCGGACTTCTCGGACCACTCGACTCCGAAGGCCGAGTGCCGCACAGCCAGCAGACTCGCGTCGCCGCTTTCCTGATCTCGGCCCATGGCGCTCTCGCAAGGCAATTCGCCCTCGCCCTGCCGGCGAAGTTCGAGGCCGGCTGGCAGACAGAATTGAACGCTCAGTTCTACCGAGAGAGCGAGATCGTGTCGCTTCTGATGCGCGCAACCACATGGGTGCCGGACCTTGCCCTGGGCTATATGGCCATATCCTGGGAGGCCGCCTGGCTTCCGACGCCGAACGAAGGCATTGCCGATCGCATTCTTTGGCAAGCAGTCCACCTCGCCACGCTCGCGCATGCCGTCCACGCCGGGATCCGGCCAGCGGCGTTACTACCGCTTGAGGCAAACCCGAATGACCCCTTCGTGATGGCGCTACGCCGCATCGAGTTCGAGAGCGGACGTCTGTTGCAGGCGCAAATCCTGTTCCTGAAAGGTCCCGACCTGTTACCCTTCCGTGGCACCGTCAGCACAGTCCTGGAAAGCCGACACACCGAACTGCGCAAGCTCTGGCACGACGCGCTCGCGAGCGTGGGAATCGTCCGCGAATGATGCGGAGCCTTGACGCAGATCAAAGCAGCGCGATTTCCGCCCTCCAGCATTCATCGACGCCCTGCACGCGCCGACCGGAGTTCTCCCTCATGAAGGCCATCTCCCTCGAAGAAGCCGTCGCAATGATCCCGGTCGGCGCGAGTGTCATGGTCGGCGGATTCATGGGTGTCGGAACACCGGAGCGCCTGCTCGACGAGGTGGTGCGGCAGAAGAAGGGCGGTCTGTCGCTGATCTGCAATGATGCGGCGATCCCCGGCAAGGGCGTCGGCAAGCTGTTCGATGCTGCGCTGGTCGCGCGATTGACCGCAACGCATATCGGTCTCAATGCGAAGGCACAGCAGCAGATGCTGGCAAACCAGATCACCGTCGATCTGGTACCCCAGGGAACCTTCGTCGAGCGCATTCGTGCGGGTGGATGCGGGCTAGGTGGAGTTCTGACGCCAACCGGCGTCGGCACGCTGGTTGCGCAGGGCAAGCGCGAGATCGAAGTCGACGGAAAGCCTTTTCTGCTGGAGACAGCCTTGCGTGCACAGTTTGCGCTAGTGCACGCCTTCCTTGCCGACTACCTCGGCAACTTGGCGTACGCATTGACCTCGCGCAACTTCAATCCAGTCATGGCGATGGCCGCCGACACCGTGATCGTCACCGCGGAGAACATTGTGCCAATCGGCGTGATCGCGCCCGACCACGTCGTGACCCCGGCGCCGCTCGTCGACTACCTCATTACAAACGGGTGACGACATGGATCCGCAGATCATCATCGCCCGGCGCGTCGCCAAGGAGCTTCGGAGCGGCGACCTCGTCAATCTCGGCATCGGTATCCCGACGCTCGTCGCGAACTACGTTCCAACGGACCTGAAGGTATTCTTCCAGTCGGAAAACGGCCTGATCGGAACGGGGCCTATCCCCGAGCAAGGCTTGGCGCATCCGACGCTAACGGACGCAGGGGGGCGCCCGATCAGCGCGCTGCCCGGGGCCTCGACCTTCGACAGCGCGATGTCGTTCGGACTGATCCGCGGCGGCCATGTCGACGTCACGGTGCTTGGCGGCCTTCAAGTCGATGCCCATGGCCATCTCGCCAACTGGATGATCCCGGGCAAGATGGTTCCAGGCATGGGCGGCGCCATGGATCTCGTGAGCGGCGCGAAGCGGGTCATCGTCGCCATGCAGCACGCAGCAAAGGGCAAGTCCAAGATTGTTGCGAAATGCAGCTTGCCGCTCACCTCGGCGCGGCCAGTAAATCTGGTCGTCACCGACATGGCTGTGATCGGCTTTGCCGATGGCACGGCGACGCTTCTTGAGACCGCGCCGGGCGTCACGATCGGCGAAGTGATGGCTGCGACTGAAGCCGACCTTCTCGTCGGCGACCATGTCCCGGAGATGATGATCTGAAGGTGAAGGACATGCGGATATTCGGCAATTTTGATGAGATAAGATCTGCGGTCGGTACCGAAATCGGCGCCAGCGACTGGATCGAGGTAACGCAGGACCGGATCAACAAGTTTGCGGAAGCGACCTGCGATGAACAGTGGATCCATGTCGACCAGGAGCGCGCGAGGAAAGAAATGCCCGGCGGCACCACCATCGCCCATGGCATGCTGTCCCTGGCGCTGGCACCGATGTTCATCCGCTCGGTGATGGGGTTAAAAGGCCTCCGAAACACCCTGAACTACGGCGCCGACAGGATCAGGTACCTTTCGCCGGTCCCGGCGGGCTCAAAGCTGCGTGGCCGCGTCAGCGTTGCTGAGACGGAGGATGTCCCTCCCGACGGGCTGCGCGTGAACTATCATCTGGTCATCGAGATCGAAGGCGGCAATCGACCGGCCTGCGTGGCCGAGCTAATCGCCCTGCACTATCGCTGAGTCGCATCCCGTCCCCTTCAGTCGATGATGTGATAACCACCATCAATATAAAGAACGCTTCCTGTAATGAGCTTGGCGCCGTCGAGCGCGAGAAATGCCGTGGCGTTGCCGACGTCTTCAATGCTGACCAGGCTGCGCGACGGGGCCTTGGATTGCGCCTTGTCCATCAGTTCGTCGAACTCTGGAATGCCTGATGCCGCTCGCGTAGCCAGCGGCCCGGGCGAAATCGCGTGCACGCGGATGCCCTTCGGCCCAAGCTCGGCGGCGATGTAGCGGACGGAGGCTTCGAGCGCCGCCTTGGCCACACCCATCACATTGTAGTTTTCGACCACCATCTGGCTGCCGTAATAGGTCATCGTGAACATGGTGCCGCCGTTCTTCATCAGCGGCTCGGCCAAATGCGCCATGCGCATGAAGGACCAGCAGGAGACCTCCATCGTCTTCAGGAAGCCGTCGCGACCGACGTCCACCACACGTCCGTGCAAGGCTTCCTTCGGTGAGAATGCGATCGAGTGCAGCAGGAAATCGAGCTGGCCCCAGTCCCTCTCGACCCGGGCAAACACTTCTTCGGTCTGCCCCTCCGTCATGACATCGAGTGGCATGAAAATAGACGCCTCAAGTGCCTGGGCAAGAGGCTCGACGTGCTTCTTCGCGCGGTCGTTCAGGTAAGTGACAGCTAGATCGGCACCAAGCGCACGAAAGGCCTTGGCGCATCCCCACGCGATCGACTGGTCGTTGGCGATGCCCACGACGAGGCCTTTTTTCCCCTTCAGGGCAATCTTGGTATCCGGAAATACGGGAATCATGATGCCCTCTCCTGTCTTTGATTGCTCGATGTTCTGTTCATCAGCACTGACAGAGTGTGCTGCGCGATCATCAGCTCCTCGTCGGTCGGCACCACATAGACTGGAATGCGACTGTCGGGACCCGAGATCAGCTGTGAGTGGCGCGTATTCTCGGCTTGATTGAGGGTGACGCCCAGCCACGCAAGCTGGCCAGCGACATGCGCGCGAATTGTTGCGGAGTTTTCGCCGATACCAGCCGTAAACACAAAGGCGTCCAGCCCCTGCAGCGCTGCGGCAAGCATGCCGGCACTGAGGCCTATGCGATAGCAGAAATATTCGACGGCCAGTCTGGCTCTCGGATCGTCACTGCTCTCCAGCACGCGCATATCGTTGCTGACGCCGGATAACCCCTTCAAGCCGCAATCGCGGTAAAGGAAGTTCTGGATGTTGGAGGCAGACATCCCCTTCTCGGAAATGAGATAGAGCACCACCCCAGGGTCGATCTGACCAGGGCGGGTTCCCATCGGAAGCCCGTCGAGAGCGGTGAAGCCCATAGTGCTTTCGACGCTTCGTCCCACGCTGAGAGCGCACATCGAGGCGCCGCTTCCGAGGTGAGCGACGATAATCCGCCCATTCGCAACTTTCGGCGCAACCTTTGGCAAGGTCTTCGCAATGTACTCGTAAGAGAGACCGTGAAAGCCGTAGCGGCGCACGCCCTCGGCATAAAGATGATGTGGAATCGCATAATGATCGGCCACCGCGCTATGTGTGCGATGAAATGCGGTATCGAAACAGGCGACCTGCGGGAGCTCCGGGAAATTCCCGAGAATCGAGCGGATCGGCGCCAGATTATGGGGTTGATGCAGCGGCGCGAGCGCGATGTACCGCTCCAGCCGGGTCACGACACCATGATCGAGCTGGATCGGCCGATCGTAGTCCGGGCCACCGTGAACGACGCGATGACCGACCGCGATCGGGTGAATGCGTTGCTCGTCCCGCAACCAGGCGCCGGCAATGTCCATCGCGGCCGGAACATCCGGCACCGCCTCGATCGGATAGGCGCGATCCGCAACCGGATCGCCGGTGGAGCCACTCGCGCGCAAACGCGGGCGGCTGCCGATCCCATCCATCTGCCCTTTCAGCTGTCGCCGCAATATTCCGTCCCCCTCGATCGAGTAGACCTGGAACTTGACGCTGGAGGAGCCGGCATTGACCACAAGGATGGTGTCCATGGCGTTCACGCGGCAATCGTTGGAGCACGCCGGCGCCGGGCATGGGCATACAGCGCTGCGACCGCGCACGAGGCCATCCGCGCACGCGCCGAATCCGCGCGTGAGGTCAGGACGACCGGGACCCGGGCTCCGAGTACGATGCCCGCGCCGTCCGCCTTGGCGAAATAGGCGAGGTTCTTTGCCAGCATGTTGCCGGCCTCCAGGTCGGGAACGACGAGGATCTGCGCGCGACCGGCGACCTCGGACTTGATCCCCTTGATGCGCGCCGCCTCCAGGTCGATGGCGTTGTCGAAAGCCAGCGGTCCGTCGAGGATCCCTCCGGTGATCTGCCCGCGATCCGCCATCTTGCAGAGTGCTGCCGCCTCGATCGTAGACGGAATTTTCGAGGTCACGGTTTCAACCGCTGACAGGATTGCCACGCGCGGTGACTTGCCGAATCCAGCTTCCACGTAAAGATCGATCGCGTTCTGGATGATGTCGCGTTTGGCGTCCAGATCAGGGAAGATGTTGATGGCCGCGTCCGTCACGAAGATGGTCTCGGCATAGGCCGGCACGTCCATCACGAAGACGTGGCTGATACGGCGGTCGGTGCGCAGGCCTCCGGCCTTCGCGGTGACCGCGCGCATCAATTCGTCGGTGTGCAAGCTGCCTTTCATCAACAGCTCACCTCGGCCGGCGTGGATCAGCTCTACCGCCTTTGCAGCGGCTTCATCGCTATGCGCTGCGTCAACGAGCTCGAAGGCCGCGATGTCGAGACCATGCCTGGCGGCCGTATCCCGGATCTTCCTTTCAGGTCCGACCAGGAGCGGCCGGATGATGCCGGCCTGTGCACTATCGACAGCGCCGCGCAATGAGCTTTCATCGCAGGGATGCACGACGATGGTTGGGGCCGGCGGCACGGCCTGCGCGGCCGCTATCAGACGGTCGTACTTGCTCGGGGACTGTGCCTGCGACGTGTCGGCTGACATGAGCCGGTTCCTTCCAGACAGCGTTACGATGCCTTCGCCTTGGGGTCGAAAGGGGCAACGTTCGACGCCCTCCCCGACGTTTCGGCGTCGAGACCGAACAGCTGCGCGACACGCTGCAGGCGGCTGGCGCGCTCGCCTGTGATGTCCTCGCTGGCCGACAGCACCTCGCTCATCGTCGTGAAAGCCGCGCGGCGCTGATTGACATCGTCGGGAAGCAACTTCGGGATAACGGCCAGCGCCGCCTCGCGATCGAGCAGCAGCATGAAGAACTGCTCGCGAACCAGCATCTTAAATTCGGCAAGCGCTAATCGCGCTCCGCTGTTGTCGTGACGAGCCTGACGCAACGCCTCGATGCTGCGTTCATCCACCATTCCTCTCGCCGAGCCGATATAAAGCAGGGCACGGATGGCCGCCTCGCGAAGCCCGCCTTCGCCAATCCTGGATCGGAGCTCGGCGATCCGTTTGTCGAGCATGGCACGGTGTTCGGCCGGCATCTCGCGCCCGCGCGACCGTTCAGCTTTCGGATCTATGCCGACCGCCGCCTGTAGCGCCGGGGAGCCGTAGACGTTGAGGAAGATCGCCTCGCTCATCGCTTCCTGCGAATCGCGCCAGCTGTCCAGCACATGAACGATCTGCTTAGAGACCTGCTCCTGAAATGCCAGGAACGGATTGTCGTTCGAAACCGGCTTGCGGTTCTCTTCTAGCCCTTCCGCTGCCGATTTCACCGCCGTCATCCATGGATTCTGACTGCTGAAGGCCTCATACTGCGTCCGCAGCGGGTGCAGGTTACGCATCAAATCTGCCGTCTGCGGCGCCACCATGCCCTTGATCCAGGGCTGCACGAACTTGCGATAGGCGGCAAGATTAAGCTCCGAGACGCGTTTGGCTGCGGCAAAGCGCCGCTCGTCCTCAGGCGAATTGCCGCCCATGGCACGAATATCCTCGAGCGTTCGGGCCTCGCAGCGCATCACCCATTGGCCAACAACGAGATCGGAACTGGTGGTTTCCTCGTCCTTGGCTTCGAACGTCGCTTCGTAAAGGCCGGGCGGTAGTACATCGATCAGATCGATGTTGCTGGAAAATTCAGCGTGCTCCTTCTTGGCGACGCCGCCCGAGACGAAGATGCCGAGATGGCCGACGCTCTCGTGAACGGTATAGACGATCGTTTGCCCATAGGCCCTGATGTCATCCACGTCGGCGTAGCATTCGAGGATCCAACCCAGCGCCTGCTGCGGCGGAGTGATGTTGTCGCCCTTGGAGCAGAACACCACGATCGGCGAACTGATGTTGCGCAGGTCTACCTTCTGCCCGTCGGACAGGGTGATATTGCCAGCGGCCAAGTTGTTGCCAACGAAGAGTTCGTCGACAATGAACTGAATCTCCTCCGCGTTGAGATTGACGTGCCCACCCCACCAGCGCTCGAATTCAAGGTAGCGATCGGCTTCGGTATCGACCTTCGAATAGACATTGTACTGCTTGGTCCAGAGCGTGTTCGACGGGTTTTGGCCTTCGAAGTTCTGGACCAGCCAGGCACCATCGAACTTCCCACCGCCGAGATCGCTAACGAGCGCAGTTAGCCAGCTTCCGCCCAGCAGGCCGCCCGAATATCGCATCGGATTTTTACCATGCACGCCGGCCCAGTACGCGAGCGGGGCTCCGGCGATGATCAGTGGACCGAACAGATCCGGCCGAACCGAAGCCAGGATCATGACCGCCCATCCGGCTTGGCAATTGCCTATGACGCAGGGTTTCCCGTCAGCGTCCGGATGGAGACTGATCACCTTTTCGATGAACAGTGCCTCGGCACGCGCGATACGCTCGATCGTCTGGCCCGGCACCGGCTCCGGCAGGAAGCCGATGAAGTAGCAGGGATGTCCCGCCTTCATCGCGACGCCGATCTCGCTGTCGGCCTTGAACCCGCCGATCCCTGGACCGTGCCCGGCGCGTGGATCAATCACGATGAACGGCCGCCGTGTGGAATCGATCTCGACGCCGGCTGGCGGGATAATGCGGACAAGCGCGTAATTGACGGGCTCGTCCAGCTTGCGGCCATCGATGATCAGTTCGGCCGCATATTGCAGAACGTGTGGCGCGGTTTGAGCGACGTGCTCCCGATATTGGTCGCCGCGCCGGCGCATCACATCGAGAAAGAGTATGCTCCGTTGTCCAGCATCGACCATGTATTCAACGGCCGAGGCGACGAGACCGGACATCGAACCGCCGGGTGATCTAGGCACTTCCATCTGCATGCTCCGACCTCAATGTCGTATGAAGGCATCCAAAGCCCGCCGCAACTGCAGGCCTTTGATATAGGTCAATGCTGGACGACGAGTATGCCGACCCAGTCGTGTCACGTCGTCATCCCGCCCGAATGTGTCGAGCTGACTGCCGAGATTCAGGCCGCCCGCTTTTTGCGGGCCCTTGATACAAATCAAACGGGCAACCGACCGCCCCGTTCATAGACCAGCCTCAGGCCGACGTGTTTTCCGGCCGCCTGAGCCGAGACCTCGCATGTCGGACATCGCCAAATACAGCGTGACGGAACACTTGCGGGACGGCAGCACGGCCGAAATCCGAGCGTTGCGGCCGGCCGACGAGACGGCCGTCCTCGACGCGCTGGATCAGACCAGCAAGCAGTCGTTGCAGCGGCGTTTTTTTGGGATCAAGCGTCATTTCTCGGACAAGGAGCGCGCGTTCTTCATGGATGTCGACTTCATGAATCACGTCGCGCTGGTGTGCGAGGTCGGGCAGCCCGAGCGGAGAATGATTGTCGGAGGCGCTCGATACGTCATGTTTGAGCCCGAACGAGCCGAGTTGGCCTTCGTCGTTGTCGACGCTTGGCAGGGCCGAGGCATCGGCTCCATCTTGATGCGCCACCTTGGCGAGATCGCCTCCAATGCCGGATTGCGTGAACTCATCGCGGAGGTCCTGCCCGAGAACAAGTCGATGCTGACGGTGCTCGGCAGGTTCGGCTTCAGGCCGGCCGGGAATCGCGACCCACAGGCAATGCATTTGGCGCTACTCCTGGGCAAAGAGGGGCAGTGATCAATGAGCGGTACATGGTTCGGGTCCGCGCTCAAACTCAACGCTGGTTCAGAGACCACAAGAACTCCAGCAGGATCATGCCGCGAGGTGCATCCGTCGGCGTTACGGAAAGCGTGGGCCGCCGGCATGAGCACGTGTTGCTGTAAGGCGGGTCCGAGAATACCGGACGCACCACCAGAGAACACGCTCTCGCGCATCGCCAAGCCGCGGGTTCTCTCGCGCACGAGCCATCATGAACCTTGCTGATGTCGCAGTCGTAAGAGGCACATTATGAAACCCTTTACTCTGCTGCTCGCTTCAGCATCTATGTTTGTATGCGCTGGCGATAGCCACGCAGTCGTGAGAATTGCCAATGACCGTGGTGGCTTGATTCAACGTTACCTTGATCGATATGATGAGTTGAATGAGACTGGCCAGACTGTGATTATCGATGGCCTCTGCGCGTCCGCCTGCACGATCGTATTAGCAAAGATCCCATCAGATAGAGTTTGCGTGACAGAAAGGGCAAACCTTGCTTTCCACGCAGCTTGGGATCTCAGCGCCGGCGGACGCCATATTACAAATCGAGAAGCTACACGGATGATCTATTCCATGTACCCGGCTCCAGTTCGGAGTTGGATCTCAGGCCGGGGTGGTTTGTCGCCTCACACAATCTTCCTTCGCGGTGCGCAGTTGCAGACGATATTTGCGCGCTGCTATTTGGACTCTGCAGTCTTCCTGCGGTCATAGTCCTTCGCCGGCGTCTGGCCTGCTATGTACAGCGATTGCCGCATGGGAAGTCGAAAAAGGCGCTTTGATCTATCTCAATTCTCTGACAGCAGCGGGCCTCAGTTTGAGGGAGTCGCGTCCATCGCTCCGCCGCGCCGGCCGGGCGGTTGGGCGCTTCCAGGGAGCTCGATATGATCAAGTCGCTCGGAATTGCCACGTTCGCCTTCTTCTTCGCAGTATCCGCTCAGGCGATGACACCTGCCCCGATTGCACAGCCCGAAAGCCTGATTACGGAAGTTGCTGCTGCCTGCGGCGTCGGTAGAACACGTATCAACGGCGTGTGCGTCGCACGGACGACGGTCCGTCAAACCCGTCGGGCGGTCCGCAGATGTGTTAGAGGGACAACGTGCTGATTGGTTGTCCTCAAGGACAATACGCAAAGTGGTTCGTCGTGATTAGATTTAGCAAGTACCGACCCCAACGGTACACCGACGCCCCCACCGGCCTCAGCCTTTCCAGACTGAGGCCGTCTTGCGCCTGAAAGGTTGGACGGACCGGTCACCTTGTGGGATTTATCGACGCGGCGAACAACTCCAACCGCAACGCTGATGCCGGCACGCCAACAATCAGCCTCAAGAGCAAGCTGTCATCGTCAACTGACGAAGCCAACGCTGCAGTTGAATAGCGCAGACACAAAAAGCAAATGTTTACGCAATTTACCACTCGACCATCAACGTGATGGTCTTCATTTTCCCGTCTGATAATTGCCTTGCGCGCCTTGTTTGGTCGGATGCTCGGAATGGTCCTGTCGTAGCGGAGGTGGCCGGCATGTCCGAAATGATGGAAGTGCTCGCCGGAACGAGTTTATTTCTACTCGCCTTCTCGCTGCTGATATTCGACATCCCCCGCTACACCTTGTCGCTGGTGTCTCTTGCTCTGTTCAGCTCGAAGCGGCGAAGCGTCGGCGGGACGGTTTGCCAGGCGACGGTAAGCGTGATTATCCCGACATTCAACGGCGGCTCCGGGCTTGCTCCTTCGATCAGCTCGCTGCGCCGGCAAACCCTCCGACCTGTCGAAATCATCGTCGTCGACGACGGCTCCACCGACGCAACACGCGCGGTCGCGGAGCGGGCGAAAGCGCAGGGCCTGGTTGACATGGTCATCTGCCATGGAACGCGCTGCGGCCGCAGCGCTGCCATCAACGCTGCAGCACGGTTTGCACGCGGCGATCTTCTTTTGACCGTAGATGCCGACACTGTCTTCGAACCGAACGCGGTTGAGCGCCTCGCGGCTGCCTTCGACGATCCGCTCGTCGCCGGCGCAAGTTGCAACATCGCGATCAGTAACGAGCGCGACTCGATATGGACAGGACTTCAAAGCGTCGAATACCTGATGTCGATCACCGCGGGGCGGTCGATCCTCGACGTGGTGGATGCGATCGCGTGTCTGTCCGGAGCCTGTTCCATGTATCGCCGGGATATTTTCGCGCAGCAGGGCGGGCTCGACGTCGGCCCGGGAGAGGATATGGAGTACACCTTGCGGCTCCGCAGACTCGGCTATGTCATTCGGTTCGTGTCCGACGCCTGGGCGGAAACAGCCGGCCCCGCAAGCGGCGTAAGTCTATTGCGACAGCGCGCGCGCTGGGATCGCGATGCTCTGCGCATCCGCTTCATGATGTATGGCGAGCTGAGTTTTCGCCATCCGCTGGAGCGTTTACCGGACACGATCCAACGGCTGGACTTCATCGTCTTTGATCTCGTCCCGACGCTCAGCCTGCCGTTCTACTTGGCCTACATTGTGCTGTTGTTCGGCTCGGATGCCGTGCTGTTTCTGTCGGCGGTCTACCTGGTGTTGCTCTGGATCTCGGTCTTCAATATGGCACTTGTGTTCGCCCTGTTCCATCGATCCGTCGGAACGTTTGGCTGGAAGATGGCTCTGATCTTTCCCTTTTACCAGGGTGTCTATCTGAAGTGCGCGCGGTTCTTTTCCTACTCTTCGGAAATCATCTTTGCCTCGTCGCGGAACGATGATTTCGTGCCGCCGCGCGTTCGCCGTGCACTATTCGGCGATCGGACGAAGGAAGTGGCCAAATGACCGTCACCCTAACACGACTCGATCCCCATATCCCCGATCCCATCGAGAGCCGTCGGCGTGCGGCCGGACGGGCCGTCCGCGCCGCCTATGCGACAATCGTATTCGGCATACTCGCATTCTTTGTCGTCTATTTCGGGAGGCCAATTCTTTATCTCGGCGGCCCGGGCAGCGTGTCCTCACCGAGATATTTGGTTTCACTGCCTTACATCGTGCAGATCAACAGCACCACCGTGCTGAGAGGTGCATCGGTCAAGGCCGGCGACGAAATCGGAAGGGTTCGGTCTCCGCAGCACGATGAGATTGTCGCCACCTATATGCGCTCGCTCGCGGACATCGCCGGTCGCAAAGCGGAACTGCGTGTTAAGGCCCGGGTTGCGCGCGAATCTCTCGACGCGGCGCGCTCACATCTGCGGCTTGCTGAGGAAGCTGTCGAACTTATCGCAAACTCATCGGCCGCGAGCCTGAATTACCGCATAGACATGTCCCGGGAGCGCGCCTTGGCGAACAAAGCCGTGGTCTCGCAGGAGGCGGAAGCCGCCGAAGCCAGCACTCAATTGGCCGCTCTCGACGAATTCAGCCGGCAACTCGGTGATCGCCTCGAAAAGGTTGAAAGCAGCTTTGCAGACGGGAGAGTCTTCGCGCCCATAGCTGGCATAGTCGCGAACAATCCTGCGCGCGCCGGCCAATCCCTGGTGGCGGGCACTCCGATTGCAGAAATTCTCGACCCCACGGATGTCTTTGTCGACTGGTACGTTCCTAACGAACGCCTGTCCGATCCAAAAGTCGGCAACGAAGTCTTTGTGCTGTTCGGCAACCGACGAATTCTGGGCAAGATCGCGGAAATCCTCCCGGTGTCAGATGTGTACCCCGGGGCGGGTTCGTCGGCGGCGCGCGAGCGTACCGCCTCGCAAATCGCGCGAATTCGCTTCAACCCAGGCGCTCATCGCCCGGCGCTGAACTCGGCCGTCGACGTTCACATGCACTACACACAACTGAGCGCGCGGATCGCTTCAGTGCTGGTGAGATTATTCGGGCTCGACGAGCTGTGAGAGTGCGCGAGGTGCAGCATGCAGGTCGAAGCGAACCAAACGGGTTGCCCGGCTTGCGGCTCCTCCACGCTAGAATTGTTTCCAGTATTCCACCACATGATGTGCGCCTATGTTGGTCCGGAGTATGACTTCACGCCAAACATCGCGGGATATACGTGCCCGAAGTGCTGCCGGGGCATTGTGCCAGCTGACCCAGCTTGCGAGATCGTGGGGACTAGCGCGCGCTGCACCCGATGTCGGGGTGAGATCGTCATGGCGCCAGAGTGTGCCGGCTAGCGCGTAAGGGTCAGCGGTCCGTCTTGTATGCCGGCAGCCCGAAAAGCTATTTCCGGCCGGGGCATTCACCCATTGGCACAAAGTGCACTGGCCAAGCACTGCGCATCTGCTTGTCTAGAGTGCGCCTTGCCGATTCTTTCCAGCCCCCAAGCTTCCAGGATTGGCGAGATCGTACAGGCCCCGGCGCGGCATCAGCTTCGCCGGGGCCACGGACGCGGGGATGGTCCTGGACTATGGACACAGAGGCAGATCGGCAACGAGGTTTGGAGTTGGGTCGCCGCTGGGCAGAGCATGCTTCGGCGCACGAGCTTGCCACCATGGTGAGCGGGTCGTTTGATGATCTCAGCGAAATTCTGCCGGCGGACGCATCTGATGAGTTCGTCGGCGGCTTCCGCGAAGGCGTGTTGCACGTCTGCGCGGGGCCTAGGATCTCAGCATAAGGGTGCGGAGATGAGACCAAGCGCCCTTGCCCCCCCATCGCGGAAAATTCCAGGCGGCCAGTTGACTGGTCAACATTCCTGACACAACTCAAACGCGCAAGTTGCTCAATTTTCCCAACTGTTGCCACGTAAGCACACCGAATTCCAGGCGGCTCAGCTAGCTTCGAGCTGGAATGCGGGACTGCCAAGAAAAGAGCCGGCATCGTTAGGGTGAAACGTGGATGGAGCAAAAAGAATGAAGAAGATTTGGTTGAGTGGCATGGCCTTGCTGGCCGTGAGCATGGCGGCACCCGCGTCAGCGGCTGATCTGGCTGCTAAACCTTATGTCAAGGCCCCGCCCCCGGTGATCGCGCCGATCTATGATTGGACCGGGTTCTACATCGGCGCCAACGGCGGTTGGGGACAAAGCCACGGCTGTGTGGATTTCGTGACGCCAGCAGGAACGGTCGCAGGTGGTTGCGCCGATCGCTCCGGCGGCCTCGCTGGCGGACAGATCGGGTACCGCTGGCAAACCAATCAGTTTGTGCTCGGCCTGGAAGCGCAGGGAGATTGGGCAGAAATCAAGAATACGCGCGTCAGTCTGATCGACCCGCTGATTTCGACAACCGGTAAGATTGACGCCATCGGCCTCTTCACGGCGCAGCTCGGCTGGGCGTGGAATGCCTCGCTGTTTTACGTGAAGGGCGGCGCCGCCGTGACGCGCAACCGATTCGATATATTCAACAACGTCACCGGGGTCGGCCTGGCATCGGCGGGCCACACGCGCTGGGGCGGCGCCCTTGGCGTCGGCTGGGAGTACGGCTTCACGCCCAATTGGTCGTTCGGTATCGAATACGACCATCTCTGGATGGGGCGTGATAATGCCGGCTTCGCAGGCGTAGTCACTCCCGGAGGGTTCGTCCTCACCGGCAGCGGGGTCAGCCAGGATGTGGATATGGTCACGCTTCGGTTGAACTACCGCTTCGGTGGATACGGCGCACCGGTCGCGGCAAGATATTGATCGCACCAACCTTTACAAACCAAAGCCCCGGCATGCCGGGGCTTTTTTTGTGCTTATGAATTCTTGGCGCTCGAGAAGCCGAGCATCTCCAGCGCAAGCACCTTGAGGGCTGCAACTGCGTCATCGCCCAAGACAATTGTCTCGAGCTGTTACCATTCTGTGACGCATTTGGACGTTGCTTGTGCCTAGTAGTGAAGGCCGTCGTAACCTGGGTCCTGCAGTTCGCGGAGCGCTTTGCTGTAACAGCGCTTGCTGCAAGTACTGCCCAGAGGTTTGCAAATGGGATCAAACAAACAGAGAAGCTGCGTCATCGACTATCTGGCGGTGGCCGCTCTCGTGCTTTGCACTGATGTTTCGCATGCCGACCAGGGCGGTAGCTCATTCTGGTTTCCGGGTCAGTTTGCAAGTCTCTCCGCGGTGCAGCAGACACCGGGCTGGGCGCTCAGTGTCATCGATTACCATTCCAGCGTCGCCGCCGCGGGGAGTGCTGCTGCGGCCAAAGAGATCCTGGCCGGCAAAATCCCCGCGAACGTCAACGTTAATTTGAATCTGCGTCTGAACGGGCGGGCCGATCTGGTCGCCCTTACGCCATCGTATACTTTCGCTACGGCGGAGCTTGGCGGTCAGTTGGTCGTAGGTATATCGGGCCAGTACGGCAGAGCCGCCACTAGTATCGCCGGAACACTGACAGCGATAGCCGGACCGATTGTGGTGACGCGTACCGGAATGCTCGAAGGCTCGCTTACCTCCTACGGCGACCTCGCGCCCTTCGCGCAACTACTATGGAACCTTGGCGTCGACAATTACATGGCTTACGTCACGGGCAATGTTCCCGTCGGCGACTATGATCCGACGCGGATTCCCAATATCGGGCTCGGGCACGGCGCGATCGACATTGGGGGCGGCTATACCTATTTCGACCCGGCGGCAGGAAACGAAATCTCGGGCGTCGCCGGCCTGACCTACAATTTCAGGAATCCCGACACCCAGTACCGGAGCGGCATCGATTTCCACTTCGACTGGGGCGCATCGCACTACCTCACCAAGCAGCTTTTCGTCGGCATTGTCGGATACGCCTACCAGCAAATCACCGACGATTCCGGCCAGAACCCGATCCTCGGTAGTTTCAGGTCACGCGTTTTCGGTGTCGGTCCGCAAATCGGGTACAGCTTCCCGGTCGCAGACATGCAGGGCTTCCTTGGTCTGAGGGGATACGGCGAATTTGGTGCAGCAAACCGTCCGTCGGGATGGAACACCTGGCTAACGTTCACTATTTCCCCGTCCGCTCCCGCCGCCGTAGCCGCCAGGAAGCATTTGGTTGTGAAATAAATCGGTTCCGAACTGGAAGGTCGGCTGCGGTCGGCCGAGGTCTCAAATGAGTCAAACTGCGAAGAACTCCAAGCTTCGCAAATCTTGTCCGACATGCGTCACTGAGCTAACCTCGATGAATGCGCCGCTACTTGGCTGACGGCCATCAACAGGAGTCAAACTAATACAGGGCGCGCTCTGTTGCTCGCAAGCGGCGGGAGACTGGTCCAGCTAACTAGCTCGATTCTGAATGGCCGTTGGTAAAGTGCGGGATTTGTTCTTCTTGCAGTATGCGACGACCGCACTGGAGTTCCTCTGCAGGCGCTCGTAGTCCAATACACTGTTGCTTGCTGCTGCGTTGTAGTAGCCGCTCATGAAGTATCTTACAAAATCTTGATCCGCTGGACCGTATGCCAACCAAGTTCCGCAGGGGATCTTGTTAAAATCCAGCGTAGCGTTAGGCACCGCAGCTACGCCTATCGATTTTTCCAGCCCTACCATCACACTGGCATTCGGGTTGGACTGGCACCACCCTCTTACGTTTGTGACATTTGCCCGATGCAGGTCAAAATCAACAAACGTCCTCCGACTTTCATAACTAAACCAGCCGGTCATCCAAGCCGAAAATTTGCCCGACGGTGTAGCCGGCATGGCGAGATATTCGCTACAGGTGATGCTGCGAATGTCCGTCGTTGTGCCAAGCGCCTCACTGGCGAACGTTGGGGCGATTAGGACGAACGTAACGATACTGAACCTGCACCTCATTGTGATGACTCCCGTAACGAGTGACCGACAGACTAATCGCGATTTGCTGTCACAGGACCTGCATCCCGCGGCTCCAAAGAGTAATCACCCATAGTGGCATGTGCCCGATTTGATCTAGATCAACCCACCAGGTAAGGAGGAGAGTCAGCCCGCTGCGCGGGACGCGATAAACTGCAAATCGTGTCACCGTTGTGACTGATGTCACGTGGAATCCCGTCTTGCCAAACACGTTGCAATGCTGTGCTTCGGTGTGCTCCCTGCCAGCGGGTCCCCGCGGCATGTGCAGGTCGCTCATTGATATTTGCCGATCGGACATTGACTTGGCGATCGGTTTTGCAAGGGGCTTTGCTAAACATAAGCATGCCGCGTTAGGCCGCGTTTGTCCGTGCGCGGTGGCTCTGTCCACCGCCCAAGGAGCGGCTTTTCTCGCGATGCGACGACAATTGCGATCTGTTCTCATTCGCCGATGTAGCCGGTAATGGCAAAAATCGATTTGCGAGCTGCCTGCTTGATCTGCTTCAATTCTCTTCTGGCTATCGGACGTAAGCTAAGCTTCTTGACAGGAGCAACAGCAGTGCCAAGCGCAGAACAGTGCCGAGAGTATGCTGCCGAATGCAACGCCAAAGCAAAGGAGGGGCGGATTTCTGCCCGCCGGTGCTCGGTACTAATGAATGTCGCCCGTAGCTGGACAGCGCTGGCCCACCAGCTTGAGAGCCTGACAGACATCGTCAAGGACGAGGCCAAGTGAAGGCTGCCTCGCTGGCCCGCACTGCGCCTCAATAATGAGCGACGACCGCATCCCCACCAAATTTGTACGATAGACGGGCGCGTACCACATCCAGTGTCTGACTTCCGCCCCTGTCCGCCGAACTAGGAGGGCTGGTGGAGATGGCAGTGAACTGGAGATGTGCGCTACCGAAGTCGTAGTGCTGGTACTCAAAGCGACCGATCCAGTTGCTGCCAAGCAGCTTCGCCTTGACGCCCGCGGAAGGCGCCAAGTTGATCCCGCCGCCCTCGGCCACAAATATCTGGGCGCGGCGCTCGTGACCTCCGGCATTGCGCTACTGATCGGGTTGCACTGGCTAGGTGGCTTCCTTCAGCCGGTCTTTCCATGGTCCAGATGGGTGGCCTGGATTCTGAGCTACCTCGGCATCGCCACAGCGCCGATTGCTTTTTCCATGAACTATCTGAAGATCGCGCCATCTTGCCCGGTTATGGATTCTGGAAGCGCCTGCAGACGGTGCATCTCGCTCCGCCGAAGCACAAATTCTACGACACGACCCTCAATCCGAGGGTGGGCTACGCTAAACATGCGATCTCGATCGACGAGAGCCGCGCCGATTTCAAGCGTGTCACCTGGTCGCCCACGGCCGAGAAGCAGGACAAACGAGACGTGCACGACAACCTTTTCTTCGAACAGGTCTGGTTTTCGGGCGTGCACGCCGATGTCGGCGGCGGCTATCTCGAGAACGAGGCTCGGCTCTCAGACGTCGCGCTCAACTGGTTGCTCGCCGGAGCTTCGCTCATCCCTGCGGCCTGAAACGCGACGGCAGTATGCTACGGCTGTCGCCCAATCCCGCGGGTGCACAATGAGCAGGCGGGAGGCTTCCTCAAGGCCGGGTTCGTGACCTGCCGATCGACCCGGAGACGGAAGACTCGAGATCACCGATGCACAAATCGGTCTATCGGCGTTCGGAGCAGCGTCCGTTCTTCTCTACGATCGCATGGCGGCCTACCGCCCGGACAACATGAGGGTGCACGTCGACTTCAACCACCACTTCGATGGGAGCGCGGCGCAGCTGCCCCAATGCGCCGCCGATGACATTGAAAGGAAGTGGGAAGATGCCGACCATGTCTCGGGCGGCTCTGACCCAGATGCAACATTGATGGAGCAGTTCTGTCGGGCGGCCTTCGAGACGCCTTTGGCCTCCGCGGAGACGAGGAGAGCACATCACAATGCCGAGAGTCGCCGCCCGGCCGTCAAAAAACACCGTTTGAAAAACCGTTTTAGTTCGGCCTTCTCAAACGGTTTCTCTCGCTAAGGTCTCGATTTAAATGGTGGGCGCACCAGGGCTCGAACCTGGGACCCGCTGATTAAGAGTCAGCCACGGGTCAAATACAATCAATGACTTATGGATCGCACTACTGCGCTTATCCGGCCGCGAATGGGCATTTGTCGCACCACATTCCACTCCCACCTACAGGATCGGGGGCGGTCGATATCCCTTGACGAACTTAAGAGCTGATTCGGTTCGGCTGGAATCGCAATCGCCCCAGCGGATTTACCGCCGCGCCAGATCGGTGGCGTTGCGATGCGTCGGGAGGGCAGCTTAACTCCCGATGCGCGGCTCCTTTCGGCGAAGTTCCGTCCAACTTGGGAAGCTTTCAGCCCCTTCGTGCGCGTTTTACGAACGATCTATTGGCATTCCGCTGGCTGGCTTGCCTCCTGGCGACGACATGCGCCACTGCAACAGGGAATAGGGAGTGCTGGAATCAGGATGATGTTCGAAACATCCTTCGACCGCGGCTCCTATCTTCACCGGTTGCAGCGGATCACCCAGGAGATTGCCCACCATCCGCACCGATCCGGCATGGGGGATCTCCACCAGCACCGCGACATAGGGCACGTGCTGGCGCAGAGAGGCATGCGAGGGATGCCACACGCGCTCCCAGCTGAAGATGCGGCCCCGCGCCTCGATCTCGGTCCAGTCGGGATCGAAGGCATGGCAAACATTGCAGATCCATTCCGGGCCGAACTGCCATGAGCGGCAACGGCTGCAGCGCTGCACCAGGAGACGGTTTTTCCGCAATCCGCTCCAGTAGGGCGCGGACAGACCGTCGGGCTCAGGCACGGGGATCGGCAAACCGTCGGCCAGATAATTCGGCATCTCGGGGCTGCTCATAGGGTCGCCTCCGAACCAAGAAGCAGATTGCTGACCGGCGTGACCATGGGCCCGGCGATCACCAGGGCCACGTCTTTCCGCTCGACCTGGTTGGTCGAGGTGCCGCGGACCTGGCGCACGGCCTCGAGGACGAGCTCAAGGCCGTGCATATAGCATTCGGCAAGATTGCCGCCGCTGGTGTTGAGGGGAAGCCGCCCCGATGGCGCGGTGAGATTTTCGAGTGTGAGAAAATCATTGGTCTGCTCGGGCTCGAAGAAACCATGCTCGGCGAGCGCCATGACGACACCTCCGGTGAAGTTTTCATAGGCTTGAACCGTCCCGACATCGGAAGGGCCTAGCCCGGCCATGCGATAAAGGTCGGGAGCAACCGTGTCGAAGCCCGCGCTGGCGTAGTTCGGCGCATTGTGGGGAACGGCTCCGCTGCGGTGTCCTGCGCCCATGGCCGCGCCAAGCACGAAGACCGGCTTCTGCCGAAACTCCCGCGCACGCTCCTCCGAAACAACGACGAGCGCGGCGGCGCCGTCGTTCTCCATGCAGCAATCGTAAAGATGAAACGGTTCGACGATCCAGCGCGAGGCATCGTATTTTTCGATGTCGAGAGGCTTGCCATGCATGACAGCGCGCGGGTTTGACTGGGCGTGGTGATACGACGCGAGCGCGATCGCGCGCAAAGCCGCCTGGCTTACGCCATGCTCGTGCATGTAGCGCTGCACCTTCATCGCGAAACGCTGCGGCGGCGCCAGGACGCCATACGGCATCAGATAGGCCTTTTCACCGGAAATGGTCTCGATGCCGCCGACCTGTCCGAAGCGGCCATATTGGCCCTGCGCCAATGCGCGGAACACCACGACGCAGTCGGCCAGCCCGGCCACAATGGAGGCCGCGGCGTTGGCCACCGCGGCGCAGCAGCCGCCTCCTCCGCCGCCCCATTGCATGGTCGTCGTACGAAGCCGGTGCGTACCGAGCGCTGAGGCCAGCCGCGAGGCTTCGTTTCGATCGTCGCTGTAAGACGAGAAGCCGTCGATGTCACGCGGATCAAGTCCTGCGTCTTTGCACGCGGCGAGAATGGCTTTCAACGAGAGCTTGAACTCGGGATCCGGCGACGTGCCGTGGCGATAATAATCGGTCTCGCCAATGCCGACCACGGCAACGCGGCCCCTGAGCGTCCGCTGGTCACCGGGCTTTGACATCAGGCCTTGCTGCCTCGCGGCGCATTCGGACCGAACGCTCCGGCTTCCGCCAGGCTTGCCATCCGCCTGTCGTCATAACCAAGCAATTCGCGAAGCACGCTCTCAGTATGCTGCCCGACCGCGGGAGCTGCGACAGGATCGGCAATAGGCGTCTCTGAATAGCGGATCGGGAGGCTGACATTCGGCACCCATCCCACCCTGTCGTGCGGAATGCGCGTGACGATCCGCCGTTCCCTGGCCTCCGGGGATCGGATCGCGTCTCCCACGCTTCGCACCTGTCCGTGGGGAATGCCGGCGGCCCTCATCCGCGCCTGCCAGTGCTCCCACGGTTGCTGCGCAAATGCTTCGCCGAGAAGCGCAAACAGCTCGTCGCGACGCCCGATCCGATCAGACCCCGTCGCGTAGATCTCGGCCGAGGCCAAATCCCTGCGATCAAGGACCTGCGACATCAGACGCTGAAATATCTTGTCGTTTCCGCAATTGATGTAGAACGCGCAGTCCTTGGCCTGAAACACGCCGGACGGGCACGTGTCCGGACTGGTGTTTCCACCCCGTTGAGGATTCGCGCCGGTGAACAGATGCTGCATCGTTGCGTAGCCGGTCATCAGGACGGCGCTGTCGAACAGCGAAAGCTCGACCGCCTGTCCGAGGCCGGTGCGTTCGCGAGCAACCAGGGCGCCCAGGATCGCATTGCTCGCCATCATCGCCGTGCTGATATCCATGACCGGCGACAAGGCCCGTACGCCCTCGCGATCGGCGTAGCCGTTCATCGATACGAAGCCGCTTTCGACCTGGGCAATCGGATCGAAACCCAGCCGATCCGCAAACGGCCCGTCGCGGCCGTAGGCCGAGACCGAGCAATAAATGATCTGCGGCCTGATCTTGCGGCAGCTTTGGTAATCCAGTCCGAAGCGCTCCATGACGCCCGTCGAGAAATTCTCGACGATCACGTCCGCCGTCGCAATCAACTCCCGCACGATCGCGACCGCGCTCTCCGATTTGAGATCGAGCGCGACGCTGCGCTTGTTGCGGTTGGTCCAGAGAAACGGGGCGCCGAGCCCGAGCTCCTTGTCCATGGGTGGGTAGCGGCGAAGATCATCGCCGCGGCCCGGCACCTCGATCTTGATGACCTCCGCTCCCATATCGGCGAGTATCATCGTCGCGAACGGTCCGGCGATGAAGTGCGAGAAGTCGATCACCCTGATGCCATCCAGCGCGTTTGGCGCGCCGGAAGGACGGGGCGTATGCTCGGGGAATTCCGCTTCGAGCTGATTCAACATGGTGTTATCCGATAAATTGCTGTCATTGGACGTCGCGAGTCGCGTCGGTCAATTCGCTTTTGCGCTCTCGACCAGCGTGCAGCCGCCCTGGTCGAGCGGCCGAAACGCCTCGGGCCCGGAGAGAACGCCGATGTTTTCCAGCAGGTCCCATTTGCCTTTTGAGGTCTTGGGGTCCTTGGCCTTGAGGATATACATGTCGTGGATCGCGCGGCCGTCCGGACGGACCACCACGCGACCGTACAGCGCATCGTCAATCGGCTTTTCCTTCATCTTGCGGATGACGGCCTGCGCATCGTTCGTTCCGGCCTCGTGCGCCGCGTTCAGATAGGCCATGACGGACGAATAGACGCCGGCATGAAAGGCGGTGGGCGAGTGGCCGTGCCGGCGCTCGCTGAACTTCGCCGACCAGGCACGGCTGGCGTCATTGAGATCCCAGTAGAACGGCTGCGTGATGATCATGCCCTGCGCTGTCGCAAGCCCGCTCGATTCGATGTCGTTGGTCGTCGCCAGCAGCGCCGCAAATTGCCGTCCCTTCTCCTTCAGGCCGAATTCGGCAGATTGCTTGATGAGATTGACCGTATCGCCGCCGGCGGTTGCGAACGCGATCACGTCCGCGCCGGAGGCGTCGGCCTGGAGAATGAACGAGGCATAGTCCGGGCTGTTGATCGGCACGTTCACCGATCCGAACACGCTGCCGCCGCCGGCGGTGATGACGGACGTTCCATCGCGGACCATCGACTTCCCGAGCGCGTTGTCGGTGGCGATGAAGTACCATTTCTTGCCGCCGCGACCGACGAGATACTCGCCGATCGTGTGCGAGGACGCCCAGGTGTCGAACGTCCACTGGATGGTATTGGGCGAACAGAATTTTCCGGTCAGATCCGACGACGCCGCGCTTGACGCGATCAACGCGACCTTGCTGCCGCGCACGACCTCGTTGACGGCGAGCCCGACCGCCGAATTGGGGACATCCGCAACGGCATCGACCCCGTCCTGGTCCATCCAGCGCCGGGCGATCGCGGCGCCGATATCAGCCTTGTTCTGATGATCGGCCGAAATGATCTCCACCTTGAAGCCTGGATTGGCCTTCATGAACTCTTCGGCCGCCATCTTCGCGGCCGTGACCGAGCCCTCGCCGGCATTGTCCGAATACGGTCCGGAGGCATCGTTGAGAATGCCGATCTTCATGACGCGAGCAGAATCCGCCAGCGCCGGCGAACACACGGCAGCGATCATCAGGACTCCGACAAATTGCGATACGGATCTCATGCGTTTCATCCCTTGATTATTACTGCATTCCACTAGAGGTCCAAAACGAGCGTGCGCGTCCTGGAGCCCGAGCAGCAGATCATGATCGTCTTGTTGGAGGCCTGCTCTTCCTCGCTCAGATATTGATCGCGATGATCCGGTGTCCCTTCCAGCACGCGCGTCTCGCAGGTGCCGCAGACACCCTCGCTGCAGGCGTAGTTGGGAGAAATGCCGGCCTCGAGCAGCGACTCCAAAATGGTCTTGCCCGCTTCCACTGCGAGGGTGCGGTTGCTTCTGGCCAACCTGACCTCGAAGCCACCCTTGAGCGCCGGGGCCTCCCTGGCCTGGAAATACTCGAAATGGACGCAATCCTCGGGACGGTCGGCCGCGGCGGCCTCGAACGCTTCCAGCATCGGCGCGGGGCCACAGCAGTACAGATGAGCTTGCGCGGGCGCTTGCTTGACGATCGACGCCACGTCGAACATCCGCCCCGGGCGCTCGTCGTCGACGTCGACGTGTAGATTGAGATGGACGTTGGGCCGCAGGCTTCCGATGTCATCGAGAAACGCCGCCGCAGCACGCGTCCTCGCGGCATAGAACAGGTCCCAGCGGCGTCCCAGAAACTCAAGCCGCCGGATCATCGACAGCAACGGCGTGATGCCGATGCCCCCGGCGATCAGGACGGATGTCTCGGCATCTTCGCGCAGCGGAAAATTGTTCTTGGGGGCCGAAACCGGCAAAATATCTCCGACCCTGACATGGTCGTGGAGGAAGCTCGACCCTCCGCGGCTCGCGGCGTCTTTGTTGACCCCGATCACATAGCGATGCCGCTCGCGCTGATCGTTCAACAGCGAATAGCTCCGGATCATCTTGTCCGGCAGGTGCAGATCGATGTGACTGCCGGCCGTGAACGGATCGAGCTCGCCTCCGTCCGGCGGCACCAACTCGTAGGAATTGATGCGTTCGACCTCGTAGGTCATCCGCTTGACGCGAACCGGGATGACACGCTCGGTCATGGCGCCATCCTCCGCCAGTTGAGAGGACGTCCTGCTCACATCTCGTATCCGAAATCGGCGCCGAGCTTGGCCTGCATGAACGGCGCGCCGACGTCGACCCAGGAATCCTCCGGAGGAAGCCGCAAGGACACGGCTCGCACCATGAACACGTCGGGATCAACCACGCCCTTTGGCTTGGTGCCATGATCGCGATAGGCGCCCAGCGCTTCGAGGATGAAGCGGCGCGTCATCGCGATTCCGGTATCGCTCGAGCAGAGATTCTCTTTCGTCCGGTCGAAGATCGGTGAAACGCCGCTCTGGCAGGCACCGTCCTGCACCCACAGCCCGGGCAAACCCGAGAACCAGGTCGAGCGCTGGGACTCGTAGTCGAATTGGAAGCCGTTCTGCGGATTGTACCTGGTCCAGTAGCCGGCATAGGGGACCGTCGCGGGATGCTGAACGAGCGCGTTGCGACTGGCGTGCCCGCTCTCGCGACCATTGTGCCCTTCCGCGAAGATCTGCCGTGTCTTGGAGCGGAGCGGCTCGGAAGGATGGTATGAGAACATGATGCAGAGCGTGTTCTCGTCGTCGATCGGCACCCAGGCGTGCCCGCTGAGATCCGGGAACGGAGACAGCGGCGGGACCAGCGTGTAGAACGGGAGCATGAACTGGTTCACGCGCCAGTAGAGCGTGTTGGCGTCGTAGTTGCGCCGCGCAGCGATGCTCATCCCGAAATCCTGCTTGATGCATTCGAATGTCGGGCGAAGGTCCCGCTTCTGGATCCACGCACTCGTCGTGCCTTGGGCATCCAGGCGGCCATGGAGCAACGGCGCGTGCGCCGAATCGATCTCGCCTTCCACGGCCTGCAGCCAGTTGCACTCCTGGACGCGCAGGCTGACATGCACCTGCTCCTGCGGCACGAGATTCCATTCGACGTTCGGAAGCGGCGGCGGATCGGCCTGGTCGGGGCCCATATAGGTCCAGATCATGCCGTTGCGCTCGCGGCTTTGGTACGCCTTGATGCGCACCCGCTCCTTGAGACGGCTACGCACCGGCTCTGCCGGCATATCCGCGACGGCCCCCGTCACGTCGAACTTCCAACCGTGATAGACGCAGCGCAGCCCGCAATCCTCGTTGCGACCGAAGATCAGGGGAGCGCCCCGATGCGGACAGGCCTGGTCGACCAGGCCCACGCGCCCCTCGGAGTCCCTGAAAGCGACCAGATCCTCGCCGAGCAACCGGATCCGCCGCGGCTGGCCGTCCGGGGTCAGATCGGCCGAAGGCAGAAACGGAATCCAGTAGAGACGGAAGAGTTCGCCAAGCGGCGTGCCCTTTCCGACTCTCACCAGCCGCTCATTGTCTTCATGTGAGAGCATGACAGGTCTCCATTTCGAATCGAAGGCATCAGGTCGTTATGGGTTTGCCGCGGTGAGCAGCGGAGCCACGCGCTCCGCCAGGCCGAGGTCGCGTACTGTCCAGAGTGGATCGCATGTTGCGAGCGGCTGGCGCGGTGTCGGAGGCTGCCGGCCCTGCTCGACCAGGCCGACGATGATTTCGATCCGTCGCCGCTCGAGATCCCGGAGCGCGTGTTCGACCACAGCGCCTTCCGCCGCGCAGCCCGGCAGTTCCGGATAAGCGAGGCGGATCAGCCATTGTCCGGGCGCCGTCTCCACAGCTTCCGCTTCGAGCAGATAAGGGACCGCCAGCAATTCGCGCAGATGCAAAGTGACCTCCCTGGCAATTGATACGTATACGTACTATAATTCCAATGCTCTTGCAATGGCTCTAATTCGGCCAATTACGCCGCATTGCGGTAGAGTTGAGCTCGCCGACCCAAGCTGTTACCCGCGAGGCGACCGTCAGGAATCGGAGCGAGGTTGAAGCACATGAGCGCAGGCAAACGCACGGAAACGGATACAGCAGCGGAGCTTGCGCGCACCTGGCAACTCGAAGGCGGCATCGGATTTCTGTTGCGGCTGCTCGAGGCCCGGTATGACGGTCTCTACCAGGCCCTGACCCGACAGAGCGACATCACGCCACGGCAGTTCGGCGTGCTCATGGCGCTCTACCAGCAGGGTCCGATGACGGCGTCCGTTCTCGCCGACCGCATCAGCTGCGACCGGAATACACTCAGCGAGATGCTCAAGCGCATGGCCGGGCGGCGGCTGGTCTCAAAGAAGAGCAATCCGGAAGATCGCCGTTCCATCCAAATCCAGATTACCGCCAAGGGCGAGGAAGCTTTGCTTGCGGTCATTCCAGCGGCAGCCGAGCTGCAGAGCCTGATGCTGGCGCCCCTGCGCAAGGAAGATCGGGCTCATTTCCTGAAGTGCCTGCTCGCGATCGCAAAGGCCTCCCCCGTCGCCGGCGTGCCGGACGAGTGACACCGGTCGCCTCGGCGAGGCCGTCGCCTGGTCGCGCGGCCCATCGCGCCAGCGAGATCTCCCCGACCTGCCGTTTGGAGACCTCAGGACCCCTGCTCGGGCTCTTATGCCTCCGCGACGTCTCGTTGGGGACTGCCGCGCCTCGGCGTCCCACCTTCAGATATTGATGCCGTGTCCGGTCTGGCGGTCCAGCTGATTTCGCCGCTCTCGAATGCCGCCGGGTAGGGCGCGGCCGGAGGGGGGCCGGAGAAGACGCCGGGCCTTTCGGCGCCCGACCTACTTGCCAGTCCTGCCGGTCAAAGATATATTGGTCCAACCATTGATCTTACCCAGGCAAGGAGGGCGCCGCCATCATGAGCTTCACCGAGGAGCAGGTCGCCTTTCGCGACAGCGTTCAGAAAGTTGTCGCCAAGCACGTCGCCCCGATCGCCGCCGAGATCGACGCAACGGATCGCTTTCCCGAGGAGATCGTCAAGATTTTCGGTGAAATGGGGCTGATGCAGCTCTGGGTGCCCGAGCAGTATGGCGGTCCCAACGGCAACCTCACCATGATGTGCATCGCACGCGAGGAGATCGCGAAAGTCTCGCCGGCTTGCGCGTCGATTGCCGGCCTCAACACGATGTTCATCATGCCGCTGCTGCACTTCGGCTCAGAAGAGCAGCGCAAGCGATTCCTCCCCATCATTGCCGAGGGCGGCGTCGTCACGGCCATCGCCATTTCCGAGCCCCAAGCGGGATCGGACGTCTCGGCCCTCAATACGCGGGCTCGCAAGGACGGCGACAGCTACGTCATCAACGGCAGGAAACAGTGGTGCAGCTACGGCGTCGCCGCCGACTACATCGTCCTGATGGCGCGAACCAGCGACAGTCCCGGCTCGGACGGCATCAGCGCATTCATTCTCGAGCCGAAGAAAATGCCGGGCATCAGCTTCGGTCGCCATGAGCGCAAGATGGGTTTCCGCGGGGCGCCAAACACGCCGATCTTCCTGGACAACGTCCGCGTACCCGCCGAAAATCTCGTCGGCGAAGAAGGCAAGGGCTTCAAGGCCTCGATGCGCGCGCTCGACCTCAATCGGCCGACGATCGGTGCCCAATGCGTCGGCCTCGCGCAAGGCGCGTTCGAAGCGAGCCTCGCCTACGCCAAGGAACGAAAGCAGTTCAAGAAGAGCATCTCCGAATTCCAGGGCGTCCAGTTCATCCTGGCCGACATGGCCATGCAGATCGAGGCGGCACGTGCGCTGGTGTACGAATGCGCCCGCGCCGGAGACGCCGGCGACTGGAAGCGCCTCAACCTGCTCGCGAGCATGGCCAAGTGCTTCAGCAGCGACATGGCGATGAAGGTGACGACCGACGCGGTGCAGGTCTTCGGCGGCTATGGCTACACCATGGATTATCCGGTCGAGCGGATGATGCGTGATGCCAAGCTGACCCAGATCTTCGAGGGAACAAACCAGATCCAGCGCCTCGTCATCGCGCGCGAGCTGCTCCGATAGCCGCCAAACCAAGAAACACAGACGTGGAGGAACGCCCTTGAGCCGTACATCGGTGCTGACATCGTGCTCTCTGTTCGCAGCCACGCTCCTGTCCCTCTCGGCCGCGTATGCCCAGAAGACTTATGATCCCGGCGCCAGCGACACCGAGATCAAGCTCGGTCAATCGACGCCGCTCAGCGGCCCGGCCTCCGCGTTCGGCGCAGGGGCAGGACGGGCAGTGGTCGGCTACTTCGACATGGTCAATGAGGGGGGCGGGATCAACGGACGCAAGATCAGCTTCACTCAGCTCGACAACGCCTACAGTGCGCCGAAAGCCATCGAGCAATCCCGAAAGCTCATTGAGGATATCGGCGTCCTTGCCGAAGTCGGTACGATAGGGACCGCACCGAACGTCGCCATCCAGAAGTATCTCAACTCCAAGAAGGTGCCGCAACTCTTCATCACGGCGGGAGGACGCCGCTTCAACGATCCCAATCAATTTCCCTGGACCGTTCCGCTCTATCCCGACTTCGAGACCGAAGGCCGCGTCATCGCCAAATACATCCTCAAGGCCAAGCCGGAGGCGAAGATCGGCGTTCTCTATCAGAACGACGATTACGGGAAGGATTATCTCAAGGGCCTGCGCGCGGGACTCGGCGCGAAGGCGGCTCTGATCGTTGCCCAAGCCTCCTATGAAGTTTCCGACCCAACCATCGACTCGCAGATCGTTCAGTTGAAGTCCGCCGGCGTCGACACGCTGATCGAGCAGTCTTCGGCCAAGGCCGCGGCGCAGTCGATCCGCAGGGTTCATGAACTGGACTGGCATCCGCTGCACATCATCGGTGGCTCGACCGCCTCCGTCGAGACGGTGTTGAAGCCGGCCGGCCTTGACGCCTCGCGCGGACTGGTCACCACGCAGTTTCTCAAGCAACCGGGCGACCCGGCCTGGGCCGACGACGACGAGGTCAAGGCCTACAAGACTTTTCTCAAGAAGTATGCGCCGTCGGTCAATCCAGACGATTACTCGGTGCTCGTCGCCTACATGAACGTCAACGCGCTAGGGGCCGTTCTGAAGGCCTGCGGCGACGAGTTGACCCGGGCGAACCTGATTCGGAAGGCGACGTCCCTGCACGGCGAGCGAATGCCGATGATGCTACCGGGTATCACCATCAGCACCACACCCGAAGATTACACGGCGTTCAAGACGCTGCGCATCGCCGTTTTCGATGGAACCAGCTGGAGCCTGTCCGGCGAGCCGATGACGGCGGATTAGGAGAAAACGAGCCGGTGGGCCGCGTCTCGTGCGCGCCCACCGCAAGTTTTGCCTGCGCCTTTCGACACTGCCGAATATTGAGATCCCTAGGCAGGGACCAAGACAGTAGCGTCAAAGACTGATGTGGAAGCCGCCGTTGACTCCGATGTGCTGGCCCGTCGTGTACGAGGACGCATCGGAGAGCAGGAAGCAGACGGTCCGCACCACTTCATCTGCTGTCGCCCAGCGTGCCAGCGGGATCTGCGCCAACATGCCATCACGGAATTTCTCGCCGCGTACGACCTCGGTCATCGGCGTTTCGACCACGCCAAAGCAGATCGAATTGGTCCGGATGTTGTATTTGCCCCACTCCCGGGCCGCGGTCATGGTCATGCCGAGCAGTCCGGCCTTGGCGGCGGCATAGTTGATCTGGCCTACCGACCCCTTTCGTCCCGCATCAGACGAGATGTTGACGATGGCTCCTCCCGAGGCGTCGCCGTCCTTGGCGCGCTGCACCAGGTGACGTCCCACCGCCTGCAGCCAGATGAACGCGCCCGTGAGATGAACGTCGATGACCTCGCGCCATTGGTGCATGCTCATCTTTTCGATCAGCGCGGGACGAATGATGCCGGCATTGTTGACCAGTCCGTTCACCGAACCGAACCGGCCGACGGCATCTGCGACGGTGCTCGCGGCCAACTCCGCGTCCGTGACGCTGCCGATGACTTTCATCACCCGCTCCGCAGGCAATGCCGCCAGGACGGCCCCAAGCCCCTCGCCGTTGAGATCGACGGCGACGACGTTCGCCCCCAGTTCGATCGCCAATTTGACCGTTGCCTTGCCGATCCCCTGTGCGGCGCCGGTGACGACGATCGTCCGGCCTTGTAGGGACACCATGTTTTTCGTCATTCCCAATTCCTCAGTTTCTGGTGAAGTCCAACACATTGTGTGCGCACCGCTTCGCGCGAATCAGGTCGTTGCCCAGCCGTGACTGAGAACCAGCGCATCGCGCTCGACGACACGCGCCTGAAATGCGATGCGGTCATCGAGGCGCCAGCATTCGAGCTGGATCGTGTCTCCAGGAAAGACCGGCGCGGACATCCGGGCGCGGATCGTCTTCAGCCCTGCGGGATCTCCGTCGCAGAAGGTTTCCACCAAGCCGCGACAGGCAAATCCGTAAGTCGCAAGCCCGTGCAGGATGGGCCTCCGGAAGCCGGCCTTGTTGGCAACCGCGGGGTCGATATGCAGGGGATTGAGGTCTCCCGACAGGCGATAAAGCACGGCCTGGTCCGGGCGCGTGGGTAACGTGATGACGCGGTCCGGCCTACGATCGGGGACTGGCGTCGGAGCGGCGGCGGGTTCGTCGCCGCCGGCGGCTTGTGAGAAGCCGCCATCGCCGCGAAGGAAGAGCACCTGCTCGCTGACGGCCACCAATCGTTGGTCAGCTTCGTCCCATAGTTCCTTCTCGACATGCATGATGGCGCCCTTGCCCTCGCCCTTGTCGACAAGCCGCGCGACGCGACTCTTGCCGATGAGAACTCCGCTTGGAGGAAGTGCGGCATGCATCTGGACGGACTGCTCGCCATGCACCATTTTCGCAAAATTGATGCCCAGCTCCGCATGGTCCCTCATCCAGGCCCCCGGCGAGGCCAGAACGGTCGCCATGGTCGGAAGTGGCACGAGATCCTTTTCGTAGACGAGGCGCAGTTGCCGCTCATCCGATGGATCGCTCGCGGCACCGACGCCGAGTGCGTAGAGAATGGTGTCTCTTGCCGTGTAGGCGTGGCGGACGTCGCCGGAGCGCCAGGCCCGCGTCTTTGCATAATCAACCATCGCCGACAGCCCTCCCCTCGGGACCGGTCCCGCCAAAAACAGATGCAGCCCTATTGGTCTTTGGTTGAACCAATGATATAGACCCGGCCTGTCGTGGTCAACAATGCACAGTGCAGATGGGCGGCCAGCGCTGACATGAGCTCGAGAGACCTGATGAGCATTCGACGCAAAGCCTGCATCGCGGGCGCCTACGAGCACCCCACCCGAAAAGCACCGGACAAGACCGTCGCCCAGCTGCACGCCGAATGTGCGCGCGGGGCCCTGGAAGACGCTGGCCTGCGCCTTGAGGATGTCGACGGCTATTTCTGCGCGGGCGACGCGCCGGGCCTCGGCGCGAACAGCATGGCGGACTATCTGGGGCTCCGGCCGCGCCATGTGGACACCACCGACACCGGCGGGTCCGCCTATTTGGTTCACGTCTCGCATGCCGCCCAGGCGATTGCCATGGGCAAGTGCGACGTGGCCCTGATCACGCTCGCGGGCCGGCCGAGAAGCGAGGGATCGAGCGGCGTGGCGCCAAGGCTCGTCGGCGCCGGAACGCCCGATGTACCCTGGGAGGCGCCTTATGCCCCCGTGACGGTCAACATGTATGCGCTGGCGGCGGCCCGCCACATGTACGAGTACGGCACGACGAGCGAACAGCTGGCGTGGATCAAGGTCGCGGCCGCGACTCACGCGCAGCACAATCCGAATGCGATGTTGCGCGAACAGGTCACGGTCGACGATGTCCTCGCCTCGCCGATGATCTCCGATCCCTTGCACCGCCTTGACTGTTGCGTCGTCAGCGATGGCGGCGGTGCCCTGCTCGTCGTTCGCCCCGAGATCGCGCGTTCGCTAAAGCGTCCCATCGTCAACGTTCTCGGCGCCGGCGAAGCGATCAAAGGTCAGCTCAACGGGCAGGTCGACCTGACGTTCTCGGGCGCAGCGTGGTCCGGTCCTCGCGCGTTCGGGGAAGCCGGTGTCAAGCCGTCCGACATCCAATATGCCTCGATCTATGACAGCTTCACCATCACGGTGCTGATGCAGATCGAAGATCTCGGGTTTTGCGAGAAGGGCAAGGGCGGACGTTTTGTCGCGGACGGCAATCTGATTTCCGGAGTCGGCAAGCTGCCGTTCAACACCGACGGCGGCGGACTTTGCAACAACCACCCTGCCAACCGCGGCGGCATCACCAAGGTCATCGAGGCCGTCCGCCAACTGCGCGGCGAAGCCCACCCCAAGGTGCAGGTTCCAAATTGCAGCCTTGCCCTGGCCCAGGGCACCGGCGGCCTGCTCGGCTCGCGCCATGGCAGTGCCACCCTCATCATGGAGCGCGCATGAGATGACGACGATGTATCAGGACCGGCCGCTCGGCTCAGCGGTGCATGACGCCGCAACGGAGCCGTTCTTTGCCGCAACGGCCAGCGGGTCGCTTCGCGTGAAAACCTGCGTTTCCTGCCGCAAGCTGCATTGGTATCCGCGGCCGCTTTGCCCCTATTGTCTCGGCGACACCGAATGGAGCGACGTCGCCGGCAAGGGTGAGATCTACAGCGTCAGCGTCACCCGCCGCGCCGGTCCCACACCCTATGCGATTGCCTATGTGCGGCTCGACGAAGGCATCACGATGTTGAGCAATATCGTCGATTGCGACCTCGATTCGCTGCGGATCGGGCAACGTGTCCAGGTCGTCTTCAAGCCGGCCGAGGACGGGACGATGATCCCGATGTTCGCCCCGGATCAGGGCTGACGACGACTCAGGAGCACCTTCATGTCGCTCGATCCAAAGCTTCGGCAATCGCTTTCGTTGCCTGCCGTCTGCGCGCCGATGTTCCTTGTGAGCGGCCCTGATCTCGTTCGCGAGGCCTGCAAGGCGGGCGTGATTGGCGCTCTGCCACGCCAGAACGCCCGCTCGTTCGACGAGTTCGCTGACTGGCTGCGCACGATCTCCGCGGATCTGCGCGAACACGCCGCGCAGGCGCCGGGACCGGTCGGTCCGCTTGCGGTGAACCTGTCTGCAAAGACGCCGGAAGACCAGATCGGAAGCCACCTCGATCTGTGCGCCGAACAAAACGTTGACATCGTCATCACCGTCGGCGGCAATCCCAGGATGATTGTTCAACAGGCGCATCATCGTGGAATAAAGGTCTTCCACGACATCACCAGCATCCCGTTCGCCGAGCGCGCCATCGCAGCCGGCGTCGACGGCCTGATCTGCATCGGCGCTGGGGGTGGCGGCCACTCCGGAACGATCAGCCACCTCGCATTGATCCGCAAGGTCCGCTCGATCTTCAACGGGACGATCGTCATGGCCGGTGCCATTTCCGACGGCGCCACCATCCGTGCGGCGGAAGTGCTCGGCGCCGACCTGGCCTATCTCGGGACCAGGTTCATCGCCACCAGGGAATCGCTGGCGCCCGACGAATACAAGCGCATGATCGTATCGCAGACGTCCGCAAACCTGATTTACACGGAGAAGGTTGCCGGCGTGGCCGCGAACTGGCTGGCCGCGTCGTTGCGCGCTGCTGGCCTCAATCCGGACGCCTTGCCCGAGCCGAAGGGTAAGGGCATGCGGCACGACCATCTGCCTGAGAGCGCGAAACCCTGGAAGAACCTGTGGAGCGCGGGTCAGGGGATCGATCTGATCGACGACATTCCGGCGGTAGCGGACCTGGTCCTGAAGCTAAAGCGGGAATATGCGGAAGCTTGCCAGATCCCCGCTATGGTCTGAGGTCGCTTCCGGACTCCGGCTTTCGACTCGCGTGAAGAACTGGCCGGGATCGCTCCCGGCCTTTGACGTCGACGCCTTGCCGGACCGTCCCCGGCGCGACCGCATCAATCTCATTCGGTGATTTCTTCAAAGCCCGAGCACCTGCTTGGCAATGATGTCGCGCTGGATTTCCGAGCTCCCGCCGAAGATCGTGTTGGCGCGGCCGTTGAGATGACGGGGCACCACGCTTAGGACTTCTTCCGGGATGAGCGGCCGGTCCTCAAGGGCATGGAGAGGACGGCGCGTTTCCTCCACCAGCGCATTTTGTCCGACCATTTCAACTCCCACGCGCGAGATGGCCTGGTGGATCTCGCTCGCACGCAGCTTGAGGACGGACGACACCGGTCCTGGATTTTCGCCTCTTTGCAGGGCTGACAACACCTGCAATTCGAGGAACTCCAGTGTCTGGACGTCGAGCTCGATTTCCGACAGTTTGGTTGCGATCTCCTGAAGCATTATCGCCTTGTAGGACAAGCCGGAGTTGGCCAATTCCCGCACCTTCTCGAGCGCATATCTCAGTTTCGGCGAGTTGATTCCGCCGCCCCGCTCGAATTCGAGCAGATACTTGCCGCAGGTCCAGCCCCGCCCTTCCTCGTCGACGAGATTGGTGAGGGGGACTTCCACCTCGTCGAAGAACACCTGATTGACGTCATGGTCCCCGCTGATCATCATGATCGGGCGAATGGTGATGCCGGGCGATGCCATGTCAATGAGCAGGAAGCTGATGCCGTCCTGTTGCCTCGGCTCGTCGCTGGTTCGGACTAGCGCGAACATGCGGTTTGCGAAGTGCGCATGCGTTGTCCAGATCTTTGTGCCGTTGACGACGTAGTGGTCGCCCCGGCGAACGGCGCGTGTCTTCAGCGAGGCAAGGTCCGATCCCGAGCCCGGTTCCGAATAGCCCTGGCACCACCGATCTTCGCCGCTTAGGATGCGAGGCAGGTAGAACTTCTTTTGCTCCGAGGTCCCGAAGCGCATCAAGACCGGCCCGACCATCTTGATACCCATGGGAGACAGCTGCGGCGCCCCTGCCGCGGCACACTCGGATTCGAAGATCCATCGCTGCGTCGCCGTCCAGCCCGGGCCACCATGCTCCCGGGGCCAACCGGGTGCGACCCAGCCTCGCTCATGCAAAGCCCTTTGCCATGGCGCGACGATATCGGGATCCGAGAAGAAGGACACGTTGAGGGAGCTGGCCCGCCGCAGCTCGGGAGAAAGACGCGCCGCGATGAATGCTCGCACCTCATCTCTGAACCGTAATTCCTCGGGCGTGAACGATAGCGACATGACTGACCTCATTCCGCTCGGGAGTTGCCAAATAACGTGGCGTGACGCTGGAGATGATAATCCACGCTTCCGAAAAGTGCTTCGAAGACCAGCAGCCGCTTGAAATAGAGGCCGAGATCGAGTTCGTCCGTGACGCCCATCGCGCCGTGGAGTTGCACCGCTTGCTCCGCGACATTGCGCGCGCAGCGGCCGATTTTCACCTTGGCGCCGGACGCGGCGAGCGACCGCTGCGTCGAATCGGTATCGGCTCCCACGAGAAGAGCCGCACGCGCCGCCATCGCTCGGGCCTCCTCGCATTCAACATACATGTCGGCCAGCCTGTGACGGATCACCTGGTTCGCCGCGAGCGGTCGGCCGAATTGCTTGCGCACCTTTGTATAGTCGAGCGTGGCATCGAACATGCTTCTCATCATGCCGGCGGCCTCTGCGCTGAGCGCAACAATCGCCCGATCGACGACGCTCTGGATGGTCGGCAGCACGTCCGCACCGGTTCCGAGCCGCGCATCGGGCGCAAGCCGGACTTGGTCGAATGTCAGTTCCGCGACGCGGCCCCCACCGAGACGTGGTGCATCGCGCAGCGTCACTCCTGCGGCATCCTTCGGCACCAGGAAGAGAGCAAGTCCGGCGCCCTGCGCACCGGGCAAACGCGCCGACACAAGGTGGACGTCCGCAGAGACTGCGTCGAGCACGGCGATCTTGCGTCCGTGGAGCGTCCAACCATGATCGTCTGTCTGCGCCACGGTGTGGACCTCGGAAAGACCTGCCCTTGCGTCCGACTCGTAGTGAGCGAACGACAACAGACGTTCGCCGTTGATGATGGCCGGCAGCAACCCCTTCTGCTGCTCTTCCGTGCCGCATTCGGCAACCAGGGCCCCAGCCAGCAGCACCGTCGAGAGATAGGGCTCGGTCGCTAGTCCCCGGCCGAACTCCTCCATCAGGATCGCGACCTCGACGGGCCCTCCGCCGAAGCCGCCAACCTCTTCCGGAAATGGAAGCCCGAGCCAGCCCAGATCCGCAAACTTGCGCCAGTTGTCGGGCTTGAATCCCATGGGATCCTGCATCGCAGGGCGACGTGCGGCCGGGTCGCAATGTTCAGCAATAAACCGTTGCGCGCTATGGCGCAGCATCTGCTGCGCTTCGCTCGGCGTCAGATCCATCCCTCAGCTCCACACATCACACCTACCGGTCCCGCTTTCCGGGCGCGCAGATCGGTCATCTTCTAATGGAGTCGCGAGAAACGGATTGGAAGCCGCTTCAAGCCGCCGACGAAGGTGGTCTCGGTCCAGGCCGGCTCGCCAGCAAGTTCGATTCCATCGACGCGCGAGAGCAGCTCGCGCATGAAGGCAATCATTTCGACCTTCGCGAGATACATTCCAAGACAGGCGTGGATGCCGAAACCAAAGCCGACGTGGCGGTTCGGCGTCCGGTCGGCGATAAATGCGAAGGGACGCTCGAAGGCATCCTCATCCCGATTCGCAGACGGATAGGCCATCAGCAGGTTATCGCCTTGTTTGATGGTCTTGCCGCGCAACGTATAGGTCTCGGTCGCGGTCCGGAAGAAATGCTTCACCGGAGATACCCAGCGCACCATTTCCTCGACGGCTGCGGGAATGAGATCTGGATTTTCCTTCAGCTTCCGCATCTCTCCGGGATTCTCGATCAAGGCGAGCAGACCGCCGGAGAGCGTTGCGCTGGTCGTGTCGTGACCGGCACTGGCGAGCGCCACGTAATAGGACGAGGTCTCGAATTCGCCTATCGGCTTGCCGTCGACCTCGGCTGTCGCAATGATGCTGGCGAGGTCGTCCGTGGGATTCTGCCGTCGTTCCCGCGCCACCTCCTTGAAGAAGTTCACATAGGCGAAGGTGGCATCGATCAGGTCATTGCCACGCTGCATCTCCGCATCGCCGCCGCCGAAATACGCTCGGGTGATGTCGAGCAGTCGCTGGCCATGTTCATCCGGAATTCCGAGGATGAGCATGATGACCTTGAGCGGATACCACCCTGCGACATCCTTGTAGAAGTCGCACTCGGTTCCCTTTTCCAGCATCTGGTCGACACTGGTCCGTGCGATCAAAGCGATCCTGTCTTCGAGATGACGCACTTCACGCGGCTGAAACCAGGCATGCGTGATCTTCTTGTACTTGGCATGATCCGGATTATCCATATGATTGATCGCGCGAACCAGCATTGGACGGCCCGCCATCGCTTCCCGGACCTTTGTCTCGAAATCGATGGACAACAGCTTGGTGCGCGGCGCGTTGATGAACCTCTCGTTCTGCCGTTCGATCTCGATGACATCCTGATGCTTGCTGATTGTCCAGAACGGACGAAAGCCCGGAGGTTCGGTCCAATGCACGGGATCTTCCTTGCGAAGGGTCGAGAACAGGACATGCTGCCTGTCGAGAGCACCGTAAGTTTTGTCGTCGACGATCGCCTGATCTAAATTCGTATCTTGCATCGCATCCTCCCTGGCTTCCCGTTCAGTTCATCCGCAGCACCGGCTTGACGATTGCGCCGGTTTCCATGTCCTCGACCGCTTGGTTGATCTTTTCAAACGGATAGAAGCTGACAATCCTGTCGAGCGGCAGCCGCCCTTGGCGGAAGAAGTCGACGAGGCGCGGCAGGAAGATCGTGGGCACGGCATCACCCTCGACGACGCCCCGCACCGTCAGACCTCCGCCGACCAGGACGTTCGCCTCCACAGGAAACCGCGTCCCGCGCGGCGGTGCGGCGACCTGAGCGGATGACCCGCGCTGCCGCAGGCACGCGATCGAGGCCGCGACCACCTCGGGCACACCCGTGGTGTCGATCGAATGATCGACGCCGCGGCCGCTGCCGAGCGCGGCGACTGCCTTGGCAAGTTCGGATGTCCGGCCGTCGACTATGTGGGTTGCTCCGACGTCGCGCGCTCGGGCAAGCCGTTCGCCCCGGATGTCGACGGCAACGATCGTGCTGCAGCCCGCCAGCTTGGCAGCCATGATCGCCGCCATCCCGACCGCGCCGACGCCAAACACCGCGATTGACGCACCGGGCCGAGGGGACAGCACGTTGAGTACTGCGCCCGCGCCGGTCTGTATCCCGCATCCCATGGGCGCGAGCAGCGCGAGCGGCAGATCCTTGCCGATCTTCACGACGTTCCTCGCCGTGGCAATGGCATGGGTTGCGAATGCCGATTGCGCAAAGAAGGAGCCGCCAAGCTCGGCGCCGCGGTAACGGAGCCCTGAGCCGCCGCGCCGCTGACCGAACAGGTTGATCATCCCAAACTCATCACAATAGCCGGGCGCGCCGAGTTGGCACTGTCCGCATGCGCCGCACGAGCCAAAGCTCATCAGCACGTTGTCTCCCTCGGCCAGCCCGACCACGCCCGGACCGATGCGTTCGATCACGCCCGCGCCCTCATGACCGAGAACCTTGGGTAGCGGCACGGGGATATGCTGCAGTTTCACCGCGAGATCGGTATGGCATATGCCGCAGGCCTCGATGCGCACCAGCACCTCTCCGGGCGCAAGATCATCGGACAGATCGCAGCTGATCAGCTCGAACGGGCGGTCCGGCGCAACTGCGACTGCGGCTGTGATCTTCATGCTCGTCTTCTCTCTTGCAATTGCGCAGTCCTCGTCAAACCATGCGGAAACGATGTGTGGCGAGCGATCAATGGAGTTGAAAGCGGATCGGGAGCCGCTTGGGCCCGTTGACGAACCAGGAAACGGTCATTGCTCCGGCGCCGTCGAGCTCGACGGACGAAATCCGCTGTAACAATTCCTCGAAGAGGATCCGCATCTCGAGCTTGGCAAGATACTGTCCGAGGCACAGATGGGCCCCGTAGCCGAAGGCGAGGTGCCGGTTCGGCGACCGGTCGATCCGGAACGCGTCAGGATCCTGGAAGACGGCTTCATCCCGATTGGCGGAGGCGTAGCAGAGCATGAGCCAATCGCCGCGCGGAATGGAGCGGCCGTCGAGTTCGGTGTCCTCGGCCGCCGTGCGCATGAAATGCTTGACCGGCGTGGTCCAGCGGATCGCCTCGTCGACAAAGCCGGGGATCAGGGCAGGATTGGCTTTCAGCCGCTCGAACTGCTCCGGATGCTCGCAAAGCGCCCACATCCCGCCTGCACTCGAGGACGATGTCGTGTCGTGGCCGGCGGTGGCGATCGTCACGAAATAGCTCAGCGCATCCAGGTCGGAAATCGGTTCGCCGTCGATCTGCGCATTGGCTATGACGCTTGCAAGATCATCGGACGGATTGGCGCGCCGGTCCGCAACCACGGACGAGAAGAACTCGCCGAACTCCGAGACGACGTCCGACAGAGCCGCGGCGCCGTCATTTTGACCCTTGCGCGCGTTGTCCGGGTCCTTGGTGCCGAAGAACTCCTGCGTCAGGCGCAACATCCTGGGCTCATGAACCGGATCGATGCCCAGGATCGTCATCACGACCCGAAGGGGAAACCCGAGTGCGATTTCAGAGACGAAGTCGCAACGCCCGCGGGTCATCGCGAGGCGATCTGCATAGCTTCTCGCGATGTCGCGAATCTTGCCTTCGATCGAACGCAAATTGCCCGGCGTGAACCATTTCTGCGTCAATGCCCGGAACTTGGGATGATCGGGCGCATCCATCTGCACCAGGGTGCGGAGCAGCCCGTTGCCACCCGTTGCCGCCTCGATCCTGGCTTCGGCTTTGCTGCTCTGCAACGCCACCGGGCGATCACTGCTGCGAAACAGCTTGCTCTGCTGGCTGACGGTCTGAATGTCCGCGTGGCGCGTGACGACCCAGAAAGGGTTGAAGCCGCGCGGGCTGGCCTTTCCGAGCGGCTGATTGACGCGCAGCCAGCGATAGGCATCGAAGATACGCTGAGTGCCATAGGCCGCGGGGTCCGTCAGCACGGCCACGATATCGTCGGGGATTTGAAAATTTGCAGCGCTCAACCCTGGTCCCCTCTTTCATGTCGCCGTGCTCAAGGGGTCCAGGACGGAAGCCCAGCGGCAGGCGATCAACGACTTCTACATTCCTGATGACCCATAGCGGCTACTCGGCCGCCGCGACGGTCCTCTCTTCCACGCCGCGAAGAACTTTGCTCTCGCGCAGCGCCGCAATCGCCTGCGGACTCAGCCCCAAGAGACTCTGCAACAGCCTTGGTCCATCCTCGCCGAGCGCAGGCACCTTGTTCCGGACATTGGCCGCGCTGTGCGCGAACCGGAACGCCGGATTGGGAATACGTAGCGGCCCGGCCCCGTCATCGATCTCCTCAAATACGCCGCGCTCCTGGATGGGCGGCAGCGCCATGGTCTCGCGGATGGTCCGGTACTGAGAGCATGGCACACCGGCTTCGGTGAGGATCGCCTCGCATTGCGCGGCCGTTCGCGATGCCGCCCAGTCGTCGAGCAGGTTCATCAATTCGGACCAGTGGTGCTCGCGGGCGCTGCTGGTTGCGAAGCGCGCATCGCTAATCCATTCCGAATGGCCGACGCCGCGGGCCAAAGCCTCGAAATTGTTCTGACTCACGGGAGCGACGAGCAGAAAGCCGTCGCTGGCCTGCGTGGGTCGATAGAGCGGCCGGCGGCGCTCGGCCGGGAATTGCGCTTCCTGGCACTCGTAGACCAGCATGCCCACCATGGCATCGAGCAAGGATACGTCGACATGGTCGCCCTGCCCCGTCTTGAGTGTCCGAAACAGCGCGGCTTGAATGGCTCCGAATGCCGTCGAGCCGCCGAGAACGTCGGCAATGAAGATTCCGTTCTTCAGCGGACGCTCGACATTGCCCTCCTGATAATCGAGGTTTGCCATGTCGTAGCCCGAGGTTGCGTGGAGCACCGGCGCATACGCACTCCGTCCGGACCAGGATCCCTCCTGGCCGAAACCCGAGATCGAGCAGTACACGAGCTTGGGATTGAGCTTGGCAAGGGTTTCGTAGTCCAGCGCGAGCCGCCGCATCACGCCGGGGCGGTAGTTCTCCACGAGCACGTCGCACTGGGGTACCAATTCGTAGATCAGCTTGCGAGCCTCAGGCTGCTTGAGATCCAGAGCGATGCTGCTCTTGCCGGCGTTGAGCTGCGCGAAATAAGCACTCCGACCATCCCGCATCGGCGGACGCAACCGGATGTGGTCGCCCTCCGGCGGCTCCACCTTGATCACCTCGGCGCCGAGGTCCGCCATCAGCCGCGTGCAATAGGGGCCGGACATCATGGCAGTGAAGTCGAGGACGCGAATTCCGTCGAGGATTCCAGGCCGGGCCGATCCGGTCGGCATATCGATGCTCATTTCAGATTGGTTTCGGAGACCGCAAGCGCCGCCAGCCGGCTGCCGCCAATCGTGTCGAGATAAGCGCTGGACGAGGCGTTGCGGACATACCGGTCAAGATAGAAGCTGAAGGCTTCTGCGCCGGCGCTGCTCTTCACATATTCCTTCAAATGCGCTTCGTCGGAGCGGTACAGTGAGGGTGAGGCCGTCGGATGCGCGCCGAAAGGCGCTTCCACGATCGCATCGACCATCGCGCTCGGCAGCTTGGTCAGATGATTGCTGCGCCTGATCGTGTCGGTCGACACGATGCGATCGACCGAGACGATCACCCGCCGGGACGCCTGGGCGATCATCGCGTCGAAGAAGGGTGGCCCCAAATGCTGGACGTTGCCATGCTCGTCAGCCTGCTGGGCGTGCAGCAGGCAGACGTCCGGCTTGACGGCGGCGACAGCGAGCATCTTGCGCTCGCCGGGCTTGGACGGCAGCGGCCAGTAATGCTCCGGCGCAAACTTCGGCAGATCGGTCCCGAGGTCGGGCACCGGCATGTAAGGCAGGTCGCAAATGCCCGCCCGCAGTCCGCCGGCAATGCCCGGTCCATCCAGATCGTAGACCCTGAGCGCGCCACTCTCCGCGTGACGCCGGAAATGCGGCGCCAAGCCGAACTGCTCGAAGCTGATGAAGACGCAGACGGTGGAGGCGACACATCCCGCACCGATCAGCATGTCCGGGGCGATCGAGCCGGGCGCAGGGATCAGGTGCAGGTCGCGTGCGCCCTTGCGGATCAACGCGCGCACGAGCGCCATCGGCTGCGAATTGAATATCCAGCCGCCAAGGGCGACTTTGGCTCCGTCCGGGATCCCGGCTACGGCCTCATCGACGGAAACGATCTTGCTCTTGGTCATGGGACTTCAGCTTGCCTGTCGGTCTGATTGGAGGAGATCCGTCTCGTGATCAGGGAAATTTGCGCCGGAGATCGCCACGCCGGTCGACATGTTTGCGCAGCAACTCGAGCTCATGATCGGTGGGCATGGTCGTCACCGGGGGCGTCCCCTCAACGACGATGTCGAAGGCCGTGGAGTCGCGGATCTGCTCGAGCGACACGCCTGGACTGATCGACTTCACGCGCATGGCCTTGCTGTCGGGCGTGAAATCGAAGACCCCAAGCGGCGACAGCACCAATCTGGGACCGCCGGGTGGCAGACCCATGCGCTCGCGGGAATCGCCGCCTTCCATGTGACCGGGGCCGCACAGGAAATCGACCCGCGGCACGAACGCGCTCCGGTCGTGGCGGGTCAGGCACACGTAGAACCGCTTGGCTAGACCGCAAAGTGCGCTGATGCCGACGGTTCCCGGTCCGCGCACGCGCGGCTTACGTTGATCACCGACCACCACCGTATTGATGTTGCCGAAGCGGTCGACCTGCAGTGCCGACAAGATGGCAAAATCAAAGAAGTGGACCTTCCAATCGATGAAGTCGATCATGACCGGCAGATCCATCCAGGACTCCGCGGACTCGAGGTTCTCGTAGTCGGCAGTCGACAGCAGATGATCGCGCGTCGGATTGACCATTCCGCCGGGACCGGAAATCCACCACAAGCGCGGCGCCTGCAGGCGGCGCGCGAGATTGCAGGCCGCAAGCTGGATGTCGGAATTGGTTCCGATGATGACCTTCTCGCCATCAGCGATATCGCGCGCCAGCAACACCGCCAACGTTTCTCCGAGAGACGGATTTGTAGCCATTTGCCCGCGACCTATTGGTTGAACCATTGCCACAGTAGCATGGTCGGATGCCATGTCAACGGATCCGCCGCGGGCGGAGGGGAGACCGCGCGTAGTGCTATCGGGCAATTTGGACGTGAGCGGTCGTCGACCGGCCGCGTGCGTCTGCATTCCATCCGGGATGGACGCGTACAGGCGACAGATCGAGGTTGCGCAGTGAGTGGATTTAACGCTGCGTAGTCGGGGGAGACCGGCGGCCGCGTGGAGCGGCTTTGGTGGCTGACGCACTCTCGGCAGCCTGAATGCGCGACATGTAGCTGCGCTGCAGCCGCTTCAGGCAGGATTCCATTTCGGCCACGGCAGCTTCGGCCTCGCCTGCAGTGAAGTGTTCCATGAAGCGACGGCGTGACGGAAGCACGAAGCTGTTGTCGTACTCGCCGATCCGCTGCACGAAATGAGTGAGCACGTCGAGCACCCCGTTCATGACAATGACCATGATCGGATTATCGGTGAGGCGCGCCAGCATTCTGTGGAATTCGATGTGCCTCTCGGCGCGGCCTGCGAAGTCGCCCCGGCGGCGCGCATCCTGCGCTTCGTCGATATTGCGGTTCAGCATGTCGATGTCCGCGGCCGTTGCGCGTCGGCACGCTTCCCGGACCACGACAGATTCGAGCCAGATGCGGGCCTCGGTCAATTGCGCCGGCTGGATGGTACCGACATGGTACATGTCCATCAGCCCGGTCGCGATAGCCTCACCGCTGTGCTGGCTGATGAAAGCGCCCCCGCGGGCCCCCTTCTGCAGGCGGATCAGACCGGCGTGCTCGAGCGAGCGCAAAGCCTCACGAAGGGTATTGCGAGAGACGCCAAATTGCTCCGACAGCGCCCGCTCGGATGGCAGACGGTTGCCGACCGCGAGTCTCCCGGTGGAGAGCTCCGTTCGGATCTGAGCGGCAATCTCGTCGAACGCGCGGGGCGACCTAATTCGTTGGAACTGCGCTATCGGCGCAGCCTCTGTCTTGGATTTCGCCGGCAATTGTGAAGCGCTCATATCCACCCGGATGGTTCGAAGCTGCAGCGACATATAGGCGAAGCCGACGATTCTCGCCATAGCGCGTTGGCGTTGACCGCGACTTCTCACAAAAGTAGAATGGTAGGACCAAACTGCAAAAGGCCGCCAGAATGCTGCGGGAGTTGCCCTCGGACGAGGATCGTCAGATCTTGAAGGAAGCCGTCCGGGGATTCTTTGAGGACGTGTCGGACAAGGCCGCCCAGGCGACCCCTTGGCTGTGGAAGAAACTGGCCGCCCAGGGTTTGACCCAGATTGCAGCCTCTCCCGCCGAAGGCGGCTTGCGCGAGATTGTGCTGGTCCAGGAAGAGGTTGGCCGCATTGCGTGCCGTGCACCGCTCGCGGATGCAGCCCTGATCAACCTCATGCAGCTTCGAGGCCGCGACAATGGCCGTGCCTTGACGTCTTTTGTAGATGAGCTCCATCGCGGTGACGCGGTAGTCGCCGTGTCTTTTGCAGGCTTCGACCATGATGGAGCCGCAGGCTCGGCGAAAATGGAAGCGGATCGCCTGGTTGCGGAGCTGGGATTCGTCGAATCCGCCGACATCGTTACGCATCTGGCCATATTCGTGCATGGCCCGGCACTGGCTATCGTCGAGGCCGGCGAAGGTGTTGCCGCTGAACCGACCCCGGTGATGGGAAAGGCGGGCAGGTGGCGGGTTCGCGTCGATGCGGTTCCGATCGTCCTGGTGCCGTTCACGGATGCCGAGGTCCGGGACCTTCTCACGGTCGCGGCCCTGGGTGAGAGCGCGCGGGCGTTCGGCGCAGCCCGGCGCGCGTTCGAGCAGGCCGTTGCCTATGCCGGCGAACGTCGGCAATTCGGACAACCTATCGGACGTTTCCAGGCCATCCAGCACAAGCTCGCGAACTGCCACATCGCTTTGCGCGCGGTACAGCTGACGATTGCGAATGCCGCCGCTCAATATGATCTGGAAGCCGGGCAATGGCGCTGGTTCGCAGCCGCAGCCCTGGCCACCGCTGCCGGTTCTCTTCGCCAGGTATCGCTTGAGACCCAGCACGCCTTCGGCGCGATCGGCTACAGCGAGGAGCATGACGCTCCGCGGCACTTCAGGCAGGTCCATGTCGGCATGCTTCGTCATGGCGGCCAGCGCCCGCCGGTCGAGCAACTCGCGAGCCATTTTCTCGATCACGGCAGCGGTGCGTTTCCCGAATACGATCTGGGGGCGTCCGGAAATGCCTTCCGCAACGAGGTTCGCGCCTGGCTCGACGGGTATTGGTCAGGCGAGCGTCGCGCGCGGCACGAGCAGCTCTCCTTCCATGAGCGGGAGTATGACCGCGAATTTGCTCGGGCGCTGGGCCAGACCGGCTGGATTGGCCTCAACTGGCCGAAACGGTTCGGCGGTCAGGAGCGAGGCGCCTTCGAACAGCTTGCCTTCATGGAGGAGATGGAGCGCGCCGGCGCGCCGCGTGTCGGTGCGCCCGTGCAGGCCGCGATGCTCCAGGTCTACGGCACGCCAGAGCAGCAGCGCCGCTATCTTCCGGAAATCCTGCGAGGGGAAGCCATCTACGGCATGGGCTACAGCGAACCACAAGCCGGCTCCGACCTCGCGTCGCTGAAGACCCGCGCGGTTCGCGACGGCGACCATTATGTGATCAATGGGCAGAAGATCTGGACCACGACCTATTGGGGCGAGTACATGCTGCTCGCGACCCGCACCGATCCGAATGCGACACCGCCTCATGCAGGCATCACCATGTTCATCGTTCCGATGACGACGCCCGGCATCACGATCCGCCCTTCCGAAACGATGTATGGCGGCACCTTCGCCAACATCTTCTATGACGACGTGCGCGTGCCGGCAGAAAACCGCATTGGCGCCGAAGGTGAAGGCTGGAAGGTGCTGACCGGGGCGTTGGCAACCGAACGCGGCTTCATCGGCGGCGGGATCGTGCTCAAGGTTGCCGGCATGTTCGAACTGCTGTGCGGGCACATCCGTATCGCCGAACGCCACGGTAAGCTGATGCGGCACGATCCTGTCGTGCGCGCCAGGGTTGGTACGCTCGCGGCTGAAATCGAGGCAGGACGGCGCATGATGGTCCATTGCGCCGAGCTGGTCGACAAGGGCGAGACGCCGCCCGACGAAGCGGCCGTTAGCAAGGTCTATTCCGGCGAGTTGATGGAGCGCTTCGGCGAGACCGCACTCGATCTGCTCGGGCTGGAGGCCTTGGTCAGCGAGGGCGACCCTGGCGCCGTGCTGCACGGGCGCATCGAACAAAATCTCCGACATTCGCTGATGTGGGTCATCAGCATCGGCACCAATGAAATCCAGCGCAGCTTGATCGCCCAACGCGGACTTGGATTGCCGCGATAGGGAGGCCGAGGTCAGATGTCGCAGAGAAAAATCCTCCACAGCCTCCGCAGAGAGCCTGACGATCTAACTAGATGCGCCTGCCCGTATCGCTCCAGAAAGGATCCTTGAGCCGGCGCTTGAATATCTTCCCGCTTTCCTCGCGCGGAAGCGCTGCATGGAAATCGATCCGCCGCGGCACCTTGTATTTGGCGATACGTTCGGCGAGATAGGCCCGCACCTGCTCCGTCGTGAGTTCATGGCCAGGTTCGAGTTCGATTGCGGCAGCCAGCGACTCGCCGAACTCATCGTCGGGTATGCCGAACACGGCGCAGTCGCGGACGCCGGGACATTGAATCAGAGCCGATTCAATCTCGGCAGGATAGATGTTGACCCCGGCCGAGATCACCATGTCCGACCGCCGATCGCACAGATATAGCCGGTCGTTCTTGAGATAGCCGACATCGCCAACGCTGATCAGCCCGTCCCGCTCGACCGATTTTCGCTTGGCGGCGTCGTTGAGGTAGACGAAATCCGCCAGCGAGTCCTGACGAACGTAGATCTCGCCCACCTCGCCCGGCGCAACCGGCTTGCCGTCGTCGCCGTAGAGCGCAATCCGGGCACCCGGCGTGAGCCGCCCGACGCTGCCGGGGTGAGCCAGCCAATCTTCCGGCGTGCTCAGCATGACGGCTCCAACCTCCGTCCCGCCGTAGGTCTCGTAAATGACCGGCCCCCACCAATCCATCAGCGCCTGCTTGATCTCCGGCGCGCAGGGCGCGCCCGTGTGGATCACCCATCGCAGCGAGCTCACATCGTATCGGCGGCGGGTCTCCTCCGGCAGACGCATCAGACGGACAAACATGGTGGGAACCATGACCGCATGCGTGATCCTTTGCCGCTCGATGAGCGCCAGCGTTTCTTCCGGCTCGAATTTGGATTGGAACGCGATGAAATCGGCCTGTGCGATGGCCTGACGCAAACAGGCGTTCGGAGACGCATGATAGAGCGGACCGCCGATCAACACGCGCACGCCGGGTGCCATGCCGTAGACCGCCCGCATCAGTTCCCCATACGCTTTGGCCTGCTCGGCCGTCGCAGGTTCGCGCTTCACGCCCTTCGGGTGTCCCGTCGTGCCCGACGTGTAGATCAGCGTAGCGCGGCTGCGCGGCGGGGCGCTGCTCCAGGGCTGGAATTCCGCCAGCCAAACCGGCCAGCTGCGGTCCGATACACTCGGCTTCTCGGCACCTTGCGGAACGCCGAACTGCCGAACGAGTTCGGGCGGCGTCGGTACGCTCAGCACGAGAATCCCGTCCAAGACCTCCTTGAGCTCGTCGCGAACTGCCGCGAGCAGATCGGCATGAGCCACCAGGACTTTGGGCTTCGCGTCCTTGAGGACGTAAGCGATTTCCTGCGCCCGACCGTGCCAATTGATCGGCACGCAATAGGCGCCGATCAGGGAGGCGGCCTGTGTCGCCTCGACGAAGGCGAAGTCGTTGCGCAGCAGAACCGCAACAGTATCCCCCTCGCAGACTCCGGAAGCATGCAGGCCGCTGGCTGCGCGAGCCGCGTTCGTGAGCACCTCTTCGCGCGCGCGCGCTGTTCCATCGAGAAAAATCAGTGGCGAAGTCATCATTCCTCTAACAATGTTCTGCGTGGGGCGTGAGAGCGGCTTCTGGTGAAGCGCACGACTGTTCGGCCGCTTGTCTGGTGATCATTCTGCAAAACGACCCACTACTGCGTTGCAAGTTTACAGTCCGGATTTGGCGCCTCCGACATCAACTCTTCGGCTTTCATACGTCGGACGATCTTGAAATAGTCCCACGGGGCTTTTGATTCCTCCGGCGACTTGACCTGGAGCAGGAACATGTCGCGCATCACGCGGCCATCTGCTCGGATCTTGGCCAAAGGTGTCGTGAGATCTGAAATCGGCAGCTCGTGCATCTTCTTTGCGACCTCAGGTCCGGATGTCGAGCCCGCCGCCTTGACGGCCTTCAGATAGTGCGTGATCGAGCTATAGACTCCCGCCTGCAGAGCGGAAGGCGGTCGCCCCATCTTCTCCCTGAACCGACTTGCGAAACTGCGCGTGTTGTCATCCGTATCCCAGTAGAATGCTGCCGTCGTATAGATGCCCTTCATACGATCCAGCCCCAGGCTGTGCACGTCGGACTCGAACAACATGAGGCTCGCGATGCGCATTCCCTTCTGCAGGAGGCCGAATTCGACGGCGTTCTCGATGAGAAGCACCCCGTCGTGGCCGGCAAAGGACGAGGCAATCGCGTCCGGCCGCGCTTCCTGGGCGGCCAGAAGCAGCGAGGCATAATCCGACGTCCCGATGGCCACGCGCCGCGTGCCGACCAGTTGTCCACCGGTCTCCTTCACGACCTCCGCGACCGCCCGCTCCATTTGGTGTCCGAAGGAATAGTCGGGGCCAACCACGAACCACTTCTTCACGCCGGATTCCGCTGCGCTCAGGACGGGCGCGCGCGGAAGCACACTGGTGTCGAACGTCCACACAAAGCCCGTCGGCGAGCACGACTTGCCGTAGAGATCGAGGGTCCCGGCCCCGGAGATCAGGGCGATCTTCCCCTTTGTATGGGCGAGATTTTGGATTCCGAGCGCAATGGTGGACACGGGTATGTCGGCAATGGCTTCAACATGCTCCTCGTCGAACCAGCGTCGGGCGATGGTCAGGCCAACGTCCGGCTTCAGTTGGTGGTCGGCCGAGACGATCTCGATCGGTCGGCCAAGGACGGTGCTACCGGCGTCGCTGACCGCCAGTTCAGCGGCAACGACCGAGCCGCGACCGACCGTATCGGCGATGACTCCGGACATGTCGGTCAAGACACCGATCTTCAGCGGCTCTCCAACCGCCAGACCGCTCCACAGGAACAAGCCGAGTCCCGCGGCCGCGACGCGTCTTGCCATGAGCAGCTGCCTCCCATTTTATTGGTTGTACCATTGATACATGATGGCGATGGACCCCGCAAGCCCATTCGACCGAACATTCGGCGCGGCCTTTTGTCGGCCTCCGCCGGACAAGAGGTAAGGGAGGCGTCGAGCGCAATCCGCAAATTTCCTGGCTTCGGGCGGGCCACCCACAATCAGTACGACGCGAGGCTCTCCGCTTCCGGCATGCCCTCGTCAGGCGCAGAATCGGCGGTCACCGTCGGCCATCTGCACCAGCATGCGCGGGGCAAGAAAGCGGTCGCCGTATTTCGTAGCGAGCTCGGAGGCCCGTAGAGCGAAAGCCCTGGCTCCAATCATGTCGATGTACTGAAGAGGCCCGCCGGTCCAGCGCGGATAACCGATGCCCAGCACCGCACCGATGTTTGCGTCTCGGGAAGATTCGATGATTTTTTCCTCGAGACAGCGTACGGCTTCGATGGCTTGGACAAAGAGAAAACGGTCGGACAACTCCTCGATAGGAATTTGTGCCGAACTCGGCGGAAAGTGGTCGCGCAAGCCGGGCCAGATTCGTTTTTTTCCACCGGTGGGATATTCATAGAAGCCGCCGCCACCGCCTCGACCGGGCCGCTTCAACACGTTGACCATCCTGTCTACAACGGCCCAGTGAGGATGGGCAGGCGCCGGCTTACCCCCGGCCTGGAGGTCAGCGATGGTCTGGAGGCGAACGCTCCAAGCCAGCGCAAGAGAGGTTTCATCCATGACGGCGAGAGGGCCTACGGGCATTCCGGCCCAGATCGCCGCGTGTTCGATTGCTGCAGGATCGACGCCCTCCGCCAGCATCGCGCCTGCCTCGCGCGTGAAGGTTCCGAACACGCGGCTCGTGAAGAAGCCGCGGCTGTCGTTCACCACGATCGGCGTCTTGTTGATCTGCCGCACGAAGTCGTAAGCCCGGGCCAAAGTCTCTGCCGACGTCATCGCTCCCTTGATGATCTCGACGAGCGGCATCCGATCGACGGGAGAGAAGAAATGCAATCCAATGTAGCTCGCCGGCTTGGCCGAGGCTTGCGCGAGCCCCGTGATCGGAAGCGTCGACGTGTTGGAAGCGAAGATGCCCCCGTCCGCCAAATATGGCTCGGCCTCCTGAGTTACGCTGCGCTTGAGGTCACGATCTTCGAACACCGCCTCGATGATCAGTTCCGATCCCGTCAGATCGCTCGGGTTCTCGGTCGGCTTGATCAAGGCAAGCGCAGCGCTCATGCGATCCACGGACAACCGGCCTTTCTCGACCTGTTTCTGAAGCCCGCTCTCGATCTGCGATTTGGCTTTTTCGGCCTGCTCCCGGCTTACGTCCTTCAAAACGACGGAGATGCCCCGCTGCGCGGCGACCTGGGCAATGCCACGACCCATCAGTCCGGCACCCAACACCCCGATTCGCCCGAAGCTGGCGTCGGGAACGCCTTCCGGCCGGCCCTTCCGGGCCTTGATGTCGTTCATCTGGAAGAAGAACGTCCCGATCATGTTCTTGGCCACGCCACCAACCGCGACCTTCGCGAGGTAACGGCTCTCGATCCGACATGCCGTGTCAAAATCGACGGCGGCCCCTTCGACCGCCGCGGACATCGCGGCTTCCAGGGCTGGGTAACGCAGGCGGTGTTTCTTCATCAGCAACGTGGGCGCGGTTCGCAGCCAAGCCAGAGGCGCCGCGGCATTGGGCGTCGATCCTGGAATGCGAAAGCCTTTGCGATCCCACGGCTGGCCGGCCTCGGGGTTGTCCAAGATCCAGCTGCGCGCCTTCGCGAGCAACTCTTCCTTATCCTGGGCGAGCCCACTCAGCAATTTCAGTTCAAGAGCGCGTTCCGCACCGAAGACTGCGCCGTCGAGGACGAGAGGCATCGCAGCTTCGAGCCCCAGCATGCGGACCAGGCGCACGATACCTCCGGCCCCCGGAATGAGACCGAGAGTGGTCTCTGGAAGACCGAGCTGAAGGCCTCCGTCATTGATAGCGAAGCGCGCATGACAGGCGAGGCCGAGCTCGAAACCGCCGCCGAGCGCCCCGCCATTGATGGCCGCGACCACGGGCTTGCCCAACTTCTCCAGCCGGCGCATCGGCGCCTTGGTGGCTTCGGCACGGGCAAAGAGCGCCGCTGCGTCCTCGGCGGCGAGAAGCCCCTTGAGATCTCCGCCGGCAAAGAACGTCGGCTTACCCGAGGTGAGGATCACACCGACTATCTTCTCGCGTTCCTGCTCGATCCGCTCCACCGCCCCGCGGTAAGCGTCACGAAACGCCTGGGTCATGGTGTTGACGGCCTGCCCCGGCATGTCCATGGTCAGCGTCACGACGCCCTGATCATCCCTTGCATAATCGATGGCGGTCATTCCGAATCCCCGATCAAACACGTTCAATGACAGTTGCGACGCCCATGCCGTCAGCAGCGCACAATGTGACAACGCCCCGCTTCAGCTCGCGCCGCTCTAACTCGTCGAGCAACGTCCCAAGCAACACGCATCCGCTTGCGCCCAAGGGATGCCCGAGCGCGATGGCGCCGCCGTTGACGTTGACTTTCGCCAGCGGCACCTTCGTTTCATCCAGGAAGCGCAACACAACGCTGGCGAACGCTTCGTTCACCTCGTAGAGATCGATGTCTTCGAAGCTCAAGCCCGCCTTGCGGAGCGCCGCTTCCGCGACCGGCGCAGGCCCGGTGAGCATGATCGTCGGTTCGACGCCGAGCGCGGCCGTCGCGATGATCCGCGCGCGTGGCTTCAGTCCGAGTTCGCGCCCCTTGTCAGGGCTTCCGATCAGCATGAGCGCAGCGCCGTCGACGATGCCCGAGGAATTTCCGGCCGTATGAACGTGCCTGATCTCCTCGACCTGAGGATATTTTGACATTGCGATGGCATCGAAACCGCCGAACTCGCCCATCTCGGCAAAGGACGGCTTGAGCTTCGCCAGGCCTTCCATCGTCGCATCTGCCCTGATTGCCTCGTCCGCCGCAAGCAGGACGACGCCATTGATGTCGCGCACCGGCACGAGAGATCGATCGAAGCGCCCTTCGTCGCGCGCCTGGGCCGCCAGGCGTTGCGAGCGCAGCGCGTAGCCATCGATATCCTCGCGCGCACGACCATCGAGCGTGGCCAGCAAGTCCGCGCTCACGCCTTGCGGAATCATCTTTAGCTCGAACGACAGCCGCGGCTGATGATCACGCACACTCGGCGCCGCGCCGATGCCCATGCGCGACATCGACTCGACGCCGCCGGCGACGATCAGATCGTCCCACCCGGAACGGATCTTCTGCGCTGCGAGATTCACGGCATCGAGGCCCGAGCCGCAATAGCGGTTGAGCTGAAGGCCCGGCCCCGCCCAATCCCATCCGGCGGCGAGCGCGGCGGTCTTGGCGATCACGCCACCCTGCTCGCCATACGGCTGCACGCAGCCGATCAGAACATCGTTGATCAGCGCGGTGTCGATTTCAGTCCGCCGCTCCAGCTCTTGCATCAGCCCGGCCAGGAGTTGAACCGGCCCCACTTCGTACAGCGCGCCGTCCGTCCTTCCCTTGCCTCGCGGCGTGCGGATCGCATCGAAGATAATCGCTTCACTCATTTCTGATTCCCGAAGTCGGCCTGAAAGATGATGTCGGGGCGCCCCGCGACAACGCACGGCACCCCGACCATCCGGCACGCGATGGCGTGATCACTGCGCCGGGCAGCTCTTCATACGGTACGTGATGGGCAACCGCTTCGGGCCACTGACCAGATTGGCCTCAATCCACGCGGGCTCCCCCGCCAGTTCGATCGAGTCCACCCGAGCAACAATTTCCGTGAACAGCGCTTTCATCTCCATCCGCGCAAGGTTCAGGCCAAGGCACTGGTGCGCGCCGTGCCCGAAAGCGATATGGCGGTTGGGCGTCCGATCGACCCGGAACGTGAAAGGATCGACGAAAACCTCCTCGTCGCGATTACCGGATGGAAAGCACATCATGAGCGAATCGCCGGCACGGATCTGCTTGCCCCGAAGCTGATAGTCCTGAGTCGCCGTGCGGAAGAAGTGCTTCACCGGCGAGGTCCAGCGCAACATCTCTTCGACTGCGGAATTCAGCAGCTCCGGCGACTCGCGCAACCGACGGAACTCCGCCGGATGCTCGATCAACGCATGCAATCCACCGGCCATCGCCGAACTTGTCGTGTCATGGCCCGCGGTCGCAATCACCAGGTAGTACGAGAGTCTCTCGAAGACTCCGGCCGGATTGCCGCCGACCGACGCATTGGCGATTACCGAGGCGAGATCGTCCTTCGGGTTTCTGCGACGGTCCTCCGCAATAGCGCCGAAGTAAGCAAAAAACTCCTGAGCCGCGACTTGGCGGCCTTGGAAATTGTTGCTTCCTCCCGACAAATCCTTGTCCGACGAGGCGAGCAGCGCCTGCGTGAGCTTGAGCATCTTGGCGTCGTCTTCGCGCGAAACGCCGAGGATCGTCATGATGATCCGCAGCGGGTACCAAAGCGCGACGTCGTTGACGAAATCGCACCGGCCACCGCGCTCGTCCATCACAGCGACAAACTCTGCGGCGAGATCCTTGATCTCCTCCTCGATCTTGCGCAGGTTTACCGGCATGAACCACGCCTGTGTGATGCCGCGGTAAGCACGATGGTCGGGCTCGTCCATGGTGATGAGCGTCCTGACTAATTTCGCGTTCCCCGCGCGGACTCGTCTTTCTTCCTCCTGGATCGGCACGAGGCTACTACGCGGATCGTTGATGAATTTGTCGTTCTGCCGCTCGATTTCGACGATGTCGCTGTGCTTTGCGATGGTCCAGAACGGCCGATAGCCTACAGGTTCGGTCCAGCGAACGGGATCGCTTCGCCGCAGTTCGGCGAAGATTTCGTCGTACTTGCCGGGCGTTCCGTACGTGACAGGGTCTACGACCTGATCATCGATCCGTCCGACCATCGTCTCCTCCAGATGTTTGATTATTTTGCGACACCCTAACATCGGCACGAAACTCAAACCTGCCTCACAGCGCCAAGCACTTGACGCAGGGTGCCAAGTTTATCTCGCAGGAGCCTGCCCGTCGGTGCGGGACGACGACCATTGCCTGGGCGATTGACCGTACCGTGCCCGGAACGCCCGGCTGAAATGCGCGGGGTCGACGAAGCCGACGAGGTACGACACGTCGGTGATGCTCTGAGGCTCCTCCGCGCGGTCTCGCAACAATCGCGCAGCTCGCGCGAGACGTAGCTCTTGGACCAACCCCATAGGCGTCTGATTGATCCGGCGGACCAGCCGGTACAGCGAGCGGCGGGACAGGCCGACAGATCGGCCGATGGCGTCGGGGCCCAGATCGGGATTACTCAACTGAACCTCAATGGCCTGTCTCACCTGGTCGATTTTCCCAGCGTTCGGGATGAAGGCGCTCCGTTTGGCGGCGCTCGCAGGTAGACTTGCCTCCACCGCATCCATAAACAGAACTTCCATCGAAGCCTGAATGCGCAAATTCGGCCATTCGGCAGATCCCAGTGCCTCGGAAATCATTGAGAGTGCAACCCGGCTCTCAGCCGACCTCGCCAGGCGGGTTCCGCCAAGCTGAGAGCGCGGCCAATGTTCGCAATATCGATGACTAACGGTCGCCCCGATCGTTCGACTCCCGTCCGGAATCAGAAATGAAGTCGGCACGGAAGCGTCAAAGATGGCCCATTCGCCGGCCCGGAGTTCCGTCGCACGATCAGACTGCTTCACGAATGCGCTTCCGAATCGCTGCAGCAAAATAAAGCAGCTTCCCGTCTCGGTCGGATCGATCGAAAATCCGTACGTGTCGTTGGCGGGGCCCAGTCCAGATGCGGCGACATAGTTGTCGACCAGCAGTGCATCGCCCAGTCGCTCAAGTCGTCCCCACACAGAGAACGAATGCGCCCGCCTCGTGTAGCGGCTTCCCGCGAAGTGCGGCTCGATAGCGGAGTGCCATTCGTCCGGCGACGTGAAGCGCCGGTGCATCGCGGAAATCGAATTGACGGCGTTGTTCGGCATTCAGCTCTCCACGGGTTATTTTATGAATGGTTGAACCTTTGCGTCAATCGTGATAGATGGATGGAAATCGGACGATCTGGCTAGTCTTGTACAGCCGGCAACAAGTCTGCTTGGCGGCAGGGAGGATCTCGTGGCCGGCGTGTTCCAGGGTCTGAAAGTCATTGACAGCGCCACCTTTGTCGCAGGGCCGGCGGCGGCCGTGATCCTTGCGGACTTCGGCGCGGACGTCGTCAAGATCGAGCCGGTCGGCGCCGGAGATCCGCAGCGCGCTCTCGGTCGACTCCCCAACCTGCCAAAGGCCGACCACAATTACGCGTGGACCATTGCCGCGCGCAGCAAGCGCACGCTTGGGGTAGACCTCAAGAACGAGACTGGTCGAACCATCCTGCGGCAGCTCGTACGTTCCGCCGATGTTTTCATTACCAACCAGTCCCCGGCTTCCCGCTCCCGGCTCGGGATCAGCTATGAGCAGCTTTCGCAGATCAATCCGCGTCTGGTCTATGCGGCTCTCACCGGCTACGGCGAGACAGGCCCCGAGGCTGAAAGACCGGGATTCGACGCCCACGCCTATTGGGCTCGATCGGGATTGGCCGATAACGTGCGATCCGACAGCGAGAGTCCTCCCGCATCACCTACTATGGGAATGGGCGATCAGCCGACTGCCGTCACTCTCTACGCAGGGATCGTCACGGCGCTTCTTCACCGGGAGCGCACGGGCCTGGGAAGCTGCGTCACGACTTCGCTGCTTGCCAACGGAGCCTGGTCGAATGCGGCATCGATCCAGGCGGTCCTGTGCGGCGGCGAGATACAATACCGCCTGCCGCGGAAGGCGACCCGGAACGCTTTGACGTGCTTTTACCGGTGCGCTGACGACCGCTGGTTCATGATCAGCCTGGTGCAGGAGGAACGCGACTGGCCTCGGTTCTGCAAGGCAATCGGCCGCTCCGCATTGATCGAGGATTCGCGCTTCTCGGCGCTTGCAACACGGCGCACCAATGCGGCCGAGCTCGTGGCGATTCTCGACGAGCTGTTTGCGACCCGTGTCTCGTCCGACTGGCACCACGTATTTCAGGGGGCCGATCTGACCGCAGCGATCGTGACAAAAGCCGGAGATCTGGTCGGCGACGACCAGATGTATCATGCCGGCGCGCTTGTTGAAGCCGAATGGATGCCGGGACATGGCGCAATCGTGGACAGCCCGTTCCGAATAAGCGGCGTAACGAAGAGGCCACCGAAACCCGCTCCGGAATTGGGCCAGCATAGTGGGCAGATCCTGGAGGAGCTTGGATATTCCGACGAGGACATTGCTCGCCTGAAAGACTCCGGCGTCGTGCGCTGATTGACGTACCAACGGGCCTCCCCGGCCCTAACCTTTTTCCAGCACAGCAGCAGCCTGAGCTGCTGGCGTATGTCGATAGGTGGATCAACCGTGCTACCAAGACACCTGCCCCAAGTCGTCGCCGTTGCCTTGGCAGTAAGCTTTGCGGCTCTGCCGGCCAATGCAACCGAAAAGAAATACGATCCCGGCGTCACAGACAACGAGATCAAAATCGGAAATATCGCTCCCTATAGCGGGCCAGCGTCGGCCTACGGCATCATCGGTCGCACCGCCGCGGCGTTTTTTCGAAAGGTGAACGATGAAGGTGGCATCAACGGGCGCAAGATCACGTTCATCAGCTACGATGATGCGTTCAGCCCGCCGAAGGCCGTGGAGCAGGCGAGAAAGCTGGTCGAGAGTGACGAGGTACTCATGATCTACCAGTCGGTTGGAACGGCTTCCAACGCGGCGATCCAGAAGTTCCTGAATGCGCGGAAGGTGCCGCAGCTCTTTATCGCAAGCAATGCGACGCGCTGGGGCGATCCGGGACATTTTCCCTGGACCATGGGGTGGCAGCCGAACTTCCAGAGCGAAGGGCGCGCGTACGCGAAATACATCCTGCAGAACCATCCCAACGCGAAGATCGGCATTCTCTGGCAAAATGACGACGGCGGGCGAGATCAGGTGAAGGGCTTGCGTGATGGGCTGGGCGAAAAGGCCTCGATGATCGTCGCCGAATCCTCGTTTGAATTGTCCGAACCGACGATCGACCCTCACATCGCGCGGCTGAGAAACTCCGGCGCGGACATTTTCGTGTCCTGGACCACGCCGAAAGCAAGCGCTCAGGCCATCCGCAAGCTCGCAGAACTCGACTGGAAGCCGGTCGTCTTCCTCGCAGGCGTCTCCACGTCGGTTGCGAGTGTGCTCCGTCCTGCCGGTCTGGAGAACGCCAAAGGGATCATCTCGAATGCCTATTTGAAGGACCCCGGCGATTCCGCCTGGAGCAACGATGCGGCCACAAGAGATTGGAATGCGTTCATGGACAGGTATCTTCCCGATGGCGACAAGGCAGATCGCGTCATTGTCTATAGCTACGCGGTTGCCCACACCTTGCTCGAGGTCCTCAAGCGATGCGGCGACGACCTCACGCGCGACAACATCATGCGGCAGGCGGCGAACTTGAAAGACCTGGATGTTCCGATGCTCTTGCCAGGCATCAAGATCAATACGTCTGCCAAAGACTATTTTCCGGTCGAACAGATGCAGCTCATTCGCTTCGACGGTCAGAGATGGCAGCCTCTGGGAGAGGTGATCGACGGCGAAGTCGGAAGCGCCGGGACGAACTGAAGTGAGCTCGAGACAGTTCTTACCGAACGAAAACGCATTCGCGCGTCAATGCAATCCGCCGAAAGCTGATTCATCGACGGTCAGGCCGAATGAGGGAATTGGCTGCAATGCCGGCATGTGGCGGGGAATTCAATGAAGGCAGTCGTCGTTGAGAATTATTCGTCGATAGATGAAGTTGAATTGAGGCAGGCTCCCATGCCTGCACTCGTGCCGGGTTCGTTGCGCGTGAGAGTGCGGGCGGTGGGAATCGGCTTCGTCGACGGCCTTAAAGTGCAGGGCCTCTACCAGACGAAGGACCCGCTGCCATTCATTCCCGGAACAGAATTCGCGGGCGAGGTCGAGGCTGTGGGCGACGGGGTAACTGGCTATACCCCGGGCATCCAGGTGATGGGCATGGTCCGCTCGGGCGCACTCGCGGAGTACGTTACTGTTCCAGCCGAGGCGGTATGCATTCTCCCCGATGGTGTTTCCGCGGAGGCAGGCGCCTCTTTTCGCGCCAATTATCTCACGGCCCACTATACGCTGACAGAACGTGCGAAGCTGAAATCCGGCGAACAGATGCTCGTCCTGGGCGCAGCTGGAGGAGTCGGAACGGCCGCGATACAGATGGGCAAGCTAATCGGTGCCCGCGTCATTGCTGCAGCGTCGACCGAAGAGAAACGTGAATTTGCCCTCGGCCTTGGAGCAGATGCAGCGATCGACTACACACGCCCGAATTGGCGCGAGGAGCTCAAGGATCTGACCGAGAACCGTGGCTGCGACGTCATCGTCGATCCCGTTGGCGGGGCGATCTCGCTCGAAGCATTTCGCTCAATTGCCTGGAAAGGGCGGCACCTCGTGATCGGCTTTGCCGCGGGCAACATTCCCGCTCTCCCGTTCAACCTTCCGCTTCTCAAGGGCGGCGCGCTCCTCGGCGTCGATATGGCGCAGGTCCCGCGGCGCGAGCCGGAGGTGTACCGGCGCATCCTGACAGACTTGCTTCGCTTGCTGAGCGAAGGACGATTGAAGCCGGCGGTCGGCAAGATTTTCGATATCGAGGACTTCCAAGATGCATTCAAGGCACTCGCCGGCCGCCAAACATGGGGCAAGGTGGTTGTGAGAGTTGCTCCTTGAGCGCACCGGAACCGTTCCTCCACTTGCGACTCGAGTTAACATGACCGTCACGAACCGAGGATCGCAACGCGGTTGCGCCTGTCTTTGGCGGCGGCTCCGATGCTCAGGGTATCGGGCGTCGACCTCGTCACCGCGGTATGCCGTTCGGGGGTGATTGGCGCCTTCCCTACCGCGAGAGGAGAAAAAGCCAATCCCTTGACCAAACCCCGAATAGAAAACCATACAGAGGTGGCTCTCTTCTCGGTGGGAAAACCGGCTCAGTTTGGTCAAGCCGAAGAGGTTGCCTCCGCCATCATCAAAGCCGGAGGCGACATGATCGCTTCGCAACCAAGTGCTGGCCTTCAATGATCGGCTAGCCGGCAGAATACCTGTTTCAGTTTCGACCATGTCCGCCGCCGCGCGCCCAAGGCACCATCAGGGCGTAGCCCGGCCTCGCGGACGATGCCGGCGGCGCGATCGGACTCGCGCTGGAGCTCTTCGCGGGTAATGATCCCGGTCGGCCCTGCGGCCGCGTCGACATCGACCGCGGCGACCCCACCCGGCAGCGCCTTGACGTCGCCCCCGATCACCCTGCCCCGGCGAACAAGCGAATGCGCACGGGGCCGCGACGCTTTGGAGAAATTCTCTGGCTTGGCGAAGCCATCGGGACACGACGGGCAAAGCAGATCGTCCGTTTTGCTCGCTCTGATATCCAATTCTACGACGAGCACGTAATCGACCTGTACCATCCGATCTGCGCGCCATATCGAAAGGGTGAAAGTACAGAAACAAAGGAAAGTCGCGCAGCAATCCGACCGTAAAATCTCCGACAACAAAACGTTGCACGAAACTCGTTTTGTTCTCAGCGACCCTTCTCGTTAGTTCTTGAAGAAGAAGGCTTATTGCTTGGTGGGCGCACCAGGGCTCGAACCTGGGACCCGCTGATTAAGAGTCAGCTGCTCTACCAACTGAGCTATGCGCCCGAAAGGCGGTTAAAGCCTTGCGAGGCCGGTCGTTTAGCAAAGCGATCCGGGTCTGGCAAGCGATGGCACGTAAGTTTTCCAAGGCTATGACAAGGGTATGCCAAGGGCGTGCCCACATCCCCCAAAAAAGCGAAAAGCCGCTGGATTCCAGCGGCTTCGCCAGGGTTGAGCGGGGCCACCCTTGCAGGCTCAGAGCCGGCCCTCGCGGTCCCCGTCCGAGCCGCCGTCGCGGTCGAAACGGTCACGGTGGAAGTGGTCCATACCGCGCTCCATCATGCGGTCCATGCCACGCTCCATGAAGTGGCCGCGCGGGCCGTCTTCGCCACCGCCGAACGGGCCGCGGTGGCGGGTCAGCACGGCGAGGCGCCGCTTCTGGCCCTCGTCCAGGGTCTTGTAGAGCGGATCGGCGGCATCGGCGATCTTCTTCAGGGCCGCCGACGTCGCCCCCATGTCCTCGGCGCGCTGGCGCAGGCGGGCGACCGGATCCTCCGGCCTGTCGGCATCCTTGTTGGCGTCCTTATTCGCGTCCTTGCCGGCATCGCCGGGACCAGCATTCATCCGCGCATTGGCGCGATCGATGCGCAGCTTGGCGAAGTCGCGCACGGCGGCCTCGACCGGCGGCCACAGCTTTTCCTGGTCGGCGTTGAGCTTCAGCCCGGCATGGACCGCGGCGATCCGCGCGTCGACCATGGCGGCGCGGTCTTCCGGGTTCATGCGGATGTGGCGCATGTGCTCGTGCATCCACGGGCGATGATAATGGGCATAGACCGCGCCCGAGCCGGCGATGCTGAGCACGGCGATGGCGGCGATGGTGAACTTCCTCATGCGAACTCTCCTCTGGAAGGATGCCACGAGGATGGGCGCAGCGCGGCTTACGTGCAACTTACAACTTGGACAGGAAGCGCGTTCTGTCGAAGATGTAACGCTCCTGAACTTTCATTCAGTCGCAATCGGTAATCATTCGCAACAAAAAGGGGCTTCCGCGCCCGGCACGGAAGCCCCCATTCATCATCCGTTCAAATCAGTTCGTCGTGCTCTTCGCTTCCTTCTGGAATTCGTCGATCAACGGTTGCCCGATACGGCTTGCGGCGTCCTTGTAGACCGGCTCCATGGCCTTGCGCATCGCCTCATCCTGCTCCGGCGTGAGCTTGATGATCTCGCTCTTGCCGCTCTTCCTGATCTCGGCGAGCGCGTCCTCGTTCTCCTTCTGCGACTGCGTATTGTTGAAGTCGGTCGCTTCCTTCATCGCCTTCGTCAGCTGGTCGCGGATGTCGGCCGGCAAATCGTCCCAGAACTTCTTGTTCACGATCACGACGTAGCCGATGTAGCCGTGATTGCTCTCGGTGATGTACTTCTGCACCTCATGCATCTTCTGGGTATAGATGTTCGACCAGGTGTTCTCCTGCCCGTCGACGACGCCGGTCTGGAGCGCCTGGTAGACTTCGCCGAACGCCATCACCTGCGGCAGCGAGCCGAGCGCCTTGAACTGGGCCTGGAGCACGCGCGAGGACTGGATGCGGAACTTGACGCCCTGATAGTCGGCCGGCGTCACCAGCTTCTTGTTGGCGCTCATCTCCTTGAAGCCGTTGTCCCAATAGGCAAGGCCGGTGATACCCTTCGGTTCGAGCAGCTTGAGCAACCTGGCACCGAGCGGACCTTCCGTCACCTTCCGCAGCGTCTTCAGATCGGGGAGGATGTAGGGCAGATCGAATACCTCGAACTCGCGGATGCCGAGCGGGCCGAACTTGGAGTTGGACGGCGCCAGCATCTGCACGCTGCCGAGTTGGAGCGCCTCGAGCTCTTCCTTGTCCTTGTAGAGCGTCGAGTTCGGGTAGATCTCAACCTTGACCTTGCCGCCGGTATACTTCTCGGCGAGCTCCTTGAATTTCTCCGACGCCTTGCCCTTCGGCGTGTCGGTGGCCACCACGTGGCTGAACTTGATGATGATAGGCGCTTGGGCCGACGCCGGCCCGGTCAAGCCAAGTGCCAGGACCGCCATGGACGCAGCGATCGCGAAGGTGCGCATAATCTCTCCCTGTTGTTGTTTGGGCCACCCGGCGCGCGGGCGGCCGATCCTATACCGGTTGCATCAATAGCGGCTGGAAGGCGGAGCCGCTATTGGCCCTTAGCAGGGCAGCTATTCGCCGCCACATGCAGAGTCATTCCGGGGAGGTCCGTTAGGACCTAACCCGGAATCTCGAGATTCCGGGATCTCGCTTCGCGAGCCCCGGAATGACGAACTTCGTTCGTCAGCTTGCCGCCGCGGTCGTCACGGTGTCGCGCTGGCGTTTCATGACGATCTTGTTCAGTGCGCCGAGATAGGCCTTTGCCGAGGCCACCAGCGTATCCGGATCCGCCGCGCGCGCGGTCATCGCACGTCCCTCATGCGACAGCCGCACCGAGACTTCGGCCTGCGCGTCGGTGCCTTGGGTCACTGCGTGGACCTGGTACAGCTCGAGCTTGGCTTCGTGCGGCACCAGACGCTTGATGCAGTTGAACACCGCGTCAACCGGACCGTTGCCCTCGGCCTCCTCGATCTTGATCTGGCCGTCGACGTCGAGCTTCATGGTCGCGCGCTGCGGGCCATGGGTGCCGGCGATCACGGTCAGCGAGGTCAGCTTGATGCGATCGTGCGAAGCGGCCATTTCCTCATCGACCAGCGCCTCGATGTCCTCGTCGTAGATGTCCTTCTTGCGGTCGGCCAAGGCCTTCATCCGTGTGAACGCGTCTTCCAGCTGGTTGGGACCGAGCTTGTAGCCCATCTCCTCCAGTTTGTGCACGAAGGCATGGCGGCCGGAATGCTTGCCCAGCACCAGCGAGGACTGCTTCAGGCCGACCATCTCGGGCCGCATGATCTCGTAGGTGGAAGCGTCCTTCAGCACGCCGTCCTGGTGGATGCCGCTCTCATGCGCGAACGCGTTGCGGCCGACGATGGCCTTGTTGTACTGCACCGGGAACGAGGTCGCCGCCGACACCACTTTCGAGGCGCGGGTCAGCTGCGTGGTGTCGATCTTGTTCCAGAACGGAAATTTGTCGTTGCGGACGTTGATCGCCATCACGATCTCTTCCAGCGCGGCGTTGCCGGCACGCTCGCCGATGCCGTTGATGGTGCACTCGACCTGGCGCGCGCCGCCGACGACGCCGGCCAGCGAGTTCGCCACCGCCATGCCGAGGTCGTTATGGCAGTGCACGGAGAACACCGCCTTGTCCGAGTTCGGCACGCGCTCGATCAGCGTCTTCATGAAGTGGGTGTATTCGTCGGGCGTGGTGTAGCCGACGGTATCGGGAATGTTCACCGTGGTGGCGCCAGCCTTGATGACGGCTTCGACGATGCGGCACAGATAATCCATCTCGCTGCGGGTGCCGTCTTCGGCCGACCATTCGACGTCGTCGATCTGGTTGCGGGCGCGCGCGACCATGGCAACCGAAGTCTCGAGCACCTGCTCCGGGGTCTTGTTCAGCTTCACCCGCATATGCAGCGGCGAAGTCGCGATCACGGTGTGGACGCGGCCCCGCTTGGCGAATTTCACCGCCTCTGCGCAGCGGTCGATGTCGGCCGGATGGGCGCGCGACAGACCGGCGATAACGGCGTTCTTGGAGCGGCGGGCGATCTCGCTGACCGCCTGGAAGTCGCCTTCCGAGGTAATGGGGAAGCCGGCCTCGATGACGTCGACGCCCATATCGTCCAGCATCTCGGCGACCTCGAGCTTCTCCTCGAAGGTCATGGTTGCGCCGGGGCACTGCTCGCCGTCGCGCAGGGTGGTGTCGAAAATGATGACGCGGTCCTTCTCGGACTTGTTCACGGAGGCCATTTCGAAAATTCCTTTTGAGCTTTTGCGCCGTCAGTCTTCTGGGCGCTTGAGGTGTCCGGTGATCTCGACCAACCCCTGAGCGCCCAGGCGCATGGCGCCCAGCCGGCCCTCAGGGGCAAGTAAGAAGAAGCCCGCCAATCAGGAGGGTGGGCAGCAGCGCGGCCGGGATCGTGGCGGCGGCCAGAGCCACCTCCCTCGAAATCCCATCGAATTGGCCGCGAATCAGCATTGCCAGACCCTTTTGAGCCCTCAAATCCTCGGTCAAAACCGTTGACGGTTGGTTGCCGGGAGGCTCGATGCGTCGTTTCTAGACGAGAAATGGCCGCAACCGCAACGCCAAAAGATGGACAGAAGGGCTGACATGGTCGCACCGCCGGATGCGTAGAGGGACCCGGTGCCGGTGTGTCTGGCCGATTGGACCCAGGCGAGACCGTCGAGCTACGCCGTACGGCGGGCGCGAGCCCTGCTCTCCCAGCGGTTCAGCATCTGACCGAGCTCGCCGGTGGCAACCGGCGCAGCCTTGCCGGCGATCGCGATCTCGTTGGTGTTGGCCGGTGCGTTGGCACTGAGCCAATCCGGCTCGCTGTACTCACGCCAGCGGCGCGCCTCGGCTCGCCTTTTGCGGGAGACGTAGTCGCGGGTGAAATAGCCGGCCGCAAATGCAATCCCGAGCAGCAAAACCAGTACGACGACAGCGACCACAGTGAACTCCGACTTACGCCCCCGAATAGCGTTCTGCCAGCATCGCGCAGGAGGTCAAGGCTTGACATACTCCACAGCTTGGCGACGCCCCGAGCGCAGTTCCGGTAAACCCTTTCACGCCGGATGAATTTGTCGTTTCCATGTTCGACGTTGCAGCGCTTTTGCCGCCCCGCTCTCGCTGAGGATGCGTACCTCCCCCTCGCAACCGTCATCGGACCGGACTAACCTTGCCCTGCTCGGCCGGATCAACCGGCTAGCCGAACATGACCGGGAGGACTCGATGACACGCCAAAAGCAGCGTGACCAGGATGCTGCGCTTTCACGACGAACGCTCGTTCAGGGACTTGCGCTCGGCGCCGCCACTTTTGTCGGCGCCGGCTCCGCGCTGGCCCAGACCGGACCTGCCGCGCCGCCGACGACGATCACCACCCCGCCACGCGATTTCGGTCCCAACGGCGCGCCGACCACCTATTTCTGGGACCCCGATGTCATCGCGGTCGATCCGTCCTTCAACAATCTCGCGCAGCCCAACACGGCGATCAAGCGTCTCTATACGGGCCTGCTGTGGGCTGAAGGCCCGGCGTGGAGTGCACAGGGCCGCTATTTGCTCTGGAGCGACATTCCCAACAACAGGCAGATGCGCTGGAGCGAAGACGACGGTCGCGTCAGCGTGTTCCGCTCGCCGTCCAACAACTCCAACGGCAACTCGTTCGACTTCCAGGGCCGTCAACTCTCCTGCGAACATTTGACCCGGCGGGTGACGCGTTATGAACATGACGGTACCGCGACCGTGCTTTGCGACAACTACAACGGCAAGAAGCTGAACTCGCCGAACGATGTCGTCGCGCATCCTGACGGCAGCTACTGGTTTACCGATCCTCCCTATGGCGGCCAGCTGTACGAAGGTGAGCCCGACGCCCCGAGCGGTCCGAGCAATTCCGGCGGCAAGCTCAATCCGCGGATTGGCCAGCCCGCCGGCTTCGCGCCGGGCAAGCGCGAGCTGCCGACCAATTGCTATCGCATCGACCCTAGCGGCCGCGTCGATCTCATCGTCACGGAGGAGCAGGTGCCCGACCCGAACGGGCTGTGCTTCTCGCCGGACTTCAAGAAGCTCTACGTCGTATCAACCGGCAAGGGACCCGGCGACACCGGTCCCGGCGGCAAGGATGAGATTTTCGTCTTCGACGTCGGCGGCGACAACAAGCTGTCGAACCAGAAGCGGTTCAGCGAGTGCGTGATCGACGGTGTGAAGTGCGGGCCGGACGGCGTGCGCTGCGACGTCAACGGCAACGTCTGGGCCTCCAGCAATGCCGGCCGCGCCGTCGGCTACAGCGGCGTGACGACGTGGTCGCCGGAGGGCAAGCTCCTCGGCCGCATCCGGTTGCCCGAAGTGTGCGGCAACATCTGCTTCGGCGGCCCCAAGCGCAATCGCCTGTTCATGGCCGCGAGCCAATCGCTCTATGCGGTGTATACGGCCACCCAAGGCGCCGGGCCCGGCTGAGCCCGCGCGCGAGATCGCAAGCACGGGCGTCGGCTTGGACCGCCGGCGCCCGCGGTTCCCTGATCGCAATCAAGCTACGCCCCGAGCAAATCTCCGCCATCAATCCAACGAAGATTGAATCGCGCGGCAAAGCCGCAGCGCGGTGCGAAGGCATGATGCTCTTCGTTCTCGCGTCCGACTTGAACCGGGAGTTGCGCGATGCGCCGTATGCCAAACGACACCATCATCGTCAGCGTTGGGGACCAGCAATTTGTCACTGAGTTCGGAGACCCGGGCCTGCCGAACGACGGCCGCGGCGGCAGCGACAACATGATCGCGACCGTCGACGGCAGCAACGCCGTCCTGACATTCGTTGGCGACGACCAGACCCTGCAAGGACATTCTCACGGAGGAAACGACGATCTCGCCGCGACCGTCACAGGCTTTGGGGACTACGTGTTGCTGGACGGCGATGCGCAGGCGACGTCCGGCGACGCCCATGGCGGCAACGATGTACTTCGTGTCGATGCATCGACATCGATCTACGCTACCCTCGGTGTTTTTGGCGACGCCGAAACCGCCATGTCGGCCGACACGAGGGGCGGCAATGATGTCGTCGTTGCATCGATGGGAAACAGATCGTCTGGCACGTTTAGCGGAGACTCCGGAAGTTCTATGAGCGATCATGCGCGCGGCGGCAATGATATGCTCAGCGTGACCCAGGCCGGCAGTTACGGCGGCGCTTCGATATCGGGCGACGCCCTCGTCTCCATGAGCGGCGATGCGCACGGCGGCAACGATATCCTCATCTACACCGTCGGTGCCGCAGCCCAATCCGGAGGCGCTTCTCTGGTCGGAGACGCCGGCTACATGAGCGACGATACCCGCGGCGGCAACGATATCCTGATCGCGGCGGTCCACGGCAACCCGGACTCCACGTCCATCGTGCTCGTCGGAGATGCCTCGAACATGTCAGGCAATGCGCGCGGCGGAGATGATATCCTCCACGGCAGCAGCCGCGACGATCTGCTGTATGGCGACGCGCAGACCTACGCTCCGTTCACAGCCGGCTCGATCACAGGCGGCAAGGACATGCTGAATGGCGGTCGCGGAAATGACCAGCTCTGGGGCGGACCGAACGACGACAGATTCGTCTTCAACAAAGGTTCAGGCCTGGACGTGATCAACGATTTCGACCAGGGCAACAAGGCTGTCGGCAGCACGGCGCGCGAGCACGATGTGATCAATTTGCACGATTACGGCTTCGCAGACTGGGCGGCGCTAAAAAGCCTGATCAGCGATGACAGCACAGGAAATGCGGTGATCCACCTGACGGCGACCGATACGATTACGCTGGAGGGGGTCCATACCGCGGATCTCCATGCGAAGGATTTCATTGTGTAAGAGAGCATTCATGCGCGTTGTGATCTGCGGCGGCGGCGTGATCGGCGCCTGCACCGCCTGGTTTCTCCGCCGCCGCGGCATCGACGTCGTCGTCGTGGAGCGGGCGGACGTCGCGGCCGCGGCGTCAGGCAAGGCGGGCGGCTTCCTCGCACGCGACTGGTGCGAGGGCTCGCCGCTCGATGCGCTGGCGCGACGGAGCTTCGCGATCCATGCGCAACTGCCGGACGAGATCGCAGGCGATTGGGGCTATCGCCCGATGAGCGCTTATAGCGGCTTCGTTGCCGCCGATGGCCATCCGCGCCGGGATGCACCGTCCGCGCTCGGCTGGCTCAGCAACGGCGTCATCATCGCGCAGCGCATCGGCACGATGGAGTCCACTGCGATCGTTCACCCCAAGAAATTCACCTCAGCCGTGATGAACGCGGCGCTCGCGCAAGGCGCCGAGTTTCGTCCGGGCCAGGTGACCGGCATCATGCGCGATGCGGACGGCACGACCGCGACGGGCGTCGAGGTCGATGGCCGCATCGTCGAGGCGGACGCCGTCGTGATCGCGATGGGACCATGGTCTCTGCTCGCCGCGCAATGGATGAGCCTGCCCGCCGTCTACGGTCAGCGCAGCCCGAGCATCGTGTACGACACCGGCACGAATGTGCCGGCCGATGCGCTGTTTCTGGAGTCTGAAGAGAATGGCAGTGCCGTGTCGATCGAGGTCTTTCCTCGCGCCGACGGCAGCACGCATATCACCGCTTTCTCCGACATCGCGCCGCTTCCGCTCGATCCGGCTGCCGTGACGCCGGACCACGACGTGATCGCGCGCCTGCAAACCATGTCCGAGCGGCTGTCGCCACTGTTCCGATCCGAGAGGATCATTGCGCGGCAAGCCTGCTTCCGGCCGGTGACACAGGATGGCCTGCCGCTGATCGGAAAGGTGCCGCAAAGTGAAGGTCTGTACGTTGCGACCGGGCACAATGTGTGGGGCATCCTGAATGCGCCCGCCACGGGCGAGGCCATGGCGCAACTGATCGCGGAGGGTGCGACACGCAACGTCGACATCTCGCCATTCGATCCGGCCCGCCTCGCGCCGCTCGATCCGTCGCTGCTGCAAGCGCGCTGAGCCAACGCGACGGCATCGCCATTCAGCGATCGGGTTGCTGTGCGCCTGCGATAGCTACGCATGCCTACCGACGAAATCTGCATGCCTGCGCGTGAAACGGGTCCGGCAGCTTTCCTGCCCGCTATTTGCGCAGCGCTAGACTTTAGTCCGTGCCTCACAATCCTGGACGCGGTTTCACTTGCCGAGAATGTCTCCGCCGGTATAGTCGCGGCATAATGGCTCACAAGAGGCCTGTTAAGGGAGAGAACAAGATGAAGAAACCGCTCTCTGTTGCGTTGCGGATAGCACTCGGTACCGCCGCGGCCGCTGTGTTGATGACGTCAGGCGCGGCACTTGCGGCCGATCCCATCAAGATCGGCGTGATCGCGGAAGCGCAGGCGATTGCCGGCGCCTCCATCCCTCAGGCGGCACAGCTCGCCGCCGACGAGATCAACGCCAATGGCGGCGTCGAGGGCCGCAAGATCGAGATCGTCTCTTACGACAATCACTCGTCCTCGGCAGATTCGGTCCGCGCGTTCCAGCGCGCGGTAAACGAGGACAAGGTCAATGCGGTCATCGCCAGCTACATCAGCGAAGTCGTGCTGGCGCTGGAGCCCTGGGCCTCGCGGCTGAAGACGCCGTTCGTCACGCCCGGTGCCGCTTCCAACGAAATCAGCAAGAGCGTGCATGCCGATTACGAGAAGAACAAGTACACCTTCCACGGCTATTTGACCTCCGCCGCGCTGGCGCTTTCCGTCTGCGACGGCGCCAAGGACCTGCTGGTCGACAAGATGCACATGAAGACCGCCGTCATCATGAGCGAGGACGCCGCCTGGACCAAGCCGCTCGACATCGGCTACGAGGAATGCCTGCCCAAGATCGGGCTGAAGGTGCTCGACCACATCCGCTTCTCGCCCGATACCACCGACTTCACGCCGATCTTCAACAAGATCGAGGGCTCCAAGCCCGACGTGATCATCACCGGCATCTCCCATGTCGGCGTGCAGCCGACGGTGCAGTGGAAGAACCAGCAGGTGCCGATCCCGATGTTCGGCATCGCCTCGCAGGCCACCAACGAGACTTTTGGCAAGGACACCAATCAGGCGGCCGAAGGCGTGCTCTACCAGGGCGTCTCCGGCCCGGGCGTCGCGGTGACGCCCAAATCGGTGCCGTTCGCCGAAGCCTTCAAGAAGAAGTTCGGCAATTATCCCTCGTATGCCGGCTACACCGCCTATGACGAGGTCTACTACATCGCCGACGCGGTGAAGCGCGCGGGCTCGACCGACGCCGACAAGCTGGTCGCCGCGCTTGAGACGACCGACTGGGAAGGTACGATCGGCCGCGTCCAGTTCTACGGCAAGGACGATCCGTTCACGCACTCGATCAAATACGGCAAGGGCCTGATCACCGGGCTGATGCTGCAATGGCAGGGCGGCAAGCAGAGCGCGGTCTGGCCCAAGGAAGTCGCCAAGGTCGACATCAAGTTCCCGAGCTTCATCAAGCTCTCGAACTAGCAGGACACGCTCCCGGGACCAGCTCCCGGGAGCTTCCACATGCGGCTCCCGCAGCACGTTGCCCCAGCAACATCGTCTCTCATAAATCAGATTGCCAACCTTAGATGCGTGCTTTCCAGATTCTGATCGATGGCTTTGCCATCAGCGCTCTCTATGCTCTCGGTGCCACCGGCTTCACGCTGATCTTCGGCGTGTCCGGCGTCCTCAACCTCTCTCATGGGGCCATCATGGTGGCAGCAGCGGTGGCGGCCTGGGCCGCCGCCAGCATCCTGAATGTCGGCACCTATGCCGGCGCACTGATCGGGGTCGGTGTCGCTCTCCTGACATCCTTCGCCACCTATTTTGCGGTGGTGAAGCCGATCCAGGACTCCCGGCGCATCCCGAATGAAGAGAAGGAGATCTTCGTCCTCACCGGCACGCTGCTGTGGGGGATCATGATCCAGGAGGTGATCGCTTATTTCTTCACCAACAACGCCAAGACCGTGTTGCCGATCGTCGAGGGCGTCGTCGAGATCCTCGGCGTACGCACGCCCAGCAACGAGATCTTTACCGCGATCGTGTGCTGCTTCGTCATCGCGCTGTTGTGGCTCCTGGTGAACCGCACCCGCACCGGCAAGGCGGTGCTCGCGGCCTCGATGAACCCACGCGGCGTCACCCTGCTCGGCCTCGAGCTCACCAACATCTACGTCGTGGTGTGGGCGATCTACGGCATTCTCGCCGGCATCGCCGGCGTGCTGCTCGGAATGTTCCTCGGCGTCAGCTCCTACAGCGTCGGACCGCTAACCGCGAGCGCGTTCTCGATCGTCGTGCTCGGCGGCCTCGGCAGCGTCTCCGGCTCGCTGATCGCGGCCTTTGTGGTCGGTTATCTCGAAACGCTCACGGCCTATCTGGTCTCGCCGGCCTACCGCACCATTCCGGCGCTGTTGCTGCTCGTGTTCGTGATGTACATACGGCCTCAGGGCCTTCTGGGGAGGCGCTGAGATGGCCAGCTTCTTTACGACCCGCCTGTTCTTCATCTCGCTCGCGCTGGTGGTGATCGCAGCCACGCTGCCGCTTTATGTCTCGGGCTATGTGCTCGGCTTGCTCACCGTCGCCTTTTACTTCGGCGTGTTCGCGATGGCGTGGGACCTGCTGTTCGGCTTCGCCGGCGAGGTCAATTTCGGCCCGACCTTCCTGATCGGCGTCGGCGCCTACACCGCCGGCATCCTGAATGCCCAGTTCGGCTGGTCGGTTTACGCCTGTATCGTGCTCGGCGCGCTCGCCTCCGTCATCGCCGGCCTCGTGTTGGCGTTGCCGGCGCTTCGGGTGCGCGGACCGTATTTCGGCCTGACCACGCTGGTCGCGGTGCTGATGCTGCAGAATTTCATCGTGGTGTTCGCCGATCTCACCGGCGGCGAGATCGGGCTGACCATTCCCGACGTCATCTCCATTAACGCCGGTGTCAATTACTGGATTGCGCTCGGCTTCATGACGATCTCGGCGGCGATCCTCTATGGTCTGTCGCAATCGCCTGTTGGCCTGGTGCTGCAAGCCAGCGGCCAGGACCCGGTGCAGGCCGGCGCGCTCGGCTTCAACATCGTCAAGCACAAGCTCGCCGCCTTCATCGTCAGCGCGTTCTTCTCGGGGTTATCAGGCGCGCTGCTGGTGTTCTATTTCGGCACCGCCTCGGTCGGCACCGTGGTCGACGTCGCGGTCGGCGTCAACGTGATCGTCTCGGCCGTGCTCGGCGGCCGCCGCACCGTGCTCGGTGCGGCGCTGGGCGCGATCTTCCTGATCGTCGCCGGCGAATTCCTGCGCCCCACCGGCGAGCTCGCAACCTTCATCGTCTCGGCGGTCGCGCTGCTCGTCGTGCTGTTCTTCCCCGGCGGCTTCCTCGGAGCGGCCCTCTCGCGTGAGGCGCGCTCGTGATGGATATGCGATCTTCAAACAGGGCCGTGCTCGAAGTCCGCGGCCTCACCAAGCGCTTCGGCGGGTTGACGGCGGTGAAGAACCTCGGCTTCGAGGTGAATAGCGGCGAGATTTTTGGCCTGATCGGGCCGAACGGCTCGGGCAAGTCGACCGCGATGAAGAGCGTAATGGGCATCGAGCGCCCGACATCAGGCGAGGTGATCTTCGAGGGCGAGGACGTTGCCGGCCTTCCCGCGCACAAGATCGCGCGCAAAGGCTTTGGCATGGTGTTCCAGCATTCGCGGCCGCTGAACCGGCAGACCGTGCTGGAGAACATCATGGTCGCGCTGCTGCCGGACAGCCTGTTCATGCTGTTTCCGGACAAGGCGCTGGTCGAGCGTGCCAAATGGATCGCGGACCGCGTCGGACTCGGCAACGTGATGAACCGCCGCCCGCCGACGCTGCCTTTCGCCGACCTGCGCCGGCTCGAGCTCGCCAAGGCGATCGCGCGCGACCCCAAGGTCGTGCTGGTGGACGAGCCCTTTGCCGGGCTGACGCGGGCCGAGGTCGAAATCTTCTCCGACCTGATCCGCAGTTTCCGCGACGAGGGCCGTGCGGTGATGCTGGTCGACCACAACGTCAAGAGCGTCGCGGCGCTGGTCGACCGCGTGCTCGCGATGTATCTCGGCGAGGAAATCGTCACCGGCAAGGCCGAGGACGTCATGAAGAACGAGACGGTGCGGCGGGTCTATCTCGGCGGCGCCATCGAGACCCATGCGCGGCCCGAGACCAGCTTCAAGGACAAGGTGCCGCTGCTCCAGGTCGAGAATGTCAGCGTGTTCTACGGCAAGGCGCAGGCGCTGGAGAACGTCTCGATCCACGTCCACGAGGGCGAGTTCGTCTCGATCGTCGGCCTCAACGGCGCAGGCAAGACCACATTGTTCAACACCATCTCCGGCTTCCTGCCTTATAGCGGCGAGATCGTGCGCAACGGCGAGAAGCTGCGCGGCACGACGCCGGCCAAGATCGCCCGCAGCGGCCTCGTGCAGTGCCCGGAATCGCGCGAGCTGTTCGGCGAGATGAGCGTGCGGGAAAACCTCGATCTCGGGGGGCAACATCTGGCCGACGACAAGCGCGCGGCACAGCTGGCCTGGCTGTTCGAGCTGTTCCCGATCCTGAAAGAGCGTCAGGGCCAGATGGCGCAAACGCTGTCCGGCGGCGAGCAGCAGATGCTTGCGATCGGCCGCGCGCTGATGATGCAGCCGCAGATCCTGATCCTGGACGAGCCGACGCTGGGCCTCGCCCCCGTCATCCTCGAACTCTTGTCCAAGGCCCTCACGAGGCTGCGGCAGACGACGTCGATCACGGTGCTGCTCGGCGAGCAGAACGTGACCTTCGCGCTTCCACATGCCGACCGCGTCTATGTGCTCGAGCATGCAAGGATCGTCTGGGAGGGCGATCCCGGCCGCTTCGCCGCGGAGGCTGGCGCCGATTTTCTCTGATTCGCCCATACCAACAACAAAACAAGCAAAGGGAAAAACGACCATGCGACCATCCCCGAATTTGAGCAGCAGCTTCCTCCTCGCTTCCGCGCTGGCGCTGTGCCTCGCCGCTCCCGCCTACGCCCAGTCGAACGACCCGATCAAGATCGGCGTCATCGCCGAAGTGCAGTCGATCGCGGGGGCCGCGACGCCCGGCGGCGCGCAGATCGCTGCCGACGAGATCAACGCCAAGGGTGGCATTCTCGGCCGCAAGATCGAGATCGTGACCTACGACAACAAGAGCTCCTCGGCGGACTCGGTGCGTGCGTTCCAGCGCGCGGTGAGCGAGGACAAGGTCTCTGCCGTGATCGCAAGCTATATCAGCGAAGTCGTTCTCGCGCTCGAACCCTGGGCGGCGCGGCTGAAGATGCCGCTGATCACGCCCGGCGCGGCCTCGAACGAGATCACCAAGGCGATCCACAACGACTACGAGAAGAACAAGTACACCTTCCACGGCTATCTGACCTCGGCCGCGCAAGCCCAGCTCGTCTGCGACGCCGCCAAGGATCTCCTGGTCGACAAGCTCAAGTTCAAGACGGTCGCGATCATGAGCGAGGACGCCGCCTGGACCAAGCCGCTCGACGTCGGCTACGAGGCTTGTCTCCCGAAAGCTGGCCTCAAGGTCGTCGAGCACGTGCGGTTCTCGCCTGATACCACCGACTTCACGCCGATCTTCAACAATATCGAGGCCAAGAAGCCGGACGTGATCGTCACCGGCATCTCGCATGTCGGCGTGCAGCCGACGGTGCAGTGGAAGAACCAGCAGGTGCCGATCCCGATGTTCGGTATCAGCGCGCAGGCGCTGAGCCCGACCTTCTGGAAGGACACCAATGGCGCCGCCGACGGCGTCCCGTCGCTGGCGGTCGCAACGCCCGATGTCGCCGTGACCTCCAAGACGAAGCCGTTCGCGGCCGCCTTCAAGGCCAAGTTCGGCTCGCCGCCGGCCTATACCGGCTACACCGCCTATGACGAGGTCTACTTCATCACGGAGGCGATCAAGCGCGCGGGCTCGACCGATCCCGACAAGATGGTCACTGAACTCGAAAAGACCGACTACGAGGGCACGATCGGCCGCATCCAGTTCTACGGCAAGGACGACGAGTTTACCCACGGCATCAAGTCCGGTCCGACGACCGTTTCGGGTCTGGTCTTCCAGTGGCAGGACTCCAAGCAGGTCGTGGTCTGGCCCGAGAAGATCGCGGAGGGCAAGCTGAAGTTCCCGAGCTTCGTGAAGCTGTCGCAGTAACACGCCGGACTGGGCACCGGCCCGGTACCGAGCGCCCCATCACCCTTGCAAGGCCCGTCGCTTCGACCGCGACGGGCCTTCGCTTTGTGCAGAATGCCACTGGTACGCTGTCATCGGTGGACCCATCCTGCGATCCTGTCGTTACCCCCCAGGCGCGGCCGGAGCAGCCAGATGGACGACCGATCAAGACGACCCGATGGCCTGATGCAGGACGACGGCTTCGTTCGCGTGCGAGGCGCGCGTGAGCATAACCTCAGGGACGTCGACGTCCGCATTCCGCGCAACGCCCTCGTCGTGTTCACGGGCGTGTCGGGCTCCGGAAAATCCTCGCTCGCGTTTGGGACGATCTACGCCGAGGCGCAACGGCGATATCTGGAATCGGTGTCGCCTTACGCGCGGCGCCTGTTCCACCAGATGCAAATCCCCGAAGTCGACGACATCGAAGGGCTACCACCCGCCGTCGCGCTCCAGCAGCAGCGCGGCGCGCCGACGACGAGATCGTCCGTCGGCAGCGTGACGACCATCTCGAACCTGCTCAGAATGCTCTATTCCCGCGCCGGCGACTACCCGCGCGGACAAAAGATGCTCTATGCGGAATCGTTCTCGCCGAACACGCCGGAAGGCGCCTGCCCGACCTGCCACGGTATCGGCAGGATGCTCGACGTCACCGAAAAGTCCATGGTGCCCGACGACACCCTCACCATCCGCGAGCGCGCTGTCGCGGCCTGGCCGAGTGCCTGGCAGGGGCAGAACCTCCGGGACATCCTGACGACGCTGGGCTACGACGTGGACAAGCCCTGGCGTGAGCTGCCCAGGAAGGACCGCGACTGGATCCTGTTCACGGAGGAGCAGCCGACTGTTCCGGTCTATGCCGGTTACGACTTGGCCGAAGTCAAACGGGCCCTGCGCCGCAAGGAGGAGCCGAGCTATCAGGGCACGTTCACCGGCGCCAAGCGCTATGTGATGCAAACCTATGCCAAGTCCGAAAGTGCGATGATGAAGCGCCGCGTCGCGCAATTCATGATCACCCAGGACTGCCCAACCTGCCATGGCACGCGATTGAAGCCCGAGGCACTCAAGGTCAAATTCGCCGGTCTCAATATCGCTGAAATGTCGCACCTGCCGCTCAAGAAGCTGCAGGAGGTGATGAAGCCTTTCGCGAAGGCTTCGACGGATGGGGCATCGGAGAAGACCATCGTCGCCAGGCGCATCTGCGAGGATCTGTCGGCGCGATTAGCCGTCCTGCTCGACCTCGGGCTCGGCTATCTCGCTTGCGAGCGCAGCACGCCGACGCTGTCGCCCGGCGAGTTGCAGCGGCTGCGACTTGCGACACAGGTCCGCTCCAACCTGTTCGGCGTCGTCTACGTGCTCGACGAACCGTCCGCCGGCTTGCATCCCGCCGACACCGAGGCGCTGCTGCGGGCGCTGGACCGGCTGAAACACGCGGGCAATTCGATCTTCGTGGTCGAACACGAGATCGAGGTGATCAGGCATGCCGACTGGCTGGTGGATGTCGGCCCTGACGCCGGCGAAAGCGGCGGAAACATCCTCTATAGCGGACCGCCTGCAGGGCTCGGGCAGGTCGCGCAATCGCGAACCGCCGATTATCTCGCGCATCCCCGAAAGCCACTGCCGACGGTCCGCCGCGAACCGAAAGGTCACCTGAAGGTCAGGGGTGTGACCCGCAACAATCTTCGCGGCCTCGACGTCGATATCCCGCTGGGCGTTCTTGCCAGCGTGACCGGCGTGTCGGGCTCCGGCAAATCGAGCCTGATCAGCCAATTCCTCGTCGATGCCGTGGCGGAGCATCTCGGCCATGCAAGGGCCGCGGACCCGGACGACGACAGCCTGGCACCCACGGTCGAGACATTGGGCGGCAAGATTGTCGCCGGCCTCGACCAGATCGATCGCCTCGTCGTGGTGGATCAGAAGCCGATCGGCCGCACGCCACGATCCAACCTCGCGACCTATACCGGCCTGTTCGACCACGTCAGGAAGCTGTTCGCCGCGACGCCGCAGGCAAAATCCCGCCGCTACGATGCCGGGCGCTTTTCCTTCAATGTCGCGAAAGGCCGATGCAGCACCTGCGAGGGCGAGGGATTTGTCTGCGTCGAGCTTCTGTTCCTGCCCAGCGTCTACGCCCCCTGCCCGACCTGCAAGGGCGCGCGTTACAACGACAAGACGCTGGAGGTGAAGATCCGCGGAAAATCCATCGCCGATGTGCTGGCGATGCGCGTCGACGAGGCCTTCGAATTCTTCCGCGAAGATGCAACCCTGAACCGGTCGCTATCGGTCGTCCGCGAGGTCGGCCTCGGCTATATCCGCCTCGGTCAGTCCGCCACCGAACTGTCGGGTGGCGAAGCCCAACGCATCAAGCTCGCGACCGAGCTCATGCGCCCGCAACGCGGTCACACGCTCTACGTCCTGGACGAGCCGACCACCGGACTTCATCCCAGGGATGTCGAGCGGCTGATCGCCCAGCTCGAGCGCATCGTGGACGCCGGCAACAGCGTGGTCGTGGTCGAGCATGACATGGACGTCGTCTCTCACAGCGACTGGATCATCGACCTCGGTCCCGGCGCCGGCGACGAAGGCGGCCGAATCGTTGCGTCGGGGACACCGCGAGAGGTCGCCAAGGCTGGCGGGAAGACCGCGGGCTATCTCGCCCGTCGCTTGAAACAGTAGCGCGCGATCTCGTCGCCGCCCATTTCGCAATTGCGTTCTGCGTCGCGGAGGCCAGACCCCGACTTTCGCCATGTTGACTTTCTGCCGCCCCGCTCCCCATACTTCGAAAAAAGATAACAAGACCAAATCATAGAACGGTTTTTGAGGGAGGATAGGATGCCGACTTCACGCAGGCAGCTGCTGAAGGGCTCGGCGGCTGCCGCCGCCGCACTCAGCCTCGATTGGACACGCGCCCAGGCGCAAGCCGAGAATTTGCGCATCGGCCTGATCTACGACCTCACCGGTCCGTTCGCCGCCGGCGGCTCGGTCGCCTCGTCGGTCGGGGCGCAGATCGCCATCGACCTCGTCAACGAAAAGGGCGGCATCGGCGGCAAGACCAAGATCGTGCCGGTCGCGGCGGACTCGCAGAGCAAGGCCGACGTGGCGATCAACGAGGCCGAGCGGCTGATCAGCCAGGAAAAGATCGACATCATCAACGGCGTCTATTCCAGCGCGCATGCGGTGCCGATGGCGGCGAAGGTCGAGCAGCAGAAGAAGATCCTCTGGATCACGACCGCGGTCTCGACCGCCGTGTTCAAGGACAAGAATCTGCAATACGTGTTTCGCGCGCAGATCCATTCCGATCAGTACGGCCAGGCCTTCGCGGGGTTCGTCGCCGAGCACGCGCAAGGCAAGCTCGGCATGGACCCGAAGGACGTCAAGGTTGCGCTGATTCACGAGGACGGCCCTTATGGCGTCGGCGTCGCGGCGGCGGACGAGGCCTATGCCAAGCAGGCGGGCATCCAGGTCGTGATGCGCGAGGGCTATTCGGCTTCCGCCCCTGATCTGTCGGTGCTTGTGACCAAGCTCAAGCGCGCCAAGGTCGATGTGATCTCGCATGCCGGCTACAACCCCGACATCACCCTGTTCCTGCGTCAGGCCCGCGAGAGCGGCCTGCGGTTCAAGATGCTGTTCGGCGCCGGCGCCGGCTACAGCCAGCTCGACAAACTGCGCGCGACCTTCGGCCCCGACATCGATAATTTCTGCAACATCGATCCGGTGCCCGCGCAACTGCTCGATCCAGCCAAGCTTGCGCCTGGAATCGGCGATCTGACCAAGACCATGGTCTCGCGCTACCAGGCCAAGACCGGCGCCACCGACGTGCCGCCGCATTGCTCGATGGGTTTCAACCAGACCTGGATCCTGCTCAACAACGTGCTGCCGGTCGCCAAGGAGAAGTACGGCAGCTTCGAGCCCGAGGCCATTCGCAAGGCCGCGCTCGACGTCGACATTCCCGCCGGCGGCACCATCCAGGGCTATGGCGTGAAATTCTTCCCGCCGGGCACGCCGCTCTCCGGCCAGAACGAGCGCTCGACCCCGGTCGTGATGCAAAATGCCGGCGAGCACATCTCGGTGGTGTGGCCAACGAACATCAGGACGCGGGACCCGGTGTTTCCGCTGCCGAAGGGATCGACCTACGGGACGTAGGATTCAAGCCGCGCAGACGGTGCGTCCCTCTCCCCTTGCGGGAGGGGTGGCTCGCCGCGAAGCGGCGAGACGGGTGAGGGGTTGTCTCCGCGAGCGATCCTCTTGCAGCTGCGTTTGCGGATAGAACCCCTCATCCGGCGCTTCGCGCCACCTTCTCCCGCAAGGGGAGAAGGAAAGGAAGCGAGCAGAACGACCATTCAATACGACAACTCCCTACAACATCACCCGCCGTCCCTCCTCCGCCGCCCAATAGCCGGCGTAGTTCACCTTGATCGTCTCATACGCCAGCGCCAGGTCCGACAGCGGCTGGCGTCCCGTCGCGGCGCATTCCATGAAGTCCTGGATCTCCTGGAGATAGCCGCGGGTCCACTCCTCCTCGAGGCAGACATATTGCCAGCCGGTTTTGCGGTCAACCTTCTCGGTGATGTAGACCGAGGCGAGTTTCTGCTCGGAGGTCTGGTAGCTCATCAGATGATTGTTCGGCGTGATGTTGGCGAACAGCGAGCCGCCTGACGTGTAGGTCTCGATCAGATTGCGCACGCCGCCCATGATCATGTCGCCGGAGAACACGGTGGCCTTGGTGCCGTCCGAAAACGTCGCGGTCAGCGTGCCCCAATCTTCGACGTCAACAGGATTGGCCTTGATGTAAGTACGCTCCTCCGGCTTGAGGACGGCCGTGACATTGCCGACATCGCCACTGACGCTGGCGACGCGGATGGTTTCACCGCGCGCCTTGGCCTCGACTTGCTTGAGATACAGCACGGCGGAGAGCGGATGGCAGCCCATTCGGATCAGCGAGCCGCCGCCGGTCATCGCCCATTGCGCGGCATGGACCGCATGCGAGCCGGAATGGCTCTCCTCGCCCTTCATGAACAGGATTTTGTCTTTCGTCGCCTTGATGATCTCCGCGGTCTTGGTCACGGCCGGCGCGTAGATCCAGTCCTCCGCATACATGAAGAGTTTTCCGGTGCGCTCGATCGCGGCACGCGTGGCGTCCATCTCTTCCAGCACACGCTCATACATCAGCGCCTTCGGCACATGCTTGCCGATCGGCTGCCGGTCGCCGTCACGGCCGAAATAGCCGGCGAACGGCTTTTCGCAGATGACATGCTTGCCGGCCTGCATGGCGGCGACGATCATCCCCGCATGAAGATTGGGCGGCGTGCAGATGTCGATGACATCGAGCTCGCCGTCCGCGATCAGCTCGGCGAAGCTGCGATGGACCCGTGGGATCTGGTGGCGGTGTGCAAATTCGACGACGTGGTCGCCGCGCGCAGCGACCGCCGCGACCTCGACATCCACGCCGTAGACGCGCCGGAACGCATACATATGCAGCTCCGACACGAACCCGCAGCCGACGAGTCCCACCCTGATCCTGGCCATAGCGCCCCCTGACCCATGCTTTGGGCAGCACTATAGCGCGCTGGCAGGTCTATTCCACCGAGACCCGCACCACGCCGGCACTCATCATGCCCAGCGCCTTGGCGGCCGGCACCGAGAGATCGACGATCCGGCCGCGGATGAAGGGGCCGCGATCGTTGACGCGGCATTGAATCGAGCGGCTGCCGTACGACACCCTCAGCACGCTTCCGAAGGGGCGCGTCCGGTGCGCGCAGGTCAACTCGCCTTTCCCGGCTTTTCCGTATCCGTAATAGGAGGCAAGCCCGCTTTCGGCCTGGGCAAAGGAAACTGCAGAAAGCGAAAAAGTGGCAAGGCAAGAAAATAGCGTGGTCTGCGCTCGCACGGCACCGCTCCCGGTTGGCCCTGCCCCGCGCAAGCAACGTTTGTTGGTTCCGGTGAGTTCCTGAGCCGCCGCCGGGCCACGCCCGGCGGTGCCATCACACATTGTTACTATTTGTGAAAGACCAGCGTGCGGACTTCGATGCTCTCACGCGGCGCCGCGTCGGCCGGCGTGGTCGGATCGACGAACGCGGTGTGCGGCCCGAAGCGGGTGCGGCCATCGGTTGCGGAGTCGTAGCACTTGAGCAGCAGTGCTTCGTCCGGTGTCATCTCGGGGAAATAGAACCAGCGATGGTTCGGGTTATATTTCACCGAATAAGTCTCGCCGCGGCGGTTAGGATAGATCAGATCGGAGGCGACGAGATCGTCAGGCGCGACCGTCGTGCCGTCAGCCATCGCCAGCGGCGAATCCCGCAAGGGACCGCGGATCGGCCGCCACAGATTGATCACCTGGACGCGGCCCTTTAGCAACTCCTCGGCCTCGTCGGGCAGATGCTCGCGCACACGGTTGGCGCCCGAGACCGCGGTCTGGTCGACGTGGACGCGCGTTGCCGGCTGACGTGGGCCACCGTCGCGAATATCCGCGGCACCCTCGACACGCCTGCGGACGGTATGGTCGAAGATGACGACGCGGTCTGCTTTCAGCGTTGCGCGCAGGAAGGCCTCGACGGCGGGATAGTAGACCGCCCTCACCTCTTCGTCGTTGCTGAAGTCCTTCACTCGGGTTGGATGCCGCACCAGCGCAAAGCCTTCGCGGTCGAGCGAGAAATTTTGTGCGATCAGTCGCGCATCGAAGATTGGGACCTGATGCGGCTCCGGCAACGACGTGCTCTTGGGCTCGCCAGGCGGCGGATCGAAGGCATAGGTGCGCGGCTTGCCGGAAACCGGCGCGAGATAGTTGAGTTCAGCGGTGACGAAGGGAAGCGATTCGATTTTTGTTTCTTGCAGGCCCATGGCCGGTCTCCCGATGTGGTCGTCGTTATGATTTTTGATGGGAGGGAGCGCGGCGCAAGGAAGGTCTTGCAAATAGCAATGCGGGTGTTGTCGTTAGCATGAAACGCAGAACGAACGTTTCGCGGAATCCTGTCGGATTGGAATGCGCTCTGTCCGCTTCACGGCTGCTTGAGAGCTTGTGAGATCTCGTGCCCCGGCCAGGCCTTAAGGAAAAGATCAGGACAACATAAGGAGCCGATAAGGACTTCCGAGACGCCGCTGGCCTAGCATCGAGCGTGTGATCGCGTCGGTAACAGGATGCCTCATGCCACGGCCTGTCCAGGCAATCACAACTCGCTCTCGGGTTGCCGATCCCGACCGGACGGGCTTACAGTGGCATTCACCCTGCGGCCGTCGACGCTTGCAATGGGAAGGCGACCTTCGGGCTGGAGATCAGCGCCATGTCAGCCGATCAGTATCTTCGTTACGATCCGTCCGTCGAACAAATCCGGCCGGAGGAAGCGGCGGCCGTCGAGGAGATCGTTGCCTCGATTTCGCGAACGAGCGATCGCACTTTTCACAAAGACAAGCACGGAACCCGACAGCAGCACGCCAAGGGCGCCGGCTATCTCCGGGGCGAGCTGATCGTCTACGAGGATTTGCCGGATCATCTGCGCCAGGGCCTGTTCAAGCAGGCTGGCCACTTCCCGATCATCGTCCGCCTCTCCACCGCATTCAACAGGAGCGATCGCGTACGCTCGCCGCGGGGGTTTGCCATCAAGGTCTTGGGCGTGACTGGGGCCAAGGCGCTCGGCGACGACGATTCGACGAACCAGGATCTTCTGCTCGTCAATCACCCCAGCTATTTCGCGGATGCGATGGCCTATATGCGCGCACAGCACAACGTCGAGCGCACCCTGTTCCTGCCTGATCTGGCGTACGTACCCATAGGCTTTCTCGCGCGCGTGCTGGTCGCCGCATCGGACAGAACAGGCATTCCGATCCCGATCGTCTTGAAAGCGCTCGGTGATGCCGGCAGCAACATCCTCGGAGAAACCTTTCACACGGAGGGAGCATTGCGGTTTGGCGATTATATCGCAAGGCTTCGCCTGGTGCCGATCTCGGCGTCGGTTCGACAACTCACCGGCCAACCCTGCCACGATGCCGATCATGCCGTGCTGAACAGCGTCGTCGCCTTCTTCAAGGACAATGCGGCCGAGTACGAACTGTTTGCCCAGCTCTGCACCGACCTGGAGCGAACACCGATCGAAGATGCCTCGATCGACTGGCCCGAAGACGTCGCGCCGCCGCAAGCACTCGGCAAGATCACGCTTCCGCGCCAGACCGCCGACAGCCCCGCGCGTCGCGTCTATTCCGACGAGGTGCTTTCGTTCGACCCATGGCGATGTCTCGCCGCGCATCAGCCGCTCGGCTCGATCATGCGGTTGCGCAGGGATGCCTACAGTGCCTCCCGCACGCTGCGGCAGCAGCAAAATCAATTCAAGGTCAAGCAACGGCCCGGCGAACCGCGAGAGATCGCGGACCTGCCGGATTGAGCCGATCACCGTCCCTCATGATGAGGCCCGGTGGTGTCCCGGCCTGCGTCGAAAAAGGACGCCGAGCGCAGCGGATCGCCGGGATCAAGCGTCTCTGCCAGCGATGCGATCACCTGGCTGGAGCGGTCCCGCCATTTGGCAGCCCTTTGCGCTTGTCCGAGGCTCTCATAGACCACCGCGGTCGTGCGATAAACCCGCCAGGCGGCGTGCGGTAGCCTGGCATGGCGGAGAATCGAAGTGGCCGCCGCCAAATGCCCGCCGGCGAGTTGCGTATCCTGCTTCACGATCGCAATTCTCGCCATGGCCTCGTAGCACAGCGCGAGAAACGGCCGGTCGGGTGCCGCGCTCGTCACCTCGTGAAATTGGTTGGCCGAGCTCTGGGCGCGGTCCAGATCGCCAATCGCGATCCAATAGTCGCAGCAAGTCAGCAGATAGTGGGGGATGACCAGCGACTCCATCGGCACCCGGTCGACCTCCATTCGCCGCTCCATCGCATCGAGATGCTGCCGCGCCCGAGCCAGGTCGCCCATCCTGACATAAGCTCGCGCCAGCAGGTTCCTGCCGACGAAGAAGGTGAACGGATTGGCCTCGATCATCGGGCCGAGCGCATCCTCCGCACGCCGTGACGCGCTGCCATATTCCTCCGCCTCGGAATACAGCCATCCGATCGTGAGATGACACAGCGCGACGGCCTGCGGATTTGCATTCCGCTCCGAGATGGCCAACGCGGAGACGACGTTTCGTTGCGCCCGTCCCCATTCACCGAGATAAATCTGGGCAAACGCCTCGACCGATTCATAGAGGACGAACAGATAGACGTCACCGACCAGGCGGGCGAGCTCCTTTCCCCGGGTCGTCGCATCGCAGCAGGCCGGGTAATTCGCGCGCAGGAACTCCAGCACCATCTCCATCGAGCAGCGTCGCAGCCGCATGCTCAGATCCTGCTCTCCGGTGATCAGTGCTGATGCATGCTCGGCAAGGTCCGCATTCTCGCGATCCCAGCCGCGGAGCATCAGCTTCAAATTGGCAACGTTCCCCTGGACCAGCGCGCTGAATGCGGCGTCGTCGATCGCCCTGCTCTTGACAAGGGCCTGTTCCGCAACAGGCAGGCTCTGGCGTCGATCGACGTAAAGACAAAATCTGCTGAGATCGACCAGCGCGTTCACCTCTTCGCGCACGTGCCCGTTCTCCGCCGCGTGCGCGACGACGGCGCTGAGATCCTGCAGGGAATTCAGGAAATCTCCACTGGCCCGCCAGGCCCAGGCGCGCTGAAGCAGCAACTTCAGACGTGTCGCCACCTGAAACTCCGGCGGCAGATGCGGCACCAGTTCCAAGGCGCGGGACAGGTAATTGGCGGCCTCGCGCGTGCTGAACCTTCGCGCCGAGCCCTCGGCCGCCGCGCCCAGATAATGCATCGCTTTCGGGAAATCGCGGCCCAATTCGAAGTGGCGCGCGACAATCGCGGCGATCTCTACAGCCTGCGGCCCGTATCCCTGCTCGAGCCCTGCCCCAAGCAGCGCATGGGTTTTCGTGCGGCGCGCCGGTGCGAGCCGCTGGTAGAGGATCTCCTGGTACAGCGCGTGCTGGAACGCATAGCGACCGGAGACACCTCCGTTCGGCCACTCGGTCATGCCGGCCACGACGATAATGCGATCGGTCCGTGCCAGGTCCTCGCACATCTGCTCGACATCCAGCACGGGACGGTCCAGCGCACCGGCGATATGAAGCGCGGAAAACTCCGCTCCCGCCGCACTGGCGACCTCGAGCAGGCAGCGCTCGTCCACGGTGAGGTGATCGATCTGCTGCTTGATCATTCCTTCCAGATCGCGCGGCATGCTGTCATGCGAGGCCGCGTCTTCGCTGACCAGCCGCCAGCCCAATTCGTGCTCGACCAGCGCGCCTTGCGCCACGAGATGATCGAGCAGAGACGACACGAACAGAGGATGCCCGCCGGTTCGCGCGAAGATGCCTTCGACCAGCTCTCTGGCGAAATCGGCCGAGTTGAAGCGCAGCGAAAGATAGCGTTCGACGTCGATGCCGGTCAGTCGATCGAGCGCGAGCTCGGTGGCGTGTCCATGAATCCGCAAGTCCTGGTGAACGGCACGGATAGGATGTCCGCCGACGGCGACTTCCATCGGCCGGTAGGTGGCCAGCACGAGGATAGAAGCCCTCCGATCCCGGCGCGCAAGCCGGGAGAGCACATCCACGGTGGCAAAGTCGCTCCAATGCAGATCTTCCAGGATGATCACCCATGGTCGCGTGACGGCGAGATGTTCCATGAGATCGGCAAATTCGCGCAGCATGCGCTCCCGGGTTGCGCCAAAGACCTCATGCTGGAATGCGGCCCGGTCTGCTTCTCCGAGGAATCCGGGCATTTGCGCGAGCCAGGTCGGCGCGTGCTCGCGGATCGACGTCAGCAGCGATGCTCCATCGGTTCGACGGCAGCACTCGTTCAGCGCTCCGATCAGCGGAAGAAAGGCCTCATGGGTGCCGAACAACTCGTTGCAGCTACAGTGCAGCACGCCCAGTCCCTGCTGGTTCATCCTGTCGAGCGTCATCTGCAAGAGGGTTGTCTTGCCGATCCCGGCCTCGCCGGTGATGAAGACGACCTGACGCTGTCCGGTACGAGCGAGTTGCAACGCCTTGTCCAGCGTGTCGAGTGCGCCCGTGCGCCCGACCCTCCAGTGCCGCCGTCGATCGGCAGCCTGCTCCGTGACGGACGCCGCCTCCTCTTCGGGCGCCCGCTCGATCGCAGGCAATTCGGCGGTCGCGACCGCCGCAATGAAGCGATAGCCGCGCCGCGTGACCGTCTCGATGTAATTGGGGGACTGCCTGTCGTCGCCGAGCACCGAGCGTAGCGCGTTCACGGCAACGGCGAGGCTCGACTCGCTGACGTGTAGATCGGACCAGACTGCGTCGAGCAACTCTTCCTTGGTGACGAGTTCACCGGGCCGACCGACGAGATAGCAAAGAACCTCGAACGGCTTCGGCGCCAGCGCGATCCGGTCCCCGCCTCGCCACAATAGCGCGTTGGCCCGGTCGAGGCGGAATTCACCAAAGGCAAGCGCGTCTGTACGCACGGCTCCGACCCCCGGATGATCCCTGATCTTAAGGCAAAGCTCAGCCAAATGTAAGGGCACGCTAAAGACCTGCGCCCTGCGCCGGTACTAGCGTCGGCCTGTCCATTTCAGAGACGCCGGTAAGTCGTCGGACGGCCTTTTCATCACGCTGTCATTTCAGTCGACAGGCAGTCGATGCCTGAATTTTGGCAAGGAGTTGGCCATGAGCATTTTAAAACATTTGGCGATCCCGCCTCTCGCTTTGGCCATTCGCCATTACGACGTCAGGGTCATATTGGGCGTCACCGTCCTCAGCCGCATCTTCCTCGTCGCCATCTACCTTGCGTGCGGCGGCCCGGGCCTGTCCGAGTTCGATCTCGCCAACACGATCGCGCTGCCATGAGCTCGGGACCGCTCGAATGGTGCATCGAGATCGCGATCATCGTCGCGATCTGCATCGGGATTGTCGCGGGCGGGCATGGCCGGCTCGTCGTGCCGCATCACCGGGCTCAACGCGCGCAAGCCGATCGGGCCGCTTGCGTCCAGCGGCCCTCAAACGTCTTCAGCATCATCGCGCTGCGGCGAGGCGCTCCGCCCGTTTGATCGATCACCAATATCCGCGGTGATAGGCCCGGTAGTAGCCGTAGCGCGGACCGTAATATGGACGATAGGCGCGATAGCCGTAATAGCGGGGACGCGCGTAGTAGCCGCCATAACCGTAACCTGGTCCATAGCCGCCATAATAGGCAGGAGCATAACCGTAAGCCGGCCCGGGATATCCGTAGCCGCCGTAATACGGACCGCCGCCATAGTAGCCATAGCCATAAGGCGCGCTGCTGGCGATGGCGCTGCCGATGATCGCGCCGGCGGCGAGGCCGCCAATACCCCAGCCGAAACCTCGGCCGCGCCAGTAGACCTGCGTGACATCATCGCCGGCCGCGGCCTTCATGGTCGCGACATTGGTGGGCATCGGGCCCGCTGCCGCCTGCTCGACTTGGCCGGCCATGACCGCGCCGGCCAGCGAGCATGCAATTGCCGTCTTCCAGATCGTCATCGTCTTACTCCCTGTCTGACATTTTGCTTGGACATGGATGCAGCCCATGATCGGCCATCCTGGCGCAAGGTCAAAGCCAGAAATTCGGCCCCGAATTTGCGTGCACCGCACAAGACGCATGCCTCCATTCTGATCAACCGGGTCCCGACGGGCTCGACAACCTCACCGCGTGTGACACCGGCAAGACGGTGCCTGGGGCCCGATCACCACGGCAAAGCATTAAGCTTCCGGCGCATTCGCAACCAACAACCACCTTCCCGATTTACTATTCGTGCCGTTACTATCGGTTCCAAATGAGCGCGGCCGGGAGGCTTCTCGCGAGCGCCAGAGTTGTGGGAGAATGACATGAGTGCCGCGAGACCCGAGCCGCTTGCCCGTCAGGCGCTGGCGTTCGTCCTGGCCGGCGGACGCGGCAGCCGGCTCCTGGAGCTGACCGACCGACGCGCCAAGCCCGCGGTCTATTTCGGCGGAAAATCCCGCATCATCGATTTCGCGCTGTCGAACGCGGTGAACTCGGGCATCCGTCGCATCGCAGTCGCGACCCAGTACAAGGCGCACAGCCTGATCCGGCACCTTCAGATGGGCTGGAACTTCTTCCGTCCCGAGCGCAACGAGAGCTTCGACATCCTCCCGGCGAGCCAGCGTGTCTCCGAAAACATGTGGTACGTCGGCACGGCCGATGCGGTCTACCAGAACATCGACATCATCGAATCCCACGCCTGCCGTTTCATCGTGGTTCTCGCCGGCGACCATATCTATAAAATGGATTACGAGGTGATGCTGCGCCAGCATGTCGACAGCGGCGCCGACGTCACCGTCGGGTGCCTGGAGATGCCGCGCCAGGAATCTTCCGGCTTCGGCATCATGCATATCGACGAGAACGGCTGGATCAAAGAGTTCCTGGAAAAGCCGAAAGATCCGCCGCCGATGCCGGGCAAGCCGGACGTCTCGCTCGCCAGCATGGGCATCTACGTGTTCGACGCGAAATTCCTGTTTGAGGAGCTGAAGCGCGACGCCGAGGATCCGAATTCCAACCACGATTTCGGCAGGGACATCATCCCCTACCTCGTCAAGAACGGCCGCGCCATGGCGCACCAGTACTCGACCTCCTGCGTCCGCTCCGGCAGCGACCCCCGCGCCTATTGGCGCGATGTCGGCACCGTCGACGCCTATTGGGCCGCCAATATCGACCTTACCGACGTAGTGCCCGAGCTCGATTTGTTCGACAGCGCCTGGCCGATCTGGTCCTATTCGGAGATCACACCACCGGCAAAATTCGTCCACGACGAGGAGAGCCGGCGCGGCCAGGCCGTGAGCTCGCTGGTCTCGGGAGGCTGCATCATTTCCGGCGCCTCGCTGCGGCGCTCACTGCTGTTCACCGGCGTGCGCGTCAACTCCTACGCCAACGTCGAGAACGCCGTGATCATGCCCTACGTCAATGTCGGCCGCGGCGCGCGCCTGAAGAACGTCGTGATCGATCGCGGCGTCGAGATCCCGGAAGGGCTCGTCGTCGGCGAAGATCCCGAATTGGACGCAAGACGCTTCCGCACCACCGAGCAGGGCATTTCGCTCATCACCCAGCCGATGCTCGACAGGCTCAATACATGACGCCTGTTCGCGTCCTCGCGGTCGCCTCTGAAGTTTATCCCATCGTCAAGACCGGCGGCCTCGCGGATGTCGCGGGAGCGCTGCCGATTGCGCTCAAGGCGCATGGCGTCGAGATGCGCACGCTGATGCCGGGCTATCCGGACGTGATGCGGGCGCTGGGGGGAGCCGACGAAATCCGGCGCTGGCCGGATTATTTCGGCGGACCCGGACGTCTGCTCGCCGGCTCGCATGACGGCCTCGATCTGTTCGTGCTCGACGTGCCGCATCTCTACGCACGGCCTGGCAACCCCTACGTGACACCCGAAGGCGTCGACTGGGCGGACAATGGCGTGCGGTTCGCCGCGCTGTCGCGCATCGCGGCCGATATCGGCCACGGCCTCGTTCCTGCCTTCGTGCCCGACGTGGTGCATGCCCACGATTGGCAGGCCGGGCTGGCGCCGGCCTATCTGCACTACGACAACCGGCCGCGGCCCGCCACCGTGATGACCATCCACAACATGGCCTATCAGGGCAAGTTCGCGCCCGAGCTGATCGGTTCGATTGGCCTGCCCTGGCGCGCCTATGGCGTCAACGACCTCGAATATTTCGGCGGCATTAGTTTTTTGAAGGCCGGCCTGCAATTCGCCGATCGCATCACCACGGTCTCGCCGACCTATGCGCAGGAGATCCAGACCGACGAGGGCGGCATGGGGTTCGGCGGCCTGCTTCGCGCCCGCGCCAACGTGCTGAGCGGAATCCTCAACGGCATCGATGTATCCGTTTGGAATCCGCAAGAAGATCCGCACATCGCCTACCGCTTCGGCGCGGAGGACCTCACGTTCCGGGCCGCCAACAAGGCGGTGCTTCAGCAACAGTTCAATCTGGATTCCTCGGACGAAGCGCCATTGCTCGGCGTCATCAGCCGCCTGTCCTGGCAGAAGGGGCTCGATCTCCTGCTCGAGGCCATCCCGACCATTTTGCGCGAAGGCATGCAGCTCGCGCTGCTCGGCAGCGGCGACCGCGATCTCCAGGATCGCTATCAGGCCGTTGCGCGCGCGCACCCTGGCCGGATCGGAGTCGTGATCGGCTACGACGAGATCATGGCGCATCTGATCCAGGCCGGCTCGGACGCGCTCATCGTGCCCTCGCGGTTCGAGCCGTGCGGCCTGACCCAACTCTGCGCGTTGCGCTACGGCGCCGTGCCCATCGTTTCGCGCGTCGGCGGCCTCGAGGATACCATCGTCGATATCGGCGAGGCCGATAAATCGGGCCACGATGCCACCGGCTTCAAGTTCGGTCCTGTGACTGCGGATGCTCTCGCCGGCACGCTGCGCAAGGCCAACATCGCCTTCCACGACAAGGTGACCTGGCGCCGCCTGCAACTGAGCGGCCTTGCGACCGACGTGTCCTGGCGCAACCGCGCCGGTGACTATGCCGCGCTCTATCGCGGCCTCATGACCGCGCGCGCCTGAGGCACGACATCGTCGAATCAATGCTATAGAGCCGTCATGGACCCGTTCTTGATCAAGCTGATCGGCTTTGCCGCCGCGACCTGCACCACCGTGGCCTACGCGCCGCAAGCCATCAAAGTGTGGAAGACCCGCTCCACCGGCGATATTTCGCTCGGCATGTTCCTGGTCATGGTGCTGGGGCTGGCGCTCTGGCTCGTCTACGGCCTGCTGTCGGGCGACGCGCCCCTCGTCGCCGCAAACGCCATCACCATCGTGCTCGCCGGCGGCATCCTGTTCATGAAGCTGAAATACGGGTGAGCTCGAAGCTGCGTAGGGCGGATTGGCCGAAGGCGTAATCCGCCGCCTTCATTGCGGCCCGATGGTGGATTACGCTTCGCTAATCCACCCTACGATTCATCCGAACACATACGACGCCATCGCGACATTCGCGACCTCGTCGACGAAGACGCGCTTGCCCGCGTCGCTGCCGGCGGCGCCGGCGGCTACCATCAGCGGCAGCAGATGATCTTCGCGCGGATGGGCCAGGCGCGCGCTCGGTGCATTCTCCCAGTCAACCAGCATCGCGTTGCGGCGCGCCGCGTCCTTGTGGCTGATCGCCTCGTTCAGATACGCCTCGAAATCATACGAGACCGGCTTCGACTCGGCACGGCCGAACCCGCGCATGTTGTGATAGGTCAGCCCGCTGCCGACGATCAGAATGCCTTCGTCCCGCAGCGAAGTGATGGCCTGGCCCACCCTGATGTGCTCGGCCGGATCGTAAGTCGATCTCAGCGACAGCAGCACGATCGGCATGTCGGCGTTCGGATACATCAGCCCGAGCGGCACGAAGGTGCCGTGATCGAAGCCCTGGTTGGGATCCTCCCGGCAATCGACGCCCGCGCGCATGAGCAGCGCCTTCACCTCGGCGGCGAGCTCGGGCCGCCCCGGCGCCGGATATTTGAGGTGGTAGGTGTGCTCGGGAAAACCGTGATAATCGTACACCATCGGCGGATGCGCCGAGGTGGACACGGTGAAGGCGTCAGCCTCCCAATGTCCTGATATGACGAGCACGGCCTTCGGCCTCTCCGGCAAGAGCTGCGGCAGCTGGCCGAACGCCCCGGCGGTTTTCGCATATTGCACCCGCCTGTCTTCCATGAACGGCCAGGGACCGCCGCCATGCGACAGGAAGAAGGTCGGAAATCGCACCATGAGCGAAGGCTCGTTTCATTGGCAACGCGCGTGCGAGCTGCCCGCGCGATCGGCCGCGAGCATAGGCAAACCCGTATGGTTAGCAAGACGTTAACGATTTTTCGCCCAGAATCCGGGGGGTAGCCGAAGGAGTCGGCCAGCAGCCAGGGACGTGAAATGAAGAAGTTTGCGTTGGGGGACGTGGTCAACAGCGACAAGGGCCGCCGCGGCGTCGTTCGCGCCGCCTACAAGTCGAAGGAAGGCCAGCAATTCTATGCCGTCGAGAAAGACGGCGCGATGGATTATCTGGAGGAAGACCGGCTGAGCCCGGCGCCGCGCGTCGAACTCGCGGCTTAAATCCAACTCAACCTGCCCTAACGCCCGAACCGGTCCAGGCGCTCCGACCAGGGGTCGTCTCCGCTCGCGATGCGATCGTTCGTGATCAGCAGCAGGCGATCGCTGCCTGCGGCCGCGTCCCAATGGGGCAGGTCCGCACCGTTGGGATCGCCGCTCTTGGCGAAATTGATCCAGTAGGCACGCATGCGATTTGCGACCTCGCGATCGGCTCGTGACAGGATGCCCGCACCCGGCATGCCTTCCACGCCGAAGATGAACTGCAATTCCCGCCCGTGACCGCCCTCGGGGTTGGCGCGCCGTGCCTCCGGCACATAGGCGAAGCGATAGCGAAAGGTGGGCGCACCGCTGGCGGCGTGCAGGCGCGCCAGCAGTCTCACCGGCTCGGAGAAGATCTTGTCGGTGTAGAACCTTGCCGCGCGGCTGGAAGATCTGGCGAGGTCGGAATAGAGCCTGCGCAGCTCATCGCTGGTGGTGCCTGACGATGCCAGCTCTTCCCGGATATCCAGCTCGTCGTCGAAACCGGTCTCGTCGTCGTTCGAGCCGATGATCAAGGGAATGCGGCTCTCATGTCCGGCCGCGAAGCCCGCGGCGACATCCTCGCTCACCAGACTTCCATCGATCGTCGGCCCAAAGCTGCGCGGTGATTTTTCCAGGAGATGTTTTTCGACGGCAAGCAGGCGTCGCGGCTCGGCTGCGCGCAAGTCGGCCTGTCGCCCCAGCGCCGCCATGAATTGCCGACCCACAATCTCGGCCTCTTGTGCCGAACGCAGGCGCGCACGGCCGGGGATCGATTGCAGAATGGCTCTCTGGAAGAGATCGCGCGATTGCTCAGACAGCATCAGCAGCGCGATCGAGGTCGCGCCTGCGCCACTGCCGAACAAGGTGACGTTGGCGGGATCGCCGCCGAAGGCCGCGATGTTGTCGTGCACCCAATGCAGCGCCGCGATCTGGTCCATCAGGCCGTAATTACCGGAGCCGCCTTCCGACAGCGCGGGATCGCTGAGCCAGCCGAACGCGCCGAGGCGAAAATTCACGGTCACCACGATGACGCCGGCTTGCGCGAGCCTGGCACCATCGAACAGCGGATCATTCGCGGTGCCGCTGACGAAAGCGCCGTCGTGGATGAACATCATCACCGGCAGCGGGCCGTCGACCCCAAACGGACGGAACACGTTCAGCGTCAGGCAATCCTCGCTCGAACCCGGCAGCGAGGGCTGAAGACACGGCGCGCCATAGGCATAGGCGGTGCGCATCTCCGAACTCTCGGGCGCGGCCTGCGGCGGACGCCAGCGCAGCGGCCCGATCGGCGCGGCCGCATAGGCCAGCCCCTTGAACGAGGCTATCTCGCCTTCGACGGCGCCAAGCATCTGTCCTTCGCGCGTCAGCGCAAATGGAAATTGGCCGACCGGCTGGGCCACGGCCGAGCCGGCGCAACAGAGGACGAGAGACGTCGCAAACAGCGCGAACACGGACCGCATCTTCGGAGCATCTCGATGCGCGGAAGGATTTTGGGCAGGTTATGTCCGTGGCCCGCTGCGAGGCAAGCGCCGCGGCTGCGCCTAGCTCCGCTTGGCCGCAAGCTCGGCCAGTGCGTGCCGTGCGATGATGCCGAGTTCACCGAGCGTGGTGTGACCGGACTGCGCTGCCTCGATCAGCCGCTGGGCGATGAACCTGCGGCTGTCGTGATCGCCGCCGTGCGGCAGTTGGCGGCACGTCTCCTCAAGGACGACGTCCATGTTCGCTTTGGTCCGTTCACTCAACTCTGTCATGACGCCCGTCGGCACGCGTGGCAAAAACAAGAGCATACACAGGTGGATCGACCCTGATTAGCCCGGGAAATCACGGCCATTGCGCATCGCGATGCGTGTGCTGCCGCAACATTCACGCGGCCATGATGACGCCGCAAATGGCTACCGAAGATTGCACATGCCGTGATGACAAGCCGAACCTGCAGCGATAGCCTGCCGGCAAAACAAAACAGACGGGAGGAAATGCCATGCCTGATGCAATGGTTGCTGCGCGTGCCTCTGACGCGGGGCGCGGAACCAGCCAGCAGGTCGATGTTGCCGTGGTCGGTGCCGGATTTGCCGGCCTCTATCTTCTCCATCGGCTGCGCAAGGCCGGCCTGACGGCGGTCGGCCTCGAAGAAGCCGGCGACGTCGGCGGCACCTGGTACTGGAACCGATATCCCGGCGCGCGCTGCGATATCCAGACCATCGATTACAGCTACACCTTCGATCCCGATCTCGAGACCGCCTGGACCTGGTCGGAGAAATACGCGACCCAGCCGGAGATCCTGCGCTATCTCGGCTTCGTCGCCGACCGCTATGATCTCAGGCGTGACATCCGCTTCAAGACCAAAGTCACGGAAGCGAAATGGGACGAGGCCACCGAACGCTGGCAGCTCACCACCGACAATGGCGCAGCGGTCTCCTGCCGCCATTACATCATGGCCACCGGCTGCCTCTCGGCGCCGAAGCCGCCGGAGATCGACGGCGTCAAGGACTTCAAGGGCGAGGTCTATTTCACCGGACGCTGGCCGCATGACGGCGTCAATCTCGCGGGAAAACGCGTCGCGGTGATCGGCACGGGATCGTCGGCCATCCAATCGATCCCGCTGATCGCCGAACAGGCCGCACACGTGACCGTGTTCCAGCGCACGCCGAATTTCGCATTACCGGCGCATAACGGCCCTGCGCCTTCCGATCGCATGAGCCTGCTGCAAGGCGATCGCGCGGCCTATCGCGAGCAGGCGCGCCAGTCGATGGCCGGCGTGCCCTATCCGCAGCAGACGGTCGTGAGCTGGCAATTAAGCGATGCCGAGCGTCGTGAGCGGTTCGAACGCGCCTGGGCGGCCGGCGACCTCGTCCACATCCTGACCCAGCTCTGGGCCGACCAGGCGGTCGACATCGACGGCAACAAGATCGTCCAGGACCTGATCCGCGAGAAGATCCGCGCCGCCGTCAAAGACCCCGAGACCGCCGCGGCGCTGATGCCGGACGATCATCCGTTCGGCGCCAAACGCCCCTGCCTCGATACCAATTATTACGCGACCTACAACCGGCCGAACGTCACGCTGGTCAATCTGCGTCAGGAACCGATCAAGGCGATCACCGCAAGCGGCATCACGACGTCGAGGCGCATCGTCGACGTTGACGTGATCGTGTTCGCGACCGGCTTCGACGCCATGACCGGCGCGATCCGCGCCGTGCACCCGATCAGCGGACGCGGCGGCAGATCGCTCACCGATGTCTGGGCGCAGGGGCCGCAGACCTATCTCGGGCTCACCGTCGCAGGCTTCCCGAACTTCTTCATGATCACCGGCCCCGGCAGCCCGTCGGTGCTGTCGAACATGGCAGTGTCGATCGAACAGCATGTCGACTGGGTGGTCGATCGTCTCGCAGCATTGCGCGACGCCGGCTTCACCACGATCGAGCCGACCGCGACGGCGCAGGCCGGCTGGAACAGGCACATGGCCGACTGCTCGATGGTGACGCTGCACCGGCTCGCCAACACCTGGTACACCGGCGCCAACGTGCCCGGCAAGGTGCAGGGCCTGATGCCCTATACCGGCGGCGTCGGTCCCTATCGCGGCATCTGCGACGAGGTCGTCAGCCGCGGCATGCTCGGCTTCAAGCTGACCGGCCCCGATGTCGCCGCGCAATGCAATGACGGCGAGGTGGTGCGCCTGCAGCCAGATGTGCGGCTGGTGCTGAACCTGCTGGCGTCGCTCAACCTGCCGCCGATCGAGTCGATGGGCGCGATCGGTGCCCGCGCCTTCGTCGACGAGTTCAACAAGGGCCGCCCCGCTGGACGGCCGATCGGCGAGATCGTCGACGGCACCCTGCCCGGCGCCGACGGCCCGCTGCCCTACCGGGTGTACCGGCCGGCAACACCGGGGCCGCATCCGGTCGTGGTCTATTTCCACGGCGGCGGCTGGGTGCTCGGCGACGAGCAATCGGACGAGCCGTTCTGCCGCGACATGGTGCGGCGGACCGGCATGATGCTCGTCAGCGTCGGCTATCGTCATGCGCCCGAGCATCGTTTCCCGGCCGCGGCCGAAGACGGCTACGCGGCGACGCGCTGGATCGCGGAGCACGCCGCCGAGCTCGGCGGCAGGCCAGGCCCGGTGCTGGTCGCGGGCTGGAGCGCCGGCGGCAACATCGCCGCCGTCACCTGCCAGCTTGCGCGCGATCGCGGCGGCCCTGAGATCGCCGGCCAGCTCCTGATCTGCCCGGTCACCGACTGCAGCTTCGACCGCCCCTCCTACAACGACAATGCGACCGGCTATTTCCTGACCCGGTCGCTAATGTACTGGTTCTGGGACCTCTATTGCTCGCCGGCCGACCGCACCGATCCGCGCGTCTCGCCGCTCCGCGGCAAGGTCTCAGGGTTGCCGCCGGCCTTCGTCGTCACCTGCGAATTCGACCCCCTGCGTGACGAAGGCATCGCCTATGCCGAGAAAATGGCTGCCGCCGGCGTCCCGGTCGAGCAACTTAGGGCGCGCGGCCATTTCCATTCGTCGTTCACCATGGTGGACGTGGTGATCACCGGGGTCTCCGGCCGGGTGCAGATGGCCGAGGCCTTGCGGCGCTTCGCCGGGCTTCCGCCCGAAGTTGGTCGCGGCGATGAGACCAGCCACAGTCACACCAGCCCAGGGCATAGAATCGCCGCGGCCGCGAGCTGAAAGCGAACATTGGCCGGGAACTATTTCCCCGTCATCGCGTTTGGTGCTGTGGCATTGAGATGCAGTAATGGGTGTAGGCCCCGGTACGCAGGATCGTGTGCCGGGGTTCTTTTTGCGTGAGGCGGGACGATGGGGGACGTAGTTGGGGATTCAAAGGTCGATTTTGGTGCCCTTGCGGTGCTGCATAAATGGCCATCGCTTGCGAACCAGCGACGGTCGGACCGAGCGTCGTACCAGGTGATCGAGGGCACGCTCGACGAATGCATCTCGGCGTTCATGGCGAAGCCGGCGGCGACCCGGCATCTCTATGAGATCCGCACGATCGCGCAGCCGCCGCTGGTCACGGACATCCTCTCGCCTGAGCACATCACCGAGCTGGCGCGCCTGAGAGAATTTCTCTGATCCCCGCAGAAGCACCTCTGAGCGCAGGAACCTTCTTCCGGTTTTTCCCGTTGATGGTGATCGGAAGCGAAGGCGTGAGTGCCTCACATGCTTGAAGCCGGCGTGACAGCCCCGGTCGTGCCCTATGGCGCAGACCAGACCCTGTTCGTGGTGATCGACCGCCTCGACAAGGCGACCGAAATCCGTGTCGAGCGAAGCGATCTCGACGCCACGATTGGCGAACTCGTCGCCGGCTGCTTCAACGACCCCGTCAAGGTTATCTCCTTCAACACGCTCGAGCACTGGATGAAGGACATCTCGACCGACGTCGCCGGCGAGATTCGGGCGCGCTGCGACATCGATGGCGTGACGCTGCCCGACTATCTCAGCGACTTCGTCGAGAGCCATAGCTGAGCGTGCATGGAGGATGAAAATCAGGCGCGCCGGTACTTGCCGGCGATGACCTCGATCTCGCGGCGGCGTTCGCCCGCGAAGGTCAGGAGCTTTTCGATCGTCAATGTATCCGTGATCCGTTTGGCCAGCCGCTCGGCGCGTGCGGCCTGATCTTCGAGATACTGGATCGTGGTCAAACGCCGCCCCCAATTGCTTCGGTGGATTCCCGAATTGCTCGGTATCCATGGTGCGCTGGAGGCGGCTAACAGTCGGTTAAGCACAGCATTTCGGATCGATGTCACTGCAAATTATCGCACCACGTCGAGCCGGACATTGGTGACACCCTTGTCGACCATGCCGAGCGCCTCGGCTGCGGAGGGAGAGATGTCGACCACGCGTCCGCGAACATACGGCCCGCGATCGTTGATCCTGACGGTCACGAACCGGCCGGACGAGACATCGGTGACGCGCAGCTTGGTGCCGAACGGCAGGCTGGGATGGGCCGCGGTCAATTCGTTCTTGTCAAACCGCTCGCCGCTTGCCGTCTCCGTGTCCGAATAGAAACTGGCGACGCCATGCGAGACGCTTTGCTTTGCATCACCGTCGGGGACGCGCGCCCGGCTGATCGGACGCGGATGCAGCGCCGCCACCCTGTGCGGGCGCTCGACAGCGGCTTGGCGGTGGGTGCCGAGATCGGCCTTCTGGCGGCCGACCGGCGATTGCGCACACGCCGCAAGCGACGCCGCGCCGATGATGGCGAGCAGGATCCGGCACAGGGTTGCCGGCGAAATCCGGGCAGTTTCGGCACGTGCAAATCGAGACATGATGCGCCCTCCGAACGGCCCCGAGTTTCGGTGGGCAATGAGGGCAGAACCTTGTCGGAACGAAAGCGCGCCTGAGGCCGCAGCCGTTTCGCGTTTAGCTGTGACGATTCCACCACACTGGCTTGTCCTGAATCGAGACAGACTCGTCGGAGAGGCCCGATACGACGCGCCAGATCATCGGGCGCATCTGCGGCTGAACCTCGCCAGGTTCGGCGTCGCTCCTCGAGAGCCGCGCGAGCTCGCGCCGATAGAGCAGCCTCCAGCCGGTTTTCAGGCTGGCGAGAAAGTCGAGCTCCCGTTGTGTCAGCGTGCACATCATGAACCCGATCCGGTTGCGAGAGCCGCGCCGTCAGCCGACGAGGCCTCCCATCGGCTTGACGTCGGCGCTGCCCGGGAAGACGGCTTCTGCGAGCACCTTCTCCTCGACACGCAGATGATCCCGCAGCAGGCCCTTCAACACCGCGCGCAAATCCGTGGTCGGCCTGAGATCGCGATCCTCGAAGAGTTGCGCCGGCTTCAGGCCCGGCCAGTCCGCGATCACGCGGCCACCGGTGAGCCCGCCGCCGATCAGGAAAGCGACCGTGCCCGTACCGTGGTCCGTACCCTGCGTCCCGTTGATACGCGCGGTTCGCCCGAACTCGGTGACAACGGCCACGACCGTTTCGCGCCACGCATCACCCATGTTGCTCTCGATCGCGGCAAAGGCGCCATCGAGCGCGCCGAGCAGATTGTAGAGCTGGCCCGAGGCCGCGCCCTCGGCGATGTGCGTATCCCAGCCGACAAAGCCCATGGCGCCGACGCGCGGACCGTCGGGCTTGGCGAGATAGCGCGCGGCCGTGCCGGCGGCTTCGGCGAAGTAGGCGCGGACGCGCGCGATGCCGGGCGGCGCCAAGGTCGGATCGTCAGACATCGGATCGCCCGTGCCCGATGCCCCGCCGAGCGAAGCGAGCTTCATGCGGGCCTGGAGCACGGTCGCAAGCTTCGGATCGGTGTGCTGGTAGAGATCGAGCAGGCGGTTCTGCGTGTCCTCGCTCGCCGGCAACAATCGCTGCGGCACCCATGTCATGACAGGCGCCGAACCGCGCACCACCAGCGGCGTCACGGAGCCGATGCCGAGCGCGCGGCTGCCGCGCGGGTCGACACGCCCGCCGGATTCCAGCGCGAGCAGCGCGCGGTTGAGCCATCCCGAGCTGGTCATGCCGGGCTTGACGAGCCCGCTTTCCAGCACGTCCTGGCCGTCGAAATGCGAACGCTCGCGATAGGGCGTCGCGGTGGCATGGACGATGGCAGCCTTGCCGCTCTTGTAGAGCCGATGCAGGTTCGGCATCGCCGGATTGAGCGCGAAGAAGGCATCGAGCGGCAGCGCTGGCGGCTTGCCGTCCAGCACCAGCGCACGATCGCCGCGCAAGGAAATCCAGTCGGGATCGCCGACCGGCGCAACCGCGCCGAGGCCGTCGAGCGCTCCGCGCAGCACGATGACCAGCAGTCGCGGATCGCGCCCTTCGGCGCGCGCGATCCCAGGCATCTGGCTCCACGCGAACAGCGCGCCGGACCCGACCAGAAGCTCGCGCCGCGTGGGCAAATGATTGACGACGCCCATGCTCACCTCCTCTGAAAATCCGCCGACATGAACAAGAGCGCCAACGCCTGCTGCCGGCTCTCGGCACGGCCGACCGCCTGCTTCACCTCGGGCGCGATCTCGGATCCGAAGACGTCCTCGATGATCGCCTGCGGATCGGCCATGCCAGTGATGCGCTCGGCGAAATTGTTGGCGACGTCGAGCCGCCGGCCGACGCCGTCGATCCAGCTGGGCTCGTCATCCGGATAGCCCTTCGGCGCCGACGGACGCCACAGCGCCTCGCCGAGCAGTTCCTGGCCGCCGGTGAAGCGGACGGGATCGACGACCGTGATGCCGGTCGCACGCACCATGCCGACGACCCATTCGCCGGGGCGCTTGAGCTTTGACGGCGGCCCGCGCCAGGCCTCGTCCGAGGACACCATCGCAATCGCGACCTGCTTGAGATCGCCCTCTGTGTCGCGAAAGATTTTTGCCATCTGCTCGACGAGCACCGGCGGCGGATCGTCGGCGACGAAATGGCGCGCGAGCTTGGTCGCGACATGGGTCGCGGTCGCGGGATGCGCGGCGAGATCGCGCAACACGGCGCGGCCCTGCTCGGCATCCTCCTGCTCGTAGCGCTTGCCGAGCACGGTCTGTCCGCCGGGCTCGTGCAGCCGCGGATTGAACGTAAAATCGCCGCCGTGCTGGGGATCGGCGCCCGGCGGCACCAGCGTCCAGCCCGTCAGCACATTGGCGAAGCTGATGACGTCGTCCTGGGTGTAGCCTGCGCGCACGCCGAGCGTATGCAGCTCCATGATCTCGCGCGCGAAGTTTTCGTTGAGGCCGCTGCTACGGTTGATGCCGGCCGTCGAGTTCGCGCCCATCGAACCAAGATTGTCGAGATAGACCAGCATCGCCGGATGGCCCTCGACGGCCAGCAGGAGATCGACGAAGCGGCCGAGCGCATTTGCGCGAACGGCTTCGCGCTCATAGGCGCCGGACATGCTCTGGATCCGGTTGGCCGAGACGCAGAAATGGTTGGACCAGAACCACACCAACCGCTCGGCGAAACCGATGTCGGCGGAAAGCGCAGCTTCCGTGCGCACCTTGGCTTCCTGCAAATAGATCGGACGTCCGGGATCGGGAATGGCGTCGGCTGCCTGCTTGGCCGCCATCTCGGCGGCGTCCTTGTCCGCTACCTGCCCTTGCGTCTGGTCTTCCGACATGGTCGGCGTCGCCGCCACCTGCTGCTTTTTAGCCTGCTGCTGGGCCTGCTTGGCGCGCGCCGTGCGCCGCGCATTGGCATCGGCCACGGTGCGATAGGCCTTTGCGCTGGAGGGGAGGCTAGCGGCAGCGTTCAAGACGAGCGGGCGGTCGAGTTCGGCGATCAGCGCGCCACGCGGGTCGGTCCCGACAGCCGCGATCGATCCCGGACGCGGCCCCATTCCGAAGCGATGAAGCGCCAGCACAGAATTGGCCTTTGCAGAACTGCTCATGGCGAATGCCTAATTCTTTCGAGCCTGCCGACAGTGTCGGCGCGAAGCTACGAACCGTAATGCTACGGATTGTAGCATTAACGACGTGAGTCTGCAAGCGTAGATTGAGCGACCGCCGCCACGAACTCGGGCGCCACCACTCCCGCAGAGCGGCAGCGGCGTTCGTCCTAAAAATTCGGCCCGAGCGCGATTTTCGTGATCGTGCCGTTTCTGACACCGATGCGCCATTCCGCCGAACCATTGGCGAACTGGGCGACATAGATGTCGCTGTCGAGCGCGGTGACGCCGCGGAAGGAGACCGCACGCAGCGCACCTAGCCGCGTCAGAATCGCCTGATCGAACGGAAGCTGCGCGCGTGTGATATCGGCGACTTCCGACGTCATGCGCTCGTAGTCCGGCTGTCCCCGGCCGACGCCCTCGATGTAACGGCGCAGCATCTCCTCGCCATTGGCGATCGGAACGGCGCGCCGCGCTGCGCGACCCGGACGCGCGCCGAGGTTTGAGGCCTCGACATTGTGGAAGCGCGTTTGCCGACCCGGCACCAGGATCTCCATGCACCGTCCCGACTTGTCGGCAATCACCCACGGATTGTTCACGGTGGTGGTGGAGGCCCAGGTCATGTTGGGCCTGACGACGCTCTGCGTCTTGCGATTGCCGTCGGCATCGAGATTGAAAACCTGGATGTCGTCGCGCATCTCGTTATAGACCATGATCCTGATCGGCGAGGTGCCGGCGCGGCCGCGCACGTTCGCCTCCTCCGAGCAAGGCACGATGCCACCGAGTTCGTCGTTGCCGTCGGCTCGGAAGATCACATCGCCGGCCTTGCCGTCGGGCTCGATCAGCAGGCGGAATTCGGCCGTGCCGTTTTCGAATTTCGCGCCATAGATGTCGTAGCCGCCAGGACCGACGCCGCGGAAGAAGATCGATTCCAATCCGCCGAGCGCAACGAACGTCGCGTGCATTTCATTGAGCTGGCGGTGGATCTTGGCCGCGAGCGGCGCGCTCATGCGATCGTAGTTCGGCGTGCCGGCGCGCAGATCCTCGATCCCCCGCAAGATCATCTCCTTGCCGCCGACCGCCGGGACCTGCTCCCTGAAGCGATCGGGGACTTCGGCAAGGCGGCGCGCGAAATCCGCTTGGACCGCCTGTGCCACCGCCGCATCGACGCGGGCTGCGAGGCGGCCGCCGAAAACCGCACTTTGTAGCAACACGCGCGAGACCCTCGACTGCTCGTCGCGCAGGAAGATCACGAGATGGTCGCCGCGGAAGGAGAAGGCATCAGTACCCTCGGCCAGGACTTGCGTCGCCCCCTGCCCGGTTTCCTGCAGCCAGAGACGGTCACCATCGCGGCGGACGGTGAGCACGCGGTTCGGCGCAATCCTATACCAGCCGACATATTGATCGAGCGAGGCAGGTTCGGTCGTCGGCGCCGGCATCTCGGCGACACGCACCGCGCGCACGTCGCGGCCGTTGATCCGCAGCATCAGTTCGGAGGAGCGGCGTTCCGCATCGAGCGGGAACGTGATCTCGCCCGACGAAGCCAGGTAGGACGCGGTGCCGTCGCTGCCGACGGTCAGGCGCAGCCGACGTTGCCCGGTGAGCTGGCCGTAGAGATTATCACCTTCGCGGAAGATGGCGAACACCGAGGCCGGGCCCATGGCGTAGAAATTGACGAAGGGGCGGTAATGCTGGGCCGGCACCTCTCCACTATCGGCGGCGAGCGGCGCAGGCTCCGGGGTGCGATAGGCGATCATGCCGGCGGACACGATCACGGCCGGGACGATCGCGGCCGCGATCCACAGCCGCTTGCGCCAGCCGACCGCGACCGGCATCGCGGCCGTCGCGATGATGCGCTCGACGCGCGCGCGCACGGTCGAGGCCCGCGCCATCGCGAGCTCGACCGGCCGCGGGTTTACCGTGCTTGCGAAATCAAGCAGGATTTCCGCATAGGACAGCCGGTCGTCGATCACCTCGATCGCCTCGGCATCACTGATGATCTCGGCAAGTTCGGCAAGACGCGCGAGCTGCCACCAGGCGAACGGGCTGAACCAGAACACCGCGCGATTGAGGGAAGCGAGCAGGAGGATATAGAAATCGCGGTTGGCGACATGCGCGCCCTCATGCGCGAGCACCGCGAGGCGCTTCTTGGCCTCCCAGCCGGAAAATTGCGGCGGCACCAGAATGGTCGAGCCAAACGTGACGGGACCGCCGACCTCGCGGCTGACGCGCACATCGGCGTCGACCATCTGCGGACCGTTGATTGGCCTTGCCGCGCGCGCGAGGCGCCAGGTCAGACAGAGCCCAATGGCCAGCCGCAGCAGCAACAGGCTGGCGACGCCGACATGGACGACGGTAGCGATCAGCCACCAATTGACGGAGAGGCCGCTCTGCGCCGGCGCAACTATCGCCGCGCCGGGCGCGATCGGCTGCATGGGCTGCGGCATCTCAAACATCGAGATATCAGCCGGCAGGACATCAGCCGGCACCGATACCGGCAATGGCAGCCGGGTGATCGTGACCGTCGGCCAATGCATCACCAAGGGCATCGCCACGGACGCCAGCAGCACGACGACCCACGCCGTCATGTGGACGTGCGGATTGCGCACGCGAAACAGGTTGAGACCGAACCAGACGACGCCTCCCAGCACAAGGGAGCGCAGCGCCGCCTCCGCCAGAGTTGCGATCATTCTTTCTTCACTCCCCTCGCCTTCTTCGCCTTGGCCACCTGGTCGGCCAGCGTGCGCAACTGCTGCTGGTCGAGCATTGCATTGTCGACCATGCCGACAAGGACCTCCTCCATCGAGCCGTTGCAGAACCAGTCGACGATGCGCTGCACCGCCTTGGCCGCAACCCGCGCGCGCGCTTCGGCTGCGTGGTAGACATAGGTGCGTCCGTCCACCGTGTGCCGAGCATAGCCCTTTTCTTCCAGCCGGCGCAGCACCGTGCGGACCGTCGATTCCTTCAGCCGACGCGACAGCTTCTCGCGCACAACCTCGGCCGTGACAGGACCATGGGCCCAAACCAGTTGCATGACCTCGTGCTCGAGGTCGCCCAGGTCGGGCAAACGATCGTCCATGGCGGCTTACCTTGGTTTCGCATTTTCGTGTAACGCTACAGAGCGTCGCATATACGACCGCGCCGCGCAACGGGGCTTCTACCTGAAATGGTATCGCGTGCTGACCTAACCGGGGAAATAACGTCTCGCGAGTCGGATCGACTTTCTATCGGGCTAGCAGACTGCCCTGCCCCTCACCCGGATTGCGCCGGACGATGCTTCGCATCGCCGGGGGCAATCCGACCTCTCCCCGCAGAAGAGCGGGGAGAGGTTATGGAGGCAACCTCTCTCACTCCCTCGCTCCGTCTTACGGGGAGAGGATGGGGTGAGGGGTTGCCTCCGCAAATCCAGATCGAATTGTAAGCGTCAGTACTTCGGCTCGTACATCTGGGACTGAACCAGTCCCTTCACGTCGTTGGGCGCGGGTCCGTCCGCGAGTCCGCGCTGAAAGGCGACATCGGCGACGGCGGCGGCGATACGCACCGAGACCTCGCGGATGCGCGGCAGCGCCGGGTAGAGGCTGCCTTGTGCGAGATCGTCCTTGCCGACGCAATCGGCGAGCGTATGGGCGGCCGCCATGAACATCTCGTCCGTGACGAGGCGCGAGCGGCTGGCGATGACGCCGAGGCCGACGCCCGGGAAGATGTAGGAGTTGTTGCCCTGGCGCGGCACGAAGGTGCGGCCGTTGAGCTTGACCGGGTCATACGGACTGCCGCAGGCAAACAGCGCGCGGCCGCCGGTGTAGCGGTAGGCGTCCTCTGCCGAGCATTCGGCCTTCGAAGTCGGATTGGAGAGCGCGAACACGATCGGCTGTTCGTTGAGTTCGGCCATCGCCTTGAGCACGTCGGGCGTGAAGGCACCCCCGGCGGCGGCAACACCGATGATCGCCGTCGGCTTCAGCGTCCTGATCGCCGTGAGGAAGTCGGCGATCGGCGCCTGGCCGGCATGGGCATAACGGAGCTTGTGGCCGGACAGGCCTTCACGGCCGCCGACGACGAGGCCGCGGGAATCCACCAGCCAGTTGCGGCGGAGCGCTTCCGCTTCGGAGGCGCCCTCCGCCATCATGGCGGACGTCACGAGATCGGCGATGCCGGTCGCGGCCTCGCCCGCGCCGAGGAACAGGATTCTCTGATCCCTCAGTCTGCCGCCGTTGACGCGCAGGGCCGAAAACAGGCCGGCGAGCGCCACTGCAGCCGTGCCCTGGATGTCGTCGTTGAAGACGCAGGCTTCATCGCGGTATTTGTGCAGCAGCTTGAACGCCGAATGGTTGGCGAAATCCTCGAACTGGATCAGCACTCCCGGAAAGGTCTTTCGCGCGGCGACCATGAACTCGTCGACGAAGCTGTCATAGGCCTCGCCCGTGAGCCGCCGCTCGCGCAAGCCGAGATAATACGGGTCTTTCAGCAGCTCTTCGTTGTTGGTGCCGACGTCGAGCACGATCGGCAGGCACGTTTCGGGATGCACGCCGGCGCAGGCGGAATACAGCGAGAGCTTTCCGACCGGAATGCCCATGCCGTTGGCGCCGAGATCGCCGAGGCCGAGGATGCGCTCGCCATCGGTGACGACGATCAGCTTGGCCGGATAGGGCCAGTTCTTCAGGATCTCGGCGATCTGGCCGCGATCGCGCGAGGAGATGAACATACCGCGCGGGCGCTGGAAGATCAGGCCGTATTTCTGGCAGGCGAGCCCGACCGTCGGCGTGTAGATGATCGGCTGGATCTCGTCGATATTGTCGACGACGACACGGAAGAACAGCGCCTCGTTGCGGTCATGCAACGCATTCAGCGCGACATATTTCTCGAGATCGGTCGGCAGCGTGCGCAGATTGACGAGCACGCGCTCGACCTGGGTCTCCATCGTCAGCACGCAAGGCGGAAGCAGGCCGCGCAGGCCGAGCGCATCACGCTCCTGCCCGGTGAAGGCGGTGCCCTTGTTGAGCAGGGGATCGCGCAGCAGCGCCATGCCGTGCACGGAATCGGACGATGTCGAATGGGCGCTGACCCGAGCAGGTCTATTCACGAATTCCCCCAGGGAGTTTCTTATTGAAGGGCAGGCATTGTCGGCCAGCGCTCACTGGAGATCAAGGAGGCAGAAGCCTGCGGCAAGGATCGTGATCCCGCACCGCAGCGAGGATTCGTGAGAGGCAAAGGTTAACGCCGCAATGCTGGCGCTCCTCGGCATGAGGAGGCCGCCTAGGACGTGTACTCACAAACTCCAAGGCAAAGCTAAGGTCCCACCTGGAGCGCGATCGGCGGCGTGTGACCCCTTAGCCGACTTGCGCAATCTCGTTCACCGTGCCGCTCTCGCCTTCATCAACACGAAGAGGTGGGAGCCTGCGGCAATTACCGAGAAAATGACTATGCCCAGCTCGACACCGTGCACACGTTGCGGCGCGTATGTGGAAGCCAGCCAAATAAACAGCCGAACAGCCGCCATGAAGGCGATCATTCCCCACATCACCATCCATTTTGGGGCGTACCACGTCGGCTCGCCGTTACGGCCCCACTGCATTGCAACCCGTTCGCGCTTGATACGAGGTCCAAAGTAAAGGTTGAACGTGAGGACTAGCGCGTTAGCCACGCCAAAAACGTAATCTGCGGGCAACATGGTTTGCGCTTCCCGGAAACATGGCAAACTTTGCGCGAGACGCATTGGCAATCTATGCTTGTCTTCATGGACGCGCTCGCGTCTCCTTTCGGTGTGGTTGCCAGCGGGTTGACCCGTCACCTGAGCCCGGTTGTGGCCCATCGCCGAAGCCAGCCCCGCCTTTCGTAATCGTGGAGATTGACGCCAGTTCGCCTTTAGTCCATTTTTTGCTCTTGGTTGATACGACCTGCTGCTTGCGCCCTCCGGGGATGGTAAACGTATCCAAGGCTTTCAGCCCTTTGCCCGAACGAGTCGGGCCAGTAACGCAAGCTCTGGCACTTCTTTCTCGTTCACGAGCAAAGGATGGAGACATGCGCGACTTCCGCAACGCTAAGGCCATGGCCCAAACGCTACGTGCGGGCCTTGCTGCCAAAGGTATCAAGATCACCGTTAGCCAAAGCCTTGAACTCATGGCTGTGATGTTCGGTCTAGCCGATTGGAATACGCTATCTGCCGCAATCAAGGCGGAGAAAGCTGTTCCTCGGGAGAGGGTCTCTTCGTTGCCGGCCCTGCAAAGCAATTCGTCCCCGCTGATTTCGGGAGAGCTTGCCACGACGCTACGTCGAGCCATCGGCTTCGCCGACCAGCGAAATCATGAATACGCCACGCTGGAACATCTTCTTCTTTCGCTACTAGAAGACGCTGATGCTTCGGCATCCATTAATACCTGCAATGCCGATCCTACTGGGCTAACGGAGAGACTTGTCGATTAAATCGACAGCGACCTGACGAAATTAATTATGGAGATCCGCGCCGAGCCCAAACCGACCGCTGCTTTTCAACGTGTTGTCCAGCGTGCGGAGGTTATGCGGAAAGCGGTGGGTCGCTCCATAGTAACCGGCGCAGACGTCCTTAGGGCAATTCTCTACGAAACGCAGAGCCCGGCTGCGCGCTTTCTCGCTGAACAGGGAATTACCTATCAGGAACTATTCGGAACGGATGGCGCAGGGCGCAGATGAAGCGCGTCGAGGCGGACGTCTAGAATTGGCTCATCTTACTACCTCGGAGGCCATCCGCCCTTCCCCCGATGTTGGCAGCAAACTAGGCATCAGGTGGCCAGTCTTGATGAGCACACGCCCTAGGTGACAGCGTCATTCCGCCTTGATGTCAGCGGCCTTCACGATCGGCCACCATTTCTCGGTCTCGGCCTTCTGGAAGGCTCCGAGTGCTGTGGGCGTTTGCTGATCGGGCGGAGGAATCTCCTGCCCCAATTCGCCAAACCGCTGCTTCACGGCAGGATCGGCAAGCACGGTGACGATGGCCGCGTTGAGCTTCGTAACGATCTCCTTCGGCGTGTTCTTCGGTGCCCAGATGCCGTGCCAGTAGGAGATGTAGAGACCGGGCAGCCCCGCCTCGTCGACCGTCGGGATATCGGGCGCGGAGGCGAGCCGCGTCGGTGACGTCACCGCGAACGCCTTGATCGCACCGTTCTTGTAGTGCGGCAGCGAGTTCGAGGCCTGATCGAACATGATGTCGATCTGCCCGGCCACGAGATCGATCATGGCGGGCCCGGCGCCGCGATAGGGCACGAACTGGAAGTCGGTGCCGGTTCTCTCCTTGAAGAAGACACCGGCGACGTGGGCCCCCGTGCCGGCGCCGGCCGTGCCGGCAGTCACCTTGCCGGGATTGGCCTTCAGCCACGCGATCATCTCCTTCAGAGTGTTGGCCTCGATCGACTTCCGGCCGACGATGAGCTGCGTGCCCATCGCGATCGTCGCGACCGGCTCGAAGTCGGCGATCACGTCATAGGGCAGCTTGAAGATCGCGCCGTTGAGCACATGCGTGCCCCAATGGCCGATCGTGATCGTGGTGCCGTCAGGCGTTGCGCGCGCGACGCGGGCGCCGGCGATGCTGCCGGAGGCGCCCGCCACGTTTTCGACCACGATCGTCGCGTGCAATTCGGCGGCGATGCGTTCGGACAGGATGCGCGCCAGCGTGTCGGTCGGACCGCCCGCCGCGAACGGCACCACGAGGGTGATCGGCCGCGTCGGAAACGGCTGGGCGTTTGCCGGTGTGGCCCACGCCGCACATCCAAACAACGCACAAATGACGATCACATGACCGCGCAGTCCAGCCCACCGCCCCCACATTCCATCCACCCTTTTTCACCGCCCGCATGTCGTCAGCGAACTGGGGCGAAGTGAACGCTGCCGGTTCAACCAAGGCAAGCGGTAAGTTTACCGAGCGACTATCCTGCCGCTCGACGCGGCGCCAGATGAGCGGCGCTGTCAGCCGGCGGCGCGATGTGCATCAGGATGGTCTGGGTGGCGGATGCGACCTCGATGCCGTTGTGCTGGAAACGCTGCTTCATGCGGCGGTTGAATTCGCGCTGCACCGGCCAGCGGCCAGCCTCGGTGCAGCGGATCTGGCCCACGATCGACACCATGGCGCCGTCGACCTTGTCGATGCCCCAGAGCTCGAGATCGCCGCGGATCAGGCTGCGGAATTCCACCTCGCGGCGCATCTCGTCGACGATGTCCTTGAGAATCTGGCCGGCGCGGTCGGTATCCTCCTTGTAGGCGACGTTGACGCTGACGGACGCATTGCCGGCGCCGCGGCTGGCGTTGGTGATGGTCGTGACCGCGCTGAACGGCACGATGTGCACGGCACCGTCGCCGGCCCGGAGCCTGATCGTGCGGATCGAGACGTTCTCCACCACGCCCGATAGCCCGGACACGCTGACGTTGTCGCCGACCTGGACGGTGTTCTCCAGCAGCAGGAACAGCCCGGTGATGAGGTCCTGCACCAGCTTCTGCGAACCGAAGCCGATGGCGATGCCGACGATGCCGGCACCCGCCAGCAGCGGTGCGACGTTGACGCCGATCTCGCTGAGCGCCGTGAGGCCGACGACGGTGGCGATCACGCACAGCAAGGCCGTCCGCAGCATCGGCTGAAAGGTCCGCAGCCGCGCTGCGCGCGCATAGTGCCCGTCCCGCGACAGCGAATTGATCTGGCGGTCCAGCAGCGCGTTGCTGGCTTCCCAGATCGCAGCTGCAATGAATACGGCAAGTCCGATCGTCACCACCGCCGAGATCAGCCGGCTGCCGATCTGGCCGCCATAGAACCAGACGATGGCGTCGACGCCCCAGACTTCGAGCACGGCCACCAGGCCGATGAAGGCGATGACGCCGGATACGATCTTGCGCAGCAGTGGCAGATAGCGGTTGGCGCGGATCTCGAGGCCTGGAAAGCGCTGGAGGATTTCCGGCTTGATGCGGAAGCCGCGGTCGATCAGGCCCAGCGTCAGCATGATGGCAACGCGCGTGATCAGCGCCACCGCGATGGTGCCGACGAAATATTGCAGCAGCAACGAATAGCCGTTGCGAATGTTCAGCGCCCACACGGCCCACAACGCCAGGTCGAGCGCGATGGCGAGATAATGCCAGCCGCCCGCAATGCGGTTGCGCAGTCCCGCCGCGATCCCCTGCCGGTCGGCCGGCGCGCGGATGGCTTCGGCGACCTGGCGGCGGCATTGCAGGATGATCACGACGATGAAGAGATGCACGACCAGCATCACCATGCGCAGGAGCGCGGCATAGCCGCCGCGATGCAGGCCGAGCAGCAGCGCCACATTCGCAAAGGCGATGCCGGAGACGCCGACACCGACGATACGGCGCGCCCAGATCTCGATATAGGCGGCGGTTTCGGCCTTGACCGGAAACAAGCCGAACGGTCCCGCCAGCACACGGACCACACAGATGAGCCCGCGCGAGAACGCATAGGCATTGACGACGGCGAGGATCACGAGGCGGACGGTGGTGGGCTCGCCGATCTCGGTGCCGAGCAGCGCCGTGGCGACACCGACAAAGACCAACACGGGTAGCAGCTCGAGCAGGAAGCGTCCCAGCACGAGCGGCAGCCGCAGCATGATTTGCCAGGCCCGCGCCAGGCTGTGGCGGCGCATGTGCAGTTCGGGCGCGGGGGTGACATCGGCCACCGATGACGGGGGATCGGCAATGGGCAATACCTGCACCGGCAGACGCGCCGTTTGCGGCATGCGCCCTTCCAGGAAGGCGACGGGGCGCCGGATCAGACGGAAGATCACCCATTCGGCGCAGAAGGCGCAGCCGAACACCAGCGCGAGCTTCCAACCAATCTCGATCAGGAGATTGTAGGCCGCGGGATCGTTCGCGGTCCGCACGATCCAGTAATAGAACGCCGGGAAGTGCGTGAGCGTCCTGGCCATATCGGCGACGTCTCGCGAAATTTCGCCGATCTCCTCAGACACGGTGAGCATGAGCTGCGCACCGAGGCCGTCGGCCGCGAGCGGGATCGGCGATTTTGGTTCGGGCGCGGGCTGCTGTGCACCAGACGCATTGGCGATCACGCGCAGCGTGTCGATCATCTGCGCGCGCTTCTTGTCATCCTGCAGCGTTTCCAGCGCGCGCTTGGCCTCATCGGGCGATAACGCGGCAGCGCTGTTTGCCGCAGGCGCAGGCGGCGCGGCGCGGACGCTGGAGAGAGACGAGATCGCGATCAAGAGCGCGGCGAGAAGCGCGAAGGCAAGCTTATGCGACACGAGGGATTCCCTGGGAAAAATGAATGCGACGGCGACGTCGGGACCGTCACCGCCGAAGCACATGCATCATGTCGGATCGACGCTATTCGCCCGGGCGCTGTGTCGGAAGTTGGCCAATGAGGCGACATTCTCTTGGCATTTGCCGCGGTGCAGGAAGCGGGAACCGCGGTCTCAAGGCCGGGCGTGCAGCGATTGGAATGCGGGCACGCGGCTGGAAGCTCGGCTGCGGCCATCCTTCGAGACGCCCGCCTGCGGCGGGCCCTCAGGATGAGGGGATGCGTATGCGGCAGCATTTCAACGCAAATGGATGCAGCTGAGCCTCATCCTGAGGAGGCCGCGAAGCGGTCGTCTCGAAGGACGAGGCGCTCGCTCAGGCGCCGCTGAGACGTCATGTGCGATCGCCCTGATATGCGATCGCCCTGCGTCATTCCGGGAGTCGCCCCGGAATGACGCGATGAGGAGGAGGAGAGAAGCAGGATGTCAAAAGCGCGGCGGCCTCGTCACGGCCATCCGACATGATCGCTGTGATGCAATCGATGTGATGCAGAATACAGCGCCGGGCAGGTAGGGGCCATGCCACACTGATGCAGCCCACTAGACCTTGGCCCGGCGTGCCGTTCGCGTTTCTGCCGCTATGCGATAGTCCGAACGAGCTCCATCGCACTTAACGCGGCTGGTTCTGCGGAGGTGGTGTCATAGACCTCCCCTTGCTCTTGATGTGGACGTTGCGCGTCGCTTGTTTGCGACCATTGGGATGGTCCTCCCGTGACGCAAGACTGTCAAGCAAGATCAATGGTGCGCAAATCACATTTGAGGGCGCGTTCCATCTCACCTGCGAGGGATTCGCTGCAGCGAAATACGAGAAGTCGGCGGATTGCAAGAACCGCCCTTCCCGCCAATGTGGAGCGCGTCTGCTACGGGATGGCGCGCGGGTACTGAGGGTTTGGGGATGATGACATCATGCTCCTGTTTTGCCCGACGTGTCAACGATTTCGTTAAATCCGCAGGCGCTCGCGCTGGCCTTCAAGTCATTGATTTCGCTGTCCCCCGCTACTGTGCATGGGGTTGTTTTCGCGTTTTTTGTTTCTTGCCCGCCTTCTCCTCGTTCTCCTCCTTCTCCAGCGCCTTGCGCACCTCCTCGAATTCGCCCAGCGAGGCCTTGTCGGCGCGGGGGAAGCGCAGATCGAGCTTTTCGAGCGCCGCGACGATGGCCGACCCGATCACGACGCGGGCGAACCATTTGTGATCGGCCGGCACGACATACCACGGCGCATGCGGCGTTGCCGTGTGCCGGACGATGTCCTGATAGACCGCCTGGTAGCGCGGCCACAGCGCGCGCTCCTTGATGTCGTCCATCGAGAACTTCCATTGCTTGGCCGGCTCCTCCAGCCGGTCGAGGAAGCGCTCGCGCTGCTCGTCCTTGGACAGGTTGAGGAAGAATTTCAGCACCACGGTGCCGTTGCGACAGAGATAGCGCTCCCACGCAGAGATGTCCTCGAACCGCTCCTTCCAGATGCTCTTGGTGACGAGCTTTGGCGGCAGCTTCTCCTTGGCGAGTATCTCCGGGTGCACCCGCGTCACCAGGCATTCCTCGTAATGGGAGCGGTTGAAGATGCCGATATGGCCGCGCTCCGGCAGCGCGACCGCGTGGCGCCAGAGGAAGTCGTGGTCGAGCTCTCTGCTGCTCGGCGCCTTGAAGGCACTGACTGCGCAGCCCTGCGGATTGATGCCCTCGAAGATCGCCTTGATCGCAGAATCCTTGCCGCCGGCGTCCATCGCCTGGAACACGATCAGCACCGACCAGCGGTCCTGGGCGTAGAGCTTCTCCTGAAACGCGATCAGCCGCTTCTTGTTGGCGTCGAGAAGCTCCTGCGCCTTCTCCTTGTCGAGATCGCCCTTCTCGTCGGTCTTGTGGTCCTTGAGATGAAACTTGCCCGAACCGTCGTAGCGGAATGGCGTGATGTAGCGGTCAAGTTCCTGGGCGAGCGATTTGGACGGCTTCTTGCTCATGAGCGCGGGGCACCTTGCGTTGCGGCTTCAATCGATCGAGCAAGCTACCAAGGATGCCCTTCGGAAGGAATATGATGAAAAGCACCAGCAGCACGCCGTAGACGAGATTGTCCCAGCCGACCGCCTTGGTGCCGAAGCCGATGCGCAGGGTCTCGGCCAGCATAATCGTGATGATAGCGCCGAAGGTCGGGCCGAGCGAGACGAACAGGCCGCCGACGATGGCCGCGAACACCATCTGGAGCGACACCGCGATGCCGCTGACGGTGTCTGGCGTGATGAACATCTGGTACTGGCAGTAGAGCGCGCCGGCCAAGGCCGTCATCAGCGCGCTGAGCAGCGTGATCTTCAGCTTCTCCGCGGTCACGTCGACGCCGGCGGCGGCCGCGGCGTCCTCGTCCTCCGAAATCGCCTCCAGCGCATAGCGGGCCATGCTGCGGTCGACCCAGTGCCAGACCACGATGCCGAACAGCCAGACCCCGAGCGCGATCAGGTACCAGGTGATCTTGTCGTCGAATTGCAGCGACCAGAGCTTGTTGCCGGCGGCCCGGTTCGGCGTGTAGCCGAGCGACCCGCCGGTGTAATCGCGCGTCGCCGTGATGACCTGGAGCACGATGCCGGAGAGCGCGAGCGTCACCAGCACGAAATAGTGCCCGGTGATGCGAAAGCGAAAACAGGGATAGCCGACGATCAGCGCCAGGGCGCCGGCCGCGGCCATGCTGACGGGAATGCCGATCCAGGGCGACCATCCCAGGTGATTCCAGAGCAGCGCCGTGACATAGGCGCCGATGCCCATGAACCCGCCATGGCCGAGCGAGACCAGGCCGAACCGCCCCATCATCGACCATGACGTATAGGCGAACGACCAGATCAGGATCAGCACCATGATGTGCAGATGATAGGGATCGCGATAGACGAAAGGCAGCGCGACCAGCGCCGCCAATCCGATACCCCAAGCCGCAAGCCGTCCCCGCCCCATCATCGGCGCCTCGCAAGCAGGCCCGCGGGCCGGATGAACATCATGACGATGAAGAAGGCGAAGGCGAGCACGTAGCCCCATTCGAGATCGGAGAACAGGCCGCCGAGCGAGATGATCTCGGCGAACACGAAGGCGGCGATGAAGCCGCCGATGAAATTGCCCAAGCCCCCGAGCACGCAGATCAGGAAGGTGATCGGCCCGAACGACAGGCCGACGAAGGGATGCACGTCATATTGCAGAACCAACAGGCAGGCGGCGAGCCCGGCCAGCCCCCCGCCGATTGCCGAGGTGATGAGATAGATGCGCTTGGTATCGACGCCCATCAGCGCCATGATCTGCCGGTCCTGCGAGATCGCCCGGATCGCGGTGCCGGTGAAAGTCCGCGTCATGAACAGATAGACCGCGACCATGCCGACCAGCGCAGCCAGGAAGGACAGAAGTCGTGCGTAGCTGAAATTCATGTCGCCGAAAGCGAGCACCGGCAGGCGGATGCCGAGGTTACGGAAGTCGATGCCGAAGGCGACGGTGGCAAAGCTCTGCAGCACGAACAGCACCCCGCCGGTCGCGAGCAACTGGTTGATCGGCGGCGCCATGAGCAGCGGCGCGATCACGAGGTAATGCAGCGCCGCGCCGAGCAACGCGACCAGCAGGATAGTGAGCGGCGCGGCGAGGAAATAGCTGATGCCGTAATACTGCACCAGGAAGTACATGGCGTACATGCCGATCATCACCAGCTCTGCGTAGCAGATCCAGGTCACGTCGATGACGCCGAAAATCAAATTGAGCCCGAGCGCAAGCAGCGCCAGCACGCCGCCGAGCAGGATGCCGTTGATCACGGCCTCCAGCAGGTAGATGTCGAAAATGTCCAGAAATGCTTGCATGCCCGCATGAACCTCACACCCCGAGATACGCTTCCTTGACCGTGTCGCTCGCCAGCATCTCGGCCGAGGTGCCCGAGGACCTGATCGTGCCCGCCTCGATCAGATAGGCACGATCGACCACCCGCAGCACCTGCTGCACATTCTGCTCGACGATCAGCACGGTCAGCCCGCTGGCGCGGATCCGCTTCACCAGCTCGAACACCTGCTGCACCACGACCGGCGCGAGCCCCGCCGACGGCTCGTCGAGCAGCAGCAGCTTTGGATTCGACATCAGCGCCCGGCCGATCGCGCACATCTGCTGCTCGCCGCCGGACATGGTGCCGGCCATCTGGTGGCGACGCTCCTTCAGGCGCGGAAACAGGTCGAACACCACGTCCAGCCGCTCGGCATAACGGCTGCGCGCCTCCTTCATGAACGCTCCCATCTTGAGATTGTCATCGACCGACAGCTGCGGAAACAGCCGCCGGTTCTCCGGCACATGCGCGATCCCGAGGCTGACGATCTTGTGTGGCGGCGTGGCCACGACGTCGACGGCTTCCATTCTGATCGACCCGCGCGAGGGGCGGATCAGCCCGGAGATGACACGCATCAGGGTGGTCTTGCCGGCCCCGTTGGGCCCGATAACGCCGACGGCCTCACCCGCCCTCACGTCGAGATCGACGTCGAACAGTGCCTGGAAGGTGCCGTAGCCGGCATTGACGCCGCGGAGCTCCAGCATCGGCTACCCTCCCGCGCGGCGGCGCGCTGCGGCGGCCGCGGCTTGCGTGGTCTCGGCATCGGTGCCGAGATAGACCTCGATCACACGGGGATCGCCGGCAACGGCACTCGGCAACCCTTCCGAGATCTTCTCGCCGTGATCGAGCACCATGACGCGATCGACGACGCGCATCAGCACGCCCATGATGTGCTCGACCCAGATGATGGTGATGCCGAGTTCGTCGCGGATGTTGCGCAGCATGTCGGCCGCCTGACCCATCTCGGCCTCGTCGAGGCCGCCGAGGCTCTCATCGGCCAGCAGAAGTTTTGGCGCGGTGGCGAGCGCTTTCGCCAGTTCGAGCTTTTTCAGACCGGCTGCGCCGAGGCCATCGACACTGGCATGGCGATCGGTCGGCAAGCCGACCATCGCCAGCGATCGCTCGGCCGCCTCCTCGGCCCTGGCACGGCTGTGGCGGCCCTGGCCGTAGAATCCGGCGAGCGCGACGTTCTCGAAGATCGTCAAGCGGCGGAATGGCCGCGGAATCTGGAAGGTGCGACCGATACCGGTGTTGATGATCCGGTGCGGCGGAAGGCCTGCGATCTCGGAGCCGCCGAACAGGATCGAACCGGACGTTGGCGCCAGCGTGCCCGAGAGCATATTGAAGATCGTGCTCTTGCCCGAGCCGTTGGGGCCGATCAGGCCGAGGATCTCGCCCTGATCGACCTTGAAGGACACATTGTTGACGGCGGTGAAGCCGCCAAACCGCTTCACCAGCCCGCTGACTTCCAGCACCGTCCCTCTCTCCTTGCTTCGCTTATTTGCTCTACTGGTTGCTGTAGGTGGTGCCCTTCGGCAACGGCAGCACGGCCTCGCGCTGCGCCTGGCTCTTGGGCCACACCACGGAGGACTTGTCGTCAATGTACTGGATCACGACCGGGAACGAGCGCTCGTTCTGCCCGGCCATCGGCGTGCCCTCGCCGTAAAACTTGACGCCGAAGCCGAGCATGGTGCCGCCCTCGGGGATATCGGTATCGAGCGCAGCCTTGCGCAGCGCATCCGGATCAACCCCGCCATATTTCTTGATTGCGCGCGGCAGCACGTCATTCATGAACACATACGTGTTGGACGCACCGATGCCTACATGCGCCGAGCGGATGGCGACGCCGGGCCGGATCTTGTCGAACTCCTCGCCGACCATCTTGATCACGGGCGGGAGCTTGGGATCCATGGTCTTCTGGTTGGCAAGCCAGATCGAGATCGGGTCGGTGTTGAAGATGTAGGTGGCATCCGTGCCCATGCCTTCCTTCAGCTTCTCGTAGACGCCGTAACCCGCACCGTGTCCCATCAGCGCGCCGAACTTCAGCCCCTGCTCGCGCGCCTGACGCAGCAACAGCGTGATATCAGGGTTGTAGCCGGTGTGGAAAATGACGTCGGGCTTGGCGCGCTTCAGCTTGGTCACCAGCGCGGAGAGGTCAGGCGCGGTGGCCGAATAACCCTCCTTCATCACGACGTTGAAGCCCGCCTTCTTCGCGCCGGCCTCGTTGCCCCTGGACACGTCGACGCCATAAGCGCCGTCTTCGTGAATGATGGCGACGCGCAGATCCTTCGGCTCCTTGTCGAACTTCGCCTTGGCGTTCTGCGCGATGAAATCCATCGTCATCATGCCGAATTGATCGCCGCTCGCCTGCGGGCGGAAGACGTATTTATAACCCTTCTCGTTGAACACGGCCGACGAGATGCAGGTCGTCATCCACATGAACTTCTTGAGCTGCTCGACGCGAGCGGCGACCGGCACGCATTGAGCCGAGGAGAAGAAGCCGAGCACCATGTCGACCTTTTCCTGCTCGAGCAGGCGGACGGATTCGTTGATCGCGATGTCGGGCTTGCTCTGCGCATCGGCATAGACTGCTTCGATCTTGTAACCCTCGACGCCGGTCTTGGCGAAATGGTCGAGAACGATCTTTGCCCCGATATAGCCGAGTTCGGAGCCGCCGCCGGCGAGAGGCCCGGTCAGATCGAAAACGACGCCGATCTTGATCTTCTTCTCTTTGCCTTGATCCTGGGCCTGGGCGGACAGCGCCAAGCCCGTCGCTGATATCGCGACCAACAGCCCACGCACCAAACGGGCAGCCATGCGCACGCGCATCAGAACCTCCCTGGACGATTGTGCATTGCATTCTTTTTGGTTTTGTATTTTTACCCATCACATGGGCTGGGCGCAGCGATGTCAAGCCTCGCGCATCAGCGCGACGCGAACTGCTGCTCGACAAAAGCCGTGACAAATCGCGGCATGGACGGCGTGAGATCACTCATCCCGCGCACGAGATGGATAGCCGACAGCTCTGGCTCGGCCTCGGCCGCAAGATTGGCTTCGATCCGCGCACGCGCCACATCACCCGGCATGTCCAGGTTGATAATTTGCAGCATCGCAATCGTTGGGCCAGTGACGACGCAATGCCAGTCGGGCTCGATCCGATAGTCGGCCGCGGTCAGGCCGGTCTCTTCCTCGAGTTCGCGGATCACACTGCCGGGAATGTCCAGCGTGTCACCCCTGACGTCGCCGAGATCGGGCGTGCCCGACGGGAAATAGATCCGGCCTGCATTGGCGGTGTGCTGCGCCATCTCGCCCATGACGAAGGCGCCGTCGGAGGTGAGCAGCGCGCCCATGCCAAAGCCGTTGAACACGGCCTTGTCGGGAAAGCCCCAGTCGCGCCAGGCGAGGAAGCTCGCGAAATCCGTCTCGAAATAGGTCGTAGAGAGATGGCCGTCGGCGAACATTGCATCGCGCCCGAGCAGGACGCCACCGTTCCAGAGTTTTGGTCGCTCGCGCTGCTTCTCGGCGAAATGCGCCGCGATCTCGTCACGCCGCTCCTCCGCGAACGGCCAGACGATCGGCCGCACGGCAAGATCAAGCGTCGTGACGCGATGGATGATCGGTGACGTCATGACGCCTGGTTACCGAGACTTCGCGTCAGTTATTTGGCGCTCCCCGTGGTCTTCTTGGCCTGCTCGACATACTTGTTGGTGAAGGTCTTGCTGACGTCGATCTTGGCGCTCGCGACCTCGGGCGATCCGACGCTGAACACCGCGAGCACGGCGTCAGCGCCCTTCGGATCCATCTTGCCGGTCTCGGAGTACATCGGAATCGTGTTCTTGAGTGCCGCGAGATAGAGGTCCTTGTTCTTGCCCACCGTCTCCTCCGGCATCTTCGCCATGATCTCCTCGGGCGAGTGCGAGTGGATCCAGGCGAGCGTGCCCAGGATCGCGTTGGTGAGCGCCTGCGTCTCCTTCTCGTGGCCGGCGACCCAGGCCGCGGTCGAGTACAGCGCGCCGCCCGGATATTCGCCGCCGAACGTCTCGAGCGTATCCTTTTGCGTGCGGGTGTCCGAGAGGATGCGCAGATCCTTGTGGCTGCCCTGGAGCACGGTCACGGACGGATCGAGCATCACGGCCGCGTCGATCTGGCCCTGCTCCATGGCGACGACCGCTGTGGCACCGAGGCCGACGCCGATCACGGCGGTGCTGGCGGGATCGACCCCGTTCTTCTTCAGCATATACTTCAGGAAGAAGTCAGTGGAGGAGCCGGGCGCGCTGACGCCGACCTTCTTGCCGGCAAGATCCTTAATCGACTTGATCTCGTTCGTGTGCGACGGCGAAACCACCAGCACAAGACCGGGATAGCGGTCATAGACGACGAACGCCTGAAGCTCCTGCTTCTTGGCCGCGAGGTTGACGCAATGGTCGAAATAGCCGGAGACCACGTCGGCGCTGCCGCCGAGCACGGCCTTGAGCGCGTCCGAGCCGCCCTTGAGGTCCACGAGCTCGACATTGAGACCGGCCTTGTCGTATTCGCCGAGCTGTCTTGCCAGCACCGTCGGCAAATAGCACAGGCACGAGCCGCCGCCGATCGCGATGGTGACCTTGCTTTGCGCCGCGGCAAGACCGGTGGTGAGCGTCAGCGCGAGCAGCGCGCCCGCGAGCCTGGCTATCGTGTTCTTCATTGGTTTCCTCCGTTCGGCTGGCGGCACCATAGAGCAGCGGGGCTGGCTTGAGAAGCAGGACCGAAGGCGCTGGCCATCGGCCTTTCGGCGCAATAGCATGAGCCCACAAGAACAATTCTTGATGGGGAGGATCATCCATGAATCGCCTTGCAATCGGACTGTCGATCGCCACCGCTTTTGCCGCCGGGTGCGGCGCAACCCACCTGCTGCGGCCGGCGCTGGCTGCGGAAAACATCACTCCGCAGATCATCCACACCGGCGAGATGGAGGGCGACGCGCTCGGAAACGCCAACGCCGTCGGCTTCCGTTCCAAGATGTTCGCGAGTGCCGACGGCGCCACCATCTCGATCCAGGTCGGCAATGTGCCCAAGCACATGCATCCCAACACCAACGAGATCCAGTACATTCTGGAGGGCACCGGCACGATCTGGTTCGGCGACAAGGAAGTCACGGTGAAGCCGGGCGACCTCGTCATCATCCCGAAGGGGACGCCGCATGGCGGCACCAAACCGATCAGCGGACAGGTCAAGGCGATCGCGATCAAGACGCCGCCGCAGGCGCCCGACGACACCAAGTTGCTGGATTGAACTTTCGCGATCCGGGCTCGCGCGACGCGCGGGCCCCTTTCGGCCTAGCCGCGCCCGTCCACGGTCGGCCGCCAGACCAGCAGCCTCCGCTCCACCAATGTCACCCCAAAGTCGATCAGGATGACGAAGGCCGACAGCACGAACATGCCGGCGAACACCCCGGCGACGTCGAAGATGCCTTCAGCCTGCTGGATGAGATAGCCGAGCCCCGCCGCCGATCCAAGATATTCGCCGACGACCGCACCGACCACGGCAAAGCCCACCGACGTGTGCAGCGAGGAGAACATCCACGACAGCGCCGAGGGCCAATAGACGTGCTGCATCAGCTGCCGCTCGCTCATGCCGAGCATGCGGCCGTTATCGAGCACGGTACGGCTGACCTCCTTGACGCCCTGATAGACGTTGAAGAACACGATGAAGAACACCAACGTCACGCCGAGCGCGACCTTGGACCAGATGCCCAGCCCAAGCCACAGCGCGAAGATCGGCGCCAGCACCACCCGCGGCAGAGCGTTGACCATCTTGACGTAGGGATCGAACACCGCGGCGACCAGCGGCTGGCGCGCGAACCAGAAGCCGATCAGCACGCCGCCGGCCGATCCGATCACGAAGGCCAGGATCGATTCCGTCAGCGTGATGCCGAGATGCTTCCAGATCACACCGGACGAGAACCATTTGACGATCTGGGCGAAGACATCGACCGGGTTGGAAAAGAAGAACGGCGGCAGCAGGATCTTGCCGAACACGGGCACGGTCGACAGCAATTGCCACAGCGCGAGGCAGACCACCGCGACCAGGACTTGCAGCGCAAGGAGAGTGACGCGCGACATCACACCGCCTCCGCCGCTTGCGTCGACTGCGCATAGCCCTTCATGACCTCGTCCTTGAGCACGCTCCAGATCTCGCTATGAAGCGCATGGAACTCCTTATCCAGCCGCACTTCAAAAATGTCGCGCGGGCGCGGCAGGCTCACGCGCCAGTCGCCGATGATGCGGGAGGATGGCCCCGCCGACATGATCACGACGCGGTCGGCGAGCGCGATCGCCTCTTCCAGATCATGGGTGACGAACAGCACGGCCTTGCGGTCCGCATTCCAGAGGTCGAGCAGCAGGTTGCCCATCACCTGCCGGGTCTGTGCATCCAGCGGCCCGAACGGCTCGTCCATCAGCAGGATCTTTGGATCGCGGATCAGCACCTGCGCCAGCGCCACGCGCTTGCGCTGGCCGCCCGAGAGCATATGCGGATAGCGGTTGGCGAAGGCGCCCAAACCGACCGAGGTCAGCCACTTTTGCGCCCGCGGCAGCGCCTCGCTGCGCGGCGTGCCGCTGACTTCGAGCCCGATCGCGACATTGTCGAGCGCGGTCTTCCAGGGGAACAGCGCATCGGCCTGGAACAGATAGCCGGCATCCCGGTTCAGCCCGGCGAGCGGCTGGTCGAATATTTTGACGCTCCCGGCAGCCGGCTTGAGCAGCCCGGCCGCGACGTTGAGCAGGGTCGATTTCCCGCAGCCGGTCGGCCCGACGATGGCGACGAACTCGCCCTCTCCGACGGTCAGATGCGCCTTCTCCACCGCCGTATAGACCCGCCCGTCCCCTAGCTGGAACGCGACCTTGGCGTCGTCCAGCGCCACTGCCGTAGGCGTTATCATGTGTTCCCTCCGAACTTGGCCCGATGCCTTAGCCGCTCGCGCGGCCAAGTTCAATCAAGCCGCCAAGCGTGCTACGCATGGGCGTTGTCATCCCCTCCCTCCTCCAATCCTTGGGGCGGGTCAGCGCAGTGAGGCCCGCCCGATGCCGTCCAGGCCGATGATCGGCTATGCCCATGTCACCAAGAGCTTCGGCGCGCTCAAGGCCGTGGACGATGTGTCACTCGACGTTGCCGAAGGCGAGTTTGTGGCCGTCGTGGGCGGCTCGGGGTCGGGCAAGACGACGCTGCTGCGGCTGGCCAACCGCCTGATCGAGGCGGATGACGGCACGATCACGGTCGAGGGCGACGACGTGCAATCGGTCGATCCGGTCGCGCTGCGGCGTCGCATCGGCTATGTCTTCCAGAGCGGCGGGCTATTCCCGCATCTGAGCGTCGCCGACAATATCGGGATCACGCCAAAACTGCTCGGCGTCCCGGCGGCGGATATCGCGACGCGGGTTGATGAGTTGCTCGAGCTCGTGCAACTCGACCGGGCCGCGCATCGCGAGCGGCTGCCGGATGCGCTCTCGGGCGGCCAGCGCCAGCGTGTCGGTGTGGCGCGCGCGCTTGCGGCACGGCCCCGCATCGTGCTGATGGACGAGCCCTTCGGCGCGCTCGATCCTCTCACCCGCGATGCGCTCGGCGACGATTTTCGCGGGCTGCACCGCAAGCTCGGCCTGACCACCGTGATGATCACCCACGACATGACGGAAGCGATTCTCCTCGCCGACCGCATCGCGGTGATGCGCAGCGGGAAGCTGCTGGCGCAGGGCACGCCAGTGGAGCTCTCGAAAAGCAGCGACGCCTACGTGCTGGAGCTGCTGCGGACGCCACGACGCCAGGTCGAGCGATTGAACGCGCTGCTGCTACAGAGCGGGGCGGCATGAGCCTTTTCACCGATCCGCGCTGGGGCGAGGCGCTGGGGCATTTGCCCGACTATCTCGGCAACCACGTCCGGGTGAGTCTCGCTGCACTTGCGCTCGGCCTGATCGTCAGCCTGCCGCTGGCGATCCTGACGCGCAACCGCCCCACCCCGCGCGCCGTCCTGCTCGCGCTCGCCAGTATCGTGCAGACGGTGCCCGGGCTGGCGCTGCTCGCGCTGTTCTATCCGCTGCTGCTGCTCGCGGCCTCCGTGGCGCTGGCCTGGTTCGGCGTCTCCTTCTCCGCTTTCGGCTTCCTGCCGGCGATGCTGGCGCTGGCGCTCTATTCGATGCTGCCAGTGCTGCGCAATGGCATCACCGGCCTCAACGGCATCGATCCCGCGCTGATCGAGGCTGCCAAAGGCGTCGGAATGACCGCACGGCAGTCGCTCGTGATGGTCGAACTGCCGCTGGCCCTCCCCGTGATGATGGCTGGCATCCGTACCGCCGCAGTGTGGGTGATCGGCACCGCGACGCTGTCGACCCCGATCGGGCAGACCAGCCTCGGCAATTATATCTTTGCCGGGCTCCAGACCCAGAACTGGGTGTTCGTGCTGTTCGGCTGCTTTGCCTCGGCCCTGCTGGCGCTCGCCGTCGATCAACTGCTCGGCCTGATCGAGAGCGGCCTGCGCCGGCGCAGCCGCGTGCGTACCGCGCTTGGCGCGGCCGGGATCGCGGCACTGGTCGCCGCAACATTGGTGCCGACGATGGGGCGCTCGTCGCAAAGCTATGTCGTGGGCGCCAAGACGTTCGCCGAGCAGTACGTGCTGTCGGCGTTGATGCGGGACCGGCTGCAGGCGGTCGGTCTTTCCGCCGTCGCACGATCCGGTCTCGGCTCGAGCGTGATCTTCGAGGCATTGAAGGCCGGTGATATCGATCTCTATGTCGATTATTCCGGCACGCTCTGGGCCAATCAGCTTCACCGCACGGACATCAAGCCGCGCGCGGAGCTGTTGGTTGAGCTGCAGACGACACTTGCGAAGGAGAACATCACCCTGCTCGGTGAGCTCGGTTTCGAGAATGCCTATGCGCTGGTGATCCCGAAGAAGCGGGCGGAGGCGCTTGGCATCCGCACCATCGCCGACCTCGCCGCGCATGCTTCGACGCTGTCGATCGCCGGCGACTATGAGTTCTTCTCGCGACCCGAATGGGCGGCGCTGCAGAAGGCCTATGGCCTCTCGTTCCGCGCCCAGCGCCAGATGCAGCCAGACTTCATGTATGCGGCGGTCGCCAGCGGCGAAGTCGATGTCATCGCGGGCTACACCAGCGACGGGCTGATCGCAAAATACGATCTCGTTGCTCTCGACGATCCCAGGCACGCGATCCCGCCCTACGATGCCATCCTGCTGCTGGCCCCGAAGCGCGCCGGGGACGAGCGGCTGCAGGCTGCGCTGAAGCCGCTGCTCGGCAAGATCGACATCGCGACCATGCGCGAAGCCAACTTACGCGCCGCCGGAAATGACGCGAATTCGTCTCCGGATGCGGTGGCCAAATGGCTGTGGGAGAAGGTGGGTGGGCGGTAAGCCGCGCCATTCATTCGACGACGTTGGAGGACGCTACAACCCGCGGATCATCCCCGCATCGATCAGCAGCCGGTTCAGCCGGCTCGCTTCGGCACCGTCTTTGCAGCCGTAGAAGATGCCCTTGCAGCGGAGCATGATCTCCTTCTGCTCGGCGAAGGACGGATCGAGCGGGATGCCGGCGGCTTCCTGGATGACCAGCGGCAGATACGGACCATCGACCGTGTCCATCACGGCCTCGCTCTTCACCGGGTCGAAATTGACGGCGTCGATCGCGTAGTAGGTCGCGTAGAGGCGGGGGTCGTAGGCGTCGAGCTTTTTGCCGATTGCACCCTCGTCGAGCCCGGGCTCGAGGATAGCAGGCGCAAACTCGGGCTGATGATCGCCATAGCGCACGATCAGGAAAGGCTCGCCGGGAAAATTCTTCTTCAAGCCCGCGAGGAAGGCCTTGTACTGCTCGGCGCTCATCGCCTGCCGGCGCAGATATTCGTCGATGGACGGCACATTGCCCGGTGCGCGCCAGTTCGGCAGCAGATCCGGGCGGAAGCGCGTCTCCCAGGGGAAATGATTGGCGCCGAGGTAAATGAAGGTAAACAGCGGCTTGTTCGGCGTCCGCTCGCCCATCAGCCGGAGCGCCTTGTCGTAGAAGAAGCTATCCGGCTCGACATCCTTGGCGCCGAGATCCTTGGAGTCGAGGAAGCGTTCGACGCCGGTCGTCATCTGAAAACTGCGCGCGGCCATGAAGCCGCCATAGGCGGGGTAGAGCGACATCGTATCGTAGCCGCAGCGGCGCAGCGCCAGCGGCAGGCCGCGCTCGACACGGCCTGTCGCGATGCGCGTCACGAAATAGGCGAAGCGGCCGAACGAACGCGACGACAACCCCGCGAGCACATTGTATTCGGTGAACCAGCTCGGCCCGCCATTGCTCTCGGCCAGAAAGGTGCGCTCCTTGCCGTCCCAGGATTTGAAATGGCTGCCGTAGCCAGCCGGCACCTTGATGCCCTGCGCGGCGCGGATGTCGAAGCTCGATTCATCATGGACCATGATGATGTTCGGCCGCCGGCCGGCGGGATGGCAGGCATCGACCAGCGGCATGTTGAGCCGTTCGTTGGTCGAAGCGGCCGACTCCATAAAGCCGTATTGCGCGAAGTCGGAGACCGCGCTGACGCCGGAGCGGAAGAACTTCGAGAGATAGCCGTCGTCGTAATAGCCGCGCCAGGCCTCGTCCGGATGATAGAGCGAATAGCCGACCAGCGCGGCGAGGCAGGCGAGCTTGCAGGCGAGCGCCGGCAGCCTGCGGATGCGGAATGGGTCGAGCCACCACAGCGCATACATCAGCGGCAGCGTGACGAGGCCGGCCCCGATCACCGACCAGCGCAAATTCGGGAAGATCGTGAACAGGAACGCGACCGTGTCGCGGTCGATCATCATCAGGTCGATGAAGTTGACCGTCATCTGCACGACGTCGTGCTTCAGCCGTGACAGCAGCACCAGCACCACGACCATGGTCAGCGACAGCGCACCCGAGAGCGCCGGACGCCGCAGCAGCATGATCCAGAAGAAGTTGAGGATGCCCCAGGCCAGCACGAAGGAGAGCCGTGCACCGAAATCCGTCTCGGTCTCGTACATCAGGACGAGCGCGGCGAGATGCGGCGCCGCAACCGCGAGCAGCCGCCAGATGCCGAGCGCGGCGACGCTCGCCAATACGGCGGTCGTGGCAGAAGGACCTGGATTGGGCGCGGACGCCATTGACGACACGCAACTGCTGGTCCGGCACGGTGATGCCGAGCCGGCTGACCGGGCCTGCGGCGTTCGGCGCAGCCGGAAGGCCTGCACCGTGTCATAAAACTGTAATTGAACGGTCACGGACAAGCAACGCGTGTCGCGGTCCGACCTTCGCTTAATGTTAGCGATGGGCGAATGGGCCGCATGGGCCAGCCACGCTTAAGCTTTGGCGATGCCCGCGATGAAGAGGTCGATGACCCTCTCCGCCATCCGCTCGATCTCGCCTCCTCCGGGTCGGCGGCGGGTGCCTGTTCCAGCGCCACCTCGATCTCGGCCCGAAAGCGCGGCTGCGCCTCCTCGGCCGCCGCTGACATGGACGCGTCGCGGTTGGGGAAGTGCCGGAATGGTGCCCCCCGGCGAAACCGCGGCCCGACGTGCGGCACAGGCGGGCTGAACGTCGGTCAGCCCTGCGGCAGCAGCCCGAGCCGCTTGGCGATGATGCGGTCGACCACACGTTTGGGCAGCGTGGCCGTCATCAAATGTCGCATCCGGTCCGGCGTGATCTGGTAGCGAACCTTGGGCCTCTCGGCGGTGAGCGCCTCGAAAACGACCTCGGCGATCCGCTCGGCCGGCAGCCCGGTCTCGCCGAGCTTCATCATGAACGCCCTGACCTTGTTCAGCGCCGGCAGATAAGGCGAGTTCTGGTAGACTGAGAGATCGATCTGCTCGGCCTTACTCCAGATCGGCGTCTTCACCGCGCCGGGGGCGACGATGATGACGTCGATGCCGAACAGCATCAACTCGCGGCGCAAGCTCTCCGACAGGCCTTCGATGGCGTGCTTGGAGGTACTGTAAGGCGCCGACAACGGATTGCCGTTCTTGCCCGCGACCGAGCTGATCATCACGATCCGTCCTTTCGGCCCCTTCAGCGACGGATCGGCGCCGAGCAGCGGCCCAAAGGCCTGCGTCGCGATGACCGGGCCAATGACGTTGATCTCCATCTGCCGGCGGAAGTCGTCGACCGACAATTCGAGCACTGGCCCCGCCACCGCGACGCCGGCGTTGTTGACGAGACCGGCCAGCGTCTCACCGCCCAGAGCCTCGCGGACTTTTCGCGCAGCGGCGAGGACCGCCGCCTCGTCGGTGACGTCGAACAGCAGCGGCGTGAAGTTAGCACCGAATTCACCCATGAGCCGATCCGCATCGGCCTGCTTGCGGACACTACCGAAAACACGATAGCCGCGCCCGACCAGAAATTTCGCAATGGCCCAGCCGATGCCGGTGGACGCGCCGGTGATGACGACGGATCGCATGGTCTTCCCCCAAGAGCTCCCGCATCATGCAGGGGAAAGGTGCTGGGGCGCAATGCCGTTAGTGGACAGGACCCGGGCCGGCACGCTCACGGAGCCTGTAGAACTGGAGTGCAGCCTTCGCCGTATTTGGACTCAACCGAAGGAAGCTCGCGAAGCACTGCTCCAATCGCTCTCGGCTCTCGTGAGCCTCACCGGGGTAAAGCGTCAGGATTGCCTTCGTCGTGTCCCAGGACAGACCGATCGCCTTCGCGAGGATGAGAATCTGCTCGGGCTGCGAACGGACCACCGCACGCTCAATCGCTCCGATCGGCAGGTCGCTCATGAGCGATAGCGCGACGGCCGTCTTGTCCAAGCTTCGCTCGCCGATGAAGCCGAGTACGCGTGCCTCGTCCAGTTGCCCACTCGAATACAGGGACGTCACCTCGGCCAACGCCCGGGCGTGCTCGCTGGAGCCTGCCCGCGCCATCGCTTGCAGCTCATCGGAGCCCTCCGCAATTGCACGCCGGGTCAGAGCTGCCTGGCGGGGATCGGCTGCCTCCAGCTTGGATCTCACCATCTCAGATGCATGGACGAACAACTTCAACATGGTCTCACGAGGAATATCGGGCCGAGCCCAGATGCACATCGCGAGCGCGCCGTTGTCCCGCGCCCGGCTGAGGAGCTTGGACATTCCGTTAGTCGAGAAGCTGGCGCCGTCGTTGCCGGCGGTCCGCATGGCGACATCGTTGTTGCCGCGCTCGAGGAGGGCATCGGTGACGGGTTCCGTCAACAGGCTGCGGCCGGCGATAGCCAGCAGATGATCCTGGCTCTTGGTCCGCGCATTCTCCGCCAAGCTCGCCTCGTCGAGCTGTGGTGAGTGCTCCAGGACCGGCGCCGCCACCTCGGGCGCGTCGTCAAAGGCCAGCAAGCGGATCGTCCGACGCGGCGCATCGGGCAATCCTGAAAGCCGGCTCCCGAACGCCGCTCGCGCGGCGCATTCGATATTCTTGAGGAGCGCGCTCATCACCTCGTCGAACAGGTCGATCTGCTCGTCGGTGAACTTGCCTGAGCCGACCACGAAGAGATCGGCGACCTGGCGCAGGAGTTCGGCGCGCTTCGACAGCTCCCGGCTCGCCAGTGCGATCTCGAGCCGGTCGATCAGACCGTTCTCCAGAGTCATCTCTCGTGTCCTGGCGGTTGAGTTGCATGTATTTCGACGGAGGTCATGGGATCACGCGACGTTTCGCGCCTGTAACGGTGAATCGAAACAGATTTCGGAATTCGGCACGGGCCGTCCGATCAGATAGCCCTGTACGTAGTCCACTCCTGCCGCAAGGAGGGCGTCCAACTGCGCTGGGGTCTCGACGCCCTTGGCCACCGTCGTGACATCAAGTCCGCGCCCCAATGCCACAGCGGAGGCGACGACCGCGGCGCAATCCCTTCGCGTCGTGCAGCCCTGCACGATCGCCCGGTCGATCTTGAACTTGTCGAATGGGAAACTCTGGAGGTAGCTGGCCGCGGAATAGCCTAGCCCGGAATTGTCGAGGACGACGCCGACACCGAGGTTCTTCAGTTGTCGGACCGCAAGCAAGTGAGCCGCAGGATTCCCGCCCAAGAGCGCAGCGTCGGGAATTTCGAGTTCGAGGCGTTCGGGCGATAATCCCGATTCAACCAGCGCGCACAGCACGACGTCGAGCACATTACTCCTGTGGAACTGGGCGGCACCCATGTTGACGGCGACTCTGATGTGCGCCGGCCAAGCGGCCGCGTCCAGGCAGGCCTGTTGCAAGATCCATTCACCGAGCGGCAGCATCAATCCAGCCTGCTCGGCGACATCGAGGAACTGCGAAGGCGCCAGCACGCCCCTCGATGGATGGTGCCATCGCACGAAGCATTCCAGCCCGGTCAGCGCGCGCGTTCCGGCCTCGATCACCGGCTGGTAGTGCAGCTCGAACTCGTCGCGGGCCATCGCCTCCCGCAACTCGCCCTCCATCGACTTCTGTGTGTCGGCAGCCACGGTCATTTCCGGCTGGAAGATTCGGAAATCATTCCGGCCTGAGGATTTCGTCGCGTAGAGCGCGACGTCCGCCTTCTGTAGTAATATCTCCGCGTCGATGCCGTGCTCGGGCGCGAACGCGATGCCAATGCTGGTACCGACGCTGACACGGTTGCTGCCAAGATCGAACGGTTGCTCGACCAGACGAATGATCTTCAGCGCCAGCGCGATGGCACCTTCTCTCTGATCGCTTTCGTTCTCCTGGATGATCGCAAATTCGTCGCCACCGAGGCGGGCCAGCACATCGGTATCTCGCAGTGATGAGCTCAGTCGCTGCGCGACCTCGATCAGCAGCTGATCGCCTGCGGCGTGACCGAGCGTATCGTTGACGAGCTTGAACCTGTCGAGATCGAGCATCAGCACGGTAAACGTCGTGCCACGACGCTGCGACCGCCTTGCCGCTTCATCGAGCTTTTCCGCAAACACGGCGCGGTTCGCCAAGCCGGTGAGCAGATCGTGCTGGGCCAGATATGCGATCCGCTTCTCGTTTCTCGCCCGATCGGTGATGTCCTCGTGGGTCGTGAGCCAACCGCCGTACTGCATCATGTGGCGAGCAATCGCGATCACCCGTCCGTCCGCAAGCTCCCGCGTCTCACTGAGCTGCTTGACGTTCTGATCGAGATAGACCTCCGGCGCGACATCGACGAAATGCGTGCCTTGCTCGCGGCGATATTCGAGAATTTGCGCCAGTGTGGTTCCGCGCCTTATCCGATCGGGGTCAATATGGTAAATGTCGCAATAGCGCGCGTTCGACACCACGATCCTCTGCTCCGCATCGAACATGCAAAGCCCCTGAGCCATGTTGTTGAGGGCGGCATCAAAGCGCATGTTGATCGCCTCGAGTTCAGCGGCCTTCTGCGCCAACATTCTCTCGGCGCTCTTTTGCTCGGTGACGTCTTCGTGCGTCGCGACCCAGCCGCCATCCGGCAACGGCTTGCGCTGGATCAGTATCTGCCGGTGGTCTCTCAGCTCGTAGTCCTGCTGGCGCTGGGTCGGCATCAGCCGGACATGCTGGTCGACGCTGAGCGGACTGGATTCGCCGCGATCCACGTAGTGCTGCAATATGAGTTGCAGGGGCGTACCGGGCCTGACGAGTTCGTCGGGCAGACCGTACATCTGCTGATAGCGACTATTCGATACCACGAGGTTTTTGTCTGCATCGAACAGGCAGAGCCCTTGGGACATGTTGCTGATGGCGACGTCGAAACGCGTGTTGATGCGTTTTAGCTCGGCAGCATTTTCCGCCAGCAAGGTCTCGTCGCGCCGCTTCTCGGTGATGTCCTCATGGGTCGCGACCCAGCCACCATCCTGCATCGGCGTACGCACGATCGAGATGATCCGGCCATCGGCGAGCATGACGATCTTCGGAGTCCGGTGTCTTGCGCCGTCGAGGAATTCCTTGACGTCGAGATCACCCCCGGCGCTCTTGTAGTGGCCGACGATGCTGCCGAGCGGCGTTCCAGGTTCGACCTGCGCCTCAGTGAGATCATACATCTCACGATAGCGGCTGTTGGCGATCAGCAGCTTCTCATCGGCGTCGAACATGCTGAGCCCATGCGGCATGTTGCTCAACGCCGCGTCGAAACGGGAACTCGCGGCCGCGAGTGCGTTTGTTTGCCGTCGCAGCAGCAAGGTTCCGATCAGGATGATGGTGACGATCGCGGCAGCCGGCGGGCCGAAGGTGTAGAGATGCCGATACCACGGCTGCAGCACGTAATCACGCGAATAGGTCACGACCAGAACCAGCGGCAGCCCGGATACGGCCTTGTAGGCCGCAATGCGGTTGATGCCGTCGACGGGACTCGTCAGTTCGTATGAGCCCGCTTCCGAGACTGGCAGATACTGGGTAAACATCGGGCCGCCAGCAACAGACATGCCCAGCACATCTTTCTGTTCCGGCACGCGCGCCAGGATCCGTCCGTTGCGATGGATCAACACGACGGAGCCGCCCGGGCCCAGATTGATCTTGCGATAGATCTTCAACAGATAGGATTGATCCAATGGCGCGGTCACGACGCCCGCAAAGCTCCCATCCGAATTGTTCAACCGGCGCGACGCCGCACTGAACCATTTATCACCGCCTGCCGACCGATAGGGCGGCGCAACGAACAACTCGGTGCCAGCGCCATCGCGTTGCGCGATGAAGTGCGGCATTTCGGAGATGTTGCCGCGCGGCGGCGCACGGTCGTAGGAGTGCGCAACGACGGCTCCGGATGCGTCGGTCCAACCAACCGCGACCAAGATCGACGAGCTCTTGACCAGTTGACGGAGCGCGGTGTTGGCCGCGCCGGCGTCGGCGTATTTTCCGGACAAGGAATCGTTGCGGATTGCCTGCGCCTCGAGCAGGACACGATCGATGTCTTCGAACATCACTGCGGCATGCTCGGCCAGGATGGCCGAAAGATTGAGAGCATCGGTTTTCGCAGAGGCGACCGCTTCTCGATAGCGAGCAGCCAGATCAACCAGAAACAGGGTGACGACAACGAAAGAAAACAGCAGCCCCAGGATCGTGACGGACGATCCCGGCGACCCGGCCAGCCTTCGCCAAGCTCTCAGCATTACATTTCTGTGGTTCGAGCGATCAGCTTCCACCATCGCCCGGTCGCACTAAGATTTGGTTGAGTTGGCTATCGCTAATTCACTCCGTAATCGTACGGAACTACGGCAGTAACTGTGTCGCAATGTTCGAAAAAGCTTAGAAAAACGCACCATACTACCGTGTAAAACCGGTTTCAGCAGGGCGCCTCGCGTGCGCGGTGAGCTAAGATCATTAGCGAGATCGCGCGGAGGCGGGACGGCGTCTCGCCACGTCATTCCAAGGCCGGCGTCCGCGCAAGCGCGGGAAACCGGCGAAGATGGACGGAGGCCCGGGGGCGCTCCGTCGCGCCCCCGGTAACCACGTCGTTGCCGTTAGTTCTTGCTCTTGTCGACCAGAGCGCCCTTCTTGATCCAGGGCATCATGTCGCGCAGCTTGGCGCCGACTTCCTCGATCGGGTGTTCGGCGAGCTTGGCGCGGGTCGCCTTGAACGAGGTCTGGTTGACCTTGTTCTCGAGCATCCAGTCGCGGGCGAACTTGCCGGACTGGATGTCGTTCAGAACCCGCTTCATCTCCTTCTTGGTCTCGTCGGTGACAATGCGCGGACCGGTGACGTACTCGCCGTACTCCGCGGTGTTGGAGATCGAGTAGTTCATGTTGGCGATGCCGCCTTCATAGATCAGGTCGACGATCAGCTTCACTTCGTGCAGGCACTCGAAATAGGCCATCTCCGGGGCGTAGCCGGCTTCGACCAGCGTCTCGTAACCGCCCTTGATCAGCTCGACCAGGCCGCCGCAGAGCACAACCTGTTCGCCGAACAGGTCGGTCTCGCACTCTTCCTTGAAGGTGGTCTCGATGATTCCGGCACGGCCGCCGCCGACGGCAGAGGCGTAGGACAGGCCGAGGTCGTGGGCGTTACCCGAGACGTCCTTGGCGATCGCGATCAGGCAGGGCACGCCGCCGCCGCGCTGATACTCCGAGCGCACGGTGTGGCCGGGGCCCTTCGGCGCGATCATGAGAACGTCGAGATCGGCGCGCGGGTCGAGCAGGTTGAAGTGGACGTTGAGACCGTGCGCGAAGACGAGGGCGGCGCCCTTCTTCATGTTGTCATGCAGGTGCTCGCGGTAAATGTCGCCCTGAAGCTCGTCCGGGGTCAGCATCATGACGAGGTCGGCCCATTTGGCGGCCTCGGCGACTTCCATCACCTTGAAGCCGGCAGCTTCCGCCTTCTTGGCCGAGGCCGAACCCTTGCGGAGCGCGATCGCCACGTCCTTGACGCCGGAATCCTTCAGGTTCAGCGCATGGGCGTGGCCCTGGCTGCCATAGCCGACGATGACGACCTTCTTGCCCTTGATCAGGTTCAGGTCGGCGTCGCGATCGTAATAAACACGCATGGTCGTTTCCTCGTTCAGGGGCCGAAATCGGCCGTTGGTCGGGTCTTGTCAGTCAGGTCTCGGACGGTGAAATTTGCGGATTTCGGGGGCTGTCTAGAGCATTTTCGGCCCCCTGGGAAACCCGTTTCTGCATGGAAAGTCGGGGCATCATGCATCCATGACCACGGGATAGAGGGACGCCAGTAGCAGGATGGCCATCAGGATGTTGAAGGCGCGGACCAGCCGCACGGAGGTCAGGACCGGCCGCAATGCGGTGCCGAAGAAGACCCAGGCTACCGTCGAGACCGTGCCCACGAGCAGGCTGATCAAGGTCTGGATCGCGATGTTGAGCGGGAATTGGGCGATAGCCGCATAGGCGGTGATGGTGCCGATCACGATCACCCAGCCTTTTGCGTTGATCCATTGGAACATGGCGGCGCCCAGGAAGGTCATCGGACCCCGGCCGTCTCCCTCGCCCGGCTTCGCCGGACCCGATAAAGCGATCACGGCGGAGAGGTAGACCAGGTAGGCGGCACCGGCATATTTTAGAATGGTCTGCAGGATCGGATAAGCCAGGAACACTGTGCCGAGCCCGAAGCCGACCGCTGCAATCATGAAGGCGAAGCCGATGACGACGCCGGCGATGTGGGGAATCGTGCGACGGAAGCCATAAGTCAGCCCCGAGGACAGCAACATGATGTTGTTCGGCCCAGGCGTGAAATACATCACGGCCATGAAGGCGAGGAAGGCATACAGCAGCGACTGGGACATGCTCACCTCACGCGGCCTTCGGCTGTGGTTCTTTGGAGACCGCCTCGGGGCGCTTCGCCAGCACCATCACCGCGATACCGCTGATCACGGTGAGCATGCCGGCGAGGCGCAGCGGACCGAACCGTTCGCCGAACACGATGCTGGACGCAGCCGAGCCGACGAACGGCACCAGCAGCGCGAACGGCACCACCTGCGCAGGGGGATAGTCACGCAGCAGCCGGCCCCATAGCCAATAGGCGATGCTGGTGGAGATGCCGCCGATCAACAGCATGCAAATGAGGCCGGTGAGCGACATGTGGATCAGTGACTGCCAGGTCGGCGACGGTCCATTGACGACCAGCGTGAGCGCGAACAGCGGCACCGCGGTGGCGAGGCACAACCAGGCGAACAGATCGAACATCGGCACGCCGCGAGCGCCCCTCAGCAGGATATTACCGAGCGCAAAGCTGACCGGAGCGATCATCAGCACGGCGAAGGCACCGACGCTGAAATCATAGCCGACCGTGCCGCAGATCATCAAAAGCCCGACGGCTGCGATGACGATGCCCAGCGTCTGAACCGGCGTCGGCCGCTCGCCGAATGCGATCGCGGCAAAGCCGACCGTGAACAGCGCCTGGCTCTGCACGACGACGGAAGTCAATCCGACTGGCACGCCATGGGCGATGCCATAGGCCTGGCTCAGAAACTGGCCGAGAAAGAGCGTAAAGCTGATCGCGATCAGGAGCGACCAGGCGACTTTCGGCTTGCGAATGAACAGGCACGGGACCGCGGCAATGGTGAAGCGCATCGCCGTCATCAGCTCCGGCGAAAATTCGTCGAGCGCGATCCGGCTCGCCACAAAGGCAAGCCCCCAGATGATCGCCACCAGGATGGCGATGAGGATGTCGGCCGGCTTCATTCCAAACTCCTAACCTCTCCCGCTTGCGGGAGAGGTCGCGCCGAAGGCGCGGGTGAGGGTTCTCTCCTCATGGGGATTCTCGATTGCGGAGACACCCTCTCCCCAGCCCTCCCCCGCAAGCGGGGGAGGGAGCGCAGCTACATCGTAGTTGCAGTTTGCTCTCACAGCTTTAGCCTTGCTTGCCGGCCTTTACGTGGAAGAATTGGGTTTTCGCAGCAGATAAGTGCCGTGCATCGGGGCGTGGTAATCGGCCGAGACCAGCGTAAAGCCGACGTCGGTCAGCATCCGCTCCATGACCCAACCAAAAGTGGAATACTCGTCGCGCATGTGGGTGACGACGCTTTCACGCGGGACATCGTGGTTCTTGATCTCGAAGTCGGCCCATTGCTCGACGTCGCGCTCGAGCACATCGGGCATCGATGCGTAGACGATGTCGCGCAAATAGAACGTGGCGCCGGGCTTGAGCGCGCGATAGATCCGCGACATCGCCACCGCCTTCCAGAAATCCGGCAGATGGTGCAGCGTGAACTCGCTGACGATCAGGTCATAGGATTCCGGCCGGTAGGCGAAGCTGAGCAGGCCGGCGGACTGCGTGCGCACGGGCGCCTTGCGGTCGCGCGCGTAGATCTCGGCGAGCGCCAGCATCGCGGGCGAGATGTCGATGGCGTCGACCTCGGCGCCCATGAGCGCAGCCTCGGTCGCGAGCACGCCGTTGCCGCAACCGATATCGGCGATGCGCCAGCCGCGCTGGACGCCGAGCATTTTCAGCGCGGCGCGCGCCCGTAGATCGGCATCGTCGTGGCTGTCGTAGATCGACGCCACAGCGGGCCCGATCCCCATCCGGTTCCGCTCGTTGTAATACCAGTCGCGCGCCAGCATGGCTCACATTCCTTCAGGCCCGCGACCAATCGCGGCAACACCGGTGCGCGACACTTCGACGAGGCCAAGCGGACGCATCAGGTCGATAAACTGATTGATTTTCTCGGTATTGCCTGTGATCTCGAACACAAAGCTCTCGGTAGTGGCGTCGATCACGCGGGCGCGGAACGCGTCCGCCAGCCGCAGCGCCTCGACGCGATGCTCGCCCTCTCCGCGCACCTTCACCATCGCCAGCTCGCGTTCGATCGAGCGCTTGGTCAGCGTCATATCGACGACGCGATAGACCGGGATCATGCGGTCAAGCTGATGCTTGATCTGCTCGATCACCATCGGCGTGCCCGTGGTGACGATGGTGATGCGCGAGAGATGCTTCTGGCTCTCGGTCTCCGAGACGGTGAGGCTCTCGATGTTGTAGCCGCGCCCCGAGAACAGGCCGATGACGCGCGCGAGCACGCCGGGCTCGTTCTGCACGAGCACCGAAAGCGTGTGCGTCTCGTTCGGGTCGTGGCGCTCCTCAATGAAATAGGCGGATGCGGGCTGGTTCATTGTCGTCCCCTTCATTCTCGTCGTTACGCCGTCGCCCGACGAGCGACCGGCGCATCCGTCCCGACCCAACCGCGGAACAGATCGAAATCGATATTGCCGCCGGACAGCACGAGACCGACGCGCTTTCCCGACAGACTTGCCTTTTCCTGAAGCGCCGCGGCGAGCGCGGCGGCGCCGGCGCCTTCGGCGAGATTATGCGTATCGGTCCAGAGCGCATGGATCGCGAGCGCGATCTCATCGTCCGTCACCTGGACGATACGCGAGGCGCCCTTGAGGATGACCGCGAGCGCTTCCGGATCGGGAATCCGCGTCGCCATACCGTCCGCGAGCGTGTTGCTGGTCTCGGTCGTCACGACGTGGCCCGCCGCGAACGACAGCGCGTAGGACGGCGCCTCGGTCGACTGCACGCCGACGATCTCGGTCTTCAGGCCGAGCAGATCGCGCGCCATGATGCAGCCGCAGATCCCCGAGCCCTGCCCGATCGGCACATAGAGGACATCGAGATCGGGCGCGGCCCGGAGCATTTCGAGCGCATAGGTCGCCACGCCCAGCACCAGGTCCGTATGGAACGACGGCACCATGTGCAGTCCGGCGAACTGCGCGTGGCGCCCGGCCTCCTCGCGTGCGGCCTGAAAGTCCTCGCCATGTTCAACGAGCTCTGCGCCAAACGCCTTCATAGCGCGGTTCTTCTCGACCGAATTGCCGCGCGGCACATAGATCACGGCAGGCACGCCATGGCGGCTCGCCGCAAAAGCGAGGCTCTGACCATGATTGCCGCGCGTCGCCGAGATGATGCCCGGAATGTTCGGACGTTCGCGCTTCAGCCGATCGAGATAAACCAACCCGCCGCGCACCTTGAAGGCGCCCGTCGGCGTGTGATTCTCGTGCTTGACCACGACCTGCGTGCCGAGCCGCTCGGCGAGCAGCGGCCAGGCGTGCGCCGGCGTCGGCGGCACCGCCTGCCCCACGATCGCATGTGCGCGTGCGAGCTCGTTCAGGTCGAACATTTCACCTTCTCATCAATCCATCTCTCGCGACTGTCATCCCCGCGAAGGCGGGGATCCAGTATTCCAGAGGCCCCGAGAGCGATCGAGAGGCCGCGGCGTACTGGATCGCCCGGTCAAGCCGGGCGATGACAGCGGAATTTGTGACGATCACGCTCACACCAGCGCCTTGCCGCCGGCGAACGCCTTTGCGGTGGCTTCGTCGTTCGCCTGCTCCGGCAACAGCATCTCGTTGTGCGCCTTGCCGGAGGGGATCATCGGGAAACAATTTTCCAGCGACGCGACGCGGCAGTCGAACAGCACCGGGCGCTTGACCGAGATCATTTCCTGGATGGCGCCGTCGAGATCGCCCGGCTTGTGCACCTGGATGCCGACGCCGCCATAGGCTTCCGCGAGCTTGACGAAGTCCGGCATCGCCTCCGAGTAGGAATGCGACAGGCGGTTGCCATGGAGCAGCTGCTGCCACTGCCGCACCATGCCCATGTACTGGTTGTTCAGGATGAAGATCTTGATCGGCAGCTCGTACTGCACCGCCGTCGACATCTCCTGCATCGTCATCTGCACCGAGGCATCGCCCGCGATGTCGATGACGAGGCTGTCGGGATGGGCAACCTGCACGCCGACCGCGGCCGGCAGGCCGTAACCCATGGTGCCGAGGCCGCCCGATGTCATCCAGCGATGCGGCTCCTCGAAGCCGTAGAACTGCGCGGCCCACATCTGATGCTGGCCGACCTCGGTGGTGATGTAGGTGTCCTTGCCGCGCGTCGCCTCGAACAGGCTCTGGATCGCGTGCTGCGGCAGGATGACGTCGTTGCTCTTCCTGTAATACAGCGAGTTGCGGGCACGCCACTGCGCGATCTGCTGCCACCACGCCTTGATGTCGGGCTTCTTCGCCTCCGCCTTGAACACCTGGAGAATGTCGCCGAGGATGTTGCCGCAGTCGCCGATGATCGGCACGTCGACGCGGATGTTCTTGTTGATCGAGGACGGGTCGATGTCGATGTGGATCTTCTTCGAGCCCGGCGAGAACGCGTCGACGCGGCCGGTGATGCGATCGTCGAAGCGCGCGCCGACGCACAGCATGACGTCGCAATCATGCATGGTCATGTTGGCTTCGTAGGTACCGTGCATGCCGAGCATGCCGAGCCAGCTCTTGCCCGACGCGGGATATGCGCCGAGGCCCATCAGCGTGGAGGTGATCGGAAAGCCGGTGACCTCGACCAGCTCGCGCAGCAGCCTGGTGGCCTCGGGACCGGAATTGATCACGCCGCCGCCGCTGTAGATCACGGGGCGCTTGGCGCCTGCGAGCAGCGCCACGGCCTTGCGGATCTGCGTCGCATCGCCCTTCACGCGCGGCGCGTAGGAGCGATGCACGTCGGACTTGCGCGGCGGATGATAGGTGCCGGTCGCGAACTGCACGTCCTTGGGCACGTCGACGAGCACCGGGCCCGGCCGACCCGTGGTCGCAACGTAAAACGCCTCGTGCAGCACCTTTGCGAGATCGTTGACGTCGCGCACCAGCCAGTTGTGTTTGGTGCAGGGGCGCGTGATGCCGACCGTGTCGCATTCCTGGAACGCGTCGTTGCCGATCAGATGCGTCGGCACCTGGCCGGAGATGCAGACCAGCGGGATCGAGTCCATCAGCGCGTCGGTGAGCGGCGTCACCATGTTGGTGGCGCCGGGGCCGGAGGTCACTAGTGCAACGCCCGGCCTGCCGGTCGAACGCGCATAGCCCTCGGCGGCGTGGCCCGCCCCCTGCTCGTGGCGGACCAGGATGTGCTGGACTTCGCTCTGCTGGAAGATCTCGTCGTAGATCGGAAGCACCGCGCCGCCGGGATAGCCGAAAATGTCGGTCACGCCATGATCGATGAGCGCGCGGACGATCATTGCGGCGCCGGTCATCTGGTTCGGATCGTGGCTCTTGTCGCTCATTGGCTTGCTCCGGATGCGCTGTTGTCAGCGGCTTCGTTCGTGTCGGGTTTTCGGAAATAAAAAAGGCCCCGAAGAGGGCCCATGCACACCGCCTGTCATGTGGATGGCAGCTAGCCACCCCCGGCGGTGTGCCTGGGTACGACGGCGATAAGGAGTTTGGTAATAATATTACGCATGGCGGCGGCTCGGCTTCCCAAAGGTTGCGCGAAACATAGCGGCCAAAGCCCGGATGTCAAGGCGATGCGGCCGTTCCTGCGCGATTTTGGCAGTGTAGCGGCGTTCCCGGGGTTGGGCGAGAGGTAAATTCGGCGACCGAGGCACAAAAGCGTGTCAACCGGGGTCCCGGGCCGCGTTCACCGCCGCCGCCAGCCAGCCCCGCACCCCCTCCGGCCTCACCCACTCGAATTCGGGCAATTGGTGCCGAAACCAGGTGAACTGCCGCTTGGCGTAGTGGCGGGTGTCGGCGCGGCCGATGGTGGCCGCCTGCTCCAGGCTGAGCTCACCACGCAGATGCCGGACCAGGGCCGGCACGCCGTGAGCCTTCATCGCCGGCAGCAGCGGATCGAGGTCTCGGGCGGCGAGACGCTCGACCTCCTCCAGCGCGCCGGCCTCCAACATGACATCAAAGCGGGCGTCGATGCGCGCATAGAGGTCGTCGCGCTCGGGCGCGAGGAACACCGCGCGAAAACTGTCCTTGGGCAAGAGCGGCGGCTGCCCCTCATGGTGCCAGTCCAGCAGCGAACGGCCGGTGGCTTCGACCACTTCGAGCGCGCGCGCAATGCGCGTGCGGTCACGCAGGTTCAATCGCTCGGCCGCCCTGGGATCGGCGGCTGCGAGTTCCGCGTGCATCGCCTCAACGCCGTTCCGCTCCAGCCGCGCCCGGACGTCCTCGCGCACCTCGGCGGGGATTGGCGGCACCACGGAAAGGCCCGCCGTCAGCGCCTTGAAATACAGCCCGGTGCCGCCGATGAAGATCGGCAGGCGGCCTTCGGCTTGCGCCTCTTCAAGCGCCCTCGCCGCGTCACTCACCCAGGCTCCGGCCGAAAAATTCACGGCCGCATCGACATGGCCGTACAGGCGATGAGGCACCTGCGCCTCGTCGCCAAGGGTGGGGCGCGCGGTGATGATGCGGAGGTCGCGGTAGACCTGCATGGAATCGGCATTGATCACGACCCCGTTCGCAGCGAGCGCAAGCTCGATCGCGAGCGCCGACTTGCCGCTGGCGGTCGGGCCTGCGATAAGCACGGCCTTGCCAACATGCCCTCTGCCGACTTGCCCCTCGCTCACGAAAACCTCAAATGTCCCTCGTTGCCACGCTGATCTGCAACCCGAATAACCCCGCGCTCGACTCGACCATCGTCGACGGAGCCCGCGCCGTGCTGCCTCAGGCAGCTCCCGCGCACTGGCTGTTCGACGGGGTGGCAGTCGACATCCCCTTCGGCGCCGACAGTAACCTCGAAGGCGACCGTCACGCCATCGAACAGCGGCTCCGCGAGCTTCGCGGCGACCTACCGATTGATATCGTGGTGCAACCAGTCGGCTTCCGGCGCAAGAAGCTTTTTCTCGCCGACATGGATTCCACCATGATCGGCCAGGAATGCATCGACGAGCTCGCCGATTGCGTCGGGGTGAAGGCCCATGTGGCAGCCATCACCGAGCGTGCGATGCGCGGCGAGGTCGAGTTCGAGCCGGCGCTGCGCGAGCGCGTCGCGCTGCTCAAAGACCTCCCCGCCAGTGCCGTCGACGAGGTGCTGGCCAAGCGCATTACGCTGACGCCGGGTGGCCGCGAATTGGTCGCGACCATGCGCGCCCATGGCGCCTATGCCTGTCTCGTCTCCGGCGGCTTCACACTGTTCACCAGTGCGGTCGCCACCAGGATCGGTTTCCAGGAGAACCGCGCCAACGAGCTCGTCGTCCGCGACGGCAAGTTCACCGGCGAGGTGAAGGAGCCGATTTTGGGGCGCGCGGCAAAGCTCGCGACGCTGGTGGATCTGATGGAGTCGTTCGATCTCGACGACGTCGACTCGCTGGCGGTCGGCGACGGCGCCAATGATCTCGCGATGATCCAGGCGGCTGGGCTGGGCGTGGCGTATCATGCCAAGCCTGCGGTGGCCGCGGCTGCGGCAGCCCGGATCGATCATGGCGATCTCACCGCGCTGCTGTATGCGCAGGGGTATCGGCGCGAGGAGTTCGTGGAGGCGTAGCCTCCTCTCCGCTGTCATCACCCGCGAAAGCGGGTGATCCAGTATTCCAGAGACAGGGCGAGGATACGGAAAGGCCGCGGCGTACTGGATGCCCCGCTTTCGCGGAGCATGACAGTGAATGTGTGGCAGCTCGTGCGCCTACTGCACGCTCAACGCGACAAACCGAAGCTCGCCGTCGGCGTTCGACACCAGCAGCAGCACCGACTTCTTGCCGTCCTTCTTGAGCTGGTCGACCCGCTTCTGGATGTCGGCGCCGCTGGAGACGCCCTCCTGCGCCACCTCGACGATGACGTCGCCGGCGGAGAGGCGCTTCTCGGCGGCGTCCGAATTGGCGTCGACATTGGTGACGACCACACCCTTGACGCTGTCCTTGATCTTGTAGCGCGCACGCAGGTCCTTGCTCAGCGCCGCGAGATCGAGGCCGAGCGCCTTCTGCGTCACGGTCTTTTCAGGCGGAGGCTCGTCGGTCTTCACTGCGGCCTGCACCTTGTCGGGATCCTGCAACCTGCCGAGCGTGACCTTCTTGGTCTCCTCCTGACTCTTGCGGATGATGACGACGTCGACCTCCTTGCCGACCGCCGTGTCGGCGACCACGCGAGACAGATCCTTCGGGTCCTTGACGTCCTTGCCGTCAAACTTGACGACGACGTCGCCGGGCTCGATGCCGGCCGGCTTGGCCGGGCCCTTGTCGTCGACGCCGGCAACCAGCGCGCCGCGCGGCGGCTTGATGTTGAGGCTCTCGGCGATCTCGTCGGTGACACTCTGGATGCGCACGCCCAGCCAACCGCGGCGCAACTCGCCGAACTGGCGGAGCTGGTCGACGACACCCGCGACCGTCTTCGACGGTACGGCGAAGCCGATGCCGATCGAGCCGCCGGAGGGCGAGATGATCAATGTGTTGACGCCGATGACGTCGCCATCGAGGTTGAACAGCGGACCGCCGGAATTGCCGCGGTTGATGGAGGCGTCGGTCTGAATGTAGCTGTCGTACGGACCTGACGAGATGTCACGGTTCTTCGCCGAAACAATACCGGCCGTCACGGTGCCGCCGAGGCTGAAAGGATTGCCGATCGCGACGACCCAGTCGCCGAGGCGCAGCTTGTCGGAATCGCCGAACTTCACCGACACCAGCGGCTTCGGCGGCTTGAACTTCAGCACGGCGAGGTCGGTCTTCTTGTCGACGCCGACCAGGTCGGCCTTGATCTTGGTCCCGTCGTTGAGGATGACGTTGATCTCGTCGGCGTCCGCGATGACGTGGTTGTTGGTGACAACGACCCCTGACGTGTCGATAATGAAGCCGCTTCCGAGCGAGTTGGTCTTGCGCGGCGCCGGGCTATTCTCTCCGCCCTTGCTGCCGCCGCCGGGACCCTTGCGATTCTTGAAGAAGTCGTCGAAGAACTCCTCGAAGGGCGAGCCGGGCGGCAGTTGCGGCATGGCATTGCCGCCGCCGCCCTTGGCTTCGACGGTTTGCGAGGTCGAGATGTTGACGACCGCGTCGATCACCTTCTCGGCGACGTCGGCGATGCCGTCCGGTCCGCGCGCAGAGGCCGGTGTGCCGAATGCGCTGAAAGCGCCAACGGCGAGCGCGGCCAGCCCTAAGCGCAAACGGGTCGGGGCAATGGTGGCAGCGGTCATTGTGATCTCCAGGAAGCAAGGATTCGGCGTCAAGACTGCGCTCGAACGGGGGGACGGCGCAAGCGCGGACCTTAACGGGCCTCAAGACCCGGACAATAAGGCGAAAACCGGTCCCTCGCCTTCACTTTGGCGTTGGTGCGACGGCTAAATTGGCCGCCGCATAACCCAGATCAGGACCAAGCCGGCCACGGCCGAACCAATGCCGACCGCTCGCAGGACATTGTCCGGTGTGGCCATCGCGCTTTTCATGGCCTTGCGCATCCAGGCCGGGCTTGCCGCGAACATCAAGCCTTCCAGCACGAACAGGATGCCCAAACCGATGAGGAAGTCGGTGAACGCAATGGACCTCATCGGATTGGAACCTCCCGTTGTGCTGTTCTTGTCTGGACGAGGGGCGGCCAGACCTGCCGCCCGACTTGCCGCCCTTGTCTCACTTACGGCTTCGCTGGCGTCGTGGTCGCCGTCTTGCCGGACGGGTTACCAAAGAACCGGAAGAAATCCGAGTCCGGGCGCAGCAGGAAGCGGGTGTCGTTCGCGCGCAGCCCGTTCTCATAGGCCGTCATCGAGCGGTAGAAGGAGAAGAAATCCGCATCCTTGCCGTAGGCTTCGGCGAACAGACGGTTGCGCTCGGCATCGCCGACGCCGCGCGTCTGCTCGGCCAGCGACCTCGCATCCGCCTCGATTACGGTCGCCTCGCGGTCGGCCTTGGAGCGGATCTCTTGGGCCTTCTGGCCGCCCTGCGCGCGGAACTCGGCGGCTTCGCGCTCGCGTTCCGTCTTCATGCGCTGATAGACCGCCTGGCTGTTCTGCTCGGGCAGATCCGCACGGCGGATCCGGACGTCGACGACCTGGATGCCGTAGCCGTCGGCCTCATGATCGAGCTGATCGCGGATGCGCTGCATCAGCTTCTCGCGGTCGTCCCGGACCACGTTGATGAAGGTGACCTCGCCGAGCACGCGGCGCAGCGCCGCGTTCAAGAGCGTGGTGAGCTGGATGTTGGCTGCCTGGATCGAGCCGATGCTCTGATAGAAGCGGAGCGCGTCCTTGATGCGGTAACGCGCGAAGGCGTCGACCACGAGCCGCTTCTGGTCGGACGCGATCGCTTCCTGCGACGGGTTCTCCAGATCGAGGATGCGCTTGTCGATGTTGATCACCGAATTCCACGGTGCCTTGAAGTGCAGGCCGGGATCGGTGACGACGTCGACGGGCTTGCCGAATTGCAGCACGATGGTCTGCTCGGTCTGCGCCACCGTGAACAGGGACATGTAGCCCACGATCACGACGAGCAGGAGGCCGAGCAGCGTGACGATGCCTGTGACCGGAGATCTCATCGGTTGCCTCCGGTCGTCTGCTGGCCGGTTGCAGGCGGCCGCTTGGCCGTCAATTCGCTGAGCGGCAGATAAGGCACGACGCCCTGGCCCGACTGGCCGCCGTCATAGATGAGCTTTTCCGAGCCGCCGAGCACGCGCTCCATCGTCTCCAGATAAATCCGTTCACGCGTCACGTCGGGCGCCTTCTTGTATTCCTCGTAAACCTTCAGGAAGCGCGAGCTCTGGCCCTTGGCCTCGGCGACCGTCTGCTCCCTGTAGCCTTCGGCGGCCTGCATGATCTGCGCCGCACGTCCGCGTGCCTGCGGCACGACCTGGTTGGCGTAGGTCTGCGCCTCGTTCTGCAGCTGCTCGAGGTTGGCGCGCGCCGCCTGGACGTCGCGGAAGGCGTCAATCACCTGCGCCGGCGGGTCGACCTTCTGCATCTGCACCTGGCTGATCTGAATGCCGGCGCCGTAGCTGTCCAGGGTCTTCTGGATCAGTTCCTGCACGCCCTGTTCGGTGACGTTGCGCGCGCCGGTCAGGATTGGCTGGATCTGCGAGCGGCCGATCACCTCGCGCATCGCGCTCTCGGCGACCGCCTTCACGGTGCCTTCGGGATTCTGGATGTTGAAGAGGAAATCGCCGACGCCATTGGGCTTGATGCGCCAGAGCACGGTGAAGTCGACGTCGACGATGTTCTCGTCGCCGGTCAGCATCAGGCTCTCTTCCGGCACGTCACGAATGGAACGGCCGCGCCGCGCCGGATCGTCGATCAGCGTCATGCCGATGGAAATGGTAGAAACGCGCAATGCCTTTGGCAGCAGCACGGTCTCGATCGGATACGGCAGGTGATAGTTCAGGCCGGGCTCCACGGTGCGGACATGCTTGCCGAAGCGCAGCACGACGCCGAGCTCTTCGGACTGCACCCGGAAGAAGCCCGACAGCAGCCAAAACGCGACGATGAGCAGCACGATCAGCGTGATGCCGACGCCGGAGAAATAGCCGCCCGGCATGATCTGCTGGAGGCGATCCTGGCCGCGCCGCAGAAGGTCTTCCAGATCCGGCGGCCTTGGCCCGACCGGTTGCGGGCCGTTGCCCCATGGTCCCTTCGGACCCGAGCCCCATGGGCCACCGCCCTGATTCTTCCACGGCATTCGACGCTCTCCTCGGCAGGGTGAAATTGCCCCCGCCCGCTTTGTCCGGTCCGGCTTTATAGGGGACAGGCGGGTCCCTTACAACGCAGCCCTCGCCGCCCTCCGAGCTAAGCTTGGGGGCAGAAAAGTCAATGTTAACATTGGCAAATGCGGTTAATGGCCCGCCCGCCGACGATATGTCACATAGGAGTAGTCGGCGCTGTCGTGGGGTCCGGCAGGATGACGGATGCGCTCGACCTCGTCCCACTCTGCCCTGTCGATGTCGAAATGCGTGTCGCCTTCGGGGCGGGCATGCACTTCGGTGATTTCGAGGCGATCGGCGCGATCGAGCCATTGCCGATAGATTTCGGCACCGCCAATCACGGCGATCTCGGTGACCGAACGCCGCAGGGCATCGCCGCGCGCGATGGCGTCTGCCTCGGCAGTCGATGTCGTGACGATGGCGCCGGTGGCGCGATACTCCGCATCGCGCGTGACGACGATATTGGTGCGGCCCGGAAGCGGCCGGGGCAGGGATTCGAAGGTCCTGCGGCCCATGATCACGGGCTTGCCGATCGTGAGCGCCTTGAAGCGCGCCATGTCGGATTTCATTCGCCACGGCATCGCGTTGCCGGCGCCGATGACGCCGTTCTCCGCGATGGCGACGACGAAGACGATCTCCATCAGGTCGCGCTCCCGGCAAGCCGTGTCAGCGCCGGACCGGTGACGCGGCACAGCGTCCAGTCCTCCAGCATGATGGCACCGAGCGACTTGTAGAACGCGATCGACGGCGCGTTCCAGTCGAGCACCGCCCATTGCAGCCGCGACCAGCCGTTCTCGACGCATTCCCTGGCAAGGTGCACGAGCAGAGCCTTGCCGAGGCCCCTGCCCCGGTGTGACGGCCGCACATACAAATCTTCGAGATAGATGCCGTGCCGGCCGCTGAACGTCGAGAAATTCGCAAACCACACCGCGAAGCCGACCGGCTCGCCGTTCCACTCGGCGAAGGCGCAATGGACTTGCTGTCGCTCGCCGAACAGTGCGTCGGCGATGTCAGCCTCGGTCGCCTCGACCTCGTGCGAAAGCTTTTCGTACGCGGCGAGCTCGCGGATAAAAGCGAGAATAAGCCCGGCCTCGCCCGGGCGCGCGCGGCGGATATTGAGCGACATCGGCGTCAGACCGCGACCGCGGCCTTGATGTGCGGATGCGGGTCGTAGCCGACGAGCTCAAAGTCCTCGTAACAGAAGGAGAAGATATCCTTCACCTCGGGATTGATCCGCATCACCGGCAGCGCGCGCGGCGCGCGCGTGAGCTGGAGCTTCGCCTGCTCCAGATGGTTGGAATAGAGATGAGTGTCACCGAATGAGTGCACGAAGTCGCCGGCCTTCAGGCCCGTGACCTGCGCCACCATCAGGGTGAGCAGCGCATAGGAGGCGATGTTGAAGGGCACGCCGAGGAACACGTCGGCCGAGCGCTGATAGAGCTGGCACGACAGCTTGCCGTTGGCGACGTAGAACTGGAACAGGCAGTGGCACGGCGGCAGCGCCATCTTGTCGACCTCGGCCGGATTCCAGGCCGAGACGATCAGGCGGCGCGAGTCCGGATTGCGCTTGATCATGTCGATCACGTTCGCGATCTGATCGATGCTGCGTCCGTCCGGCGCGGGCCAGGAGCGCCACTGATGGCCGTAGACGGGGCCGAGATCGCCATTGGCGTCGGCCCACTCGTCCCAGATGGTGACACCGTTGTCGCGCAGATATTTGATGTTGGTATCGCCCTTCAGGAACCACAATAGCTCATGCACGATCGCCTTCAGCGGCAGGCGCTTGGTGGTCAGCATCGGAAAACCGGCAGACAGGTTGAAGCGCATCTGATGGCCGAACACCGACAGCGTGCCGGTGCCGGTCCGGTCGGTCTTTTCGGCGCCGTCTGAAAGAATCCGCTCGAGCAGGTCCTGATACTGGTGCATGTGCGTGAGCCTTTGGGGAGGCGGCGAATTTAGCGGCCGCCCCCGCGCTGCGACAGCGGCGATTCGCCATCGATACGCATTATACCCGGAAAAGTGAGCGTTCCCGGTGCAAACGACAAGGGGCGGAACTCAGCATTCCGCCCCTCGTCTATCAGATTGATCCTGCTGGCCAACTTGCCGGCTGGGTTCGAGGCACGACGCGCCGACGCAGGCGCGGCGCCCTTAGTTTTCGGATTCCGTGAATACCTCGTCGCGCTTGGCACGCAACGCGGGCAGCACCGTGAGCACCAGGAGGAAAGCGGCGATCGCGAGCAGCACGGCCGACAGCGGACGCGTCAGGAACACGCTCCAGTCGCCGCGCGAGATCAGCAGCGCGCGGCGCAGGTTCTCTTCCATCAGCGGTCCGAGCACCATGCCGAGCAGCAGCGGCGCCGGCTCGAAATCGTGCTTGATCAGCCAGTAGCCGACCAGACCGAACACGCCTGCGAGGATGACGTCGACCGGCGCGTTATTCACCGAGTAGATGCCGATCGCGCAGAAGATCACGATCGAGGGGAACATCAGCCGGTAGGGAACGCGCAACAGCCGCACCCAGATTCCAACCAGCGGCAGGTTGATGATGATCAGCATCAGATTGCCGATCCACATCGAGGCGATCATGCCCCAGACCAGCTCCGGCTGCTTCTGCATCACTTGCGGACCCGGTACGATGCCGTGGATGGTCATCGCGCCCACCATCAGCGCCATCACGGCGTTGGGCGGGATGCCGAGTGTCAGCAGCGGGATGAAGGAGGTCTGCGCCGCGGCATTGTTGGCGCTTTCCGGCGCCGCCACGCCCTCGATCGCACCGCGGCCGAACCGCGACGGGTTCTTGGCGATCTTCTTCTCGAGCGTGTAGGACGCAAAGGACGCGATGACGGCGCCGCCGCCCGGCAGGATGCCGAGGATCGAGCCGAGCACGGTGCCGCGCAAGATCGCAGGTGCCGAGTCGATCAGGTCCTTCCTGGTCGGCATCAGGCCGGTGATCTTCTGCTGCACGAGGTCGCGGTTCATCTCGGCGCCGGCGTCGAGGTTGCGGATGATCTCGGCGAAGCCAAACACGCCCATCGCCACCGTCGCAAAGCCGAGACCATCGGCAAGCTCCGGAATGTTGAACGCCATGCGCGAGGCGCCGGTCTCGATGTCAGAGCCGACCATCGACAGCATTAGGCCGAACACGATCATCGCGATCGCCTTCAGCACCGAGCCCTTGGCCAGCACCACCGCGAAGATCAGGCCCAGCACCATCAGCGAGAAATATTCGGCCGGGCCGAACGCCAGCGCGAGCTTGGTCAGCGGCGCACCGAGAACGGCAATGAGCACGGTCGCGACGCAGCCGGCGAAGAACGAGCCGATCGCCGCGATCGCCAGCGCCGGGCCGGCACGGCCTTGCTTTGCCATCTGATGGCCGTCGATGGCGGTGACGACCGACGTCGCCTCACCGGGAATATTGACCAGGATCGAGGTGGTCGAGCCGCCGTACTGGGCGCCGTAATAGATGCCGGCGAGCATGATCAGCGCGCCGACCGGCGGCAATCCGAACGTGATCGGCAGGAGCATCGCCACGGTTGCGACGGTGCCGATACCGGGCAGCACACCAACCAGCGTGCCGACCAATGCGCCAATCAGGCACATGAGAATATTGATCGAGATCGGGAGCGACAGACCGTAGAGCCACCAGGGTGACCACCACGAAATCTGAAACACCACACCGAAACCGAGGCCCAGATTGTGGAAGAGATCGAACATCACACCCTCACTGAACCAGGAAGCGCGGGAACATCGGCATCGGCAGCCCGAGCACGTAGGGGAAGAGCAGCGCGCAGCCGAGCGTCAGGCAGGCACCGACGATGATCGCTTCGAGCCAGCGCGTTTCATGCGTGCCCATCGCCGCGATCAGGAAGCTTGCGAATGCCGTAACCACCACCCCAAGCGGACGAATCGCCAGCGCGAAGAAGACGATCGAGATCATCACGAAGAGCGGCCCACGCCAGGCATAGTGCGCCATGCCCGGCCCGTCGGTCAGCAGTCCCGTCAACGCGATGCCGGCGCCAAGTGCGACGAGCAGCCCGCCAAACATCCGCGGCGCCGTGCCGGCGCCGAAGGAGAAGCCGCGCATCCCCTGCAAATCGCTGGAGGCCCACAGTGCGAACAAGGCGAGCGCCATCAACACGATCCCGCCGACATAGTCCTGCGCCGACCTGATCGTCATGAAGAACGTGAGAATCGCCACCGCAAAGATCGGATAGGAATAGATCAGCGCCAGCAGCACATCGGAGGACGCCTTCTTGGTGTCACCGCCGACCGCCCCGAGCAACGCGCCGGGCGCACCCGCGAGCAGCGCCGTAGCGTGGCTGGTCACCACGGCGGCCGGGCCGCGTCCGGCGCCCCAGCCAAAGATCGTCCCGAACGACCAGATGAATTCGAAAATCTGCGGTGCTATGGCCAGCAGACAAAAGCTGATCACCACCGAGGTGTTTCGGTTGGCTGTCGCCGAGTGGCCCATCGTATCGGCCATGCATGTCTCCTCCGCGACCCGTAAGCCACGAGCACTGTTGTTCTAATCGGCTGGAAATCGATGCCCCCGCCCGGATCCCTGCCTAGCCATTTTCATTACACAATGCCAGCAAAACCCAACAAGCCCCCGACCAGCAAAATCCATAGTGGATTGATGCGCGAGACGGATGCGACCACTGCAACCGTCGCGGTCAGAAGCAGCGCAGCAAGCGTGCGATCGGTCGACTCGGCGAGGATCAGGGCGCTCGCCGCCATCAAGCCGATCGAGAGCGGAACCAGTGCAGCCTGGATCAGCCCGGGCCAGCGCGATTGGCTCGGCCGATTGAGGAGCCGGCTGACATAATAGGCAAGCAGCGCGGTGGGCAGGCACATGGCCAAGGTCGCCGCCAGGGCGCCGGGGATGCCGGCGACGGCATAGCCGATTAACGTGACGATAAGGACGTTCGGACCTGGTGAGAGCTGCGCGATCGCATAGGCGTCGGCGAACTGCTTGTCGGTCATCCAGTGATGCACCTCGACCGCGATGCGGTGCATCTCGGGCACGGCCGCCGCGGCACCCCCGACCGCGAACAGCGACATCAGACCGAAGGTCGAGATCAGCGCCCAGATCGGGTTCTCCGCGTTCATGCTGCTACCTTCCGCCGCATCAGGAAAATGGCGCCGACGCTGACGGGGATCGCGACCAAAAGCACGGCCTGGAGCGGCAGGCGAAGGACGCCGATGGCGAGGAACACGCCCAGCATCAGGATGAGCGCGACGACGTCCAGCCGCTTGAGCAGCGGCGTCATCATCCGGAAGACCACCGCGATCAAGAGGCCGACGGCCGCACAGGAGATGCCCGCGAGGCTGCGGCGCAGCACGTCCACATCGCCGAACCGGGCGTAGATGATCGCGAGCACCGTCATGATCAGCGTGGGCGGGAGCAACAACCCTGCAAAGGCGGCAATGCCGCCGGCGATTCCGCGCAGCCGCGCGCCGAACACCATCGACAGATTGACGATGTTGGGCCCGGGCAGGAAATGGCAGAGCGCGAACGTCTCGTTGAACTCGTCCGCCGTCATCCAGCGGTGCTGTTCGACGATGGCCTGCCGGGCGAATACCAAAACCCCGCCGAAACCTGCCAGCGACATCCGGGCGAAGGCGAGGAACAGCGCGAGCAAGCCCGGCGGAACGGCGCTGGTGGCCAGACCGTCCGGCTCTTGAACTGGTTGTTGGGCGGCCGGTGCGGAATCCTCGGACATGTCAGGAGCTTAGAACGCCGGCCGGCGCGCGGCCAAGCCTGGCGGGAACCTATCCATAGGGAACCTCGGAATGATCGCTCGAAACACCTGTTATTTGAAACGTTTGCCCCCTATATTGGGAGTGTCGGTTCGCCGGCTATGGAAATAAACGGTCGTCGCAATAAACCATTCGGACCCGGGGGCGGTACCCGGCGCCTCCACCAAAGCCCACCAGCGGGCTAGCCCTGAGGCGGGCTTTGGCGGGGGCGAAATAGGATCGACGAGGGCGTAAAGGGCGTTCTTTTTCCCGGTATTGTTCCGCCGTTATCGGGCTATGCAATAGTTGCCAACGACAACTTTGCTCCGGTTGCTCAGGCTGCGTAACGCAGTTTGAAAGACCATTCTGAAGTCCTAACGGGTTAAGCTCCGTTAGGCGGGGTTCGGAGGCACCTGGCAACAGAAGCCTCCACTTACCTCTTATTTCCTACCCCGCGGGGACTCCTGCTGACCCGTCAGGCGCGGTACTATTGCGGCTTGGCGAGTCGGGCCGGCAGGGCCCAGCTCCTGGAATGCAACAGGACCACCATGGCGACCGATCATATCCGATACGATGTGCTGGCCCGCGACGCGCTGCGCGGCGTGTTGCGCAAGGTGCTGACCGACGCCGCGTCCCAGGGACTGCCCGGCGAGCACCATTTCTTCATCACCTTCGTGTCGAAGGCCGAGGGCGTGAAGCTGTCGTCGCGGCTGCTGGCGCAATATCCGGAAGAGATGACGATCATCCTGCAGCACCAGTTCTGGGATCTGACCGTGCTCGAGGACCGCTTCGAGGTCGGCCTGTCCTTTGGCGGCATTCCGGAGCGGCTGATCGTGCCGTTCAGCGCCATCAAGAGCTTCCTTGATCCGTCCGTGAAATTCGGCCTCCAGTTCGAGACTTCCGATGTCGCCGACGTCTCGGCCGAGACATTGCCGGCCGCTCCCGCCCCGTCCGCGGTCGCGGTGCCCCCTGCCACTGAACCTGCGGAAGGCACGGAAGAGCCGGCGGCCCCGAACCAGGGCGGCGCCGAAGTCGTGCGATTGGATCGTTTCCGCAAGAAATGATCTAGATCGGACTGGCGCCGGTCGCAGGCGGCCAAACTCCCTATATAGAGGCGCATGAAGAGGCCGCGCGGCATTTCGCGCGGCGGAATGGATGTGCTCATGGCCAAAACTTCCTCCTCGAAGACTTCCCTCTCGAAGACTTCCCGTTCGAAGACCGATCGCGCCTCGCGCCCGGCGACCCGAACCGAGACCGACAGCTTCGGCCCCATCGAGGTCCTCGCCGATCGCTATTGGGGGGCGCAGACCGAACGCTCGCGCCAGAATTTCCGGATCGGCACCGATCGCATGCCGATCTCGCTCGTGCACGCGCTCGGCATCGTCAAGCTCGCCGCGGCGCAGTCCAACCAGGAGCTCGGCCTGCTCGACCAGCGCCGCGCCAACGCCGTTATCCGCGCCGCACGCGAGGTGATCGAGGGCAAGCTGGACGATCATTTTCCGCTGGTGGTGTGGCAGACCGGCTCGGGCACCCAGAGCAACATGAATCTCAACGAGGTCATCGCCAACCGCGCCAATGAGATGCTCGGCGGCGAGCTCGGCACCAAGAAGCCGGTGCATCCCAACGATCACGTCAACATGAGCCAGTCGTCGAACGACTCGTTCCCGACCGCGATGCATATCGCGGCGGCAAGCCGCATCACCGCCGATCTCGTCCCTGCCCTCGGCGAATTGCTGCGCGCGCTGCGCAAGAAGGAGAAGGAGTTCGCAAAGATCGTCAAGATCGGCCGCACCCACACCCAGGACGCGACGCCGCTGACGCTCGGCCAGGAATTTTCCGGCTATGCCGCGCAGGTCGAAAGCGGCATCGCCCGGCTCAAGGTCGCCGTGAAGGAGCTCTATCCGCTGGCGCAGGGCGGCACCGCCGTCGGCACCGGGCTCAATTCGAAGCCGCGCTTTGCAAAACTGTTCGCAAAGCACGTTGCCGGGATTACCAAGCTGCCCTTCACCAGCGCCGCCAACAAATTCGAGGCGCTGGCCTCGAACGACGCCTATGTGCTGGCGCACGGCGCCATCAATTCGGTCGCGACAGGACTGTTCAAGATCGCCAACGACATCCGCCTGCTCGGATCGGGTCCGCGTTCGGGCCTCGGCGAACTGATGCTGCCGGAGAACGAGCCGGGCTCCTCGATCATGCCGGGCAAGGTCAATCCGACGCAGTGCGAGGCGATGACGATGGTGTGCTGCCAAGTGTTCGGCAATCACACCGCGATCACGGTCGCCGGCAGCCAGGGCCATTTCGAGCTCAACGTCTACAAGCCTGTGCTGGCCTACAACATGCTGCACTCGATCCGGCTGATGGCGGACGCCGCACGCTCCTTCACCGAGCATTGCGTCAGCGGCATCCGCGCCGACGAGAAGCGCATCAAGGAACTGATGCAGCGTTCGCTGATGCTGGTGACGGCGCTTGCCCCCAAGATCGGCTACGACAACGCGGCCAAGGTGGCCAAGACGGCGCATGCCAACGGCACCACGCTGAAGGAAGAGGCGCTGCGGCTCGGCTTCGTCTCGGCGGAGGAGTTCGACCGCCTGGTGCGCCCCGAGAAGATGACCAGCCCGGGATAAATTCCGAATTCCGATAGCCATCCGTAATGATACGGAGCCCCAAGCTCCATTAAATGTAGGGCTTAAAGGACGGGATTTGATTACCGTCAATGTCGCGGCGGGATTGCGTGTTACGCAGCCCCTCCGTCCCCAACGGGGCGGAATTCATCGTTTGATGGCCCAAGGGTCGATTGACGAGGACAAGCGAATGGCGATCAAGTCTCATTGGGCGCAGTGCGGCGCACAGTTTCTGAATGTTTCATCCTGCCCACGGAGGATCGGATGATGGAGACGCGACATGGCGAACGTCATCAACCTGAATCGTTTCCGGAAGCGCGCCGAGCGGCAAGCCACGGCGAAGCAGGCGGACGCCAACCGAACGAAGTTCGGCCGCACGAAGGCGGAGCGGTCGGCGGAGGAGACGCGCGCGGACCAGGCGAAGGCGCACCTGGACCAGCACCGGATCGATCGCGAGGAGCAGCCATGAAGTCGCCCGTCGTGAAACGGTCGATCGTCGTCGCCGGCCACAAGACCAGCGTCAGCCTGGAAGAGGCGTTCTGGAACGGCATGAAGGAGATCTCGGGCCTGCGCAACATGACGCTGTCCGAGCTGGTCGGCGAGATCGACGGCAACCGCCAGCAGGGCAATCTGTCCTCGGCGATCCGCCTGTTCGTGCTCGACTACTTCAAGAGCCGCGCCATGGCCGCCATCCAGGCGGAAAAAGTCCCGGCCCAGTAGCCGTCTTGGCGCCGAGCTTGGCGCCCGATCTTGGCGCCAATCGCCTCCGTCACGAAGCTGATACTTTAAAATCACTCTAAGGTGCAGTTTCAGCGACCGAGCGCGCTTGACCTCGATGCCCTGCGTTGAAAATACAGGGCATGACCGACATCCATGATACGCGTCCGCAGATGCCGCTGGGCCTGGCCCAGCGCGGCTATACCGGCGTCATCCAACACCTTTCCCCCAAGGACGCGGGTTCGGCGCTCTCGGACATCGAGCTCGAGAGCCGGCTGATCGAGCTTGGCTTCGTCGAGGGCGCCCGGGTCGAGGTCCTGCACGAGGGGCTGGTCGGGCGCGACCCGATCGCCGTGCGGGTCGACAGCATCACCATCGCGGTCCGCCGTCGCGAAGCCATGGCCATCATCGTCGCCTGAAGCGACCGGACCCTAATTCCATGGAATTGCCCCTACTTCATCTCGCCCTGGTCGGCACGCCAAACAGCGGCAAGACCTCGCTGTTCAATGCGCTGACCGGCAGCCGGCAGAAGGTCGCGAACTATCCCGGCGTCACCGTCGAACGCAAGGAAGGCTTCTTCGTCACGCCCATGGGACGCCAGGTCTCCGTGGTCGACCTGCCCGGCACCTATTCGCTGCGCGGCCGCAGCCCGGACGAGGAGATCACCCGCGACTTCGTGCTCGGCAAGGCCACCGGCGAGATCGTGCCCGACCTGGTGCTGTGCGTGGCCGATTCCACCAATCTGCGCCTGACCATTCGGCTGCTGCTGGAGCTCAAGCGCACCGGCCGGCCGATGATCCTCGTGCTCAACATGTTCGACATCGCGACCCGCCGCGGCATCACTGTCGACGTCGAGCGGCTCGCCAAGGAGCTCGGCGTGCCCGTGGTCACCTCGATCGCGGTGCGCAAGGGCGGCACGGCCGACCTGCTGTCGCTGACCGACGAGATTTCGGCAAGGCTCGCCGCCGAGCCGGGGAAGAACAATTGGCGGGCGCTCAGCGTGGCCGATCTGCGCGCCACCCAGCGCGAAGCCGACCGCATCATCGCAGACTGCGTCAGCCTGCCCAGCCGGCCCGACACCTGGACCGCGCGGATCGATGCGGTCGTGCTGCATCCCGTCGGCGGGCTGATCGTGCTCGCGGCGATCCTGTTCGTGATGTTCCAGGCGGTGTTCGCCTGGGCGCAGCCGCTGATGGAGCTGCTCAATTCGGGCTTCGACGCGCTCGGCGAGTTCGTGCACGCCACCCTGCCCGCCGGCCTGCTGCAGAGCTTCCTGCAGAACGGCGTGATATCAGGCGTCGGCAGCGTCATCGTGTTCCTGCCGCAGATCATCATCATCTTCCTGTTCATCCTGCTGCTGGAAGATTTCGGCTACATGGCGCGCGCCGCGTTCCTGATGGACCGCATCATGGGTGGCGCCGGCCTGCACGGCCGCGCCTTCATCCCGCTGCTGTCGAGCTTTGCCTGCGCCATCCCCGGCATCATGGCGACCCGCGTGATCGACAACAAGCGCGACCGGCTGACCACGATCCTGATCGCGCCGCTGATGACCTGCTCGGCGCGCATTCCGGTCTACACGCTGATCATCTCCGCCTTCATTCCGGCCAGAGACGTCTGGGGTTTCATCAACCTTCAGGGCCTCGTGATGTTCGGTCTCTACGCTGCCGGCATCATCAGCGCGCTTGCCGTCTCGTTCCTCATCAAGTTCTTCATGCTGCGCGACTATGCGCCGGCGCCGTTCATGCTGGAGCTGCCGGACTACAAGATGCCGCGGCTGAAATCGATCGCGATCGGCGTCTACACGCGGGCCAAGATGTTCCTGCACCGTGCCGGCACCACGATCTTCTCGATGATGGTGCTGATCTGGTTCCTGGCCTCGTTCCCGCAGCCGCCCGCGGGCGCAACCGAACCGGCGATCGACTTCAGCCTGGCCGCGATCATCGGCAAAGCGCTCGAGCCGCTGCTCGCGCCGGTCGGCTTCAACTGGCAGATCGCGGTCGCGCTGATCCCGGGCATGGCGGCGCGCGAGGTCGCGGTCGCAGCACTCGGCACAGTCTATGCGATCGAAGGCGGCAAGGAAGCGGCCGAGCAGATCGGCCAGGTGCTGGCGACGAAATGGTCGCTCGCGACCGCGCTATCGATGCTGGCCTGGTACATCTTCGCCCCGCAATGCGCATCCACGCTCGCCGTCATCCGGCGCGAGACCGGAAGCTGGACCTGGATGGCCGTCACCTTCTTCTACATGCTGGTGCTGGCCTACGCCGCGAGCCTTCTGACCTACAATGTCGCGGTCGCGTTCGGGGCGGGGTAGCCCCTCCCGAAAATAAAAAGCGCGAAAACAACCCCATGCACAGTAGACGGATGCTGTGAGATCAATGGGTTACGCGTGTGCTAAATCAGCTGACCGTAGCTGGCCCGACCCAACGCCGGCACACAAGGCCGGTTGCGCCGTCGGGCAAAACAGGCGCATGATGGCATTGTCGGAGAATTGGCGCGACGCTCCGCGACGGCACGATAGGCCCGCATAGCGCGCAGCGGCAAGGAAGTCCGCCGTTGCAGCTACCGTCCGCTCCGCCGAGAGCTGACCGCGGGTCGCCCCTCGGGCGCCGCCCACCCCTGAACACTCACATCCGCCAGCGCGTCGAATATAGCCGCTGTGCGTTCCAGGCGGGCGATCGTACGGGCGCCTTCGACGGCAGCGACCAACGCGGAAGCGGTCGAAGAAGCGCGGGCGGAAGTGAAACCGCACCCCCTGAAATGCTCCACAACGATCTCGGTTGAATCAGCAAATCCGCGCGCGACTCGTTTGGTCAGATCAGCGTCGAGTGCAGGAAGCTCGTTCGCCAGATTTTGCATGAGACATCCATACTGGAAATCAGAGGCGACCATTTCGGCCGCGAACGCGCCGAAAATCTGACGAACAAAACTCAGGGCGTCACCGGTCGTATTCGCCGAGATGCCCCGCAACACAGCAATTCTACTCGCAACGTAGCGATCGATTGCTTCTTCTGCGAGCTGTGCCTTACCGCGCGGAAAATGAAAATAGAACGATCCTTTGGGCGAGCCGCTTTCTTCGATGATCTGGTTCAATCCCGTCGCAGTGTAGCCTTGGATGCGAAACAGTCGCTCGGCAGTGGCAATCGCGCGAGCGCGGGCGTCAGTCTTACGGGGCATCCTTCAACGTAACACGCCTGGCTTGACACCGCTATGGTGATCGCCATACTATGGCGATCACCATAGTAAATGTGCCCGCTGTACACCGCTCTCAAATCGACCTCCAGAAGTTGCATGCGAGGGCACGACACTCTCCCGGATTGCTGCGCAGGAAATACCCATGAGTTCGAGCAACTTCAGTTTCGGCAATTGTTCCAGCGAACGGGATCACTGAGATGGCCTCTAGATCCTGCGCGATGATGCTTTTAGGAGCTGCCATGTTCACTGGGATGTCCACTCGCGTCGTTTCCGGAGAGACGTCAGGCGATGCCATCTGGCACAATAAAATCCCTGCCGCTTTGAGTGAGCCTGCCGCTGATATCGATAAGGATCCGAACCTTCAGCACAGATATGCGGAGAATGCGGGAACGAAAATCCACTACGTCACCATGGGATCCAATCAAAAACCGCTGATGGTGTTTGTGCACGGATTTCCCGACTTTTGGTATTCCTGGCGAAATCAGCTCCAGGAATTTTCAGCAAATTATCAGGTGGTCGCCCTTGATCTGCGCGGTTACGATTTGAGCGATCGGCCAGAAGGTGTCGAGAACTATAAGTTTCCGGTTCTCCTTGATGACATCCGCGCCGTGATCGATGCAGAGGCAAACGGGCGCAAGGCCATCCTGATTGGGCACGACTGGGGCGCCGCTTTATCGTGGCTATTCACCGGGCAAAATCCGGATCTGATCGAAAGACTTGTCGTCCTCAGCGTGCCTCATCCAGGCGCCATCACGAGGGAGTTGCTCCCTTGGAACCACCCTATCGCGCAGGCCAAGGCCAGCGCCTACGCCACACGGTTCTTCGCTCGAGGCAAAGGCGACAATCTGACTGCGCAGGATTTGGCATACTGGGTCGTCGATCCCCAAGTTAGGAGTCGATACATCGAGGCTTTCGCGAAATCCTCCATCACGTCCATGATGAATTATTACAAAGCCAACTACGCGTTTTCTCAGCTTGCGCTCAATCTTTTCGATCCAACCATGAAGAAGCTCACCGGTGCCGCGATCAAATGCCCGGTCTTGCATGTGCACGGAATCGAGGAGAGCCACGCTTTGCTAAGCACTATTGATTTGGAAAAGTCATGGATTGAAAATCCCGACAATCTCACGGTCAAAATCGTACCTGGCGTTGGCCACTTCATTCAGCATGAAGTGCCGGACTACCTTAATCAGACGATTGCCTCCTGGTTGAAAGATTCAGGAAGTTGAGCCCGGTCTTGCGAGGCTAAGCGCCGAGGGGCTTCGTGAAGATCACCTGGCCGGCCTCCTCGTCGCATTGCATCTCGATGCCGAGCTATCCGGCTCAGCGTACTCGCTCAGTGCGTTCGCTCGGTGTACTGGAGCCCGAACTGACGTCTTCTTCGTTCGAATCGCTCTCCGGCTCCTGGATCAGCACCGCCGGTTCGTCGTAGCCCTTGCGACTGCTGTAGAACACCAGCGCCATCAAGCCGATGCCGACGACCAGCGAAAACACGACACCGAGCACCAGTGCGACATAACCCGACGCTGGCACCTCCGTCGTCGTGCTGAACCAGCCAAGATAGCCGAGCGCGCCGGCACCGACGAGGAAGGCGCATAACACCGCTATGACCAGCCATCTGGCGATCTTGCCGTCCCCGGGAGCGGGTGATTCCGGTTGCCCGTCTGTGCTGTTCATGGATCTCTCCTCATGGCGCATGCGTCGCGCGGCTATCCCGTCACGCTAGGGTGCGGTGACCGTGGTCGCGATCGCGTGCAGGGCCGCCGTCATGGCGACGATTGCAGCCTTGGCCGGCTCGCCGATGCCGTGACGCCCGGCGATATACGCCGGATCGTTGTAGGACAACCAGGTCGCGCCTTGCTCGTCCTGCCAGACCAGCGCCTTTAGCGGCAGATCGATGCCGCTGGTCTGCGACTGCTGCATCAATGGCGTACCACCCCTGGCGTTCCCGAAGATGATGAGATTGGTCGGGCGCAACGGCAGGCCGGCAGCGGCGGCGCCGGTGGCATGATCGACATGGGCGAATATTGTGAGGCCCTTGGCCGTCACTTCCGCTTCCAGCCGCTTCATCGTCTCTTCAGGCCCGAAACTGCTCCTAATCGTGATGAGTCCGTCGACGGCCATTGCTTGGGTCTCCCATAAACATGTCGCAGCAACCAGAACAAGGATCTTGAGCAGCGCCGAAACTCTCATGATCACACGCTCATTTGTTGCGGAATAGTTTTGCCGGATCGAATTGCGGATCCGGAATGAAGCCGTCGCGGTTGGGCATCTTGATCTTCGGCAAGCTGTCCTTGTCGACCTTGCCGTCGGGGGGAACGATGCCGTTCAGACTCAGGATGTAGGCGGTGACGGCATAGGTGTCGTCGGTGCTGAGCGAACCCGGTGTGGGATATGGCATCGCGCGGTGAATGTAGTCGTACAAGGTCGTCGCATAGGGCCAGAAGCTGCCGACGGTCTTGACCGGCGCGCTGGAGGCGAGTGTGCCCTGCCCACCGGCCAGACGATCCTTGATCCCGCCCTGGCCGTTGTCGCCATGACAGGCCGCGCAATTGTCGGCGAAGACCTGCTTACCCTGCGCAACCGTCCCGCTGCCGACAGGCAGACCCTTGCCATCGGGTGCGACGTCGATGTCCCATGGCTTGATCTCCTCCGGAGTGGCGGGACGGCCGAAATCGAATGCAAATGCGGGCGGCGCGAGCAGGCTGAGCGTGAGAGCCGCTGCGACAAGCCCATTGTCATACGAGGACATTGCGCACCCTCCCGGCCTCGTCGATGCTCCAGGTCTGCTGGGCGTTGTAGTGGAACAGCGCATTGCTCCCCATCGCGGCGATGAAGGACTGCCGGTCCGGCTGAACATTACCTTGCTCGTCGGTCGAGCGGCTCACGATCCGTGTCGGCTTGCCGTCCCAGACCCAGTCCATCTGGAATCGAACCTGGGCTTTGGAGAGCACCGGCTGATTCAGCTGCGCCTGTTTCCAAATTTTCGCGCCGTCGGTCGATATCTCGACCTTGGCGATCTTGCCATGGCCGCTCCAGGCGAGACCGGAGATTATGTTGTAGCCGGGCTGGATCTGCATCGTGCCCGAGGGCTGCGTGATGACGGAGTTGGTTTCCATCCTCAGCTGAAACTGGCGGGCCGTGCCGTTGGCCAGCAGCTGCGTGTAGCGCGCCGTTTCCCAGCGGGTCATCCAGGGCTCAGTGCCGAACTTGAGACGGCGCAGCCATTTGATGTTGAGATTGCCCTCGAAGCCCGGCATCACCAGCCGCATTGGAAATCCATGCGCGGGGCGCAGTGGTTCGCCGTTCTGACCGTAGGCGACAAAGGCCTCGTTCACGATTTCGTCGGTCAGCGGAATGCTGCGGTCGACGCCCGCGCCGTCGCCTCCCTCGGCGAGCATCCAGTTCGAGTTCTTCTCCTTGCTCGCGAGACCAATGAGGAACTTCAGCGGAACGCCGGTCCACTCATTGGTGCTGACGAGGCCGTGCGTGTTCTGCACCGTCAGATCAGGGTCCGCCTTCTTCCAGTTTTCCCATCCGTTTCCCGTGCATTCGATGAAGACCACGCGCGTGACAGACGGCATCCGCTTGAGATCGTCGACGCTGAACACCAGCGGCTTCTGAACCAGGCCATGGATGAGCAGACGGTGCTGCGCGGGATCGATGTCCGGCACCCCGGAATGGCTGCGCTCGTAATGCAGATCGGTTGGCGTGATGTTGCCCACCAGCTTCTGATGCGGCGTCTTGGAATTGATGGCATCACTGGGGTCGACGTTGCGCTTGCCTGGTCCTGCCTCGGGAATGCGATCGATCTTGACGAAGCGCGATCGTTCGCTGTGCGCACCGAGATCGGCGCCGGGCCCGCGATCAGGGATTTCGGCCAGCGTTTGCGCCGCCGCCGCTTCGGTCGCAACCGCCCCCAGAACGCCCGCCGACAGGCCTCCCACGAAACCACGACGCGAGACGCTCGCGGGCCGTGGCGGTGATTCGATTTGCGTTTTGGACGTCATGCAATCTCCGTCGAGCTTCGTGCTGATTTGGAAATTCCACCGCTTTTCCATGGGGACATTGACCGGATGCCGCCGAAATTGCCCGTTAGGATGTGTTAGAAATCATGAGGGGTGGCGAAGGCGCGTCATCCTGCCCTGCTCCGAAAGCGGCTATCCGGGTCCATGGATCATTTCAGCACCGAGAACCTGACTGCCGAGAGGCTTCGTGAAGATCACCTCGCCGACCTCGTCGCGTTGCATCTCGACGCCGAGGTGTCCCGATATCTCGGCGGCGTGCGCCCGGCGGAGAGGACGAAGACCTATCTCGAAGCCAATATGGCGCATTGGGACCAGCATGGCTTCGGGCTGTGGGTGTTGCGAACGAAAGACGGGGCATTCGCCGGGCGAGCGGGCATCCGGCACATCCTGGTGGACGATATCGACGAGATCGAGATTGCCTATGCGTTCAAGCGCGAATTCTGGGGCCGTGGCCTTGCAAGCGAGACCGCGACCGCACTGACCGATATCGGACTGTTACACCACGAGCTGCCGTCCCTCATCGGCCTGGTCTATGCCGGCAATGGCGCATCGCGCCGCGTGCTGGAGAAGGCCAACTATCTCCTCGAGCGAACCACGTTCCGTCACGGCGAGAACGTCGTCATCTACCGGATTCGGCGGTGAGAGACGCAAGTTCGTAGGATGGGTAGAGCGAAGCGAACCCATCACGCATCAACACGCCCGGAGGCAAGATGGGTTTCGCAAGGGCTCTACCCATCCTACAGCTGCGCCGCTGTCGGCGCATTGGCGTGCCATTGGACACCTGAAGTCCTACCTGAAATACCCCAGCACGAGATCGACATCCGCGCTGCCGGCCACCGTGCCGTTCAGCTCGGCGTCGATGACGCGGCGGCAAGCTTCGATCGCGGCGTGGTCACCGAGGTCGTTGGCGGCTTCCAGCACGAGCCAGGCGGCATCGACCGAGGCCTGGTCCGCTGCTCCCCCGCCGATCTCGCCGGCTGCGGCCTTGTTGAGGTTCTTGTTTGGATTCTTGCGAACGGCGGTGCCGAATTGAGGCAACATTGCAAATACTCCCTGCCAATTCCCGGATGATGCTCGGTGTACCTGTTCGGTGGACCGCTCAGTGCACCTGCAGCTCGGGCTGACGACCCGTGACGGGATCGGTGCCGGTCTTGCGCGACTGGTAGAACTTCAAGACGCTGCGCGAGGTCTCGATCTTGAGCTTGCCGAAATCGCGCTCGTTGTCGTGGAGCTCGCGCGCCGTGATCAGGTGATCCTTGGCGCCGAGGAACAGCAGCGACATCGTGGTGTCCCATGAGAAATCGAGCGCCTTGCACAGCACCAGGATCATCTCGCGATTGCGGTCCATCATCGCACGCTCGATCACGTCGACAGGCAGCGATGACAGCAGCGACAGCCCGATCTGCACCTCGTCGAAGCGGTGCTGGCGCGCATAGTTCGAGATCGAGTCCTGGTTGAGGTTGCCCTGCCGGTACTGCGTCGTCACCACGCGCTTGGCGACGAAATAGCTGCGCGAGGACGGGCCGAACTTGGATTGCAGGTCGCCGGTGACGTCGCTCACCGAGTTTTGGATCTGCGCCATCATTTCCGGGCGCTCGTGCTCGAGTCGGCGGCGGACGTCCTCCGACGCCTTCGAGATCAGCTGCTGGAAGATGTGACGCGGCACGTCCTTGCGCAGGCCAAGCTGCTCCGCAAGAATCGAGTCACCCTCGGCACGGCGAACCATGTGGAGCAGGCCCGAGCCGGAGAAGCGCGCGCCCTCGTTCCGGGCAACCGACGTCACGACCTCCTGGTCGCCGCGCTTGACCAGCACGTCGGTGACGGCCTCGCCGATCGACTTGCGCTGGGCGATCGCAAGCAGATGCGACTGGCTCTTGGTCATGGCGCTCTCGATCAGCAGCTTCTCGTCGATACGATTGGAGTCGCGCAGCACGGGGCCTGCGACCTCGATCTCGTCGGCGGTCGCGAGTTGCGCAATGACATTGAGCGGAGCGTGATCGCAGGCTGCCATGACCTCGGAGAGCTGCACCCGCGCAGCAACCTCGATCTCGTCGGCGAGCCGGCCGATGACCTCGCCGAACGTGCTGATCTCGTCGTCGCTATAGCGGCCGGTGATCAGAATGTCGGTCGCATGCCACAACGCCTTGTTCCGGCTTTCGTCGGTGCCGCGTGCGATCGCGTCGTCCAGATCCTGCAGAAGTGTTGTCGCGCCGTTCATCCCGATGACCCCAGTTCTTGGCTAGCCATCCTGCTTGTGCCGCAGGACGCCGAGTTCCTCTGGGAACAGAGACTAGGGAACAAACGCGAGAATCCGGTAAAGTCGGCAGATCAGTTTTGCCGGGCAAAATTCGTTAAAAAGCGAGGGAATGAGTTTACCGGTGGGCCACCGGCGAAGGTGCGCTCCCTCTCCCGCCTGCGGGAGAGGGTTGGGGAGAGGGTGTCTCAACGGAGGGATTCCCCCAGAGGAGAGAGCCCTCACCCGGCACGCGGGACGATGCTTCGCATCGCCCGGACGCGCCGACCTCTCCCGCGAGCGAGGGCTTTGCTTAATTGGCCGAGCGGGAGTGAGGCTCGATATGGGGTATTTTTTTGTGCGGCCTCGGATGGCGCGCGAACGCAGACGGTCT
>NZ_JBEPRY010000010.1:0-251730 GCF_040548605.1 Bradyrhizobium sp. JR4.1
CCCGAACGCTGCCGCGTCCACCGCAAGCCCGGCTCGCGAACGTGACGACCACAAGATCGCCCCTCAAGGATGAGCCGGGATGAGCGACACATACGTCAAAACCGAATTTCGGTAAAGTGGAATATTTTTGCGGAGAGGGGTTGACGCGGTGGCGGGTGTTTTGCCCGACGGGTCAAGGCCCGACACTCCTTCCGTTACATGAGCGGGCTTGGGACCCGACTTCAACGCGTCGGCGGCATCAGCGCACGCAGGATACCTGGCTTCCAGGCCTGACGCGCGCTGTCGAAGGCGGCAAAGTCGTGATCGAACTGCCAGTAGGCCCATGACCAGCCGAGCCTATCGGCGCTTCTCGCCACGAATGACAAATATCGCTGCCGGCTGTCGGATGGCGCACGCTCGTACACTCCGAACTCGCCGACATAAACCGGGCGCTGCTCTTTCTCCGCCCAGAGGCTCATCTTCCTGAAGTCCGCGGCAGCCTTCGCTTCATCCTCCGGGCTGCCCCAGTCCAGGGGCCCGATCCGCGAAAACGTCGGAGACCACGGCGCGCCCTGATGGGTGAACCGTATCGGCGCGTAATAATGAAACGTGACGATGAGATGCCTGTCCTCTGGCGGCAGAACCAGCGCGTCGACAGGGATCTCGTCGGTGTTGAGAACGGCGGCGATGACCAGCCGTTCGGGATTGGTGCGGCGGATAATGCCGAGACATTCATTGAGGAGCGAATTCCAGCCGGCGGACGTCATTTCCCCACCAGGCTCGTTCAACACCTCGAAGACGAGTGCCGGATATTTTCCGGCATAGCGCTCGGCGATCTGCCGCCAGAACGCCTTGAGCTTCTCGGCGCATTCGGAAACGTCGCGCTGGCAAAGATGAGTATCGTGCTCGTCGACGATGGGAACGAGCTTCCTCGCGAGAACCTCCTCGATGACGGCGTCGAGCCGCCTCAGGACGATTTCGTCCATGACATTCCCCGGCCCCATGAACTTGAAGCCGAAGAAATTGATCCTGACATGCGCGAACCCGGCTTTCTTGATGGCGGTCAGATTGTCCAGGCGAAATGGCGCGTTTTGGCCGCCTTCCCAGATACCATCGTAGCCGAGAATGTTGATACCGCGACCCAGTTTTGGCATGTCACGGGCGGCGGTCTGCTCGGCCCCGTGGGCGTGGAAGAACAGCGATGCAAGGAAGAACGCCGCTACCGCGAGATTGAAGCTTCTCGACCAGCGAGCGCGCGTGGCGGTCATACCGCTTCCATTCCTAGAGCCTGGAATTCCGTCGGTCGCACCGGCCTGCACGTCGCGAAGAAAAATCCCACCAGGAGCACCGATGTGAACATCGTCGAGCGAAGGAACGTCGTCTCCGTAAAATTGGTCTGAAAGCTGAGGACGACAAATCCGATGATGAGGGCACAATGCGATCGGTCGATCGTGCGAGCGGAAATCAGATGAAGGATCTTGTGCGAAAACAGGAGGACGCTCGCAGCAAAGAGCATGTACCCCAGGAAGCCGGTTTCCATCAGGATCGCGATGTAGCCGCTGTGATAATTGTCGAGCACCCAGCCGTGATTCTGTTCGAAATAATCGTAGATCGACGGGATGGTCCAGAAGCCGTTGATGCCGAAGCCGAGCAGCGGCGCATCGTTGAAATGGCTTATCGCGTAATGCCAGATGAAGGTTCGTTCGGTGAAATCGATACTGGCATCGCCGATATGGATCGCGTCGTATCCCGTCACGTAGAAATACAGGATCAGAAGTCCGGCCAGAACGCACATGACCGACGGCAGGAGCGCATAGAGCCTCATGCAGCCGACCGACCACATCGAGGTCACGAGCATGGCGCAGGCGGCCAGGGCGACAGCGCCGGCGCCGCGCGATTCCGACGCGAGCACACATGTCGACGCCAACAGGAACACGGCGAGGAAGGCCAGCCACCCCTGCCCCGTCATCTTTTGATAGCAGGCCAAGAACATCAGATACGCGCCGACGAAGCCGAGCGTCTGCTTGGATTCGTAGACGCCCTGCCATTGACCGTTGTGCATCCAGCTGTGGTCGATCCCGATGTCGGGCACGGCCAACGCACAGACAGCCGACGCGGCGACCAATATGAAGAGCCCAAGGGCCGTGGCTCTCACGATGTCGTCCACGTCGACGCGCGTGACGAGGCAAAATGCGCCGAACGTCGTCATCGCAAGCGCCGCGCTCTTCATGATCGCCGCGACGCTCAGGCTGGACCAGAACACCGAGAGAATAGCGAAGGCATAGAATGCGACCAGCGCCACCAGATCGGGATTGACCTGCAACCGCAGGCGCGGCTGCACGAATGCACTTGCGTAGATCAGGATAGCCCACATCAGAAGGGCTATGGCCTGTTGCAGAAAGCTCAGCTCCGTCGGCACTAGCGCAGCGTTGAAGATGCCCATCGATGCGACCACGTTGATGGTGATCGAACAGCTGATCGCGATCCTGGCTATCCTCTCGACGCCAACGCTGCGCGTCGTCCAGATCGCGCGCCCGGGTGCCCCGGAATCCACCTCGGTCTGCAGGCTGGCCATGAGATGACCTTCCTTAAGCGCGGTTAATAATTCGCTAGCGCAGGTCGAGCTTCACGCCGCGAGGCGGCGCCGTTGCGAGAAATTAACGGTTTGGTAACGATACGAGCCCTGCTTGAAGCATTAGCGCAAATCACACGCCGCCGGTGTCTCGCCTGTAATGACCCTGCTATAAAGCGCAGATCCGGTTCGATCGACGGTCCCGAGCTATCCGGCTTCCCTGGTTATCATGAACAGACCTAGCAACACATTCGACATCGCCATCGAGCAGGGATTCGACTTCCTGTCGCCTGATTACGCGGAGCTGTTCGACAACTCGGCCGCCACCGCGTTCCAGCATCCGCTCTGGCTCGACACCCTCTATACCAGGCTCGCGTCTCATGCAGGCGCAACGCCTCTGGTTGTCGTGGTCCGCCACCGCGCGACGGGCGCCCTTGCGATGGTGCTGCCCTTGCTGCGGATCCGGCGCGGCCCGATACGGACCGTCGAATTCGCCGACCTTCGCGTCTCCGACTATCTGGCTCCGGTGTGCAGTCCGCAGGTCTTTTCCGAGCTGCTCAAGGACGAGAGCGCGTGCGCAGAAATCAGGTACCTTGTCCGCCCGTTCGATCTGCTCCGAATGACCAAGCTCCCGGATGGACGGCTTCCGATCGAGAACCTCCTGGCTACGCCCCGCCGCGCCGCGATGGACTCCAACGCCTACGCGACCGTTCTCGTCGCGCCGTTCGAGCAATGGCGCGCCAGCGCGATGGACCGTTCCTACCAGAAGGAGCTCGCAAAAAAATCCCGGCAGCTCCAGAAGAAGGGCGATCTGAGTTTTTCATGCTGCGGCGACAGCGCCTCCGTGATCGAGGCGCTGGACGTGATGCGAAAATTCCGCGGTCCGCGCTTTCAGGCGCAAGGCGACGGAGATCTGCTCCAGCGCTCCGAATATTACGGCTTCTATTCCGAGATGGCGCAGCGCGGCCTCGGCTCCTTTGTCCGGCTCTATGCCATGAAGATGGATGGCGAGGTGATTGCCGCCGTGCTCGGGCTCTGCCATCGAGGCAGCTTCCTCGTTATCATGAGCGCCTTCGACATTGCCGGATACAAGAGCCAGTCCCTGGGCGCGCTGATGTTCGAGCAAGTCGCGAAGGACTGCATTGAGCGCGGGGATCAGATGCTCGATTTCACCATCGGTGACGAGCCCTACAAGAAGCAGTTCGGCGCACAGCCCGCGCCGATGTGGGTGGTCACGCAGGCCGGCAGCACCGTGGGCGCCATTTCCTTGTTCGCACTGAAGCAGGCGCCCTGGCTCAAACTGGCCGCCAAGCGAATGTCGGAGTTCCGGCTCCTGCCGACCCGGACCTCAACGCCCACGCGCTGACCGGCGCGAGGCCCCGATGAGTGCGGCTCTCAGGCGCGTAGCGCGCCTCGAACATGCGCGAGCCAGCCCGGCCGCATTTGATCGACCCGGTGGGTGATCCTGCGTCGCAGGAAGTGCAGGCGCCGTCGCACGTCCCAGCCGATATCGTTGCGGGACGTCAGCGCCTGCCGGAAGTGCGCCATCTTCAGCGACTGCTGGTCCGCCGCGACCTTGTCGACATCGGAATAGAATTCCGAAATCTTGTCCTGGCTCATGCCTTCGGTCACGAGCCAACGCGGCGCATATTCGGTGCAGAGGCGGTCGACATCGACCAGCAGGCGGGCAACGCCGGTGCCGGCGGCAGGGCAATTGGTCTGGAACGCATCGCCGATGAGCACGACGCCGGGCTGCAGATGTCCTTCCACGACGGACAGGTCCATCACCCAATTCTGCACCCGGTCGATCACGTGGAAATCGCCGAGGTAAGGCCGCAAACCCGGCAGCAGGCGCAACACCGTCGCTTCCGGTTCGCGGCGCAGCTCGCGCATGATCGGATCGGCCGCGTCGCGGAACATGAAGAGATTTGCCCGCATGCCGGCACGCACGGGAAACAGGCTGAGATAATCGATGCCGTCCGCCGTGCGCTCGCCGTAACAGGTCAGCGCCTCGAAATCGAACGGCGCATCGTCTCGGCGCGCGATCGTGAATCCGAACGTGACCGAATGACGCTCGGCCAGCACCCGCCGCTTGATACCGAGCTTGTAACCGAGAACGCCCGCCATGCCCGTGGCCAACACGACGAGGCGCGCTGTCATGCGTCTCCCGGACGCGAGCTCGATATGCTGGATATCGTCGCTACAGTTGACGGCAGTGACCTCGTCGACGATCAGGCTGGACGGATCAGGCAGTTGACTGCGCGCCATGGCGACGAGATCGGCATACGGAAGTCCGTAAGCCCGGCCGACGCTGATATCGACCACCTTGCCTTCCCTGATATTGAGCACCTGATCATATCGGCAGGCGACGCTGTCGAGCGCGTCGAGGAAGCCCAGCTTGCGCAACATCTCCAGCTGATGGCCGCCAATTTTCTCGACCCGGAACTCGTCCGGATAGACCGCGCGCTTGTCGACGAGCGCGACACGATGCCCTGACCGCGCGAGCACGGCCGCCGCGAGCGAGCCCGCGAGGCCGCCGCCAACGATCGCAATGTCGGCGACGATCGTCGAAGGGCCGGCTGCGGCAATCGGCTCGGGCGCGTTGCTATCCGCCGTCATGGTCCAGGCTCCCACGGTCAACGATGATTGCCCGTGCAATTCTCTCGCCTGATGTCGCATCGCAGGACCAAACGCGATCATTTCTCGATATCTCGGTTAATGCAGCGGAGACCGGCCCGGCCCGACGAGATCCGGCACGCGGCTTGCTCGGGATGACCAATCCCGGCGAGCCGGTCCGCATTCCAGCGGCTCATCTCGCCTCATTGGCCGTCGATGCGGCGCTATGCCGCCACGCGATCAGGCCGCACTTTGCTCTATCTGGGACAATGGGATCAGCAATGTTCCATAGTGAAGCAACAGGCATGCCGCGACATCGCCGCGGTCGGCAGGATCATGGAGGCCGTCCATTAACACTCGCGGTTTTTCGGCATGCTAGGCTTTTGCAGGTAATCTGAAATGTCTCTTCAGGGGAAGTTGCCCCTTAAATCTCCATGATCGAATCCATCGTCCAATTCATGCGGCGCGACGTGACGCGCGGTGTTGCCGGAACCATCCTTCTCAAGGTTGGTAGCGGCGCGCTTGCGTTCGCGTTGTTCTCGCTTGCGGCACGAACGATGTCGCCCGATGGGTTTGGTATCTTTGCGACCTGGCTTTCGGTCGCCCAGATGGCAGCGGTCGTCGGACTGGTGGGCCAGGAATCGCTGCTGGTGCGATTTCTGAACGAGTATCGGGTGGGAAATCAGCCCGATCTCACCAAAGGCGTGCTGCTATCGAGCCTCAAAATTTCCTCCGTCGCGATGCTGATCGCGATCGGCACAATGGCGATCGGCGCGAACATCAAAGGCGCCTCGTGGCTGCTGGTTCTCGCGGTGTCGGCCTACACGGCCGTGAATGCGGGACTGATGCTTGGCAGCCAGATCGCACGCTCCCTGGTCAGCATTCTCATGGGAGAAGGAAACAGGGAGTTCTTCTGGCGCGTCAGCGTCGTGCTGTTCCTGCTCGCAATCATGTTCGGCCATCGCCAGCTCGATCCCGCCGAATTGATCGCCGTGATGACGATTGCCATGTCGGTCGGACTGATTGCACAGATCATCGCGATTGCGCGAACCCTGCCGGATTTCCGCGGCACGGCGGTGGGGTCCGAGACGTCGCGCTGGAGATCGAGCGCGCTTCATTTCTGGGTCGCATCCATCCTCGAAGCCGCGAACCAGTATTTCGACGTCATTCTGGTCTATTGGATGCTGGACCCCACAACCGCCGGAATTTACTTTGCCGCTTCGCGGCTGGCCAACATCTTCGCCATGCTGTCGGCCGCACTGTACAGTTTTGGCGCACGTCGGCTCCCCTCGCTGTACTTCAGCAAGAACCATCAGGAATTCGAGCGAACGTTGCGGCTCATGGCGGAAGTAACCGCGGTGTGCGTGGTCAGCGGACTTCTCCTGATCTGGGTTGGAGGTCCCCATCTGCTCAACCTGTTCGGGCCGCATTTTGCTGCGCAGCACTGGGTCCTGATCGTGCTCGCGATCGGAACAGCGTTCCAGGCGGCGGGCGGTCCTTCTGCGGCGATCTTGCAGCTGACCGGCTATGAGCGCGAGTACGTCCCCGTGATCGCCGGGAACGTAGCGCTGCGGCTAGTCGGATTTCTCGTCCTCATTCCCTGGCTCGGCGTTCTTGGTGCAGCGATCTCGGCCACTGTGTCGCTGGCGCTGGCGACCATTGCGCTCAACATCCTCTGTCGCCGGCGAACCGGGGTCGATCCTTCGATTTTGGGGCTTTTGCGCTTCTCGGCATCGAAGCCCAGCGCCTACGCGGTCCGTGGCGCGGACTCCGGCGAATAGACCTCTGGTCAGCCGAGGCAATGGCACGGCTCGGCTCGGCAATCCGTTGCCGGTGGCGTCAACCAGCCAGCCCCAGCACTTCGCCGCGACGCGACGCCGACGGGCCGGCCGGCACACGATTGACGACGATGCCCGTCGGCACGCCGGCAAACCGGGAGAGCGCAGCGATCGCCCTGCGCATTGCGGCCGAGTCGACTGCGTCTTCGCGCGCGACCAGCATGACAAGATCGGCGTGAGCAGCCAGCGCCGCCGCCTCCGGCTGCAAGGCCAGGGAGGTGGCGTGGACGACAATCAGATCGAACTCCGAACGAATATCGTCCGCGGGCTGTGGCTGGGGCTTCTTGCTGGCGCTCAGGAGCTCATCGACGCTGCGAAAGTCCGCAATGATCATGCCGTCGGCTTGGCCCTTGGTGAGCCCTGCCCCGGCACCGCCGAGGTCCGGCTCGACCCGGATCAACACGCTCAGCTTCCCCGTGTTCAACGCCCATCGATTCAGCGACCGCGCGACGGTGTTGCCGCCGGCGCGCTTCCCGACCGACATCACGAGGACGACCTTGCCACGAGGTCCCGGCACCTTCTCCAGCCGCTCCAGCAGCGGACGCAGGTGGAGACCGAGATCGAGTTCGGTCGTCGCGGACACCGGAGCTTGCCAGATGTTTCTGGGGGCTTCGCCTGGCGCCAAGTCGGGAATGCGGGCCCAAATGGGCGGACGCGACCACGTCGCGGGCTGGCGCGGAGCCGGTTCGGGGTCGCGGACATCGGGAGCGGATTTGTCCGATCCGCGTCCCGTGGCGGCAACGACCGCCGTCGATGTCAGCAGCGAACCGATCGCGAGAGCGGCGAGCAGCAAGGACAGCGGTGGAAGGGTCGAGCGCAGCGGCGGAATGGCGGACGACGCAATCTTGGTCTGGGAGCTCTGCAAGAGGCGCTGCTCGTTCGTCGTCTTGGAGCGCGAGAGGAACTGCTCGTAGATGTTTCTGTTGGCCTCGGCGTCGCGCTGCAGCTCCTGGAGCCGGACCAGTGCCTGACCATCGACCAGAAGCTGCGATTCCGCCGCCTTCATCTGGCCTTCCAGCGCCTTCTGCTGTTCGCGCTGGGCCTCGTATTCCGATTTTGCGGTGTCGATGCCCTTCGTCCGCTCAACCTCGATCTGCCTGTTGAGATCGGTCAACTGGCTGTACGACATGACGAGGTCGGGATGGCGATCGCCGAACACCGCCCGCTTCTGCGCAATCTGGTCATTGAGCGCCGACCGCTGCGCGCGCAGGGCGCTCAGCAGATCCTGCTTGACGGGACTGTCGACATTCGCCTTCACGTCGCGCTGTGCCTGCTCGTGGCGGGCCTTCGCCTCTTCGGTCCTGGCGCGCGCAGCGGCAACCTGCTGCGACAGTTCGGTGACCCGCAATTGCTGGGTGGTGGAATCCTTGCCCGCGTTGACGATCCTGTGCTCGAGCTTGAACGTGGCCACGGCGTCCTCTGACGCCTTCAACCGTTCGCTCAATGATTTGAGCCGGCCACTGAGCCAGTCGGCGGCCTCGTCGGTCGCATCGGTGCGGCTGCGGCCCTGGCTGGCGACGAACGCCTCGGCGATGGCATTGGCGTAGTAAGCGGCCCGCTCCGGCCGGTTCGACGTGAAGCGGATGGCGATGACATAGGTCAGCCCGCGCCGGGAAATGTCGAGGCGGTTGCGGAATCTCTCGAGCAGGCGCGCGGGGTCGGTATGTCCCCCGGAAATGTCCTCGTCGTCCCGAATCTTGAGCTGCTCGATCAGCGGCTTGAGAAAGCCGTCGGACTTCGCCACTTCGACCAGGCTTTGCAGCGCAGCGCTATCCTGCCCGATGCCCGGCAGAACGTCCTGCTCCGAGGTCACGCGTTGCTCGCGTGGATCGACCACCACCAGCGCGGTCGCCGCAAATCGCACCGGGATCACCAAGAGAACGATGACGCCAAGGGAAAAAATCGCCAGAGCAAGCGTCAGGATGCGGCGAGCGTTGTTCCGCATGAAAGAGAGCGCACCCGCGGCCGTGAGCGCACCGCCCAAGCGCGCGGCGGATTCGCGCGACTCGCCGTTTGACGCATGTCGCGTCTGCCACGACGCGGCGGCAGCGGTCGATCCGGAACTTGTCGGGTCTGCGCGGCGACCGAACGTCATGGATTTTACTCGGATTCAACTGGCGAACACTGTTCAGTGCCTGCTCCAACGTAAATATCTATGGTTAATCCGCGGTTACCCGCGCCTGGCGCGGCCGTGACCAATTGGTTAACGCGCGCGCTTCATTTCGTCGGGAACCAGCGGAATTCCCTCGCGAACGATGCCCTTGCGACAGGGCGCGCATTAACTCCGTTTATTGCTAGTCGGTGTCCGCGCGAGGCCTCCATGGTAAGCACGGGGTTAAGAATGTGAAAAATTCGTTTCTCTAGTGGGTCGGGATCCGTGCTCCATTACCAGCCAAACAAGGCGTTGGGCGAGACGACTGCGACAGCACTCCCGCCGCCCAACGGTGGCGGACGAAAGCCGCACGTGCTTCTCGTACAGACCCAGGCCGAGAACGCGGGCGCGCAGGAGATCTCGCGCCTGCTTGGCGCCAGGCTGACCGCCCGCGGCTATCGGGTCACCAATCTGTTCTTCTTCCGCAAGTCGGATTCGTTCGATGAGCCCCCCGACACGATCTATTGCGCGTCGAGCCGGCCGGGAAATCCGCTGGCGCTGCTGCAAATGCTGTGGACGCTCGGCGGCCATATCAGGGCCACCAGGCCCGACGCCGTTCTGACGTTTCAGCACTTCGGCAATGTCATCGGCGCCGGCGTGGCGCGCCTCATCTGCCGCGCGCCTGTCATCGCCAATCAGGTTTCATCCGCGCTGTCGATGAGCTGGCCGGTCCGTATGGCCGACATCGCCATGGGAAGCCTCGGCTTCTTCGACCGCATCACGCTCAACTCGCTGGACATGCAACGCGAGTATTCGCGCTACCCCAAGGCTTATCGCGCGCGCATGGTGCATGTCCCGCACGGCTTCGACGACAAGGCGCTCACCCTGACGAAGCAAGCTGCGCGACAGAAGTTCAATCTGCCGCCGGATCGCACCCTGCTCGGCTGCGCAGCAAGATTGCACCCGCACAAGCGGCTCGACGCGGCGATACGTCTGTTGCCGGATCAACCATCCTGGCACCTCGCGCTGGCCGGCCAGGGAGCCGACGAGGCCCGGCTGCGGCAGTTGGCGGATGAGCTGAGAGTATCGGACAGGCTGCATCTGCTCGGCGAAATCACCCCGCGCCAGATGGCGGAGTTTCTCGCCGCTCTCGACGTATTCGTATTTCCGACGCAGGCGGAGACCTTCGGCTTGGCCGCTGTGGAGGCCGCAAACGCCGGCGTTCCCTCGGTCGTCACCGATCTCCCGGTCTTGCGCGAGGTGCTGTCCGTCGAAGGAAAACCGACAGCGCTGTTCGTCGATGCCTCCGATCATACCAAGCTGTCGGCCGCCGTCTCCAGGCTCCTGACGGACCAAAAACTGAGCGACGAACTGCGACAAAACGCCAAAGGCCTGAAGCTGCGCTATTCAGTGGACGCCATGGTGGAGGAATACGTTCGAATTCTCGGCCAGGTCATTTGATCGGGGCGCATTTAAACGGATCGACTCGGAAACGGATCGGCTCGACATGATCATCGAGTTTCGCTGTGAAATTGAGCATGCGCGGCGATGGATGGGCCGCGAGACGCTGCCGATCGATGACCGGGATGTACCGGTCCAGATTGCATGGACGGCAACGGCGGAGCCGCGGCCGACGGGTCTCGACATGCTGTTCGAGCTCGAACGTTTGGTGTTGCACAAGGGCAAACACAGCGGCGCCGACAGGCTGAAGATCAGTCCCGAACGGATGCAGGCTCGCACCGGCACAGCGGACGTCATTGTCGATTTCACCGGTGCCGCGCGGGATCCGAACTGCTCCGCCCGGCAGTATCTCCGTCCGCTGTTCAATGGAGCCGCAGGCGAAAACGCAGCCCTTGCCGCCATTCTCGCCGGCGATCTGCCGGTGATCGAAATCGTCGACGAGGTCGACGGTGCAGTCCTCGATCGCGGCCACCCCTCTGCCGAAATCGCGGCCGGTCTGAGCGGCGGACTAGAAACGGTCATGGCGCGAACCCTGACCATGGTGGCGGCCATCCTGTCGGGACGGCCGCGCATCCTGCCGCAGCTGGCGCGACCGGCCCGAATTGGTAACGGCCTGCCGGCGGCGTACGTCGCGCGCGGCCTAGCGACATCGATCGCCAAGGAGATCTATCGCCTCTGCTGCTATGCCCCGCATTGGCATGTCGGGTGGCGCTTCAATGATGGTGCCGGCGTCTGGCAGACCGGAGATCTGTCAGGGCCCCGCTGGAATGTCCTTTCCGACCCCGGAAATCACTTCTACGCCGATCCTTTCCCCATCACATGGCAGGGAAGAACATTCGTCTTCTTTGAAGATCTCGATCACCGGGTTGGGAAAGGAATCATTTCCGCGATCGAGTTCGACGATACGGGCCCGGTCCGAGCGGTCGTGCCCGTACTGGACGAGCCCTGGCACCTCTCCTATCCCTTCCTGATCGAGGACGATGGCGCGTTGTGGATGATCCCGGAGAGCTCGACCAATGGGGACGTCGCCATTTACAAATGCGTTCGGTTTCCAGACAAATGGGAGCGGCACGAGACGCTGCTTTCGGGACTTGAACTCGCCGATGTGACGATCACGCGGCACAACGGCCTGAACTATCTGTTCGGAGCTTGGCGCGACGGCACCGGCGGATATTCGGATTCGCTGGCGATCTATTACGCCGAGCACCTCATGGGCCCGTGGTTGCCGCATGCCAGCAACCCCGTCCTCATCGACCGCGCGAGCACGCGGCCTGCGGGGAATTTCGTCACCATCAATGGCAAATTGTGGCGGCCGGTCCAGGATTGTGCCGGCGGATACGGCGCAGCGCTCGCCCTGGCGGAAATCGTCGAACTGTCGCCGACGACGTTCAAGCAGATTGTCCGCCACTCTCTGCGGCCCGGATCGGCATGGCCCGGCAGGAAGTTGCACACCTTGAACCGCTACGGCCGGCTCGAGGTGATCGACGGATCGCGTGTCCAACCCAAGACCCGCGCCTTCGGAGGCAAATTTCCATCGGCCGTTTTGTCGCCGCGAACCAGTCCCTCTACCGCCAGCTAGCGCGGATGGCTGAACAAGTCCGTCGTGGCGTCGTCGACGGCGATATCGACCAGCGCGGGACCGCTCGATGCCAACGCTTCGGTCAAGATAGGATCGACGTCACTGGCATCGGTCACGCGCCGCCCCGGACAACCCATTCCCCTTGCGAGCGCCACGAAGTCGAGCCCGGGCAGGTCGATCCCGGGCGGGCGATGCGCCTGCATCAGCTGGCTGAAGGCGCGCATCGCGCCATAGCCTGAATTGTTCATGATCACGAAGGTGATCGGCAAGCGGCGTTGCACCGCGGTCCAGATCGCCTGGATGCAATACATCGCCGATCCGTCACCGATCAGGGCGACGATGCGGCGGCCGGGCCGCGCCAGCGCCACGCCGACGGAGGCCGGCAGGCTGTAACCAAGTCCGCCGCTCGCCATCGTATAGAAGCTGTCCGCACCCGGCCGCGGCAGGAATTGTTGAATGGCGGGACGATGCGACGGCGCTTCCTCGACCACGATCGCATCGCCCGGCATCAACGCCGAGAGCCGGGCGAGCGCATAGCCCGGCGGAATCGGATGTTGCGCGGCAGGAGCGGCAGGCCGCATCCGCGCGGCCGGCACTTCGCGCTCCGCGATGTCAGGCATCGCCGACAGCAGTCCAGCCAGCGCCTTCGGGAGCGTGCTGATGATGGTGTCGCCGACAGAAGCGGCTGCGGCTTCCGTCGGATCATCCGTGATCTGCCAGACCAGCGTTCCGTCGTCGAGCAATTCGCATTGTCCTTCGACATGGAAAGTAAACACCGGCGCGCCGACCACGACGATCAGATCGGCGCCGCGCAGGGCGCGGGCGAGCCCTCCTGGTGCTGCCGGAAGGAAGCCGGCAAACAGCCGATGCAATTCCGGAAAGCTCGAACGGCTCGACATCGGGCTTGCCCAAACGGCCGCGCTCGCCTGCTCGGCCACAGCGACCATCGCGTCGACGCAGCCGCTGCGATCGATCTCGGGTCCGACAACGAAGATAGGTTTTTTGGCGGCCCGGATCGCCGCGCCGAGCCGAACGATCGCCGCCGGATCGGGCGCAAACTCCGTCGCGATGTGGCGGACCGGCGGTGCGATTGCGGGCCGCGCCCAATCATCCGACGGGACCGACACGAATGTCGGACCGCGCGGATGCTGCATGGCGGTGAGGAAGGCCTGCGCGATCGCCGCTGGAACATCTTCGGCCCGCGCCGGTTCGGCGCTCCATTTCACATAGGGCTTTGGAAACTGTGCGGCGTCCTCGGCGAAGAGATAGGGTCGCATCCGCAACAGGCTGCGCGCCTGCTGCCCGGCTGTCACGACCATCGGCGTCTTGTTGCGGAACGCGGTGAAGAGATTGCCGAGCGCATGACCGAGCCCGGCCGCCGAGTGCAAATTGACGAAAGCCGGACGCCCCGTCGCCTGCGCGTAGCCGTCCGCCATGCCGACGACGCAGGCTTCCTGCAAACCGAGCACGTAGTCGATGTCATCGGGCCAGTCGCCGAGGAAGGCAAGCTCGGTCGAGCCGGGATTGCCGAAAACGCGATCGACGCCAAAGGAGCGAAGCACACCGAGGGTCGCTTCCCGAACCGTGAGAATTTTCGAATTCATGAATGGACGTCCTGGTGGCTTCGCTTGCTGCGCGATCAGAAAGGATAGTGCTGCGGCTGGGTCTCGATGGTGATCCAGCGCAGATCGGTGAACTCGGCGATCCCGGCCTGGCCGCCGAAGCGGCCGTAGCCCGATCCCTTGACGCCGCCGAACGGCATCTGCGCCTCGTCATGCACGGTCGGGCCGTTGACGTGGCAGATACCGCTTTCGATCCGCTGCGCCACCGTCAGGGCACGCGCGACGTCGCGGCCGAACACGGCGGCCGAGAGGCCGTACTCGGTATCGTTGGCGAGCCGAACGGCATCGTCCACGCCACGCGCGCGGACCACCGAGACGACGGGACCAAAGCTCTCCTCGGTGTAGATGCGCATGCCCGGCACCACGCGGTCGAGCACGGTGGCTGGGACGACCGTGCCAACCCGGTCGCCCCCCGCGAGCTTGACGGCGCCTTTCGCGATCGCGTCGTCGATCAGGGCAACGACATGCTTGGCCGGCGCCTCGTCGATCATCGAGCCGACCACCACCGGACCGCGGCGCGGGTCGCCGGCCGGAAGCGCGCCTGTCTTCTTGGCAAGCTTCGCGACGAACTGATCGGCGACGGCCTCGTCCACGATTACGCGCTCAGTAGACATGCAGACCTGGCCCTGGTTGATGAAGGCGCCGAAGGCCACGGCGGCGACGGCGGCATCGAGGTCGGCATCGTCGAGCACGACCAGAGGCGCCTTGCCGCCAAGCTCGAGCAGCACCGGCTTGAGGTGCCGCCCGGCGAGTTCGGCGATGACGCGGCCGACCCGGGTTGAGCCGGTGAAGTTGATCCGCCGCACGGCCGGATTGGCGATCAGGCGCTCGACCAGAGCAGGCGCATCGGCCGGTGCGTTGGTCAGAACATTTACGACACCGGGCGGAAAGCCTGCATCCTTGAAGACCTCGCCGATCAGCCGGTGCGTTCCCGGGCAAATCTCGGACGCCTTGAGCACGACCGTATTGCCGCAGGCAAGCGCCGTCGCCACGGCGCGAACGCCGAGAATGATCGGCGCATTCCACGGCGCGATACCGAGGCACACGCCGGCCGGCTGGCGAACGGACATCGCGAGACATCCCGGCTTGTCCGACGGGATCACCTCGCCGGCGATCTGCGTGGTGAGCGACGCCGCTTCGCGCAGCATGCCGGTCGCGAGCTTCACGTTGAAGGCGGACCAGATCTCCGTCGTGCCGATCTCGGCCATCATGATCCGGATGAAGGCATCGCGCTTCGCCTCAAGCGCATCTGCGGCCTTCAGCAACAGAGCGCGCCTCGCATTCGGGCCAAGTGCCGACCATCCTGGCAATGCGGCGGAAGCTGCCGCCACCGCGGCGTCGGCATCGAACGCCGTCGCGGCGGCCGCGCGGCTTGCCACCTCCTGCGACAGCGGATTGCGGCGCTCGAACACCTTGCCGCCGGAAGCGGCCTGGTCCTGCCCGTTGATGAGAAGACTGACGTCCATGAAAACCTCCCTGATGTTGGTGATGGCGCCTGCTCAGCCGAGCAGCCGCGACTTGCCGGTTTCATGCGCGAAGCCGAGCGCGATCATCGCTGCGAGCGCGAGCGCGACGTAGTATCCCGTGATCGCGTAGGTGGAGCCCGTTTGCGCAAACAGGCTGGTGGCGACCAGCGGCGCGATGCCGCCGCCGAGCACCGTCCCGAGCTGCTTTCCGATCGACACGCCGGTGAAGCGAATACGGGTCGGAAACAGTTCCGGGAAATAGCTCCCTTCGCTGCCGAACATCAGCGGATGGATCACCCCCGCGGCGAGGATCACCGCGCATGTCACCAGCATCGTGTCACGGCTCGCGACCACATCGTAGAATGCAAACATCGAGATGGCTGCGAGCACCACGCCGGCCAGGAACAGACGCTTTCGTCCGATGCGGTCGGACCAGGCGCCGATGAGCGGCATCGCAACGAGGCCGACGAGATTGGCGAACAGCACGGCCTGCGTGATGACGTCCTTCGGGACGCCGAGCTGACGGGTCGCGAAGGAGATGGTGAAGATCGCCGTCAAATAGAAATATGATGTCTGCGCCATTTCGGCGAAGAACACGATGAGGATCGGCCGCCAATGCTCCCGCAGCGCTTCGACCACAGGCGCTGCTTCAGTCACCTTCGCCTTTCGGAATGTCGCGCTCTCTTCGATGCGCAGGCGCATATAGACGCCGAGCGCAACCAGCACCGCGCTGATCAGGAACGGGACGCGCCAGCCCCATGACAGCAAATCCGCCTCCGGCAACCGCGAGATCGTGAGCGCCGCAAACGAGGCGAGCACGACGCCGACGGGTCCTGCGGCCTGGATCACCGCGGCCGAGAAGCCGCGGCGGTGGCCGGGCGCCGTCTCGATCGCCATAAGGATCGCCGCGGTCGACTCGCCGCCGAGCGCAAACCCCTGGACGAAGCGCAACGCCACAAGCGCGACGGTCGCGGCCACGCCTGCACTGGCGTAGGTCGGCAACAATCCGATCGACATGGTCGCAAGTCCCATCATGAGCAGCGTACACAGCAAGACGGACTTTCGGCCGAGGCGGTCGCCGAAATGACCGAACACCAGTCCGCCGAGCGGACGCGCCAAAAATCCGACAGCAAACGTCGCGAACACCGCAATGGTCGCCGTGAGCTGGTCGAACTTCGGAAAGAACAGCTGATCGAATACCAGCGGCGCGATCAGGCCGTAGATGAAGAAGTCGTACCATTCGATCGCGGTGCCGATGGTGCCGGCGATCAGGATACGCCGGCGGCTGCTCGCCGTCTGCTCGGCAGTGGCGACGGTCGCAACGTCGTAGTCCTCCAATGCTCTTATCGTCACGGCTTCCTCCTCCGATGTCATTTGTCGTTTTGTTGTCTTGTTGTTATTGGCCGCGCCGCCGCTGATCGGATGCGACGGCGAGAGTCGATCAGCTTGCCAGCCGTGCGCTGTCGCTCGCATTGTGTCCGAGTGCGCGGGCAAGGACGCGCCCAGTCCTGCCAGCCTGTGACGCGCTGCCGCGCCAGGCCACGATCTGGTCGGGGCGTATCAAGGCGAGATCGGCGTCGTAGAGATCCCGCAGCGATTTCGGCAGCGTGACGAGTTTCACATCAACCCCGATCGCGCGGATGGTCTCGGCGAATGACGCATGCGCGGACATGACCTCGCCGAACTGGAGCAGCGTCCACTCGAACCCGAACAGATCGTACAAGGAGACGCCGTCGTCCAACCACGCATGCGGGGCGCGCCCGCCGGGACAGGCGCTCGGAACGTAGACGTTCGCGGCGTCCGGCGGCGGCTGGCTACCATCGGAGACGATGATCGGCGAGCCGTCGTAACGCCCGCCGAAGGTTATGCCGGGGATGTTGAATTCGGCGCGGGCGTGCTGTTCGAGATAGACGCCAGCGATCCGCCGCGCCTCGTCGCCGGCCTCGGTGGGGTCCTCGATCTCAGGCGCGGGAGCGAACAGACCGAGCGAGTCGGCAAAGCGACGCGCATAATCGGTGTTGCGCAGCGCCACCGGACGCCGCTCGACCTCATAGCTGTCGAGCAGCCCCGCCGGGCTCACACCCTTGACGACGCTTGCGAGCTTCCAGCCGAGATTGACCGCATCCTCGATCGCCGTGTTGTAGCCAAGCCCGCCGGTTGGCGTGAACAGATGCGCCGCGTCGCCGCCAAGGAACACCCTGCCCCGCTGCATCCCATTCGCGACCAGCGCATGACCGGCGGTCCAGGTCAGGAACGACAGCACTTCGCAGTCGATCGGTGCGCCGCAAGCGCGCTGGAACGCCGCTTTGGCTTCGTCGATCGTGATCGCATTTTCGTTCTCATCGGGCCGAAGCTGCGTGTGAAACGCAAACTCGTCGCGACCGTTCACCGATGCCATGAAGGCGCGGCGGTCGCCGTTGAAGCAATTGTACATCCACGCCTTGGCGTGCGGGATGCTCGTGTAGAAGCCGGGCGAACGGAGATAGACCGCCAGCATGCGGCCGCCCATGAAATCGCGCTGCGTTCCGGTTTCGCCGCCGTAGACAATGCCGAGCGACTGCCGGACCATGGAGCGCGGCCCGTCGGCCCCGACCAGGAAGTCGGCCCGGACCTCAAAGCGGCTGTTGTCATCGAGACGTTCGATCTGGGCGACGACGCCGTCATCGCTCTCGACGTAGCTGATCAGACGATGACCGTAGCTGAGCCGTATTCCGGGAAGCCGTTCGGCATGGCGGCGCAGCACCGCCTCGACATATTTTTGCGAGACCCGATGCGGCAGCTCGGCCGCGCTCCAGGAGCCCGACATGGCCTTGACGAGCTCGCTCGCGCGTGACGATGACGGCAATTGAAATCGGGCCAGCTCGTATCCGGTGTAGCGCGTGAAATATGCAACGTCCGTCGGATAATCCGCAGGCAGTCCTTCGCGTCGGATCTCGTCGGCAAAACCCAGCCGCCGATAGTGCTCCATCGAGCGCGCTTGCGTCGCATTGGCTTGCGGATTGAATGCGGTGCCCGGCTTTTCATCGACCAGGATCGCGGACACGCCGCGCCGGCCGAGCTCGTTGGCGAGCATCAGGCCGCAGGGCCCCCCGCCCACGATGAGCACCGAGGCCTTCAGACATGTTTCCAAGACGCTTCTCCCTACCAGCATTATTCTGCATGGTAAGGTCGCCTGACGATATCGTCAAGGAGCCTGACTATCTGATGTCGTCGAGCGTGTCGAACGTCGCGCCATAGACCGCCAGCCCCTTCACGATCGCATCCATCGTGGCCTTGCCGAGCTCGGCGCGCATTTCCTGCTCGGCGACGTCGACCGCGTCGCGGAACGCATCGAGCCATTTGCGCCCGGCCGGCGTGAACATGACGATGCGCGCGCGCCGATCGGTGGGATCGGCGATGCGATCGACCAGGCCGAGATCGGCGCATTGATCGACCAGCTCGCCCATCGCCTGCTTGCTCATGGAGGCGCGGCGGGCGAGCTCCGTCAGTCTGGTCCCCTCCACGTCGAGATTGCGTGTGAGGCCGACATGCGCGATCCGCGTTTCGCCATGCCCCTTCTCGCTCATCAGTTCGAGCACACGACCTTCGAAGCGCCGCACTGCGTTGTTGAGCAGCCGACCGATGTTGGCATGCCGCCATGCGGTGCCGGATGTCCTGGCTTTCAATGGATGTGCCTTCTGCAAAGCCGCCTGAATTCGAAAATGTCGCTCACTTCGCCGCGTCGATCCAGATCCCCGGCTGCGAATGCTCGCGGATGTGGCTGACCAGGAAGTCGGAAAAGACCCTGATCTTGGCGGGCAGTCCGGCACGGTTCTGGTAGGCGATGTTCATCGTCAGCAGCGGCAGCTCCCAGTCCATCAGAACCTGGACGAGACGGCCCGCCGCGATATCGCTTTGCACGATATAGAGCGGCTGGATGAGGATGCCGAGCCCCGCCAGCGCGGCGCCGCGGATGACCTGGCCGTCATTGCTGTCGAGCGTCGGCGTGACGCGGACAGTCTGCGCGCCGTTGCCTCTGCGCAGGCGCAGCGAATAAGGATCGTTGGCGAGATTGTAGACCAGCATGTTATGGCGCGCGAGATCGACGGGCTGTTCCGGCTCGCCGCAGCTTGCGAGATATGAGGGCGCAGCCGCGAGCACACGCCTCATCTGGCCGATGCGGCGGACGATGATGTTCGAATCCGGCTCCTGCTCGCGCGTCCTGATCGCCACGTCGATGCCGGCCTCGATGAAATCGGAATACCGGTTGGCGGTGGTGATCTGCATGTTGAGCTTCGGATAGCGCGCGCGGAAGGCCGGCAGCATCGGCGCCAGATAGATCACCGCAAAGGACAGCGAGCTCGTGACCCGCAGCGTGCCCTGCGGCGACAGCGCGCGATCGCTGACGATGTCCTCGGCCTCCGCCAGTTCGCTCAAAACCCGGCTCGAGCGCTCCAGCAACTCCTGCCCCGCCTCCGTCAACCACAGCCGACGAGTGTTGCGCTCGATCAGCCGGACCGCAAGGCGCTCCTCGAGCGCGCTGAGATGGCGGCTCGCGGCCGCATTCGACATGCGCAGCGCTTCGGCAGCTTTGGACAGGCTGCCGAGCTCGGCCGTCTTGGCGAACACTTCCAATTGCAGCAGGCGGTCCATTTTTTCGCAAACAGGAAAAGAGACTTGCGATTATTGACCTTTATTTCCGTATCCCGCAAGTCAAAATGGCCCAAACACAAGCAAGATAGCAGGCGAGGAAACAGGGAAATGTCGGGCCCGATCAGGCACATCGTGATGTGGCGGCTGCGCGGGGAGACGCCCGCGGAGCGTTCCGCCGCCCGGGTCAAGGTCAAGACCCTGTTCGAGGGCTTGCGCGGACGGATCGACGGCCTCACCCATATCGAAGTCGGGCTCGATGTCAGTGATGTCGATTACGCCTGCGACGTCGTGCTGTTCTCCGAATTCACCGACCACGCTGCGCTCGCGGCCTATGCCACCCACCCGGAACATTTGCGCGTGCGCGAGGCGCTGGGCGACTTGCGGATCGGACGCTTCCAGGTCGATTATCCCATCAAAGAGACCGGCACATGATCGGTTCGTTCACCTTTGAAAACCTGCCCTGCCGCGTCGTGTTCGGCAGCGGAACGCTGGCTGGCGCCAAGGCCGAGGTCGAGCGGCTCGGCGGCAAGCGCGCGCTGGTACTGACGACGCCGCAGCAGGAGGCGCAAGGCAAAAAGCTGGGCGCGGCGCTCGGTCCGCTCTACGCCGGCATCTTTCCCGGCGCGACCATGCACACGCCGGTCGAGGTCACGGAGCGGGCGCTCGCGGCGATGAAGGCGTGCAAGGCCGACTGCGTCATTTCCCTCGGGGGCGGATCCACGACCGGGCTCGGCAAGGCGCTCGCCTTGCGCACCGGAATCAACCAGCTCTGCATTCCCACGACGTATGCCGGCTCGGAGATGACGCCGATTGTCGGCCAGACCGAGAACGGCCTGAAGACCACGGTGCGCGATGCCGCCATCCTGCCGGAGACGGTGATCTATGATGTCGATCTCACTTTGACTCTGCCGGCGAGCCTGGCCGCGACATCAGGCATCAACGCGATTGCGCATGCGGTGGAGGCGCTCTATGCGCGCGATGCCAATCCGGTGACGTCGCTGATGGCGGAGGAAGGCATCCGCGCGCTCGCCCGCGCCCTGCCCGCGATTGCCACGAAAAGCGACGATCGCGAGGCCCGCACCGAAGCGCTCTATGGCGCCTGGCTGTGCGGCGTCTGCCTCGGCACCGTCGGCATGGCGCTGCATCACAAGCTCTGCCACACGCTCCGCGGCACCTTCGACCTGCCGCACGCCGAGACCCATACCATCGTGCTGCCGCATGCGCTGGCCTACAACGCGCCGGCCGTGCCCGACGCGATGGCGCGGATCTCACGCGCAATCGGCGCCGCCGATGCATCGCAAGGACTCTTCGAGCTCGCGAAGCGGCTGGGTGCGAAGGTCGCATTGCGCTACATCGGCATGCCCGAAGGCGGCATCGACAAGGCCGCGGACCTTGCTGTCACCAACGCCTACTGGAACCCGCGCCCGCTCGAACGCGACGCCATCCGCGACCTGATCGCGCGCGCCTGGGCCGGTGAGCCGCCCGGCGCCATCAGAGCGGCAGTTTGATTCGATGCGGCGCACGCTGATCAAATCCGCGGTCATCATCAGCATGGATGACGCGATCGGCGATTTACCCGGCGGCGATGTGCTGATCGAGGGGAACCGCATCGTTGATTTGCGTCCATCGATCGATCTCGGCAGCGGCGCGACTGAGGCCGAGATCATCGACGGCACCGGGCGCATCGTCATCCCCGGCCTGATCAACGCCCATATGCACACCTGGCAGACGGGTCTACGCGGCTATGCCGCCAACTGGACGCTGCTGGAATATTTCCGCCGCATGCATGCCGGGCTCGCAACGGTGTTCGGGCCCGAGGACATCCATATCGCGACCTTGGTGGGCGCGCTGAACCAGATCAACCAAGGTACCACCACGCTGGTCGACTGGTGCCACAACAATCCGACGCCTGATCATACCGACGCCGCCGTGCGCGGCCTGATCGAGAGCGGTATCCGCGCGGCCTTCTTCCACGGCTCGCCCAAACCTGAACCGAAACCGGGCGAGCCGCATTTCTCGGAAATCCCGCATCCACGCCGTGAGGTCGAGCGACTGCTGGCGGGGCCCCTCGCCGACCGCGACGGCCTCGTCACACTTGGGCTCGCGATCCTCGGCCCGCATTATTCGACGCTCGACGTCGCCATGCACGATTTCCGCATGGCGCGCGAGTTCAAGCTGATCGCATCCATGCATCAGGGCGGTGGTCCCGCCAAGACGCCTGGTGGCTGGGAGAAGCTGATCGGGGCCGGCCTCGTCGGCGCCGGAATCAACATCGTCCATGGCAACGACCTGCCTGACGATCTCCTGGACCGGATGGTCGACCTCGGCGTCTCCTTCTCGGTGACGCCGGAGAACGAGATGGTCCAGGGCCACGGCTTCCCGATCACCGGACGGCTGCTCAAGCGCGGCGTGCGGCCGACCATCGGCATCGATCTGGAATCCGTGCTGGCCGGCGACCTCTTCTCCGCCGCGCGCGTTGCGCTCTCGATGCAGCGGGCGCTCGACAACGCCGAGTCGCGCAAGGTCACCAGCACCATTCCAGCGACGACCACGATCCCCGTCCGCGAGGCGCTGCGCTGGATTACGACGGAAGGCGCCCGCATGCTCGGTCGCGAGCACCAGATCGGCTCACTGACGCCGGGCAAGCTCGCCGACCTCGTCATCATCGATTGCTCCGATCTCAACCTCGTCCCAGTGCACGATCCCGTTGCCACCGTGGTGATGCAAACGAGCCTCGCCAATATCGAGGCCGTGATGATCGGCGGCGTGTGGAAGAAGCGGAATGGACGGTTGCTGGCCGACGGTCTGGAGGCGAAAAAGCAATTGCTCGCGCAATCCGGCCGGCGGCTGGTGCACGACATCGAACGACAGGGACACGCCGCCTGAGGGCGTCAAGGACAACAACAATGACTGACACGCCAAAGAACGTCGCTTTCATCGGGATCGGCAAGATGGGCCTGCCGATGTCGGTGCTCGTCGCCAAGGCCGGTTATGCCGTGACCGCGTTCGACCGGAGCACGACACGGCTCGACGAGGCGCGCGCGCAAGGCATTTCGATTGCCGCTTCGCCGGCGGAGGCCGTGGGCGGCAAGGTCGCGATCATCACGTCCTTACCCGATGACGCTGCCTTGCGCGGCGCACTGCTCGGCCCAACAGGCCTCATCGCCGCGATGGCGGCTGGATCTGTCCTGGTCGAGACCAGCACTGTGAGCGTCGAGGCGTCCGCAGAGGTCGACGCCGCCGCACAGGCGCGCGGTGTCCTCTACCTGCGTGCGCCGGTCTCGGGCAATGCCAGCATCGTCCACACTGGCGCGCTGAGCTGCTTCGTCTCGGGCCCGAAGGACGCCTACGAAAACGCAAAGCCGCTGCTCGCCGCCTTCACCCGCGCCCAGACCTATCTCGGGCCCGGCGAGGAAGCGCGATATGCGAAGCTTGCGGTCAATTTGATGATCGCTGTCTCGGCCGCCATGATGGCGGAAAGCCTGGCGCTGGCGCGCAAGGGCGGCATCGGCTGGCAGGACATTCTGAAAGTTCTCGACGACAGCGCGGTGGCCTCACCGATGGTGAAGTACAAGACCGCGCCGCTGCGTAACCGCGATTTCGACTCGACCTTTTCCTGCAGGCAGATGGCCAAGGATCTCGATCTGATCCTCGGCGCCGGCCACGCGGTCGGCGTGCCGCTTCAGCTCGCCGCCCAAGTGCGGGAGACCTATGGCTCGCTGGTCGCGCAAGGCGACGGCGACGCTGACTTCATCGCGACTGTCAAACACATCGAGCGGCTGTCCGGCCTCGGCGAGCCCAAACTCTGAGTTACGGAGGCATCTATGCGCAATTTCAACGAGAACACCATCACCGACGCCGTGCTGGAGCGGATCGCGGGCGCAACCGATCCGCGCATCAAGCAGGTCAGCGAAGCGCTGGTGCGCCACCTTCATGCCTTTGTCCGCGAGGTGCGGCCGACCCAGAAGGAATGGGAATACGGCATCGACTTCCTGACCCGCACCGGCCAGATGTGCGACGACAAGCGCCAGGAGTTCATCCTGCTGTCGGACGCGCTCGGCGTCTCCATGCTGGTCGACGCCATCAACCATCCGGTGCCGGAAGGCGCGACCGAAACCACGGTGCTCGGTCCGTTCTTCGTGCAGGCCTCGCCCGAGAAAGACAACGGCGCTGACATCTCCGGCCCGATGGAGGGCGATCCGATGCTCGTCACCGGCTCGGTGTCGACTGTCGACGGACGGCCGCTCGCGGACGCGGTCGTCGACGTCTGGCATTCCGACGACGACGGCTATTACGACGTGCAGCAGCTCGACAAGATCGGCGATCTTGCGATGCGGGCGCGCTTCCACACCGACCAGAATGGCCGATTCAATTTCTGGTCGATCAAGCCGGCCGCCTATCCGATCCCGCATGACGGCACGGTCGGCGACATGCTGGCGGTCCAGAGCCGCCATCCCTGGCGCCCGGCGCATGTGCATTTCATGATCTCGGCGCCCGGCTTCGAGCAACTCGTGACCCATGTGTTCGTGGCCGGCGACCAGTATCTCGACAGCGACGTGGTGTTCGGCGTCAAGGACAGCCTGATCCGCGAATTTGTGCGGTGCCCGCCAGGTCGTGCGCCCGATGGTCGCATGGTGGACAGCGAGTATTTTCATCTCAACTATGATTTCGGCCTGAAGCAGGTCGCAAGCAGCGCAAGAGCCGCCTAAGCTGAACGACGGCGGACCAACAAGAGTCCGGCAGGGCAAGACAGGGAGCAAGGATGGGACCACGGGTCAGCACGGGCATATTGGCCGATCGCCTCACAGGCTTGATCGGCCCGCGCGCGAGCGTCGCGCGTGGCGTGCTCGATCAGCATGGGCAGAGCGAGTCACATTATCGCAGCCTGCCGCCAGACATCGTCGTATTCCCTGAAACCACGCAGGAGGTCGCGGAGATCGTCAAGCTATGCGCGGGCGCGAACATGCCCATCGTTCCGTTCGGCGCCGGGACCTCGCTCGAAGGCAATGCGGCCGCGGTCGCGGGGGGAGTCTGCTTCGACTTCGCACGCATGAACAAGGTGCTGACGGTGCACGAGAGCGACATGGACGTCGTGGTCCAGCCCGGCATCACACGAAAGCAGCTCAATGCGGCGCTGCGCGGCACCGGGCTTTTCTTTCCGATCGACCCCGGCGCCGACGCCTCGATCGGCGGCATGACGTCCACGCGGGCCTCCGGCACCATGGCGGTGCGCTACGGCACCATGAAGGACAACGTCATGGCGCTGGAGGTGGTGCTGGCCGACGGCCGCGTGATCCGAACCGCCCGGCGTGCGCGCAAGTCGGCCGCCGGTTACGACCTGACCCGCATGTTCGTCGGCGCCGAGGGCACGCTCGGTGTCATCACCGAGATCACGCTCAAGGTGCATCCCGTGCCGCAGGCGATCTCGGCCGCGGTCTGCAGCTTCGACACCCTGCAGGACGCCGTGGACACCGCGATCTCCGTGATCCAGTCCGCGATCCCCGTGGCGCGCATCGAGCTGCTCGACGACGTCATGATGCGCGGCATCAACGCCTATGCGAAGCTCGGCTATCGCGAAGCCCCGACCCTGTTCTTCGAATTCCATGGTTCTGAGACTTCCGTCGCCGAGCAGGCCGAGGCCGCACAGGCCATTGCCGCCGACCATGGCGGCCATGGCTTTGCCTGGGCGAAGGCACCGGAGGATCGCAGCCGTCTCTGGCACGCCCGCGACAACACGCTCTATGCCGGCCTGGGCCTCCGCCCCGGCGCGCGTGCCGTGATCACCGATGTCTGCGTGCCGATCTCGCGACTGGCGGAATGCCTCACGGAGACCCGGCGCGACGCGGACGGGCGCGGGTTCATCGCGCCGATCGTCGGCCACGTCGGCGACGGCAATTTCCACATGCTGATCCTGATTGACCCGGCAAGGCCGGAGGAAGTCGAAGGCGCCAAGGCGCTCCAGGCTCGCATGGTCGCCCGCGCGATTGCCATGGACGGCACCTGCACCGGCGAGCACGGCATCGGGCTCGGCAAGATCGATTATCTCGCTGATGAACTCGGCGAGGCCGTCGATGTGATGCGATCGATCAAGACCGCGCTCGACCCCAAGGGCCTGATGAATCCCGGAAAGATCTTTGCAAGCGGAGCGCAGGCATGAGCACCGCCGCATTGGCCGTCGAGCCCTCCTCGCCTGTCCCGCTCCTCGAGCTGCGCGGCATCAGCAAGGAGTTTCCTGGCGTCAAGGCGCTGGATGACGTGTCCTTTGCCGTCTTCCCCGGCGAAGTCCATATGCTGCTGGGCGAGAACGGCGCCGGCAAGTCGAGCCTGATGAAGGTGCTGTGCGGGGCCTATCGCGCCGATGCCGGCGAGTTCTACTTCAAGGGCGAGCCGGTCGCGATCAACTCGGCCGCAGACGCGCAGAAGCTCGGCATCGCCGTGATCTTCCAGGAATTCTCGCTGGTCCCCCATCTCGATATCGCCCAGAACATTTTTCTCGGCCGCGAGCCGAAGGGCCGCATCCCCGGCACCATCGACCGCCGCAAGATTTTGGCCGACGCCGCGCGCGTGCTTGGCACGATCGGCTTTGACATCGACCCGTCAACCATCGTCGACAAGTTAGGGGTGGCGCAGCAGCAGATGGTCGAGATCGCCAAAGCGATCAGCCAGAACGCCCGCATCCTCGTGATGGACGAACCGACCGCAGCACTGTCCGATCGCGAGACCGAGCTGCTGTTCGCGCTAATCGCGCGGCTGAAGGCCGACGGCGTCTCCATCGTCTACATCTCGCACCGCATGGCGGAGGTGTTCGCGCTCGGAGACCGCATCACCGTGCTGCGCGACGGTCGTCGCATCGACGGCGTTCGCCCGGCCGACGTCACGCCGGACCAGCTCGTCCGCATGATGGTCGGCCGCAATGTCGACATGACCTACCCGCGCAATTTTGCCGACGAACCCGGCGAAGTGCTGCTCGAGGTCAAGGGCCTGAGCGCCTCCACCGGAATCTCGGACATCAACATCGAGGTGCGGCGGGGCGAGATCGTCGGCCTGTGTGGCCTGGTCGGCTCCGGTCGTAGCGAGGTCGCGCGCGCGATCTTCGGGGCCGATCCCGTGACATCAGGCGAGATCGTCTTCGACGGCAAGACTATCTCCGGCGAGCCTGATCTTGCCGCCCGCTGCGGCATTGCGCTGATCCCGGAGAGCCGCAAGAGCGAGGGCCTCGCACTGTTGCGGTCGGTGGGGGACAATCTGGTGGTGTCGGCGCTGCGAAAGCTGTTTCCGAGCGGTCTGTTCGATCAACGCAGCGCGCAGCGCACTGCCGACGGCCTGATCCGGCAGTTGCGCATTGCGACGCCCAGCGCGCGCCAGACCGTCGGTCTGCTCTCCGGCGGCAATCAGCAGAAGGTCGTGATCGGGAAGTGGCTCGCTGCCGGCTCGAAGCTCTTCATCTTCGACGAGCCGACCCGGGGCATCGACATCGGCGCCAAGGCCGAAATCTTCGCCCTGATCGACCGACTTGTCGCTGAAGGCGCGGCCGCGCTGATGATCTCGTCCGAACAGGTCGAGATCTGCCATGTCTGCGACCGCGCCTATGTGATGCGCGAGGGGCGTGTCGCCGGGCACCTCGCGCGCAACGAGCTGACGGAGGAGAACATCGTGCGACTGGGGATGCATCATGCGTGAGGCCGCAGTCGTCTCTCAACCCAATCCATTGCAACGCATTCCCGGCGTTGCCATCGTGCTGGTGCTGCTGATCGCGCTGTTCAGCACGATCGCGCCCGGTTTTCTGTCGGTCGCCAACCTCTCCAACGTGCTGGTGCAGTCGACGATCCTGACCATGCTCGCGCTGCCGATGACCTTGATCATCATGACCGAGGGGCTGGACCTGTCGATGGGCGCGGTGCTGACCCTGACCTCGCTCTGCGTCGCCATCGTCTCGCTCGCCACCCACTCGATGTCGCTCGGCCTCGGTGCCGGGCTTCTCGTCGGCACAGCCTTCGGCTTCGCCAACGGCTGGCTGGTCGCCATCGTGGGCATCCCACCTTTCGTCGCGACCTTGGGCACGCTTGGCATGGCGCAAGGCCTGTCACTGATCGTCAGCGACGGCCAGAGCGTGGTCGGCATCCCCCACAGCGTACGCGACATCTATTCGGCGACGCTGCTGGGCGTTCCCGTGCCGATCGTGATGGCGCTGGTGACCTATGCAACGTTTCACGGCCTGCTCTATCACACCCGTTTCGGCACCTACATCTTCGCGCTCGGCGGCAACCGGGAGGCGCTGCGCTATGCCGGCCTGTCACCCAACCGTCTGCTGATCATGGTCTATGCGATCGGTGGCGCGATGGCCGGCATTGCCGGCCTGCTGATGACGGCGCGGATGAATTCCGGTCACCCGACGGCCGGCCTCGGTCTCGAATTCGATGCGATCGCGGCCGTCGCCGTCGGCGGCACGTCGTTCGAGCGCGGCAATGGCTGGCTGCTCGGCACCGTGCTCGGCGTGCTCTCGGTGGGCGTGCTGCGCAACGGGCTGAACCTGATCTCGCTGCCGTCCTCGGTGCAGGTCGCAAGCGTCGGCGTGCTCGTCATCGTCGCGCTGTTCCTCGACGGGCTCAGGAGCCGCGCATGACCGACATCAGCAAAGAGGCCATCGCGCCGCCGCGCTCGTTCCTGTCGCAGGATGCGATCCAATTGTTCTATCGCCTGCTTGCGGCGCTGCTGATCTGTGCGGTGCTTGCCGTGCTCAGCGATTCCTTCCTGAGCCTCGGCAACATCCTCAATGTGCTCAGGCAGGCGAGCCTGACCTTCTTCATCGCCTCCGGCCTGACCCTGGTGGTGCTGACCGCGGGCCTCGATCTCTCCGTCGGCGCCAATGTCGCGCTGTCCGCCTGCATCGCCGGGACCGTGATCCACAAGACCGGCTCGCCGGCGCTTGGCATTCTCACCGGGCTTGCCTGCGGCGGCATCGTCGGCCTGCTCAACGGCGTCATGGTCACCGCGCTTCGTATCCCCTCCTTCATCGCCACCTACGGCATGCTCTGGGTGCTGAACGGCCTCACCTACTGGTACATGGCGGGCGAAACCCTTCACGGCTTTCCGGCAGGCTTCCGCCAGATCGGCAGCGGCTATCTGTTCGGCCTGCCGATCCCGGTCTACCTGCTGCTGGTGTTCCTCGGGATCGGAACACTGTTTGCGCAGCGAACGATCTGGGGCCAGGAGATCTATGCGATCGGCGCCAATCCGGTTGCGGCGCGGCTCTCCGGCATTCCGGTCGCGCGCCGCCTGCTGCTGGTCTACGCCGTCTCCGGCACCATGGCGGGGCTCGCCTCGATCATCTTCCTGTCGCGGCTCAATTCGGCCGAGGCCGATATCGGCGAAAGCCTGACGCTGCCCGCGATCGCCGCCGTGCTGATCGGCGGCACCTCGCTGTTCGGCGGCGTCGGCACCGTGTTCGGCACCTTCATCGGCGCACTGATCCTGACGCTGGTGCTGAACGGCATGAACCTCTTGTCGGTCAGCGCCAACTGGCAGCCGCTGGTCACCGGCATCATCGTCATTCTCGCGGTCTGGCTCGACATGAAGACCCGCCGCCGCGCGCAATGAGTTCTTGAACGACCAACAAGCAAAATGAGGGATGGAGGCAACATGAAACAGACACTGGGTTATTTGGCGCTGCCGCTGCTGATGGCGCCCGCGCTCACCACGCAAGCGCGAGCCGACGGCGAGACCATCGCCGTCTTCACCAAGAACCAGACCAACCCGTTCTTCCAGACCGTGCGGGTCGGCGCCGACAACATGGCGAAGACGCTGAACGCGAAGACGCTGCAGTACATCCCGACCAAGCCCGACAGCATTCCCGAGCAGCTCAGCCAGATCGAGGACGTCGTGGTGAAGAAGCCGAGCGCCATCGTCTTCACGCCGGTCGACTACAAGGCGATGGTGCCGGGTGTCGAGAAGATCAACGATGCCAAGATCCCCGTCGTCAACATCACCGACCGCTCCGCCGGCGGCAAGTTCCTGTCCTTCGTCGGCGCCGACGATTACAGCCTCGGGCTCGAGACCGCGCGCTTCCTGCTCAAGACGCTGGGCGGCAAGGGCAACATCGTCATCATCGAGGGCGTCAAGGGCTCGCTGACCAATGTCGACCGCGTCCGCGGCTTCAACGACGCACTGAAGGAAAACGCCGGTGCCAAACTGCTGGCCTCGCAGCCCGGCAACTACCAGCGGCTCCAGGCGCTCCAGGTGATGGAGAATCTGATGCAGTCGAACGCGCAGATCGACGGCGTGCTCGCCGCCAACGACGCCATGGCCGTCGGTGCGATCGAGGCGCTCGACGGCGCCAACCGCAAGGCGCAGGTGATCGGCATCAACGGCACCAAGGAAGCGATCGACGCGATCAAGTCCGGCAAGCTGCTCGCGAGCGGCGACTACAACGGATTTTTTCAGGGATGCCTTGGCACCATGATGGCGATCCGCTCCCTGCGCAACCAGCCCGTCATTGCCGAGATCGTGCTGAAGCCGACCGTGATCACCAAGGACAATTACCAGCCGTTCGACGTGCCGCTGGAGCAACGGAGCTGCCCGACTTTCGAGGAAGCCAGCAAGCTCGGCGGCAAGTAACCAGGCGCACCCATCGCGACAAGCCCGGACGGCCGCAGCCGCGGCCGTCCCAAGAAAACGAGACATAAACGGAGACCATCATGCTGTTCGCCATTCACGCCGTCGACCGCGCCGGGGCGTTGCCGACCCGGCTCGCCAATTACGACGCCCACAAGGCTTTCCTGAGCGACACCTCGCGCTTCAGCGTCGAGATCGTGATGTCGGGACCGCTGGTCTCCGACGACGGCGCGACCATGATCGGCAGCCTGTTCCTGATCGAGGCGCCTGGCCGCAGCGAGGTCGAGGCTTTCAACCGAGCCGATCCGTTTGCGGCGGCCGACATCTGGGACAAGGTCACGATCACGGGCTTCCTGCGCCGCCAAGGCTGAAAGGCGGCTCAACAAAAACGCGAAAACAACCCCATGCACAGTAAGAACGGGGTTGTTTTTACACATGAATTTTCGTCGCAAACGTCTTTGACTCGTCGGGCAGAACAGGAGCGGAGTGCCATCCTTGCCCGATTGTCGCCCCTACGCCTCGATCCAGAGCTTCGCCGCGGCCCCAACGGCTAGCCGCTCGCCACCGCGGCACCTTCTTCGAGATGACAGGCCACCCACTGCTCGGGGCCGGCCGCGCGCAATGTCGGCTCCTCGGTCCGGCAGCGATCGAACACGAGCGGGCAACGGGTGTGGAAGCGGCACCCGCTCGGCGGGTTGATCGGACTCGGCACGTCGCCCTTGAGGATGATCGGATTGCGCTGGGCCCCCGGCTCCGGCAGCGGGACCGCCGAGAGCAGCGCCTTGGTGTAAGGATGCTTTGGCGCGGCGAAGATCTCGTAGCGCGGCGCCACCTCGACGATCTTGCCGAGATACATCACCGCGACGCGATGGGTCATGTGCTCGACGATCGCGAGGTCGTGGCTGATGAACAGCAGCGCCAGGCCGAACTCGCGCTGGAGATCCTGCAGCAGATTGACGATCTGGGCCTTGACCGAGACGTCGAGCGCCGAGACCGCCTCGTCGCAGACGATCAGCTCGGGCTCGGCGGCGAGCGCCCGCGCGATGCCGATGCGTTGGCGCTGGCCGCCGGAAAATTCATGCGGCCTGCGGTTCAACGCCTCGCGCGGCAGGCGCACGGTGTCCATCAGCGCGGTCACGCGGGTCTCGAGGTCGATTGCGGATTTGGCGAGCCCGAAATTGCGGATCGGCTCGGCCAGGATGTCGCGCACGCGCATGCGCGGATTGAGGCTCGAGAACGGGTCCTGGAACACCACCTGCACACGGCGGCGCATCTGGCGCATCGTGCTCGGATGGGCGTCGTCGATGCGCTGGCCGTCGAGGATGACCTGCCCCGACGTGATGTCGAACAGTCGCAGGATCGCACGGCCGACCGTCGATTTGCCGCAACCGGACTCGCCGACCAGAGAGAGCGTCTCGCCGCGCGCGATCTCGAACGACACGCCGTCCACCGCATAGACCCATTCGGACTTGCGGCTGAACAGGCCCTTTTTGACCGGGAAGTGCTTCTTGAGGTCGTTGACCTGGAGCAGCGGGGGACTCATGCCGCGACCGCTCCCTTGGCCGCATAGTGGCAGGCCGCGACGTGACGTGGCCCCTTCTCTTCGAGCCCCGGCGCGTACTGCCGGCAGAGATCGGTCGCGAGCGCGCAACGTCCGGCGAAGACGCAGCCGACGATGGGCTTGCGCAGATCAGGCACCTGCCCCGGAATTTCAGCCAGCCGTCTCGCGGTGCCGGTCAGCGACGAGCCGAGCCGCGGCACTGCGCCGAGCAGGCCCTGCGTATAGGGATGACGCGGCGATCGGAACAGTTCCGCCACCGGCGCCTCCTCGACCTTGCGGCCGGCATACATGACCATGACGCGCTCGGCGATCTCGGCGACGACGCCGAGATCGTGGGTGATCAGGATGATCGCTGCGCCAACCCGGTGCTTGAGGTCCAGCATCAATTTCAGGATCTGCGCCTGGATCGTCACGTCGAGCGCGGTGGTCGGCTCGTCGGCAATGAGAAGCTTTGGATTGCAGGCGAGTGCAATGGCGATCATGACACGCTGGCGCATGCCGCCGGAGAGCTGATGCGGATATTCGCGCACGCGACGCTTCGGCTCGGGAATGCCGACCAGAATCAACATCTCGATGGCGTGCGCCTCTGCGGCCTGCTTGTCCAGGCCCTGGTGGATCATCAGCGTCTCGCGGATTTGACGCCCGACGGTCAGGACCGGGTTGAGGCTGGTCATCGGCTCCTGAAAAATCATCGAGATGTCGTTGCCGCGGATCGCGCGCATCTCGCGGTCGGACATTTGCAGCAGGTCCTTGCCCGCGAAGCGGATGCTGCCGGCGATCCTTCCCGGCGGTTCCGGGATCAGCCGCATCAGCGACATCGAGGTCACCGACTTGCCGCAGCCGGACTCACCGACGATCGCGAGCGTCTCGCCCTCGTTGACATGGAACGACACGCCTTCAACCGCGCGGTTGATGCCGCTGGGCGTCCGGAAGTGGGTCTGGAGGTTCTCAACTTCGAGCAGCGCCATCGTGATCAGCCCCTTGACATCAGAGGCTCTTGGCCATGCGCGGATCGAGCGCATCGCGAAGGCCGTCGCCGAGCAGGTTCACGGCAAGCACGGTGACGGACAGGAAGGCCGCCGGAAAGAACACGATGTAGGGTTTGACCTGCCACAGCGCCCGCCCCTCGGCCATGATGTTGCCCCAGGACGGAATGGTCGGCGGCGTACCAGCGCCGATGAAGGACAGGATCGCCTCGGTGATCATCGCGCTGGCACAAATGTAAGTCGCCTGGATCAGCATCGGCGCCAGCGTGTTGGGCAGGATATGGCGCAGGATGATCATCGGTGTGCGCGTGCCGCAGGCCACTGCCGCATCCACGTAGGGCTGCTCGCGCAGCGAGAGCACGACGCTGCGCACGAGGCGGGAGACGCGCGGGATTTCGGCGACGGTGATCGCGAGAATGACGTTGCCGACGCTGCCGCGTGTCAGCGCCATCAGCGCGATCGCCAGCAGGATCGGCGGGATCGACATCAGGCCGTCCATGAAGCGCATCAAGATGCCGTCGGCCCAGCGGATGAAGCCGGAGACGATGCCGATGGCGAGACCGGCCGCGGAGGCGAAGATCGCAACGGACAAGCCGACCGTGAGCGAGACGCGCGCGCCGAACAGCACGCGTGAATAGATGTCACGGCCGAGAACGTCGGTGCCAAACCAGTAAAGCGCCGACGGTGCGCGGGTCCGCTTGGCCGGCGCAAGTGCGGTCGGATCCACCGTTCCAAGATAAGGCGCAAAGATCGCGATCAGGACGAGCAACAGCAGCAACGTGCCGCCAATGGCAACGGTGGGATGGCCGCGCAGCAGCCCGACGAAGCCGCGCCGGATCGTAACCGGCCGGAGGATCTCAGGCAGTTGCGGCGCGAGGACGAAGCCCGCCGGCAGCGCTTGCGGATTGACGGTCGTATCGGTCAATAGCGGATCCTCGGGTCAACGAGCGTATAAATGACGTCGATCATCAGATTGACGAGGACGTAGACGAAGCTGAACAGCAGCACGATGCCCTGGATTACGGGATAATCGCGGCGCAGGATCGCGTCGATCGTGAGCCGGCCGAGGCCGGGAATCGCGAAAACGCTTTCCGTGACGACCGCGCCGCCGATCAGCAGCGCGATGCCGATGCCGATCACCGTGACGATCGGCACCGCCGCGTTCTTCAGCGCGTGGACGAACAGGATGCCGCCCTGTCCGAGGCCCTTGGCGCGCGCGGTGCGGATATAATCCTGCTGCAATACTTCGAGCATGGTGGCGCGCGTGATACGGGCGATCAGCGCGATGTAGACACAGCCGAGCGCGATCGCCGGCAGGATCAGGTTTTGCAGCCAGGGCCAGACGCCCTGGGCGAGCGGCGTATAGCCTTGCACCGGAAGCCATTCGAGCTCCAGCGCGAAGACGTAGGCGAGGACATAGCCGACGACGAAGACCGGCAGGGAGAAGCCGAACACGGCAAAGGCCATGATGGCCCGGTCGATCAGGCTTCCCGCCTTCCAGGCCGCCAGCACGCCGAGCGGCACCGCGACCACGATCGTGAGCAGGAGCGTGACCATCATCAGCGACAGCGTCGGCCCGAGACGCTGCCCGATCATGGTCGAGACCGGCAAATTGGTGAAGATCGAGGTGCCGAGATCGCCGTGCAGAATGCGCCAGACCCAGCTGCCGAACTGGATCAGGAAGGGTCGGTCGAGGCCGAGGCTCTGCCGGATGCGCTCCACATCCTCCGGACTTGCCTGATCGCCCGCGATCACCACGGCGGGATCTCCCGGCGCGATGTAGAGCAGGCTGAACACGAACAGCGCGACGATGGCCATCACTGGCAAGGTCGAGGCGATACGCCGGAGGATGTAGGATAGCATCTGGCTTCAGCGCAAGGTCATGCGGATTTCGACACGCCCCAGAAGAACGGCAGCGGCCCCTTTGTGATGCCGGAGACGTTCTTGCGCCAGGCCGTGTAGCTGAGGAAGAAGCCGGTCGGCGCGTAGACGACGTCCTCGAGCGCGACCTTGTTGAGACGAGCGACCGCGGCCTTCTCCTCGTCGAGGCCCTTGGCCTCGAACCAGGACGTGACCTCCTTTTCCGTGCCGGGGCTGTTCGGCCAGCCGAACCAGGCCTTGTCGCCGTTGGCGCGAATGGCGGTATAGGGCGCCGGATTGATGCAGTCCGAACCCGCATGCCAGGTGTGGAACATGTTCCAGCCGCCCTGTCCGGGCGGCGTCTTTTGCGCGCGACGCGAGCCGACCGTGCCCCAATCGGTCGCGACGAAGTCGACATTCATGCCGAGCTTCTTCAAGAGATCGGCGGTCACATCGCCGAACGCCTTGGTGATCGGCTGGTCCTGCGCCACCAGGCAGGTCACCGGCTGGCCGGAATAACCGCTCTCGGCGAGCAGCTTCTTGGCAGCGTCAAGATCGCGCTTGCCCTTGAGGACCTCGCCGCCCGCCTCGGTGTAGAGCGGCGTATCCGGTGTGAAGAAGCCGGGCAGCGACTTCCACAGCGAATTGTCGTCACCGACGAGCGCGCGCATATAGTCTTCCTGGCTCATCGCCATCAGCACTGCGCGCCGCGCCCGCACGTCGTTGAAGGGCGGATACAGGAAGTTCATGCGGAACGAGCCGACATTGCCGAGCGGATCGCCGATGTCGACGCTGATGTTCTTGTTGTTCTTGAGGACCGGGACGAGATCGGCGATGGGGTTCTCCCACCAGTCGATCTCGCCGTTTTGCAACGCGGCCGCGGCGGTCGCCGGATCCGGCATCACGATCCATTCGACGCGGTCGAGCAGCATCTGCTTGCCGCCGGCGAGCCACGACGCCTTCTCCTGCCGCGGTACATAGTCGGCAAACTTCTCGAACACGGCTTTCGCGCCGGGGACCCACTCGCCCTTGGCAAACTTCATCGGCCCCGAGCCGACATAATCGCCGATCTGCTTGAACGGGTCGGTCTGCGCGATGCGCTCCGGCATGATGAAGGCGCAGGGCGAGTTGTTCTTGCCAAGCGCATAGAGCATCTTCGGGAACGGCTGCTTCAGCACCCATTTGAAAGTGCGATCGTCGACAGCAGTGAGTTCCTGCTGCAGTGCCTTGAGCATCAGCCCCATCGGATCGCGCGCCGCCCAGCGGGTGAGACTCGCAACGACGTCCTTGCTCCGCACCGGCTCGCCGTCGTGGAATTTGAGGCCCGGCCGCAATTTGAACGTCCAGGTGGTGCCGTCGTCGGTCACTTCCTCGGACTCGACCATCTGCCGCTGCGGCTGGAGCGCGGAATCGACGCCGTAGAGCGTATCCCAGACCAGCGCGGCGGCATTGCGCACGACATATTGCGTGCCCCAGATCGGGTCGAAATTGGCGAGGTTTGCCTGCGGCACGAAGCGCAGGGTGCGCGCGGAGGCGCCTTGTGCGATCGCCGGGGCCGAGAGGCCGCTCAATGCCAGACCGCCCGCGCCGGCCAGTCCCTTCAATACGGTCCTGCGATCCATGAAATCCTCCCAATAGTGCCGTGATGCCGGCCATCGTTGGCCAAGAACAGGTGAAACCAGAGCTCATTGGCGTGCAAATGGTATGCCACTAACCGGACCTTCGCCAGCGGGATATCCGCACCATTTGGGCCGGGCGAGACCTCAAAGCGCAGCCGCCAGCACTGGCCCGGTCTCGATATGCGGAATCGCCTCGACGAGCTTGCGCGTGTAGTCGGTCTTGGGATTGTCGAACAGCGCCCGGCTCTCGCCCTGCTCCACGATGCCGCCATTGCGCAGCACGATAGTGCGATCGCAAAGCATGCGCACCACGTTGAGATCGTGGCTGACGAACAGCAGCGCGATGTCGTTCTCGCGCCTGAGACGATCGAGCAGTTGCAGTACCACCGCCTGAACGGATACGTCGAGCGCGGCGGTCGGCTCGTCCAGCACCAGGAGCCGCGGCCGGCAGGCGATGGCGCGCGCGATGCCGACGCGCGCCTTCTGGCCGCCGGAGAGCTGATGCGGAAAGCGCGGCAACAGATCCAGCTGCAGCCCCACACGCTCGGCGCAATCCTCCACCCGCTTGCGCAGCGCATCGCCCCCACGCATACGATCGAGCCGCATCAGCGGATGGGCGATGCAATCGAAGGCGGTGAAGCGCGGATTGAGGCTCTCGTTCGGGTCCTGGAACACCATCTGGATGTCTTTGCGGAAGCGCGAGCGATGAAAGTCGCGCGACGCCACGTGCCCGATCGACTGCCCGTCGAACACGATCTCGCCCTCGCTCGGATCGATCAGGCGGCAGATCATGCGCGACGTCGTGCTCTTGCCGGAGCCGGATTCGCCGACGAGGCCGACGCTCTCGCCGCCGGCCATCGTCATGGAGAAGTCCGCCACCGCCGCAGCGCCCTCGTCGAAGCGTTTTGCGAGCTTGCGCACCTCCAGCAGCGGCGGAGTCCCGTGAACGGGCTCCTGCCTGGGCCTGCTGACGACAGCCGCGTAGCCTTCCCGCTCCTCTTCCGTTACGAGGTCCGCGATCCCGGAGGTCGAGGTCGGCGACGCCGCCACCAGACGCCGGGTATAGGCGTGCTGCGGTGCGCCGAACAGCGTCCTGGGGCTAGCCTCTTCGACGATACGGCCGCGCTCCATCACCGCGATACGGCGACAATATCGCGCCGCTAACCCGAGATCGTGCGTGATCAGGATCGTCGCCATGCCGCGCGCGGCGGCAATCTCCGCCAAAAGGTCCATCACCACCTTCTGCGTGGTGACGTCGAGCCCGGTCGTCGGCTCATCGGCGATCAAGAGCGCGGGATTGCAGGAGATCGCGATCGCGATCATCACGCGCTGGCACATGCCGCCGGAGAGCTCGTGCGGATAGGCGTTCATCCGCGTCTCGGGGTCGCGGATCTGGACGGCGCGCAACAGCTCCAGCGCCTCGGCGCGGGCGGCGTCCTTCGATATCCGCTTGTGCGTGAGGATCGCGTCCGCGATCTGCAGGCCGATCGCGCGGATCGGGTTGAGCGCCGCGCGCGGGTTCTGGAAGATCATCGACATCGCGGCGCCCTGGAGCTGACGGAGATCGTCGCCCCTGAGTTTTGTCACGTCCTGGCCGCGAAACAGGATTTTTCCGCCGGTGACGCGCCCGGCCGGATCCAGGAGCCGCGTCGTGGCAAAACCGGTGACCGACTTGCCCGATCCGCTTTCGCCGACGAGGCCAAGCATCTCGCCGGCCTCGACCTTGAGCGTCACGCCGCGCACGGCCTCGACCATTCCGCGCCGCGTCGAGAACGAAACGTGGAGATCGTCGATCCTGAGCAAGTCCTCGCTCATGTGCGCATGCGCGGATCGAGAATGTCCCGCATCCCGTCACCGAGGAGGTTGAAGCACAGCACGGCCATCATCAACGCGAGGCCCGGAAAGGCCACCAGCCACCACCGCCCCGTCGAGATGAAGCGGGCGCCCTCCGCGACCATGATGCCCCATTCCGGTGTCGGCGGCTTGACGCCAAGGCCAATGAAGGACAAGCCGGCGGCGTTCAGGATCGCCCAGCCGAGGTTGAGCGAGATCTGCACCGCCATCGCCGGCAGGATGTTCGGCAGCAGGAAGCGCAGCACCACCGAGAAATGGCTCTCGCCACAGGAACGCGCCGCCTCCACCCAGCCGACATTGCGCCGGACGTTGACCTCGGCGCGCGCGAAGCGGATGTAGAACGGCAGATTGATGATCGCGGTCGCAATCACAATGTTCTCGATCCGGTTGCCGAGCGCCGCAACCATCGCCATGGCCAGAACGAACAGCGGAAAGGCCATCATGACGTCGACGAAGCGGCCGACCGAACGGTCGAGCCTGCCGCCTGCATAGCCGCAGAAAGAGCCGACGACGGCGCCGATCACGAAGGAGATGCCGACCGCCGAGACCGCGATGGCAAGGTCGAGGCGTGCCGCAACGACGAGGCGGCTGAACACGTCGCGCCCGAGCTGGTCGGTGCCGGCAAGATGCGCCGCGCTCGGCGGTTGCAGGGCCTCCGAGACATTGGAGACGACGGGATCATAGGGCACCAGCCACGGTCCGAAGATCGCGACCAGGACAAACAGCAGGACACCCGCCGCGGCGACACCGGTCAGCGGGTTGCCGCGCAAAATCCAGACCGAATGGCGGAGGGTTGCGCTGGTCATCCGATCGACACCCTGGGATCGGCGATACCGTAGCAGATGTCGACGACGAGATTGACCAGCACGAAGATGCCAGCCATCAGCAGGACGAAACCCTGCACCGGCGCATAGTCGGACGATAGCAGCGCGTCGAGCGCGTAGGAGGCAACGCCCGGCCAGGAGAACACCTTCTCCACCAGGACATTGGCGCCAAGCATGGTCGAGAACACGATGCCGGCAATGGTGATGACGGGCAGGATCGCATTACGCAGCGCATAGGTGACGACGACCTTCTGCCAGGACAATCCGACCGAGCGCGCCGTGCGCACGAAATCGCTGCCGAGCGAGACCAGCATCGAGGCACGCGTGATCCGCGCCAGCGGCGCGATCACGAACAGGGCCATGCTCAGCGCAGGCAGGATCAGCTGCTTGCAGGCCGCCCACCAGCCCTCGATGTCTCCCGCGAGCAGGAAATCGATCGACAGGAATCCGGTGCGCTGCGGCGGCAGCGAGGTGAAGACGTCGATCCGCCCGGTCGGATCAGGCGCAAGACCGAGCAGATAGTAGAACACATAGATCAGCAGCAGGCCCGAGACGAAGGTCGGCACGCAGACACCGAGCGCGCAGAACAGCCGCACGCCGTGATCGACCAGCGATCCCGGCTTCAAGGCTGCGACCACGCCGAGCGGCACCGCCGCGATCAGCGCGATCAGGAGCGCCGTGAAGGTCAACTCCAGGGACGCCGGCAATCGTTCGCGCAAATCCTTGAGCACGGGCTGACCGGTCATCATGGAGCGGCCTAGATTGCCGCGGCCGATATCGGACAGATAGAACACCAGCTGCTCCGGCACCGACTTGTCGAGCCCCATCTGCTTGCGGATCTGCTCGATCTCCTCCTTGCCGGCATTGGGCCCAGAGGCGAAGAACACCGCGGGATCTCCGGGGAGGACCCGCATCAGGAGAAAGGTGAAGACCAGCACGCCGAACAACGCCGGCAGCGACGACAAAAGCCGCCTCCCCGCCCGCGCCACCGTCGCACCAAGACCGGTCATCACCTTTCAGAGCTCCTCCAATTTTTCGGATGTCACTTGCGGCTGACGTCGCGATAGTCGACCTGACGATGGAACTCGTAGGTATAGCCCTCGATCGAGGCCGCCATTACGGCGTCCTGATTGGGCTGCCACAGCGGGATCTGCGGCATCTCGCTGAAATGGATCGCGTTGAGCTTGCGGCCATCCTCCTCGTACTTGGCCTTGTCGGGCTCGAAGCGCGCTTCCTGCGCGATCGTCGCCAGTTCCGGATTGTTGATCGAGCTGTAGTTCCAGCGCTGATTGCCGGTGTAGAAGTTGCGGTAGAAGTAATCGGTCGAGGGCAGCCAGGCGACGATGCCTTCCGTGAACAGGGGCAGCTTCTTCTCGTTGATCTGCGTCGACATCTGCGCATCCGGCAGCTTCTGGATGTCGACCTTGATCCCGATCTTGGCAAGCGATTCCTTCACGAGGGCCGCCATCGGCTCCGCGGTCGAGGCCTGGCCGACGTTGAAGCTGAAGGTGGTTGAAAAACCCTCCGGGAGTCCCGCGGCCTTCAGATATTCCCTCGCCTTGTCGAGATCGGTCTTCACCGGCGCCTGGAACGGATAGATCCCGTTTAGGGGCTTGCCATCCGGCCATGTCGCACCGAACAGCGGCGCGCCGCGACCGAACAGGGCAGCCTTGAACATATCCTCATAAGGCAGCGCGAAAGCGATGGCGCGGCGGACGTTGACGTTGTCGAAAGGCGGGATCTGGTTGTTCATCGAGACGAAGGTGATCGAATTGTATTGCGGCGTCGAGATCACCTTGAGCTTGCCCTTGGCCTCGAGCGATTGCACGTCGCTGGCCTGGAGATCGACGACGAGGTCGGCGTCGCCGCGCTCGACAAGATTGGCGCGGGTCGCGGGCTCCGGCACGGACTGCACGATCACGCGCTTGAAGAAGGCCGGCTTGTTGGGCGAGCCGCGGTTCCAGTCCTCGTTGCGCTTGATGATCACCTGCTCGCCGGGCTTGAAGCTCTCGATCACATAGGCACCGCTGCCGGCAGTGTGCTCCTTCAGCCAAGCGGTGGCCCAGGGATCTTCTGGGGTCGCGTGCTCCTTGGCGACCTTCGAGTTGATGATCAGCGGGTAGACCGTCGCGAGATTCGGCAGCGCGAGCTTGTCGGGCTTCGGCAGCGTCACTTCGATCGTGAGGGGATCGATCACCTTGAACTGGTCGGCCGACGTCAGCGATCCCGTCAGCAACTGTGCCTTGCCAAGGATCGGCGCGGTGACGCAGCGGTCGAGCGACCATTTCACGTCCTCGGCGGTCACGGGCGAGCCGTCCTGGAACTTGGCATCCTTGCGCAGACGGAACGTCAGCTTCAGTCCGTCCGGGCTGACGTCGTAGGATTCGGCGAGTTCGCCGGTGATCTTGTCGAGATCGAACACCCATTTGCCGTTGAGCTGCTTGCGGCCGAACGCCACCAGGCGGTCGTAGGTGCTCATGCTCAGCGCGAAGGATTCGCGCGTCGAGCCCGGGATGTTGGGATCGAGCGTGTTGACGGATGCGCCGGTGACATAGCGCAACGTCTCGGCCCTGGTCTGCGCTTGCGAAGGCGCAGTGGCGATGAGCAACAACGCGGTGGTGGCGAGCACGGAGGATGCCGACCTGAAAGACACAATACGCATTGGTTTTCCCCAAAGATCTCGACAAGAACGCCGACAGGACAGGTTAAGAAAGAAGCAAGTTGCGCGCCAGTCTCATGATGCGCTGTTGTGGACGCTTTGTCGCGGCGGCGCATGGACGATCATCGCGATTCTTCCATTTTTCGCGCTGGCCGCGTGACCACGGCCTGCGGCACGTCATAGGCGCGAAGCGAGGCCCAGTGCCGTTCGACATCGGCGCGGAACAGGCCGCGCGTCAGGCCATTCACCAGCTTCGGCACCGCGGTCGTCATCGCGTTGATCGACGATCCCGACGGGCCAAAACTCATGGTGGAGGCGATGGCGAAGAGATGGATGTTCGAGATCCACGGCGTCTCGCCCGCGACGCGCTCGGTGAAGGCGTAATCGTCGGCGAGATAGGGAAAGCGGCCGAGCCGCGCGTTGCGCTCGGTCTCCGGGGGCTGGTAGCGGTCCGCCCAGGTTGCGACATTGCCGGCGAATGTGGCGAGTTCGCCGCGCCCGGCAAAGTTCATGTCGATGCCGGTGCCGCAGATGACGAAATCCGCCGCGATGGCGGCGCGCGGCGTCTGCAATTCGATGCCCTTGCCGGTCTCGCGGGCCGCCTCGATCGGCGCGCCCTCGTGCAATGTGAAATTGGCGTGGCGCGCGCAGCGATCATAGGTCGGCTGCGGAAATCCTTCGCGCATGTCGAGGATGGTGCGCATGAAGCGCCAGCGCCAGGCATCGTCGAGATCGCTGAGATGACGCAGGAAGCCGCGGAAGGTCAGCCAGCGATAGGGCTGGATTACCTGGATCTGCGCACGACGGCACAGCAGGTGCACCTCGGTCGCGCCCGCTTCCAACGCGGTTGCCGCGTTGTCGAAGGCCGATGCTCCGGCGCCGATTACAGCAACGCGCTTGCCGCGCAGGTTTTTGAAATCGATGTCGTCGGCGACTGTTGCGACCGAGCTCATCGGCAGATGGCTCAGCGGCTCGGGGATCATCCAGTTCCCCATTCCCTCCTGCCCCGTCGCCAGCACGATCTTGCGCGCATGGAGCGTCTCGACGCCATCGCCACGCTTCACGCGTGCGGCCAGCAACCCGTCTGCGGCCGGCCGGATTTCCAGGAGCTCGCAGCCGTTGCGCACGGGCAGGCCGATCGTGCGCCGTAGCCAGAGCAGATACTCAGCCCAGTGCCCGCGCGGGATCAGGTCGAGTGTCTGCCAGCTCTCCTTGCCGAAGCGGGCCTCATGCCAGGACTGATAGGTCAGGCTGGGGATATCGAGGTCAGGACCGGTATAATCCTTTGGGCTGCGCAGCGTCGGCATGCGGGCATAGGTGAGCCACGGGCCTTCTATCCCCTCCTCGGCCTTGTCCAGCAGCAGAATGTTGCTGACACGGGAGCGCATCAGGCCGAAGCCGATGGCGATGCCGGATTGGCCGGCGCCGATCACGAGCACATCCAGCGCCGGCTTGCCGTCCGGTCCCGTCTTCGGTTCGAGCCAGGCGGCACCGGGATGCGCGATCCGCGCGAGATCGGCGCGAACGTCAGCTTCGAGCTCTGTCAGTGTATCGCTCATGCCGCGAGCCAGCCTCCGTCGACCACCATCACGGTGCCGGTGGTAAATGAGGACGCATCGCTTGCGAGATGCAGCGCCGCTTGCGCGATCTCCTCGGCCTGACCGAACCGCTTCATGGCATGTCGATTGCGGGAGGTTTCGCGCACCTCGTCCGCATTGGCGTGACGGGCAAAGCTGCGGCGAAGCATCGGCGTGTCGATCGCACCGGGTGCAATGGCGTTGACGCGAATGCCGTCGGTCGCAAAGTCCACCGCCATCGTCCGCGTCAGGCCGATAATCGCGCCCTTGGCGGCGATATAGGCGCTGTTGCCCTTGCCGCCGGCGATCGCAAGCTGCGATGCCAGCGTGATGATCGAGCCGCCCTTCTGCCGCTGCATCTGCGGCACGGCCGCCCGCGCCCACAGCCAGGTGCCACCGACATTGGTGCGGAACACCGCATCCCAATCTTCGGGACTGGTGGTCAGCACCGTGCCGCCGCAGGAAAAGCCCGCGGCGGTCATCAGGATATCGAGCCGGCCGTGCCGGGCCACGACATCGCCGACTACGGTCTCGGCAAAACTGGCATCGCCGGCGTCACCGACATAGGTCGTTGCCTCGCCCACCAGGATCAGCGTCTCCTCAAGCCCCGCGGCATCGCGATCGACCAGAGCGAGATGCGCGCCTTCGTCGGCAAACAGCTTCGCGCTGGCGCGGCCGATGCCGGAGCCTGCGCCCGTAATGATGGCCGTGCGCCCCTGCAGCCGCATCAGAGACTCTCCTTGTGCTGCGTCCACCAGGCGCTCATGGCTGCGGCGGACTCGGTACACCCGAACCGCGCGCGCCAGCCGAATTCCTCCGCCATCCGCGCGACCGAGAGCGGCGCACGATCCGGCCCATGGAGCTTGATGAAGGTCTTCTCTCCCGGTGCCGCCAGCCGGCATTGCAGGCCGGGATGCAACGCCGCAAAGGTCTCGCCCCATTGCAGCGCGGACCACGTTCCGCCGCCGGAGATGTTGTAGAGCCGATGGCGCGGCCGCTCAGCTTCGATCAAGACGGCCACGGCTTCAGCGGCATCGAGGGCGTAAATCCAGTCCTTGACGCCCGCGCCCGGCATGAGCGCCAGCCCGCAGCGGGCGAACTCGGCCAGGATTTGAAACTGAAGGCTCGGCGTATCCCGTACCTTGCCGATCCGTTCCCACGGACCGAACACCGCGCTCAAACGCACACTGAGAAAGTCACCATCCCACAACTCGGCGAGCCGAGCCACCGATCGTTCCGAGGCGAATTTGCTAATCGCGTAGAAAGAGACGGGATCGCAGGGCGTCTCCTCGTCCAGCACCGCATGACGCTGCCCCGCAGCGCCATAGGCGGAAGCGGATGAGAGATTAATCACGCGCCGAATGCCACGGCGGACCGCCGCGCTCAAGATCGGGATCTGAGCCATCACGTTGATCTCAAAGATACTCGAGGTGGTGGTTCGTTCGAGCTGATCCCCGGCGGTTATGGCGGCGCCAAGGACGATCGTATCAAACCTCTGCTTTAGAAGCGCGTCGATCCTTTCGACGTCAGTGATCTCACCCTGAACAACCGTGCACCGCTCGCCATAGTCGGCAAACGATCGCTCCGCTCCCGCCGGCAATTGCTTACGGTCATAGAGCGTGACGTCATGGCCGCGCGCGAGTAGCGCCTCCGCAACATTGAGGCCGACAAAGCCGGTACCGCCGAAGATGACGATCTTCATCGCGCGCGATCCACCATCACAGTAGCTTCGCTCCGAAATTCCGTTCCGGATCCATGTCGGCGACGAGCCGTCCCGTCGGCTTGGCCGCCTCGCCGCCGCTGCGTGCCAGGAACTGGCCGCTGCCAGCGCTCGCGAGGCACCTGTTGCCGTCGATGATCACCCGCCCGCGCGACAGCACCGACACCGGCCAGCCCTTCAACTTCCGTCCCGCAAACGGCGTATAGCCGGCGAGGTCGTGCATCATCTCGTCGGCGATCACGGTCTCACGATCGGGATCCCAGATCGCGATATCGGCATCGGCGCCGACCGCGATCGAGCCCTTGCGCGGATGCAGATTGTAGATTTTTGCTGGCGCGGTCGCGGTCAGCTCCACGAATTTTTCCAGGCCCAGCCGCCCGTTCGACACCATCGCGTCGAACAGCAACGGCAAGCGCAGTTCCAGTCCCGGCAGGCCATTGGCGACCTGCTTGAAGTTGGGATTGGGACCGGCACGCAGCTTGCCGGTCTCGTCGTAGCGATACGGCGCGTGATCCGACGAGATGGTCTGGAGATCGCCCAGCGATAGCGCCTGCCACAGCGCCTCCTGGTCCGAATGCGTCCGCGGCGGCGGGCTGCACATCCACTTGGCGCCTTCCGCCCCGGGCTTGTCGAGATCGGCGGCGGTCAGGAACAGATATTGCGGACAGGTCTCGGCAAACACCTTCAGCCCCTGCCCGCGGGAGTCGCGGATCACCTTGGCGCCTTCGGCAGTCGAGACATGGAAGATCATGATGGGCTGGTCGATTAGCGCCGCCATGCCGATCAACCGGGTGAAGGCCTCCGCCTCGGACACGCGGGCGTGGCTGACGGCGTGATATTTCGGCATCGTGTAGCCGCGCGCGAGCAGGCGCTTCACCATCCAGGCGATGATGCCGTGGTTTTCGGCATGGGCGCACAACATCGCGCCGGACTGGCGCGCGGCCAGAAGGATATCCAGCAGCGGCTCGTCGTCGACCTTGAGCCGGTCATAGGTCATGAAGATCTTGATCGACGCATGCCCCTGCTTCACCAACGCGGGGATATGCTCCTCGACCGTTTCTTTGGTCGCATCGGCGATGATCATGTGAAAGGCGTAGTCGATCACGGCGCCCTTCTTGGCCAGCGCGTGATAATCCTCCACCACCTGCGGCAGCTTCATGCCGACATGCTGGGCGGCAAACGGGATCACCGTGGTCGTACCGCCAAAAGCGGCCGAGACGGTCGCGCTCTCGAAGGTGTCGGCGTTCATGATGCCGGCAGCGGACAATTGCTCGATATGGGCGTGGCTGTCGACGCCGCCTGGCAGCACCAGCTTGCCGCGCGCGTCGATCTCGCGCTTCGCAGGCGGAAGCCCGCGGCCGATAGCGGCGATGGTCTCGCCGGAGATCGCGACGTCGGCCTCGAACACGTCGGTCGTGGTGGCGACGCGGCCGCCGCGGATGATCAGGTCGTAAACTGGTTCAGTCATGAGGCACTCCGTGATAGCCTAAAGCCAAGTGATCGCCATTCCGCAGGAAAACCATCATGGCCCGGCCGCGCATTCTCGTCATCAATCCGAATTCCAACCCCGCGGTCACGCAGGGGCTGGAGGACGCGCTGAAGCCGCTCGGTTTCGAGGGCGGCCCCGAACTGGTCTGCCAGACGCTGGCCGAGGGACCGTTCGGCATTGAAAGCCAGGCCGATGTCGATGGCGTCGCGATGCCGCTGCGCCGGCTGGTCGAGAGCGACAACAGCTCGGCCGCCTTTGTCATCGCCTGTTACAGCGATCCCGGGCTTCAGGTCTGCCGTGAAGGCACCGACCGGCCCGTGTTCGGCATCGCCGAGTGCGGCGTGCTGACGGCGCTGGCCCGCGCCGAGACCTTTGGCGTCATCGCGATCGCCCAGCGCTCGATCCCGCGTCACATGCGCTATCTCAGGCAGATGGGACTGACCGAACGCCTCGCCGGCGAGCAGCCTCTCAACATGAGCGTCGCCGAAACCGCCTCGGGCGAAGGCACGCTGGCCAGGATGATCGAAATCGGCCGCGCGCTGCGCGACGAGGACGGCGCCCGCGCCATCGTGATGGGCTGCGCCGGCATGGCGCGCCATCGCCGTCCCCTCGAAGACGCGCTCGGCATTGCCGTGATCGACCCGACGCAGGCGGCCGTCACGATGGCGCTGGGTACGGTGCAATTCTCGAATCACTAGGCGTCCTTCAGCTCTTTGGCGTCCTGCCGCGCGATCCATTGCGCGTGGCTCTCGCGGACAAGCGTGAACGTGTCCCGCTGCGTCGTATAGAGATTGCCGAACATGCGGCCGATCGGGCGGTAGGCGTCGAGGTCGACATACATGTTGGCCTCGTTGACGAGGCCCTCGCGGGCGTGAACCCGGAGCACTTCGCCGACGAGCAGTTCGCGATCGGGCGAGAAGCTCAGCGCGACATGGCGCCGGCATTCGAGCGCGAAGGGCGCTGCGGCGAGGCGCGGTACCTTCACGTCGATTGAGGGAAGGGTCGCGAGCCCTGCCGCAGCGACCTCGCTGTCACCGGACGGGAAATCGACCGCGCAGTCATTCATCGCTGCGGAGAGCGCCTCATCAACCATGTGAACGACGAACTCGCCGTCGCGATGGATGTTGCGGGTGGTGTCCTTCGGGCTGTGATCCGGCTTGTGTTGAAGCCCGAGCACGATCAGCGCCGGACTCTCCGAGAACACGTTGAAGAAGCTGAACGGCGCAGCGTTGACCGCCCCGTTCGCATCGAGCGTCGTCACCAGCGCGATCGGCCGCGGCACCACCACGCCGCAAAGCAGCTTGTAGCGATCGCGCGGATCGAGCTCGCGTAACAATATGCCCGATGTGGTCTGGCCAGTCATCGACGTTACTTCTCCGGCGGCGGCACCGCGCCGGTTCGGCTGGTGATCAGGCCGTAGTGCTCGATGCGGCGGTGCTGTGCGAAATTGAAGATCGTGGTCTTGCCGAAGGTGGTGGCATCGAGGTCGCAGGCGTGGACCAGCAGCTCGTCCTCCTCCGTCTTCGCTTCGGCGACGATTTCGCCATTGGGATCGACGATCAGACTGCCGCCGAACAGCGGGTGTCCGTCCTCGTTACCGGCTTTGGCCACCGCGACGACCCAGGTCGCGTTCTGATAGGCGCCGGCCTGCGCCGAGAGGCGATTGTGGAACAGGCGTTTCTCGACGCCCTCATCGCTCCTCTCCGCATTCACGGACGGCGTGTTGTAGCCGATCAGCACCATCTCGACGCCCTGCAAGCCCATCACGCGATAGGTCTCGGGCCAGCGGCGGTCGTTGCAGATGGCCATGCCGATGATGCCGCCGAGCTCGCGCCAGACGTTGAAGCCGAGATCGCCCGGCTCGAAATAGCGCTTTTCCAGATGCTGGTGCGAGCGTTTGGTGTCGTATTCCACATGGCCGGGCAAATGGATCTTGCGATATTTGCCGACGATCTTGCCCGACTTGTCGGTGAGAACAGCGGTGTTGAAGTGATGTCCATCAGGCGTCAGCTCCGCATAGCCGAAATTCATCGCCATCTGGTGCTGCGCCGCGCGCTCGAACAACGGCCTCGTCGCAGCGTTCGGCATCTCGCGCTCGAACCAATTGTCGAACTCGGCCCGGTTCTCCACATACCAGCGCGGGAAGAAGGTCGTCAGCGCCAGTTCCGGATAGACGATCAGGTCGGCGCCCTTGCTCTTGGCTTCATCCATCAGCGCGATCATGCGCTTGACCACGGCCTCGCGGCTGTCGGCTTTCTGGATCGGGCCCATCTGGGCAGCGGCAACATTGACAATACGCATCAGCGATTTCCTGGTGATGTCTTCGAAGCTACAATTTCAATCACTTGCCGGCACGCGGCTGCATAACGCAGCGTCGCCGGGGCGTTCCGGCCGCTGCCTGCCGATCATCATAGTGTGCGCTGCACGATCCGCGCTCATTTTTGTTCCGCATCCGCAACATCGAGACCGTGGTCCAGTGCATCCAGAAGCTGCCCGACCTCATGCTCGGAAATCACGAGTGGCGGCGCGAGGAACAGCGAAGTTTGCTCGCCGCTGGTGCCGATCACGGCGCCTGCCTCCAGGGCCCGCTCCGCGACGCGCGAGGCGATCGGCACCTCGGTGGTGTCGGCGTGCCAGGAGCGCCAGTCCGGGCCGTGCAGCTCCACGGTCCAGTGCAGCCCCTGCCCGGCCACGCGCTGTACGCTCGGATGTTTCTGCGCGATGGCGAGCAGGCGGCGGGCGAACAGCTTTTCGACGCCCTTCACGTGCTCCAGAATCTTCTCTTCACTGACGACCTTCAGATAGGCGCTGACGGCGGCCATGCTGATGGGATGCCCACGCAACGTGCCGTAGTTCTGCCAGCTCGTGCCCTTGAGCCTTTCGACGATATCTTTCGACACTACGACCGCGGCAACCGCCGCCGCACCGCCACCGAGCGATTTTCCGAGCGTCACGATATCAGGACGGCTCTCGGCGCCTTGGAAGGCGAACCAGCGCCCAGCGCGGCCGGTGCCGGTCACCACTTCGTCGGCGATCCAGTAGGAGCCAGCCTGCCGCGCGCAACGCGCCACCTCGTCCTGATAGGCGCCGTCGTAATAGATGCCGCCCTGCGTGTAGTCGATGATCGTCGCTGCGGTGTCCGAAAGCAGGCGCGTGGCATCGGCCAGATATTCGCGTGGGGGAACATTGTTGGCGGGCGCACCATAGATCGCGCCATCCGGCGCCGGCAATATCCGCACCGGCGCCATCGGCGCCGGCAGCTTCGAGCCGCCTGAGTGCACCGCGAGGCCGCCATGCCATTGCGGCTGCACGGTCATACTGCGCGACAGGCCTGTAATGCCGTGATAGGCGCGTTCGCGCGTTGCCAGCGCGGACCGCTGCGTCAGCGCCTGGCAAAGTGACAGCGCCATGTCGTTGGCCTCGCTGCCGCTGATGCAGAAGCGCACCGCACCGACCCAATCCTCTTCGCCCTTGAAGGCGATGGCCATCAAATCGTCAGCGGCCTGCTCGCGGCCGACCCAGGTCCACCCCTCGTTCACGACGGGCGTATCCGCCGCGCGGCGGATCGCCTCCACCATCGCGGGATGACGATGTCCGAGACCGCCGCCGGTGTTGCTGCCGTCGATGAGCTTGCGACCATCCGACAGATGAAAATAGACGCCCTCGCCGCCGACCACGGCCATGGGCGCGCTGTCGCCGGCATTCAGCCCGGTTCGCAACAATCTGCTCATTGCAATCCCTTCATTCCGCAGCCTCGGCGCCGTAGCCACCGCCGCCGCAGGTCTCGATGTTGACGAGATCGCCTTGCTGCAGCACCAGGTTCGACTTGCCGTCGATCGCGACGTTCGCGCCCTGCCGGATCAGCGAGATGCGGCAGGGCTTGCCGGGTTCGCCGCCCTGCATGCCGAACGGCGCGATCACCATGCGCTCGATGCAGGTGGTCAGATGCATCGACGGCGCCAGGATACGATAGGTGCGCACGACTCCGTCTCCGCCGCGATGGGCGCCCGCGCCGCCGGAATGCCTGCGAATGGCCTGCTGCTCGACTTGGATCGCGTAATTCGCCTCGATCACCTCGACCGGCGTATTCGAGGTGTTGGACAGATGCACCCGCGTCGCTGAGATGCCGTCCCGATCATGCCGCGCGCCCTCGCCACCGCCGTGGACCTCGTAAAGCATCTTCCATGAACCGTTTTGCCGCGGTTCGGCAAAAAACAGGACGCCCGCCGTGGTCGCCCCGCCGGCCGACAGACGCTCGGGAATGGTATCCTGCATCGCGCGGAAGATCGCATCGACGATGCGCATCGAGGTCTCGTGGTTGCCGGCCGCAACCGAGGCATTCCACCCCGGCTCCAGGATCGAGCCCGGGCGCGTGATGATGGTCAGCGGCCGCAACGCGCCCGCGTTCTGGTTCATGTCGCGCCCGCTCATGATGCGCGCGGCATAGGCTACCGCCGAGCGCGCCATGAACGGCGTGGTGTTGCAGAAATTCGAGACGCGGTCGCAGCTTCCCGAGAGATCGAAGGTCGCTTCGTCGCCTGCAATGGTGATCTTGACATGAATGCGCGCTGGCGCGGCGTTGACGCCGCCGTCGTCCAGATAATCCTCGCCCTCGTAGACGCCATCCGGCAGATCGCGCAACGCCTCGCGCATCTCGATTTCGGAGAGATCGTGCAGGCGCGCCTGCGCCGCCGTGAAGACTGCCTTGCCGTGCTCGCGGCAAAGCTCGAAGATGCGCTTCTCGCCGGCTTTCGTTGCGGCGATCTGGGCGAGAAGATCGCCCTCGCAGGATTCGGGATCGCGAACATTGGCCTTGAGCAGCTGCACGATCGGCGTATTGACGCCCGCTGCCGTGGCGATCAGAACCGGCGGAATGCGCATCGCCTCCTGGAAGGTGTCGATCGCTTTCGCAAAATAGCTGCCGGGCCAGGTGCCGCCGATATCGGGCCAATGCGCGAGGCTGACCGCGAACGCCACGATCTCGCCGTCGACGAAGACGGGGCGCACGACCTTGACGTCGTTGAGATGATTGCCGCCGAGCGGGCCGACATTGTAGATCAGTGCATCGCCTTCGTTCAGGCTGTCCCGCGGCACCACCTTCAACAATTCGAGAACCGTATAGGCCATCGCGCCGAGATGGATCGGGATGTCGCGGCCCTGCCCGACCAGGTCGCCCCGGCCGTCCGTGATCGCCGACGACAGGTCGCCGGCCTCGCGCAGCAGCGGCGAGCGCGCCGAGCGCGTCATCACCAGGCTCATCTCCTCGGCCGCGGCCGAGAGCCCGTGCCTGATGACCTCGACGACGAACGGATCGATCTTCATGGGGCCACCCGCGTCAGGAACAGATTGCCTGAAACGTCGGGCCGCGCCTGCCAGCCGGGCGGGACCACCACGGTCGACCATGCGTCTTCAATGATGGCCGGACCGCTGACAATCTCGGTCAACGAGGCGCGGTCGATGATGCTTGTTGCGATGTCGTGAAAGCCGTCGAACGAGCAGATGCGCTCGCCGGTGGAGACCGCCCTCACCGCGACGGACGGCCGGCTCACGACGGTGCGCGACGGACGGCGCGCCTGCACCCGCACGGATTCGATGACGCAGCTCTCGCCGGTCGCATAGCCGAACAGCTCGTGGTGCCGGGCCAGAAAATCCTTCTTCAGCGTGATGACGTCGAGCGGTCGCGCAAACGGAACCGGAATGGCGTCGTTCTGCGCGGCGTAGCGCATCAAGGCCACCAGCTCGACCTGAATCTCGGTCGCGGCCACGCCGTTGGCGACGAGCGGCGCCGAAGCATCGTCAATCAGCACCCCGATCCGTTCCGACACGCGGGCGAGGTCGATGCCGTCAAGCGCAGCACGCAAGGTTTGCTGCTGGAGGAAGCTGAAATCGGCAGTGAGACAGCCCAGCGCCGAAAAAGCACTTGATGCACTGGGAACGACGACCTCGGCAATTCCGTAGAGATCGGCAAGCCCCGCGGCGTGCATCGGGCCACCACCGCCAAAGGCGAGCAGCGTGCAGTCGCGTCCGTCGATGCCGCGCTCGACCGTGACGCGGCGGAGCGCACGCGCCATTGTCGCGTTCGCGACCTTGATGATGCCGAGCGCGGTTTCGGTCAGGCTCAGCCCCAAAGCGCGCGCGATCGGCGCGATGACACCATTGGCTGCCCGGATGTCGATTCCGATCCGGTCGCCGAGTTTGGTTTCGGGATTGAGATAGCCGAGCACGGCGTTGGCGTCGGTGATGGTCGGCTCGGTACCGCCGCGGCCGTAGCAAGCCGGTCCAGGCTCTGAGCCGGCGCTTTCCGGTCCGACGGTCAGGCCGCCGGGACCATTGCGCACGATCGAGCCGCCGCCCGCGCCGATCGAGTGAACCGCAAGCATCGGCTGGCGCAGCGGCTTGTCGCCGAGCATGCGGCCGTCTGTCATCTCGGCCTGGCCGTCGACGATCAGGCACACGTCGGTCGTGGTGCCGCCCATGTCGAACGTCAGCATCCGCGATGTGCCGAGCTGGCGCGCGATGCTGACGGATGCGGAGACGCCGGCCGCCGGGCCCGACATCGCCATCACCAGCGGCCGCCGCTTCACGGCGGAGATCGGGACCATGGCGCCGGCCGAATGAAACACCTGCAGGCCGGGACCGATCGGCAGTCGCAGTTCCAGTTCGCTGAGATACTCCACCGCGATCGGCATGGCGGCCGCGTTGAACACGGTCGCCGAGGTCCGCTCGTATTCGCGCGCCTCGGGATTGACCTCGTGCGACAGCGAGACGTGGGCAACGACGCCCTTGAGCCGCTCGCCGAGCATTTTCTCGTGGACAGGATTGGCATAGGCGTGAAGCAGTGCGACCGCGACGCTCTGCACGCCGGTCCCCTTCAGCCAGGCCACCAGGCGCTCGATCTCCGCTTCATCCAACGCCTTCAGCACCTTTCCCTCGTGATCGAGGCGCTCGGCAAGCCCAAAACATCGTTCCGGCGGCACGAGCGGCGACGATTTCGGCGGAATGTCGAGACGGTAGAGATCGCGGCGGCGGTAGCGCGCGATCTCCAGCACGTCGGAAAAGCCTTCGGTCGCCACCAGCGCCACTTTCGGCAAACGTCCTTCGACGATGGCATTGGTTACGCGCGTGGTGCCGTGGACGAAGCGCTTGACCTCGCTCTTGCGCAGGCCCACCGCCTCGATTGCCTCCAGCATCGCCTGAACCGGAGCTTGAGGTCGCGACGGCACTTTCGCGATCCGCGCCTCCGCGGGGGAGTGCCGGATCGCGATGATGTCGGTGAAGGTGCCACCGATATCGGTGCCGACCTCCCAGTGATTTTCGTCAGTGTTCATGCGTGGGTCAGCTGCGGACGACGTTCGAACCGGACGCCGGGTGCTTCCCGTCCTTCGCGAGGTTCAATCGCAAACCGAGAGCGCTCATCGTCATCCCCTGTCATGCCACTGCTTGCGAGCGTGCGACAGAGCGATGGGCTTCGGATAGGGCCAGCGTTGTCGCAACGCACAGGACCAGCACGCAACCGGCGCTGCCCGCCGAGGCACATTTTAGTGCAGCGCTGCCCGCAGGGAGTGCACATCGGTGTGGATCGTTCCACGCGCGCTAAGTGCAGCGCACCACGAGTTTTCCCGGACGAAACGGCACATCCGCTGCACTGCAATCCACTCGCCGCGGACGCACTGTCTAATTTGCAGGCGATCGATCGGCGCTACGGACCATACGATTGCTTATGAGCTATGCATGGCAGTCGGCTCAGCCTCTCTTTATTGTACGATCAGTAAGCGGTCGTTTTGCCCACTCAACGCCTCGCGACCAGGCGACGCGAGCCGATGACGATGCCCGTGATGGAGAACAGAAAGCCGAGGGCGCAGAGCCCGACGACCAAGCCGTCGCGCAGCAACGGATGCGCGACCAGGACCGGAAAGTCCAACGTGTGCAGCGCGCCGTAGAACCAGCGATAAGCCCGCCGCGACGAATCCAGCCTTTGCAGCAAATTGCCGTCGGCGCCGTCGATGTCGAACCAGAGGTCGCCGCAGGAGGAGCGGTAGACCGGGGCACCAGGGACGGTGGACTGCGCGGGATAGTTGTCGTTGTCGGCAAGTATCGACGGTGCGCCGCAGCCGGCTGCGAGGCGCGCGGTCAGCCCCTGGACCTCGTGGACATCCAGAGATCCCGTTGGTCCGTCGCGCGGCGCATCCCCTGCCTTGATCAAGGTCTGAGCGGCAACGCCCGTGCGATCCCGCCGATAGAGAGTGCCGTTGAAGGCAAACCATTCGATCTCGCGGACCGACGGCGATACGGGCTGGCGATCGAGCGATCGGGCCGCCGTCCAGTTCGGTGGGGCGTTCATCACGCTGGATTCAGCCGAGGTCAATTGCCCACGCGAGAACAGCCGTCCGTGATCCATGGAGAGCCAGCCACTGAAAATCCAGCTCAGCACGAAGACCATCGCCGCGAGGCCGATGAGATGATGCAGCGCATGCCAGCCACGATAGGGCGACCCGATCAGACCGCTTTGAGGTTTGATCCGCGCAAGCCCGAGCACAGCGCCAAGCAAAGCTGCGATCAGGGCCAGCAGCGACAAGGTCCAGACCACGCGATCCCACAGCGACCAGTTGCTTCGCAGAACTGTCGGATAGATCCAGTGCAGCACACTTCCGGCGAGATTCCATCCGCGCTCGCTGCGCGTCGTATCCAGAACGATTTCGCCGGTGAGCGAGGAGACATAGAGCTCCGTTCCGGCGGCGTCGCCCAGGGCAACCCGAAACAGGGGCCGATGGCGGTCAAAGCCGTTCGGCACGCTCCATTGGTCATAGTCCGAGCGCGCAACGATCGCGGCACGCGCGGCATCCAGCCCACGGCTGCGTGCGTGGTCTCGCGCGATGGCCAGCGCGACCTCGGAAGACGCGACCGAGGCGCCGACCCCGCCGGAGGCGCGGACTGCGCCCGCGCGCGACGGCCCCGCGACGACATAGACCGGTCCATCACTGCGCTGGATCAGGCGAACGCGCGTCGCATCCGCAATCCCGCTCGCGGCAACGGCATCGGCGACCGCAAGCCCCGTCTCCGCGCTAGCCAACGGCACGAGCCCGGCAAAGCGTTCCGCTTCCGTCAGGGACGGAAACGGAACGAAGTGCATCACGATTCCCGTCGCGAACCACATCGCGAACAGCAGGCAGAACGCGATCCCGAGCCATCGATGCAGCAGGACGATCGCGCGCATCATCGATCAGCGTCCTACCATTTGAACGCGGCCGAGATCTCGTAGGTGCGCGGCGCGCCCAGCAGGATCTGGTCGGGATAGAATGGATCGCCCCAGATCGCGTAACGCTTGTCGGCGATGTTGCGCACCCGGAAGGTCAGGCGGGCCTGCTCGACGGCGTTGAACACGGTCTTGGGGATGTCGACGAAAGCGTAGACGTCCGCAACAGTGTAGGCTTTCAGCGTCACGGTGTTGGCATCGGTGTTGTAGCGGTCGCCGACATGGCGGCCGGTGATACCGAACTCGACCGCCCAGGGCGTGAAGAACCGGTATGACGCGCCGGCATTGGCGACGACGCGTGGCACGTTCGGCGGCGTGTTGCCGGAGAACGAGCCGCCGACAAAATTGTAGTCGGCGTAGCGCGCATCGACATAGGCGATGTTGCCCCAGAGACGCAGAGGCTCGATCGGACGCACCGAGGCGGCCAGCTCGACGCCCTTCGACTCCTGCCGTCCGGCCAGGTTGAGCTGCATGCCGCCTGCCGCGGCATAGACGTTCTTGCGCAGGATGTCGTAGGCCGAGAACGACCACTCCGCCCGGTTGTCCCAGAACAGGTGCTTGACACCAGTCTCGTAGGTGCGCGCGGTGGTCAGGTTGAGCGGATCGGTCGGATTGAGCAGGAAGATGTTGTTGGCCGCGATGTCGGCGCCGGTCGCATATTGGCTGAAGAAGGTCAGGCCCGGAACCGCTTCCCACGTGTAGCCGATACGGCCCGTGGTCGGCGCCCAGGATTGCGAGAACGGGAAGTTCGCCTTCTCCAGACCGAACTTGTCGGTCGAATTACGGTCGAGCCCGATATGCTCGACGCGCAGGCCGCCAACCAGCGCGAAGCTGCGCGTGAGCTTCAGCCGGTCCTCGAATGACAGCGCCTCATTATCGATGCGCGCAGTCTGCTGCTGAATAGTGAGCAGGCCGTAGTAGCCGCGAGGCGGATCGACCAGCGGAACGGAATCGCCAGGGAAATTTGCGGCGCCCGGCCTCACGAAATCAAGGTAGCTTGAGGACAGCGTCGTGACCAAACGGTTGTCAAGGCCGGCGATATTCGCATCCCAGATCAAGTCGGTGACGTTGCCGACCAAGCGTTGGCTGTGCGCGACGTAGAAACGCTCGCGATCCACCATGTTGGTACCGGAATTGAACGCCTCGACCTCATTGTTGAACCACGTGCGCTCCGCGCCGTAGCCATAGGCCTGACTCTTCAGCGTCAGGTCTGGCGCGAGCTTCAGCTCGAAACCGCCGCGCAACCAGACCTCCTGCGCGACGTTCCTGTTGTCGAGGACGTTGTAGTTGGTGTTGAAGGTGCGGTCATCGATCGTGACCGCACCGAGATTGGTTTTGTTGTAGTTCGAGATGTAATTGCCGGACACGATCCCCGTCGTCGCATGCGAGCCGCTGAAGGCAATCGGCACCAGCGGCGCGCCCCAATAGGCTTTCGAGCGATCCTCGCGGTACTCGATCGCGCCCCAGACCTTGAGGCTATCGGAGATGCGATAGTTGAGCTGGCCCGACACATCGAGCGTCTTCGTGTTGGTGTCGTCGGCAAAGCCGTTGAGCGAGGAACGGCTGACGTCGAAACGGTAGTCCAGCCCCTGCACATTGGTGCTGCCGCCCGAGCCGTAATGCGCGCGGAACGAGTTCAGCGAATCCCAGGAGAAATCCGCCTCGTTCCGGATCGGACCGGTGTGCGGCTGCTTGGTGACGAAGTTGATCGCGCCGCCGGCGGCGCCCTCGCCCGACATCAGTGACGCCGGACCCTTCAGGAATTCGACAGCTTCCAGATTGGCCGTGTCGGTGATCCGCGAGGTCATGTTCTGCGGACCGATCTTGATGCCGTTGTAGAGCGTGTTGATTTGGCTGTTGGTGAAACCGCGCATCGAGAAAGCCGAAGGCTCGGCCGGATTGTCGCCGGCTGTGACGCCAACCGCTCCCTGCGCGACGTCGGACACGGTGCGGTAGCCCTGCTCGCGCATGGTTGCGGCCGAGATCACCTCCACGGTCGCGGGCGTTTCGCGCACGGTCAGGCCGAGGCGAGAGGCGCTTTCGGCGACTGCATTGGTGTTGAGCGGCGTCTGTGCTGCCGCGGTCGGCACGACGGGCTTGGGCGCTACAGATGCAGCCGCCGGCCGGCGCGCAGCTGCGCGGCGTGGGCCCTGCGCTTCTCGGCCGGCCGGCCTGGCCTGCTTGCGGGATTGGGCCGGCGTCACCTCGACCGGCGGCAGAGGTTCGCGGGCCTGCTGCGCCAGTGCGCCGGGAGGATCAAGCGCGGCAAGGGATGTGAGCGCGGCGGATGCGAGCAGGAACGCACGCGGTCGTACAATGCGAACAGGAGACACGGTCTTGGACCTCGGTATGACGTCAGTGGCACGTCACAGCGAACCAAGGTCCCATCTTCCGGCTTATAAGCCTTCCGATGAAGCCGAATGTCTGTACTCCCCGACCGACATCTTCGCGTGTGACCACGGCTGACGGCAGGTCTCCTGGCTCGCGGGTCACTACCTTGCGTCGCCTTCCCGGGACCGAGATACCCAGTGGCTCGTGACGCAAGATTCGCCGCTTACAGTTGCGGGGGCAGCCACGGCATTGGGGACAATGTCCCCGCACCGCATTCCCTTTTCATCCCCTCTCGGGGAAACCGTCGCGAGCATCTAGGATTACGATCAAGACAGAGTCAATGTGCCAGTTGCGGCGTTATTGCCACAACGACAACTTCCTCGGAGATAAGCATGGAAGGCGAGACCTTCCTCTGGCTGATACGGCACGCGCCCGTCGATGGCGTCACGGGGACGATCCATGCGGCCGACGCACCGGCCGATCTCGGCGATCGCGCGCAGCTGGGGGCGCTGCGGCAGCGTCTGGCGCAGGACGCCGCGAGCTATGCGAGCCCGTCGCGTCGCACGGTCGAAACGGCCCACGCGCTGGGGCTCGAGCCGCTGCAGCTGGACGAATTCAGCGAGCAGAATTTTGGCGACTGGACCGGTCGTCGGCATGACGAGCTCGCCGCGACTGGTGGCGAGGCCTATGCACGGTTCTGGAGCGATCCGGCGCGCGCACGGCCGCCGGGCGGCGAAAGCTTTGAGGATCAGGTCGCGCGGGTGCGGCTGGGTTTGTCGAAGATCAGCAGCGGGGCCGCAACGCTCGTCGTGCATTCCGGCACGATCCGTGCGGCGCTGTGCATCGCGCTGGATCTGACGCCAAAAGCGGCCCTGCGCTTTGTGATCGATCCGCTGTCGCTGACTCGGATCGACCGGCTCTCGACCGGCTGGCGCATCGTCTCGGTCAATCAGCGGACGATTTGATCAGGCCGGACGATCAGGCACATTGGCCTGCGCAAAGGTCGCCATCCCGTTGTGGAGCGCACAGGCCGACCGCACCAGCGGCAGCGCGATGGCCGCCCCCGATCCTTCGCCGAGCCTGAGATCGAGGCTGATCAGCGGCTGCACATTCAGCGCGCGAAGCACCAGCCGATGCCCCTGCTCGGCGGACTGATGCGATGCCAGCAGGAACGGCTGGCACGAGGGATTCAACCGCGCCGCAGCAAGTGCCGCGACCGATACGATGAAGCCGTCGATCAACACGGGGATGCGGCCCTGTGCAGCCGCGATAATGGCACCGCAGATGGCCGCAATCTCGAGGCCGCCGACGGCGCACAGGATCTTTTCGGGCGACGCGCCCGTAATGCCATGACGTGCGATCGCGGCGTCGATCACCCGCGCCTTGTGCACACGGCCGGCCGCGTCGATGCCGGTGCCGCTGCCCGCGATCTCTTCCGCGCTCACGCCGAGCAAGGCGGCCGCGATCGCCGCCGATGTCGTGGTGTTGCCGATGCCCATCTCGCCGAAGATCAGAAGATCGGGCTGCCCGGCCTGCGCGCGCGTCACCGCACGTCGGCCGGATTCGAAGGCGAATGCCAGCTCTGTGGAGGTGAGCGCAGCTTCGACGCTGAAATCGCGCGTGCCGCTGCGCGGCTTGTCGGTCACGATTCCAGCCATCTCCTCCTGCGCCAGCGTGCCGGCGTCGACGACCTCCAGGCTGGAGCCCAGCTCACGCGCCAGCACCGAGATCGCGGCACCGCCGGAGGCGAAATTCGCCAGCATCGCGATGGTCACTTCTTGCGGATAGGCCGAGACGCCCTGCGCGACGATGCCGTGATCGCCGGCGAAGATGATGATCGGAACCCGGGCCGCGCGCGGTTGCTCGGTTGCTTGCAGGCCCGCAAGCTCAATCGCGAGCTGCTCGAGCCGGCCGAGCGCGCCGGTCGGTTTCGTCAGTTGCGCCTGTCGCGCCACCGCCGCGTCGCGATGGACTGCCGAAATATCAGGGCATTGTTGGGTGATCCATTCGGGGAGCATGCTGCCTCGCTTGCCTCACGGCCTGCGCTTGAGGATGTAACTGTCCATGATCCAGCCGTGCCGTTCGCGCGCCTCTTGCCGCACCGCGACGATACGCGGGCCGATCTCGGCCAGCGCGCCGGACATGACGATCTGATCGGCCATGCCGAGATAGGCGCCCCACCAGATGTGCAGGCCTTCCGGATCAAGCGACTGGAACGCCGTGCCGCCGTCGAGCATCACCACCACTGTATCGACACCTTGCGGCCAGCCGCCATCGCGCAAGCGACGGCCGGTCGTGACCAGAAATGGCTCGCCGATATCGTTGAGCGGCAGCGCATGCGCCGCGCACAGCGCCTGGATCGAGGTGATGCCGGGAACGACCCTGATGTCAGGCAAGGGATCGAGCCGCCGCGCGATGCGCAGCGAGGAATCATAAAGCGAGGGATCGCCCCAGATCAATATTGCGACATTGCCCTCGCCTTCGAGATGATCTGCGATCGTCTGCGACCAGGCAGCGGCCACGGCATCGTGCCAATCGTCCACGCCCTTGCGATAGTCCGCTTCAGCGGCGTCGCGGACGGGCAGATCGAACTCGGCAATGCGCGTCGTGTCGCTGGCGAGCACATCGGCGCAGATCGTCCGCCTGAGATCGGCGAGATCGGACTTGGCCGTCCCCTTGCGCGGGATCAGGACGAGATCAGCCGCGTTGATGGCAGTAATCGCGGCGCGCGTGAGCTGCTCGGGATCGCCGCAACCGATGCCTATCAGGGAGAGCGTGAGCATCGTGCCTGCGAAGGGCGGCCATGACGGCCGCCCGTTCGCTTGTCACTTAAGCCGCGTTGTGCAAACGCGGGGTGACGAGGCCGGGCGCGGTGACGCCGCGCAACGACTTCGCCAGCGCCAGCACGCCGAGATCGGCGAGCGGCTCGATCACGATGACCAGCGCATAGGACGCCGCGAAGGTCGCGATGTTGACGAGGTTGGTCGCGCCAAAACCGGCGCCATAGACCGCCCAGAACGCCACCCAGGCGATGACGCCCGCCTGATAGGTCGTCGAAAGCGCCAGCGCCTGGCGATACTTCAGATCGACATAGGCCGTGTTGCGCGCAATGATCCGCGTGGCGATCGCCTGGATCCCGAACAGCGGCACCAGCAGCGTGGTGACGTTCATGCCATATTGCGGCAGGTCGGGCGGCTCGAAGAAGATGCCCTGGAACAGCAGGCCGAACGCGAGGCCGAAGGCCGCAGGCGCAGCGCCAAACAGCAGGAACAAGGTCGAGCCGAGGATGAAGTGCACCTCGGAGACGCCGACGGGGAAGTGCGGCAGGATCTCGAAGAAGATAAACACGAGTCCCGTGGTGGCGAGCGTCCGCGCCGCGAACGACGTGATGCCCTGCTCGCGCACGGTCTCGACCGCGAGCTTCAAGGCAACACCGCCGACGGCGATGCCGGTTGCGTAACTCAGCACGAGCTTGGCGTCCGAGACTAGTCCGGGTTCGATATGCATGGCTCAGATCCTTCTTGCCGTCACACCCGACGGCCTTGGCCTCAAAACGTGCACGGCCGGTCTCCTGGCTCGCGGTTCACTGGGAGTCTCCGGCCTTCCCGGGCCTTGCGGCCCAGTGGCTGATCGAAGTCCCTCACCGCTTACAGTCGCGGGGGCGGCTGGGGTTTTGAGCGCCGCAACTGGGTCCGCCCATCCCCATTCCCGATTATGCTCCGGCGCTTTGCGCCGCGTCGAGCACCATGCCTCTCCTGTGTGCCCCTTTCGCCGGCCGGGCGTCAAGGGGCGAAGGGCGGACGAGGCGGTCATGACGGATAATCCCCCGCCAGCGCGCCGAACAGGATCACGGCCGCCGTCGAGGCCGCCCCGCCCCGCGCAAGTTGCTCGGCAAGTTCCGAAATGGTGGTGCGGACCAACCGCTCATCGGGACGGCCGAGCGATTCGGCAAACACCGCCGGAGTGGTTGGGGAGAGGCCGTGCTCGATCAATTTGACGACAAGCGCCGGGAACGTCCGCCGGCCCATATAGACCACGGTCGTCGCCTCCGGATCGGCCAGCGCCACCCAATTGAGATCTGGCGGCAGCTCGCCGGTGACGTCCGCCCCGGTCACGAACTGCACGCGGCGGGAGGTGTGACGCCGGGTCAGCGGAATGCCGGCTTGCGCGGCGGCGACACAGGCCGAGGTGACGCCGGGAATGATCTCGAAGCCGATGCCCGCTTCGCGCAGCGTCTCGAGCTCCTCCTCGAGCCGGCCAAAGATGCCAGCATCGCCCGACTTCAACCGCACCACGCGCGCGCCCGTTACGGCATAGTCGACCAGCAAGCGGTTGACATGGTGCTGCTTGGTCGAGGGCCGTCCCGCCCGCTTCCCCACCGCGACGAGATTGGCGCCGGGCCGGGCCAGATCGAGGATCGCGCCCGAAGCAAGATCGTCATAGAGCACGACGTCGGCCTCGCGCAGGCGCGCGGCTCCCTTGAGCGTGAGGAGCTCGGGATCGCCGGGGCCGGCGGAGACGAAGGAGACAAAACCGCTCACCGGTCCTCCGCGATCAGATGGAAGAACGCGCCGGTGGCTTGTCCCCGGCGCGAGCCGGTCTCGGCGATGACGGCGCCTGTCGCGTCGTGCACGACCGCCAGCGGCGTGTCGGGCTGCGCGAGGATCGTCGAATAGTGGAATTCATGGCCACGCAGGCGTGCACCCGCCCGATGCCCCGGCATCGGCGCTGTGAGCTCGGCGAGGCGATAGCCCAGATGCATGCGGCGCTTGGCAAAGCTTGTTTCCAGGCCGAGCAGGCCCGTCATCTCGTGGCTGATGCCGTCGGCGTCGGTCAAAGCGGTGCCCAGCACCATATAGCCTCCGCACTCCCCGTGCACCGGGCGCGTTTCGGCGAATGCGCGCAATCCGCTGCGGAAGCGCGCATTGGCCGCGATCTTGCCGGCGTGCAGCTCGGGATAGCCGCCCGGCAGCCAGCACACATCGGCGCCCGGATCAGGGTCCTCATCAGCCAGCGGCGAGAATGTCGATATCTCCGCACCCGCCGCGCGCCACGCTTCCAGCATATGCGGATAGACGAAGGAGAACGCGGCGTCACGGGCCAACGCAATGCGCTGACCGGGCGGCGTCACGTTGACGCCGCTCGCGGCAGGTTGCGGGGACCAGGTGGCGGCCGAACGCAGCACTGCGTCGAGATCGACATGCTCGGCGACAAAGCGCGCAGCCTCGTCGATCAGCTTGCCGATTTCCGCCTGCTCCTCGGCCTGCACCAGCCCGAGATGTCGCTTCGGCAGGCTGATCTCGGCGTGTCGCGGCAGCGCACCGAACACGGCGATGCCGACATCCAGCAGCGCACGGCGCACGAGGGCTTCGTGGCGTGGACTCGCAACGCGATTGAGCACGACGCCTGCGAGGCGAACACCCGCGCGGTAATCGCGAAGGCCTGCGGCGATCGCCGCCGCCGTCTGTGCCTGTCCCGAGGGATCGATCACCAGCAGCACCGGCCAGTCCAGCATCTCTGCAATGTCGGCGGTCGCTCCGGTGCCGCAGACGCCGCGCGCGGCGACGCCGTCGAACAGACCCATCGAGCCTTCGGCCAGCACGACATCGGCGTCAATGCCGCGGCTGACGAGATGCGAGATTGTCCCGCGATCCATCGCCCAGCTGTCGACGTTGACCGAGGCGCGTCCCGTAGCGGCTGCATGAAACGCGGGATCGATGTAATCGGGGCCGCTCTTGAAGCACTGCACCCGCAATCCGCTGTTGCGCCAGGCGCGGGCGAGCGCCAGCGTCAGCGTCGTCTTGCCGACGCCGGAGGCCGGGGCGGAGATGACGAGCCCTGCTGCCATCACGACACCTCCGGAAAGCGCGGCTCGGCGCCGACCGGCCGGTAGCGGCGGTCGTAATCGGCGGCATAGAGACGGCTCTCGGAGAAATCCGCCGAGCCCAGCGTCTTGCCCACCAGGATCAATGCGGTGCGCTCCATCTCGCTGCCGACAGCAGCGTCGAGTGTTGCGAGCGTGGCGCGGACGATGCGCTGGTCGGGCCAGCTCGCACGCCAGACAATCGCGACCGGGCAATCCGCGCCGTAATGCGGCGTCAGCTCGGCGACGACCTTGTCGAGCAGATGGATCGACAGATGGATGGCGAGCACCGCGCCGGTGGCGGCGAAGGCGGCGAGGTTCTCGCCTTCCGGCATCGCGCTGGCGCGGCCCGGCGTGCGCGTCAAAATCACCGTCTGGGCAAGGCCGGGCAGCGTCAGCTCGGCCTCCAGCGCAGCCGCGGCGGCCGAGAAGGAGGGAACACCAGGCGTCACCGTGTAGGGAATGTCGAGCGTGCGCAGGCGGCGAAGCTGCTCACCCATCGCCGACCAGATCGAGAGATCACCGGAATGCAGCCGCGCAACGTCCTTGCCATCAGCATGTGCGGCGGCGATCTCCGCGACGATCTCCTCGAGCGACAGCGGCGCGGTGTTGACGATCCGCGCACCGGGCGGGCAATGCGCCAGCACGCCTTCGGGCACCAGCGAGCCGGCATAGAGGCAAACCGGACAGACGGCGATCAGGTCGCGGCCGCGCAATGTCAGCAAGTCAGGGGCGCCCGGCCCTGCCCCGATGAAATGCACCGTCATGCGCCGTCTCCCTCCGCGATCGCCGCGGTCGCGGTGCGATCCTGCGAGACCACCCGCGTCGCAATCAATCGCGCGCGAGGTCCAGCCACCGCGAGAGCCGCCGCTTCGGCGACCGATCCCGTCCCGAATTTTTCGGCAACGAGTTTTGATTGGGTCGGCGTGTCGATGCCGGCCAGCATTTCGGCGGCGACCGCCTTGATCGGCACGCCGCATTCGCGCGCGAGCTGCTTCAACACCTCCGCGTCGGCCCTGTCGCTGACCGTTGCCAATGCTGCGAGGCCCTCGGGACCGCCGGCCGCCAGAAGCGCCTCATGCAGCGAGGCCAGCGTGACATCCTTTTTGAATCCGAGCCCGGCGACCTTCATCGGACCGCACTCCATTGCACCACGGGCCGCACCGCCTCCCAGGACCGGTAGCGGCCGAGCGGAGTGGCATGCGCAAGCTCGACCCGGATCAAGTCGCCGCCGTGGCGCTGGTGCAGCTCACCCAGCAGCGCTTCCGTCTCCAGCGTCACTGCATGGGCAACCAATCGCGTTCCGGATGCGAGCCGCGACCAGACGGCGTCGAACATCGCGATGTCGAGCCCGCCGCCGATAAACACGGCGTCAGGCCCGTCCAGCGCAGCAAGGGCTTCAGGCGCCTTTCCCGCGATGACTGTGATCCGATGCGCCAACCCGAACGCCGCTGCGTTGTTGCGAATGTTCGCGGCGCGATCCTCGCGCGCCTCGACGGCGATCGCCGTCCCGCCGCTCAGCGCCCACTCGACCGAGATCGAGCCGGAGCCAGCACCAATGTCCCACAGCCGTTCACCGGGACGCGGCGCCAGCGCCGAGAGCGCAAGCGCACGGACCGGACGCTTAGTGATCTGGCCGTCATGGACGAAGAGTTCGTCCGATAGTCCCGAGCTGCGGGGAAGGCCCTGCGCTCCTCTCGCCTCCACGGCCACCGCGACCAGAGTTCCGGCAAGACGGTCTGCGAAGCTATCGGCGCGATGCGCGTCGATACTTTCGCGCGGCCCGCCAAGCGCGGTGAGCGTCCAGAATGCCGAGGCACCCCATCCGCGCGCCGTCAGCCATTTCGCGAGATCGCCGGCCGCCTTCGCGTCGCGCACGAGGCAAATGATGCGTGCACCGTGCGCCAGATGTGGCACGAGGCGCTCGAATGGCGCGGCATGGAGACCAAGACAGGCAATCGCTTCAAGGCGCCAGCCTAGTCGCGCGGCGGCGAGCGAGAATGTCGAGGGAGCCGGATGCGCGATCCATTCGTCGCCATGGAGCTTCTCGGCAAGGCTCGCGCCGGCGCCAAACCAGAACGGATCGCCGGAGGCGAGCACCGCAGTCGGACGGCCGCGGCAGCTCAGCACGACATCTGCATCGAATGGCACCGGCCATGGACGGCCGCACCCGGTTACACCGGCCAGTGCAAGATGCCGTTCACCGCCAAAGACAGTTTCAGCATCATCGAGCGCCTTTCGGCTTGCTTCGGACAGCCCGGCAAGGCCATCTTCGCCGATACCGATGATGGTCAGCCAGGGATCAGCCATGACACGCGCCCTCATTTTGGGCGGAACGGCCGACGCGAGCCTGCTCGCGACGGAGATCGCGCGCGCCGGCATCGACGCCGTGTATTCCTACGGCGGCCGCACACGTGCGCCCGCCGGTCAGCCGCTGCCGACCCGCATCGGCGGTTTTGGTGGCGTCAGCGGTCTTGCCGATTACATCCGACGCGAAGACATCACGCATGTGGTCGATGCGACGCATCCCTTTGCCGCCGAGATGAGCCGCAATGCGGTCGCGGCATGCGCGGAAACTGGCACGCCGCTGATCGCTCTCGAACGTGCGCCCTGGACCAAAGCGCCCGGCGACGACTGGATCGAAATATTTGATGTCAACGCCGCGGTCGCCGCACTGCCGGAGGCGGCGGCAAATGTGTTCCTCGCCATCGGCCGCCAGCACATCGCACCTTTCGCGACAAAGCCGCAGCACGCCTACACGCTGAGATTCGTCGATCCGCCCGAAGCGCCGCTCCCCTTTGCCGCGGACGTCATCGTGTCGCGCGGGCTGTTCACGCTTGAGGGCGAGCTGGAGATGATGCGGGCGCGAGGCATCACCCGGATCGTTGCCCGCAATTCGGGCGGCGACGGCGCGCGCGCCAAGATCGACGCTGCGCGGGTGCTCGGCCTGCCCGTGATCATGATCGCGCGACCGCAACTGCCGGAACGATTGCGGGTCGAGAGCGTGGCCGAGATCATGCAGCGGCTCGGTCATCGCACCTGCCTCGGCGCATAGACCCAGCGGCCGACGCGGCGTGTCTGCGAGTTGCCGACGATCACCAGCGTGCGCATGTCGGCCATTTCGGGTGTCGCTTCGTTCAGCCTGACGGTCTCGATCCTTTCATCGGCGGCGCTGATCGCGCGCGCGAAGATCACGAGGCGCTCGCCACAGCCGGCCTCGTTCAGCACTGCGAGCGCACGGCCAAATCCTTCCGGCCGGCTCGCCGAGCGCGGATTATACATCGCAATGGCAAAATCGGCTTCCGCGGCGAGCCGCAGGCGCTTCTCGATCACCGCCCACGGCTTGAGATTGTCGGAGAGATTGATCGCACAGAAATCATGGCCGAGCGGCGCGCCGGCGCGCGCGGCGGCCGCCAGCATCGCGGTGATGCCGGGCAGCACACGGATCGGCAGCTCCCGCCATTGCGGCGCCTGTTCGAGCGCCTCGAACACGGCGGAGGCCATCGCGAAGACACCGGGGTCGCCGGAGGACACGATGACGACTTGCCCGCCTTCGGCCGCGAGCCGCAACGCCTCGCTCGCGCGCTGTAATTCTTCGCGATTGTCGGAGGGATGCAGCTTGAGTCCCCGTCGCGGCGGCACACGCGCGACATAGGGTGCGTAGCCCAGAATGTCGGTCGCGGCGGCAAGCGCGGCGGAGACTTCGGGCGTCACCAGCGCATCGCTGCCCGGCCCAAGTCCCGCGATGGTCAGCGTGCCCGTCATTCGGCGGCGTCCGGATGCCGGCCCTTGCCGTGCACGAGCACGATCGCGAAATAGGGACAATCGGCAGCATCGATATCCGCGAGCCGCACCACGCGTTCGCCCGGCATGGTGCCGCGCTCGACCAGCCACGCGTCGTCCAGCCGTCCGGCGGACGCGAGCGCACGGCGCACCTTTGCGAGATTGCGCCCGGTCTTCATGATCACGAGCGCATCGGAATCGCGCATGCGGCGTTCGAGCTCGGCCTCGGCGAGCGTGCCCATGAGCACCGTCGTCACGTCATCACCGAGCGCGATCGGCTGTCCCACGCCATTCCAGCAGCCGACCATGCCGGGAATGCCGGCGATCACCTCGATCTTGACGCGGCCCTGCAGGCGCGCGTGCAGATGCATGAAAGAGCCGTAGAAGTAGGGATCGCCCTCGCAGAGCACGACCAAGTCGACTGCGCGCGCCAGCCGCGCCAGACGTTCCGACCATTCGTCGTAGAAGCCGGCAAGCAGCTGGACATATTCAGGCGTGTCGAAGGCGATCTCGGTCGTAACAGGATATTCCATGGGATATTCGGTGACGTCGGTAGCCAACATGCCCTCGACGATGCGGCGCGCCTGGCCGGGCCGACCCTTCTTGCGAAAATAGGCGACATGCCTGGCGCCGCGCACCGTGCGATCGGCGCGCACGCTCATCATATCGGGATCGCCGGGGCCGAGACCGCAGCAGATGATGCGTCCCATCGCTATTCGCTCCGGCTCGCCAGCGCGTTCACGGCGGCGACCGTGATCGCGGAACCGCCGAGGCGGCCCTCGACCGTCAACGCGGCGACCTTCGGATCGGCCATCAGCGCAGCCTTGGATTCGGCCGCGCCGACAAAGCCGACGGGACAGCCGATGATCGCCGCAGGCCGCGGGCAGTCCCGGTCCTCCAGCATGTTGAGGAGGTGAAACAGCGCGGTCGGCGCGTTGCCGATCGCTACGATCGCGCCGTCGAGATGTGGGCGCCATAGCTCCAGGGCAGCAGCCGAACGAGTGTTGCGCATGGACTGCGCGAGCGCGGGAACGGTCTCGTCGCCCAGCGTGCAGATGACGGCGTTGGCCGCGGGAAGCCGCGCGCGCGTAATTCCTTCGGAGACCATGCGCGCGTCGCACAGGATCGGTGCGCCCTTCTGCAAGGCCGCGCGCGCCGCGACCGCCATGCCTGATGTGAAGCGGATATGCGCTTCGAGGCCGACCATGCCGGCGGCATGGATCATCCGCACCACCACCTGCTCCTCGTCCGGCGTGAAGCGCGCAAGATCGGCTTCAGCCCGGATGGTCGCAAAGGATTGCCGGTAGATCGCCGCGCCGTCGGTCTCGTACGAGTGCGGCATCAGTGCCCTCCCATCAGGATGGAGGGATCTCGGACAATGTCGTCGCGGTTCAGCCCACGCAGGATGGGCTCATCGCGTGTCGACCCGGCGCGCACGAGGTCGAAGCCGGCGCCGGTCGCGACCAGAGTGATGGCGGCGGGACCGGAATGGGCGCAGCCTTTGGCACAGCCGGAGACGTGGAGCCGTGCGGCCGCGCCGATGTTCGGGGCCAGGGCCGCGGCAAGGCCACGCGTATCGGCATGCGCCTCGCGACAGCGTGGCGCGCCGCTGCAGGCGATGACGCGCAGTGCGGGATCGTAGGCCTCGGTGATAAGACCGGTCACGTTCGGCATGGCGCGCTTGCCTTCGCTCAAAACCATCCGCCATGGCGTCATGCGCAGCGCATGCCCGCAACCGGCGAACTGGTTGAGCGTCGCATGCGCCATCTGCCCGAAGGCGACCCCGACCATCGCACCTTGCGCATAGAGGCCGGGACGCGCCGTGGCCATGATCGGCGCCGGCTCGGCCTCGCCGCGCAATGCCGCCGGCAAGATTGCACCGGCTGAAAGATGCGCCGCCATCCGCCCTCGCCCCCCTCTGGCGCCGCCTGAGGTCACGAACCAGTCGGCGAATGCGAGCGCGGTGGTCACGGCCTCGCCACGCGCGACGGAGCGGCCAAGTTTGTCGCCATCAGCCCGCACCAGCAGGCCGCCGGAACGATCGCGCTCGATCCGCACGTCGGCGGAATCGCCCGCAAGCACGCGTGAGGTGCCGTCATCGATGGCGAAGCCGAACTTGGTTGGAAGTTCGAGCTTGCTGTCAGCGAGCGCCTCCTCGAGCTCGGCGGCGAGCGATTGGGTCGCGTCCCCCGCACGCCAGAACGGCGTCACAAGGATGTTGCGACGGGATTCGGTGTCAGCATCCGGGTCGAGCAGCGCCAGTTGCGAAAGGCCGTCGAGCAGCAGCCTGTGGCTGGTCTCGTTGACGCCCCTGATCTGGAGATTGGCGCGGCTGGTCACGTCGATCAGGCCGTTGCCATGGCGTTCGGCGAGATGGGCCAGTCCGGAGATCTGGGCAGCTTCGAGCCGGCCGCCGAACGGACGCACGCGGACCACCAGCCCGTCGCCGGATTGCATCGGGCGCAGCGCGCCGGGACACCAGCCCTTGACCACGGAAGCGCTCATGACGCCTCCCGCAGCGCAGCCGCAATCGAATTGCGGCGCGTACGCCAGAGCGAGGCCTCATGCAGGCGCGTGAAACACGTCTCCATCGCCGCCAGTGCCGCCGGATTCTCGCGGCCCATGAAAGCGCGGACGTCCTCACTGCCGAGCGTCGCATCGTAATAGAGGTCGAACAGATGCGGCGGCACGGCGCCGGCCAGATGCGCGAAGGCGGCCATGTGCTCGAGCGTTGCGGTGATCTCGGCCGCCCCGCGAAAACCGTGGCGCATCATGCCCGCGATCCAGGCCGGGTTGGCCGCGCGCGCGCGGACGACACGGGAGATTTCCTCGGTCAGCGTACGCGCGTGCGGCTGCTCGGGGCGCGTCGCGTCGAGATGATAGAGCGATGGCCCTGCCGCACCGAGATGTGCTGCGGCGGCCGCAATGCCGGCCTCATGCGCAGCATAGTCGGCCGCGAGCAGAAGATCGGTTTCAGGCAGATCCTGCACGTGCACGAAAGCATCGGCGGATGCGAGCCGCTTCTCGATGCCGGCACGATCGGGCTTGATCTCGCCATCGGCCGAGAACGCCCATGACGATGCCGAGAGCCACGCTTCGCCGGCGGCGTCGCGCGTCTCGGGCGTGAAGGCGTCCGGGATTGCCGAGAGACCCACGCCGTATTGTCCGGGACGCGGCGCGAACACGCGCGATGTGCGATGGCGATATGGATTGTCATCGCCCTCGTCCTCGCGCGCCGACAGCGCCTCGGCTGCCGCCTCGAACAATTGCGCGAGGCCTGAGAAGACGTCGCGAAACAGGCCCGAGACACGCAGCGTGACGTCGATGCGGGGCCGGCCAAGCTCGGCAGGCGCGATGATGTCGTAGCCGGTCACACGGCCGGAAGCATGATCCCAGCGCGGTGCGAGGCCGGCCAGATGCAGCGCCATGGCAAACTCCTCGCCCGCGGTGCGCATCGTCGCCGAGCCCCAGAGATCGACGACAAGGCCCTTCGGCCAGTCGCCATGATCCTGCAGATGACGACGGAGCAATTCTTCCGCGAGCTTGATGCCTTGCGCATGCGCGGACGGCGTCGGCACCGCGCGCGGATCGACGGCAAAGAGATTGCGCCCGGTCGGCAGCACGTCCTGACGGCCGCGATACGGTGAGCCTGACGGCCCCGGCGCGACGCGCCGTCCTGCAAGCGCGGCCCCCAACGCGTCGCGTTCCGCTTCACCGCAGGCGCCGCGGCCGAACACGTGCAGGCCGTCGCCGAACTGGCTTTCCTTGAGATCGCAGACGAAGCGGTCGATCCGGGGGATCGCTTCGGCCGGCGCGGCCGCTGCATCGAGGCCAAGATCGTCTTCGAGGCCAGCCGCGCGTGCCTCGTCGCGGATCGCGGCGATCAGACGCTGGCGGCGGGCGGGGTCGAGGCCATCGGCCGTCGAGTACTCGTCGAGGAGCTGTTCGAGCCTGCGCAGCCCGTCCGGCACCGCTGATGCTGCGAGCTGCGGCGGCAGATGGCCGATCGTGACGGCGCCCAGGCGCCGCTTGGCCTGCGCGGCTTCGCCGGGATCGTTGACGATGAAGGGATAGATGACGGGCAAATCGCCAATCAGGGCTTCCGGCCAGCACGCCTGCGATAGCGCCACGGATTTTCCGGGCAGCCATTCCAGCGTGCCGTGCGCGCCCATGTGCACGACGGCATCACAGCCCTGCGCTCGGAGCCAGAGATAGAACGCGACATAGGCATGGCGCGGCGTGCGGGCGAGATCGTGATAGTCGACATCGCGCGTCGTCGCATCGCCACGCTCCGGCTGAACCGCGATGATCGAGCGGCCGCACTGAATCGCGGCAAAATGGAACGCGCCATCGCGACAACCCGGATCGGTCTCCGGCGCGCCCCAGGCTTGCGCGAGATCATCCTGCAAGACTTGCGGAAGGTGCAGGAGCGCAGCGCGGTAATCGACAACGCTCCAGCTCAAGGTCCGCTTGAGCAGCGTCTCACCGAGCGCATGGACCGGATCGACATCGAAGCCAGCCTCCGCGAGGTCGGACACCATGGCTTCGACCGAGGCCAGCGCATCGAGTCCCACCGCATGCGCAATCTGATGCGGACGGCCCGGATAGTTGGAGAGCACGAGTGCCATCCGCTTGTCGGCGGCTGGCTTCTCTGAAAGGCGCCGCCAGGCCGCAACGCGCGCGGCGACGGCCTTCACGCGCTCCTCGTCGGGCCTGTGTGCCAGATGCGAGAATTGCAGATCGGGATCGCGCATCGCGGCCGATTTGAAGCTCACCACGCCCGCAAACAGGCGGCCGTCGACCTCGGGCAGCACCACATGCATCGCGAGGTCGCCGGGCGACAGGCCGCGGAGCGAGCCGGCCCAATCCTCGCGCCGTGCCGTGGAGAGCGCGACCTGGAACACCGGGCAGGATGCGGCATCGAACGGCATCGTGCCGTCGTCGCCCATCGCCGAGAACGCCGTCGCATTGACGATGGCGGCCGGAGGATTTTGCGCGAGATACGTGCGCAACCAATCCGCAACGCCCGGGGCCTTCAGCGAGGTGACGAACACACCAAGCGCGTCGAACCCCTTCTCGCGCAGTGCGGCGATCAGGGCATCGACCGGGCCAGTGTCGGCAGCGGTGAGATAGGAGCGATAGAAGGCCACGAGCGCTCGCGGCCTGCCCTCACCCGACGCCGGCGCGGCAATGACGCCGCGCGCGGGATCGTAAAAGCCCATCTCGGGCACGGTCATCTCGCCGATAACTGGCCCCGCATAGAGGCCCGAAGCCAACGCAAGCTGCGCGATCGCGGCTTGCGCCGCGACGGGCCCGCCGGTGTCGCAGAGCACCTTGAGCCGCCGCAGCGTCGAGACCGGCAGGGTCGAATACGCATCCAGCCGCGTGTCGTCGCGGCCGTCAGCCGGCAGCACGGCCAGCACGATGCCGCGCTCCCTCGCCAGTTGCTGCAGGGCCGCGAGCCCATATGACCAATAGGATTCCCCACCGATCAGACGCACGAGGATGCCGCGCGCCTGCGCCAGCGTGCGCTCGATATAGGTGTCGACCGAGAGCGGATGACGCAGTTCGGCGAGATTGACGAGGCGTAGCGACGGCAGGCTGTCGCGACCACGGCGCCAACCGGCCGCGAACGCCGCTAGATCGGAATCCGAATACGAGAGCACCACGAGATCGGCCGGGTCCTGGCCGATGTCCCTTGGTATCGCGGTCTCCTCGAGACCGCGGCTCTCGCGGAAGACGACGTGCATCAGATACCAGATCCTGAAAGACCGAGTCCCGCCTTGATCGCGGCTTCATCAATATTTCCGTGCTCGCCGATCACGACGAGCTTTGATCGCCTCACACCCGCGCCCCAGGGCTTGTCGAACTGGTGGCGCACGCGCTCGCCGACCGCTTGCAGCAAGAGGCGCATCGGCTTGCCTTCCATCGCGATGTAACCCTTGACGCGCAGCACATTCTGCTCGCGCGCCAGCCGCTGAACGGATGCAACCAGCGCGTCGATATCGGTGACCTCGGGAAGATCGATCACGACCGACGCAAAATCGTCGTGCTCATGATCCTCCTCGCCGTCGTGATGCGAGGGACGCGCGGCGAGATCGTTCTCGGCGGCAGCACCGAGGCCGAGGATGAGGCGCACATCGATCGCACCGTCGGTGATCGCCAGCATCGGCACACGACGCGACATCTCGGCGGTGATCGCCGCCTTGGCGGCTTCGAGCCCTGCCGCGCCCGCAAGATCCGCCTTGGTCAGCAGCACGATGTCGGCGCAGGCGATCTGGTCCTCGAACACTTCCGACAGCGGCGTCTCATGGTCGAGATTCTCGTCCGCCGCACGCTGCGCCTCGACGGCGTCAGGATCGGGCGCGAAACGGCCGGCGGCGACAGCTTCGGCGTCGGCGAGCGCGATCACACCATCGACCGTGATCCGCGAACGGATCTCCGGCCAGTCGAACGCCTTCAGCAGCGGCTTGGGCAGCGCCAGGCCCGAGGTCTCGATCAGGATATGATCGGGGCGCACCGGGCGCGACAGCAGCTTCTCCATGGTCGGAATGAAATCGTCGGCGACGGTGCAGCAGATGCAGCCATTGGCGAGCTCGATGATGTTCTCTTCCGGGCAATTCGCATCGGCGCAGGATTTCAGAATCTCGCCATCGACGCCCTCGCTGCCGAACTCGTTGACGAGCACCGCGAGCTTCTTGCCGTTGGCATTGGCAAGCAGATGCTGGATCAGCGTGGTCTTGCCGGAGCCGAGAAAGCCCGTGACGACCGTGACCGGGACTTTTGCGAGCGAATTCATTCGGCGGCCTCCGGTACGACGGCCAAGGTGGGAATGGGGGGAATGCGGGCAAGCGATTGCTTGCGGAAGATCTCCGGGCGGCTGCGCCAGGGCACGAGGCCGTCGGGCGCGGCCGCATAGGCCGCGGCGCCCGCGACCACGTCGCTCGCATTCGCATCCGACAGACGGCCATAAACATAGGACCAGCGGCCGGGCGCGCTGAGCGCGACCGAGCAACCCTGGTTGCACGCAGACAGGCATTCGACGGGAACCACGCTGACGCCGTCGGGCACGCCGGCCTCGAGGATCGCACCATGGAGGCGCTTGCCCGGCGTCGTCTCGCCCTCGCCAAGCGTCTGGCCGGCGCGGCAGGTGATGCAGACATGAAGTGTGACGGTCATCGCTTCTTCCAGAATAAACAGCGGGAAGCGATGAGGCCCACGAACCGTTCTTGCGAAGGCCCGTTTCCCCGTCGCGGAACACCCCGTCCGCCGGTCCAAAATCGTCCGCGCTGGCAGGTCTCCCGGCTTCCGGAGCAGGGTTTCCCCTTCGATCCCCGCCTTCCCGATCCCCTAGGGGTCAGTGGCTTCGGGCATCTCTCCGGTCACGGTCGCGGGGGCGGCTGCATTTTGGAACCAAATCTTGCCGATTCGGACCCTATCGCATTCCCTCTTCGCCTGTCGTAGGACAGGAACCAACGCCGGGTCACCATTTGCCCCCGACCGCCTCTTGTCAAGCCGAAGGACCCCGTCCGATGACGTCAGAACCGGATACCCAGACGGCCGACGAAACCGACGCCCGTCACGCCTCGAAAATGGCGAAGAAGAAGGTCGCCCGCGACAAGATCATGGCGACCAAGAGCGGCGAAAAGGGCCTCATCATCGTCCACACCGGCGCCGGCAAGGGCAAGTCGTCCTCGGCCTTCGGCATGATCGTCCGCTGCGTCGCCCATGGCTTCCCCTGCGCGGTCGTGCAGTTCATCAAGGGCGCCTGGGACACCGGCGAGCGCCGCATGCTCACCGGTCATTTCGGCGACCTCTGCCAATTCCACGCCATGGGCGAGGGTTTTACCTGGGAGACGCAGGACCGCGCCCGCGATATCGCAGCCGCGCGCGCCGGCTGGGAAAAGGCCAAGGAACTGATCCTCGACCAGAATCTCCGCATGGTCGTGCTCGACGAGATCAACATCGCGCTGCGCTACGATTATCTCGACATCGCCGAAGTTGTCGATTTCCTGGTGACCTCGAAGCCACCGATGACGCATGTCGTGCTCACCGGGCGCAACGCCAAGGACGAGCTGATCGAGATCGCCGATCTCGTCACCGAGATGACGCTGATCAAGCATCCCTTCCGCTCCGGCATCAAGGCGCAAGCCGGCGTCGAGTTCTAAGAAACTCGCGATGGCGCGCGCATTGATGATCCAGGGGGCCGGCTCGGACGTGGGCAAGTCGCTCATCGTCGCCGGCCTCGCGCGCGCCTTTGTGCGACGCGGCCTGCGCGTGCTCCCGTTCAAGCCGCAGAACATGTCGAACAATGCTGCCGTCACGGTCGACGGCGGCGAGATCGGCCGCGCCCAGGCGCTCCAGGCGCTCGCCGCCGGCGTCGAGCCGCACACCGACATGAACCCGGTGCTGCTCAAGCCCGAGACCGATGTCGGCGCGCAGGTGATCGTGCAAGGAAAGCGCATCGCGACCGCGCGTGCGCGTGAATATGCGGCGATGAAGCCGTCATTGATGGGTGCGGTGCTGGAGAGCTTCGAACGGCTGAAGGCGCGCGCCGATCTCGTGCTAGTGGAAGGCGCCGGCGGTCCGGCCGAGGTGAACCTGCGCAAGGCCGACATCGCCAATATGGGTTTTGCGCGCAAGGCTGGCGTGCCGGTCGTGCTGGTCGGCGACATCGACCGCGGCGGTGTCATCGCGCAACTCGTCGGCATCAAGACGGTGATCGACCCGGATGATGCCGCGATGATCCAGGGATTTGTCATCAACAAGTTCCGCGGCGATCCCACGCTGTTCGACGACGGCTATAAGCTGATCGAAGAAAAGACCGCATGGCGCGGCTTCGGCGTGCTGCCCTGGTTCGCGCGCGCCGGCGAGCTGCCGGCTGAGGATGCGCTGGGCCTGAGCGATGCGCGCAAGCCGGGCCAATGCAAGATCGCCTGTCTCGCGCTGTCGCGGATCGCCAATTTCGACGATCTCGATCCGCTCAAGCTCGAGCCTGGCGTCGATCTCGTGATGGTGCGGCCGGGCGAGGCAATTCCCGGCGATGTGCGCCTCGTCATCATTCCCGGTTCGAAATCCACCCGCGGCGACCTCGCCTTTCTGCGCGCGCAGGGCTGGGACATCGATCTCCTGGCTCATTACCGCAGAGGCGGCCATGTGCTCGGCCTCTGCGGTGGCTATCAGATGCTCGGACGAAGCGTCACTGATCCCGAGGGGATCGAGGGACCCGCGGGCGATACACCGGGTCTCGGACTTCTGGACGTCGAGACGGTGATGACCCCGCAGAAGACGCTGACGCGTGTCGCGGCCGTGCATGCCGCGACGGATCAGCCGATCGAGGCCTACGAAATCCACATCGGCCGCACCGATGGGCCGGATCGCACGCGGCCATTCGCAAGGCTGAACGGCGAACTGGAAGGCGCGATCTCACGCGACGGACGCGTGCAGGGCAGCTATCTGCACGGCCTGTTCACGTCGGATGATTTCCGCAAGGCGTTCTTGGCGAAGCTCGACATTCCCGCAGGCAACGAGCCCTATCACGCCAGGGTCGAGAGTGCGCTCGATGCGCTTGCCGATCACATCGAGCAACATCTCGACGTCGACGGCCTGCTCGCGCTAGCGCGCTAGCGCCTCGGCCAGGCGGGTCCATTCGGAGTCGCCGCCCGGAAGCCCGAGGCGCAGCCATGTCGGCTCTCGCGCGAACACGCGCGACCAGATATGGCGACGCGCCAGTCTCTCCTGCGCCGCAAGCGCGTCAGGCGTCTCGTAGAGACGAAACAGCTGCGTGCCGCCAACGAGCGTCCAGCCTTGCGACCGCACCATGCCGTCGAGGCGAACGCAGTCTCGCGCCAGCCGCGCGGACGTGGCCTCGGCCCAGGCATCGTCATGCAGAGCGCGGCAACCGATCGCGATCGCCGGTCCCGAGACCGGCCAAGGCCCCGACATCGATGCGAGCCTGGCGATGTCGGAGGAATTGCCGAGCGCGAAGCCGAGCCGCAGGCCGGCAAGGCCGTAAAACTTTCCAAAGGAGCGCAAAATCAGCAGCCCCGGCCGGTCCTCGGATGCAAGCGAAAGCTGCGGTGCCACATCGGCAAAACTCTCGTCGACGACGAGACGGCCGACGCGCGGCAGCAGTGACAGCAAATCCCTTGGTGTGTGGCATCGGCCGTCGGGATTGTTGGGATTGACGACAATGGCGAGGTCCGCGCCCGCCAGTGCGTCGAGCTCCCCGACCTCCTGGACCTCCCAGCCCGCAGCCGAGAGGACCCCCGCATATTCGTTGTAGGTCGGCGCGAGGATGCGCGCGCGGCCGGGCGGCGCAAGTTGCGGCAGCAGTTGAATTGCAGCTTGTGCGCCGCCAAGCGCAACGACCGCCGCGCTCGTGCGATAAGCGTGCCGCGCCGCCTGATGCAGCGCCTCGATTCCGCCGCGGGACGGCAACGCGCTCCACGCGCGCGAGCTCACCTCGCCCACGGGATAAGGCAGGCGGTTGATCCCGGTCGACAGATCGATCCAGTCCTCCGCGCGACCGCCGAAACGCTGCTGGGCCTGATCGAGATTTCCACCGTGCTCGCGCATGCGTTGTTCTTTCACGCGAAGGCCAGGATCGCAAGGATGCCGGCGAGCAGCAGCATGGCGCGGCGGTAGACCGTCAATCCCCGATCGATGTCGGCGGCAAGCGGATCGCGCGCACCTTCATTCAGCCATGGCTCGTTCGTGGTGCTGCCGTGATAGATCCGCGGACCGCTGAGCCGCACACCAAGCGCACCCGCCATCGCTGCTTCCGGCCAGCCGGCATTGGGCGAACGGTGACGGCGTGCATCCCGCGTCATGCACGACAGCGCCTCTGATCGCCGTGGCGCCAACAGAACGAACAGAAATCCGGTCAGCCGCGCCGGAACGAAATTGGCGACGTCGTCGATGCGCGCCGCGGCCCAGCCGAAAGCTTCGTGGCGTTCGGAGCGATGGCCGATCATGGAGTCCAGCGTGTTGATCGCTTTGTAACCCAAAATGCCGGGCAGACCGAACAGCGCGCCCCAGAACACCGGTGCGACGATGCCGTCAGACGCATTCTCGGCGAGGCTCTCGATCGCCGCGCGCGCGATGCCGGCCTCGTCGAGCGTCAGGGGATCGCGGCCGACGATGCGCGAGACCGCGTCGCGCGCGGCGGCGATGTCACCGGCCCGCATGGGATTTGCGACGGCAGCAACGTGGTCGAGCAACGAGCGCAGCGCGACCAGCGGCCAGGCGAGGACGCCGACCAGCACGACCTGGATCTCCAAGGGAAGCAGGGACTGAAGCGCCCAGCCGAGCGCAACGGCGAGCCCGATCACCGCGAGCGTTCCGGCAAGACCGGCGGCGCGGCGAAACGCTGGCGGATCAGACGATCGATTCCAGGCGGTGTCGATGGCAGAGATCAGCCGGCCCAGCCAGGTGACGGGATGGCCGATCCGCGCGAACAACCACGACGGCCAGCCCAACAGGGCATCCACCGCCATCGCCACCGCCATCGCACCCACAAAACCCACACCCGTCTCCTGTCCTGCCCCTGTTGCGCAAAGGGTGGCCGGAGCGCAAGCCCCTGATTGGCGGATTTCGGCTTTGTTTTTGGCCGCGTTTGGTGATTAGTCAGGCCCACAGGAGACCGTTATGGCCATCATCTTGATCACGGGCGGAGCGCGATCGGGCAAGAGCAAGCGTGCGGAAATGCGCACGCGCGCCTTTCCTGGGCAGCCGGTCTATGTCGCGACGGCCGAGGCTCTCGATGCCGAAATGGAGGCGCGCATTGCCGGGCATCGCGCGCGCCGCGGAACAGACTGGATCGAACGCGAAGTGCCGCTCGATCTCGTTCCCGCGCTGGTCGCAAGCGACGGCGGCGGCGCGCGGCTCGTCGATTGCCTGACGCTGTGGCTCTCTAACCTCATGCATGCGGAGCGCGACTGGGAACGCGAGATCAAGGAGCTTGCCGGTGCCCTGCCCCGGCTGAAAAGCCCCGTCGTTCTCGTCACCAACGAAGTCGGCCTCGGCATCGTCCCCGACAATGCGCTGGCGCGCAGCTTCCGCGACGCCGCCGGGTTCATGAACCAGGCCATCGCGGCCGTCGCCGACGAGGTCGAATTTATCGTCGCCGGCCTACCGATGAAACTGAAATGATGCCGCGCGCCGAATTCTTGCAGGACGTCATCGCCGATCTCAGGATGGCGGCATCGTTCGTGACGATCCTCCCCGTGGCATCGTCGAAGCCCGCAGCTGACGGCGCCGTCGCGCGCGCGACCTGGGCGCTGCCCGTGGCGGGACTGCTGGTCGGCCTTGCCGGCGCCCTGGTCTACAAGGTCGCGAGCCGGTTCGGTCTGACACCGAATCTTGCCGCCCTGCTCGCGCTGGCCGCGACCGCCCTCATCACCGGCGCGCTGCACGAGGACGGCCTTGCCGATACTGCCGACGGGCTCGGCGGCGGCCGCACGCGCGAGCGCAAGCTCGAGATCATGCGCGACAGCCGGATCGGCACCTATGGCGTCTGCGCGCTGATCCTGTCGTTCGGCCTGCGCTGGAGCGCGCTCGCGGCGATCGCCAATCCGTGGGCGGTCGCGCTCGCGCTGTGCGCTGCGCATACTGCGGCCCGCGCGGGCTTGCCGGCCTTCATGTCGCAGGTCGCACCTGCACGACCTGACGGCTTGTCGGCGAGCGCCGGATCACCGCCGGGCCGCAGCGTTGCGATCGCATTCGCTGTTGGAATCCTCACGCTCACGCTCGCGCTTGGGCCCGGCAAGGCGTTGGTGAGCCTGATCCTGCTCTCCCTCGCCGGCTTGATGCTGGCGCGACTTGCCATCCGCCAGATTGGCGGGCAGACCGGCGACATCCTCGGCGCGTTCGAGCAGACCGGCGAGATTTTGATCCTCCTGGTTGCCGCAGCTTTCCAGATCGGAGGGTGACGCGATGGTCGAATTCGACGACGCCTTCCGCCAGCACTTGCGCGAGCTGTTCGTGTGGCGCCGCGACGTGCGCCGCTTTCGCGCCGATCAGTTGCCTGACGGCGCCATCGATCGCCTGATCGAGACGGCCTGTCTCTCCCCCTCGGTCGGACTCAGCCAGCCCTGGCGTTTCGTCATCGTCGATGACGCCGCGCGGCGTCGCGCCGTGATCGACGACTTCAAGGCGTGCAACGCCGACGCGTTGAATGCCTATGCCGGTGAGCGCGCAGCGCGCTATGCCACGCTGAAACTCTCGGGTCTCGAACAGGCCCCCGGCCACCTCGCCGTGTTCGCCGACAAGGCCAGCGACATCGGTCACGGCCTCGGCCGCGCGACGATGCCGGAGACGACGGAATATTCGGTGGTCGCGGCGATCACCGCGATGTGGCTCGCCGCGCGCGCCGAGGGCATCGGGCTTGGCTGGGTATCGATCCTCCATCCGGATCGCATCCACGCCATTCTTGACGTGCCGGACACCTGGAAATTCATCGCCTATCTCTGCATCGGTTATCCGGAAGTCGAATGCGACCGGCCCGAGCTGGAACAGGCGAAGTGGGAGCAGCGGCGCGGCGCGGAAGAATTCACACTGCGGCGTTAAGCGCGTGCCCCATACGCCCTACGACTTGCTCCTGCCGGCAACCGCCGCAACCGGCGCGGGGCTTTCCTGCTTCTGGAACATCAACAACGGCCGGAGAACGACGCGGCCATAGGCCTCGTAGTGGTGCTGGGTCGAGACGGCCATCTTCAGCGGCGTCGCGTAATTCGCCTCGAACGTCATGAACGAGGCGTAGGTCCAGGAGAAGCCGACGCCGACCGAGCCCAGTTCGGTGATTCCCGGAAACGTCGAGTACACCGCCCCCCAGTCGGTGAAGATGTAAGTGTCGAAACCCCGGAGCCATTGCGACCAGTTGTAGTGCAGCTCGGCGTTGAAATAATAGCCGCTGTCGCCGGACGCCGAGTTGGAGGGATAACCGCGCACGGTGGTGGGACCACCGATCGAGAAGATCTGGTCGCCCGGCAGCAGCTTTTCCTGTGTGTACTGCCAGCTCGCCAGCACGTTGGTGCTGAAATTTGCAGGCCCCGCGGCGCTGGTCGCGAACATGGAGCCGGTATAGGTGTTGAACGCGCGGTTGTTGCCGAGCACGTGGTCTTGCCATGCGATGTAGTTCACCGCAGGCGAAACCGTGATCGAATAGGTATTGCCGGAATTGGTCACCGAGAGGCCGGCCGTGGCCTTGTCGTAATGGTCCTGGGTCACGGCCACCGTTGCGAAGCGGCTGACCGTCTTGCCCTCGGTCTCCGCGGCGTTGAGCAGCACCAGCCAGTTCTGGGTCACCCAGACCGGCTGGCTGAAATTGACCGCGGCCTGGCTCGAGCGTCCGGTGACGTCGAGCGCGACGAACGGTCCCTGAATGATCTTGATCTTGCCTTCGGTATAGCTGACACCGGCGCGGCCGCCCCAGGGATTGACCGGGATGCTGTAGGCGACGTTGCCGTTGAGATTGCCGTCGGAACGGACGCCGTAGAATGTCAGGCGGTCGTCGACGCCGAACAGGCCGTGGCGCTTGTAGAAGGCCCCACCCTCCCAACGCCCGGTGTTTTCCGCGCCCTGGTTGTCGGTGAAGAGCTGCAAGGTGTCGACCGGCGGCTCGATCACGGCGAACTGGAGATCGGTCAGGCCGAAGCTCGTGCCGGGCTGCAGCAGCGCCTTGATCTGCACGTCGTTGGTCCGGTTGAACCAGATCACGTCGCGATTGAGTTTCGGAACGTCGAGCACCTCGCCTTCGGGCTCCTTCACGCGCTGAAGGATGTAGTCGGGGCGGGTCTGCTTGTTACCCTCGATGGTCGTCTTTTGGAGCCGGCCTTCGGTCAGCTTGATGCGGACGATGCCGCCCTTGGCATCCTGCTCGGGCAGCGTCGCAATGCCCGTGACGATGCCGCGCTCGGTATAGAGGGCGTTGATGTCGGCGACGAGCTGCAACAGCGAGGCGATGTCGACGTTCTTGCCGACGTACTTCTTCGCGATCTCGTCGAGCTCGGCCGGCGTAATGAACTTGGAGGCGTCGAACTCGACCTTGTGCAGGCGGAATTTCGGCCCGCCCGGCTTCAGGAGCTGGGACTTCTCCCGCTCGCCGCCAATCACCGCCGGCCCGTTGAGCTTGGGCGGCGCGCTCTGCTGTTCGAGCTGCCGGCGTTGCCGGTCGACGTCGTTCTGGATCACGCCGGGATTGATCGACGGAATCTGCGCCCGCGCGGGGGCGATGCACGACGCTGCCAGCCCAAGCCCTAACGCTGCCCCCCAAATCCGCATCCCTGGTCCCGTTACCATGCCTGTGCGAGACGGCCAATGGCCGGCTTCGCCGCCTCGATCGCCGCGTCCTTCCAGCCGGTGCGTCCCATGCGCTGACCCTGCCGGCGCAGCTTGCGCATGTCGCTCAATCCCTCGATGTTGACGGCGGGTCCGGCCCCGATCGTTTCGATCGGTCGCGGCGTCAGCAGCGCATCGAGCCGCGCCTTGCCGGAGAGACCGAGCAGGTAGAACGTCCCCCCGTCCTTCTTCGCGAGCCATGTCTCGATGTTCTCGGCGCCCTCGCCGTCGACGGAGATGTTGCGGATCATGCTGGCGCCGGTGAAGTCGTTGCAGCAGGTGTGGGTCGGCCCGTAATTGGTAACGGTCGCGGAGACGTCGCCGGTGTAGAACACCACATAGGCGTTGCTGACATTGGCATTGCCGACCTGGCTCATCGTGAACACGCCGCCCGGCTGGTAGAGCTGGAGCGACGGCCAGTTGGACGGAGCCGGCGTACGATTGTCGAGCAGTACCTGCTGGGTTGCCGTGGTCAGCATGAGCTGACCCGGGACATAGCCGTTCAGGATCGCGACCGCGTGCGCATCGGTCCAGAAGTTGGCGTCCACCACCCTGAACTGGTTGATGATGATGCTGTCAGGGTCGATCGAGACCTTGGCCGAGGTCGCGGTGCCGCCGTTGTAGCCCGTCACGTTCATGATCAGCGGGACCTGCGGCGTCGAGCGGATCTGCTCGCCATTGACGTTGATCGTATCCGCGGCGAGGTCGAGCTCCCTCACCACGCTGACGAAGCCGATCGTCAGGTCACCCGGCGACGACAGCTTGATCGTGTTGCCCCTGATCCGATCGAGCGAGATCGAGCCCGCCGAAGCGAAGTGCGTGTCGCCGTTGGCGGAGATCGATCCGCCCCGGATGGAACCGAGATCGGAGCGCAGGTCGATATCGCCGGCATCACCCAGGATACCCGTACCCGTCGTGGTGAGCTGGCTGAAGGCGATGTCGTTGACGGCATGCAGGGTCTGTGTGCCGCCGCTGATCGCGGTGCCGAGAGTGATCCCCCCGACAGTCGCGGTGACGTCGAGCGTGCCGCCGGCCGTGAGATTATCCCAACGAACGACAGTGCCGCTCAAGACAGCGCTGCCGGTCGTGGCCGTGAGGTTATGACCGGTGTTGGTGCCCGCCGCGATCAGCCTGGCCGAGCCGTTGGCGGAGACCGAGCCGAGCGTCGTCACACCGCCCGACATCACCGTCTGCGCCAGGATGAAGCCGTTGTCCGCATTGACGTTGATGCTGCCGGCGTCGCCGTTGATACCGGTGGACGTGAGCGCGTTGAAGCTGACGTTGTCGTGGGCGCGGATGGTCTGTGTGCCGCCGCTCTGCGCGGTCTTGAAGCCGATGCTGCCCTGGCCCGCGGTCGCGTCGAGCGTCGTGCCGACGTTGAGAACGTTCCAGTTGATCGCGCCGCCGGCGGTCAGCAGGCCCGCTCCGGTGGTGGCGGCGAGCGTGTTGCCGGTGATGGTCGAGGTTGCGACCAGCGTCGCCCCGCCATGGGCGGAGACCGAGCCGAGCGTCGTCACGCCGCCCGACATCACCGTCTGCGCCAGGATGAAGCCGTTGTCTGCATTGACGTTGATGCTGCCGGCATCGCCGCTGTAGCCGGTGGACGTGAGCGCGTCGAAGCTGACGTTGTCGTGGGCGTGGATGGTCTGTGTGCCGCCGCTCTGCGCGATCTTGAAGCCTATGCTGCCTTGGCCCGCGGTCGCGTTGAGCGTCGTGCCGACGTTGAGGACGTTCCAGTTGATCGGCCCGCCGGCGCTCAACAGGCCCGCTCCGGTGCTGGCGGCGAGCGTGTTGCCGGTGATGGTCGAGGCTGCAACCAGTGTCGCCCCGCCATGGGCCGAAACCGAGCCGAGCGTCGTCACGCCGCCCGACATCACCGTCTGCGCCAGGATGAAGCCGTTGTCGGCCGTGACGTTGATGTTACCGACATCACCGCTGTAGCCGGTCGTAACCAGCGACTTGAACGTCACGTTCTGGCTGGCGTGGACCGTTTGCGAGCCGCTGCTGTCGGCCGTGCCGATGACAATGCTGCCATTGTTCGCGACGGCGCTGAAGCTGCCGCTCGCACCCGTGGCCGTGCCCGCCAGTACTTGGTCGAGCGTCAAGCCGCCTGAACCAACCAGATCCACTCCACCCTTCACTGCGGACAACAGGCTTGCCTCGGTGTCGGTGAGAGCCTTCAGGTAGATGCCACCGGCGCTCGTGCTCGCCGAAAGCCGAGCCGCGCTGAGGATGAGGCGGGCCGCCGCACTGCCGATGCCGTTCGATGCGTCTAGCGAGACTTCTGCCCCTGAGCCGGACGCGACGATCTTCGTTTGACCGTCGCCGTTGTCGATGATCGCTCCGGGCGAAGCGACGCCGCCAGCGGTAACGACGATCGACGGCGCGTTCGAGGCCGCCGCATAGGACAGCGACGAGTTGAGCTGGCCGATGGTCGCGTTGCCCGTGGTGATCACTGAGATCACGCCGGCCGCGTTGATGGCCGAATAGGCGCCCATCGACAGTGAGGCGGAAGCCAGCGTCACCCCGCCCGAGGAGCTGCTGGCCACCACCGGCGCCGCGCTGGTGCCATCGGCGAAAGTCACAGCGCCGTTTGCGAGCAGCTGCATCAGGCCAACGCTGGTGACATCGGCATTGATGCTGATCGCGCCGTGCGGCACGTTCAGCGTCAGTGTCCCGCCCGCAGTCAGCGCGCCGTAGGTGCCGGTCGCACCCACCGCGAGATCGTGCGCCACGACCAGGATGCTGAGGTCGCCGACCGCGGAGCCTGTGAGCGCGCCGGAGAGCTGCACCTGAAGCGGCTGGAACGTCGCGCCGTTGAAGCTGATATCGCCGCCGGCGCGCAGATCGAGATCCGTGCCGACGATATGCACCGCCGTGCGATCGGCGAAGTTGGTTCCAGCCTCGGCATAGATGCTGCCTGTCGCGGCCAACTGGATGGCGCCGGTCGCTGAGACGTTGCCGAGGACCAGGTCGCCGGTGGTCTGCTTCACATAGACGCCCAGTCCGGACGACACCTGATCAAGATGATCGCTGGTCGGGCTCGCGAAGGCGATCTGGATCGCGTTCGCGTTGGCCGCCGGGTCGGCTCCGGCCGCGCCAGCGCTGCCGATGTTGCCGTGCTCGGCGATCAGGGAGAGGTTGGGAATGTCGCCGGAGATCACAGGAACCCCGCTCACGCCCGCGGAGATGCTGCCCACCGCATCGAGCTTGACGTCACCCCTGCCGGTCACCTGGATGCCGCCGGCCTGCGCGGCAGCGATCGGACCGTAACTCGCGGCCGCAATGCCGCCGAGCACGAGGCTGTTCTTGCTGCCGAGATAGACCTCCGACAGCGCCTTGGCGGTGACCGCGGTTGGATTGTCCAGAATGACGAGGCTCTGTTGCGACAGCGTGACGTTGTAGGTCACGACGCCGGTCGTCGGGTCGGTCGAGGAGTTGACGACGAGCTGTCCGGGACCGGCCGAGGCGAGCAGTCCCTTCTGGGCGGACGTCAGCGACGAGGCATTGACACTCGTGAACGTGAACGTCTGAGGCGCCGCGAGCTGGCCGACCGAACCGTTCGGTGTGTACAGCATGACCTGGCTGGCCTTGATGTTGGCCGCGACATCCTCGCTGATCGGCGGTGGCGGTGCTCCGACGGCCGAGGAAGAGACGGTGTAGGCGAGCTGGCTCTGGGTCCATTGCGAGCCCGCTGTGATCATTCCGTAGAGCTTCTCGGTCGGAGCGAGCGTATAGGCATAGGTCGAGCTGTAGGTCGCAAGCGCCGTCTGCAGGGCCGTGTTGGTCGGCATAAGCTGATGGCCAGTTGCCACGCCGTCGAACAATCTGGTGAACAGGTTCGACGAGAGCGTGCTGCCGAACAGCGTCGCCAGCGGGTCAGAAGGCGCGGTGCCAAGCAATGTGGTCAGCGAGGCCTTGACCTGAACCGTGTCGATCATGCCGAGCAGGAACTGGTCCTTCAGCAAGCGCGTCGTGGCCTCATTCTGCATGTCCGTCGTCGAGACCGCGGAAGGATCGATGCCGAGCTTGGCGGCTACCTGCGCCCGCAGCACGGTCAGGCCCACCGAGGTCGGGCTATAGGTGTTGCCGTTCGCGAAGGCGACGTTCTTGAGCTGGAAGTAGTCGTTGTAGGCCGCCGTGACCATGGTCTGGTAACTGTTGACGGCTGCGGTCGCGCCGTTGCCGCTGAGGAGGTCCAGGCTGGTCCAGACATCCGCCAGATGCGCGCTCTGCTCGGCCGTGAGGCCGCCGGACGACAGGCCGTTCAATATCCTGGCTTGCGCCCCATCGGAGGCCGCGGCCTCGAGGAACACCGGGCCGCTCTTCGACTCGACCGTGCCGAGCCGCAGATCGCCCTTGGACTGCACGATGTAGGTTCCGGTCGTCGAATAGCTGTTGAGCATGCCGCCATCGACGCTGCCGTCGACCAGCGTCGTGCCGGTCGCCTGGATCACGAGCGGATTGATGTTGGTGAGGACGGTCGCGCCGTTGCTGACGCCGGTCACCGCGCCAATCGCACCGCCGGTGGACCTGATCTCGATGTTCTTGCCGACGACGACGGGGTTGGCGACGCTGTAGGCGGACGCCGAGTTGATGTCGCCGGTCGCCGAGATGAAGACGCTGCCCTGCGGCGCGTCGCCGGCCACGGTCGAGTTCACCTTGACCTGGTTGATCGACAGCGAGCCCACGGCCGCGATCGCAATATCGTGGTCGATCGAATTGGCGGTGAGGCTGCCGCCATAGACCTGCACGGAGACCGGCGCCCCGCCGGAACCGATGCTGCCGATGCCGCCCGCCGCCGACAGCGACACACTGGTGCCCGATATCACCGGGTTGTTGGCGTTCGCGCCGACCGTGATGGCCGAACTGGCGCCCGTGGCCACGACCGAGGTCGCACCCTGAAGGTTGTTGATGGGGCCGTTGATGACGATGCCGGAGTTCGACGTGACCGCGACCGTGCTGGCGCCGCCGCCGTTGAACTGGATGTTGATGGGGTTCGATGCCTTGACGGTGTTAGTCAGCGTCAGCGTCAGGTGATCGAAGATCTCCTGGAACCAATCGTACTGTCCATCCGCGCCGCAGCACTTGTCGGAATGGGTGTTGCCGCCGCCGCCGTGAGCCGAACCGGTCGCGGTGACGACCTCCTGGTAATTCGTGCTCTGCAATTGTCCCGTGGTGGCGCCGTTGGCGACCTGCTGCACGTCCGAGACCAGGCTGGTGGTGCGGACGAAGGAGCTACCGCTGTTGGGATCCCGCGAGGTGTATTGCCAGCCATAGTCAAACTGCGTGCTCGTCGTCGAACGATCCAGCCGCGCGGTGTCGACCCACTGGTAGTACATGTTGGCTTGCGGCGCGTATTGCAGGCCGGCCGTGCCGCTTGTCGCGGCAAGCATCGAGCCGTCGTACTGGCTCGCATTGACGCTGTTGGTTCGATACGTCGACACCTGCTGGCCGCCCGGGGCGGCAGGATTGTAGACGTACCACGTCGTCTGCGCCTTGAGCTGATCGACGATCTCGATCACGCTGGCTGCGCTGACGCCGGTATTGATCGTGTTGGTGACGAGTTGAAGGCCGGTGGTGTTGTTCACCGTGATCGTGCCGGCGCCCCCGTTGACGATGATGTTGCCCTGCGGCGTGCCGTCGGTCGAGGTCGAGATGATCTTGCCGTTCAGGTAGACGTAGCCGCCGGACCCCTGCACCACGCCATTCAAGAGGATCTGGTCGGTGGCGGCATTGTACCTCGCGCCGACCTGGACGTCGCTGCCACTCACCTTCGACAGATACTGCGTCAAATCCACATAGCTGCCGTGCTGCGCGTTGGTCTGGGCCTGGGCAAAGGCCGAGCTGTCGGCCTTCAGAGCGTTGATGGCGTTCAGCGCGCCGGTGCCGATATTGACCGAATAGTTGCTGCTCGAGCCGCTTTGGATGGTGCCGTTGATGTTGAGAACCGATGCCGACAGGATGATCGCCTTGCCGATGATGAAGGGCGCATTCGCCGGCGGGTTGGTCGCCGTGTTCGCCGTCTTCGGCGTGATCACATCGGGCTGGATGTTGATGACCTGGAAGTAGGCGGAGCAATGCGAGCAGTTGAACGGGCTGGAGCCGCTATAGACGCCCTGGCCATCATAGGTGCTTGCTTCCCATGGGGCGGTGCTGATGGTCTGCCTGGTCGGCCCCTCGATCGTCGCGAGCGTTGACGCGTCGGGAGTGCTGCCGGCATGTTCGTTGCCGTTGCCCGGCGCACCCGAACCCATCGGCAGGAAGATCGCCGAATAGAGCGAAAGGCCGTCGTAATAGAGATCCAGCAGCCGCGCCGTAAAGACAGTGCTGTTGCTCGCCGTACCGGCGACGCCCGCGCTGCCGGAGGCGCAGCAATAATAGGAGTACGGGTGATTGCCGCCGGAAGCAATATGCACGCCGCTGTCGTAGGCGCCATAGGCACCGAGATAGGTCGCCGCCGCCATCACCGCCGTCAGCGTGTCGTTGTCAGCCGGCTTGTACTCGGTATTGGCCCATTGCGAGGCCACGTCGTGGTTGGAGCTGAAGATGCTGCCGACGCCGCCGTTGAAGGTGAAGGAGCCGTTCGGCACCACCATCTGGATTGTCGCAGCATCGAACGTCTGCGATGCGACGACGTTGCCGAGATTGTTGGTGATCTTGAGCAGGCCGTTCTCGTTGGTGACGACGCCGTCGAAGTAGATGTCGGGCGTGCGCGTCAGGGTGTTGCCGTTCTGGTCGACACCGAGACCCGTGTTGGGATCCTTGCGGTTATAGACCGCCGAGATGTCGATGATCGGCGTCGCGCTGTTGTTCGACGTGAAAGTCACGTTCGACGACGACCCCGGGTCGACCTGCGGGTGCGTGACCAGCCCCCCCGTCACGTTGGTGATCGTGAGGTTCGACAGCGCGACGAAATCGAGGCCCTGGTTTTCAATCTTGATCATGGGCGAAGAGCGCGCGATCACCGATGGAGCGGCAAGACCTGCGCCACCTGCCCCGGACAGCCTCTGCGCCAGGATCGAAACGTTGCCGGCCGACACCATTATATCGCCGAACGCGAAGGCGTTGCCGGATGCATTGGCAGCGAACGGCGCCTGCTGGATCAGGGTATTGATCTGGCGCTGGATCTCGCCGGTCGGATCGGTGCCGCCAAACGTGATCGAGGGCTGCGTGGCGGAAAGCGCCGTCTGGACCTGCGTCGACGTCAGGCCACTCAGAGATGCGAGTTGAGCGACGATCGTCTGGTAAGGATTGAAGCCGCCCACGATGGTGTACTGGATCGTCTGGTGGTTCCAGCTCATCACCCGATTGAAATGATCGACGTCGGAGACGTATTCGAGCGAGAGCGGATCGTAGGGGCTCGTCGTAGACAGGGTCGGCGTGCTCGCGCCAAGCGCGATCGTGATCGTTTCGTCATTGTGGATGCCGGCCACCACGAGGCCGTTGAGCGCGACATTGCCGGTCCCGCCGCTGTTGTCGTTGCTGTGGTTGTCGCTGTTCTTGGCGCTGAAGATCTCCAGGTACGGATTGTAGTTGCTGCCGAGGCCGGAGGCCGTGACCTGGCCCGGCGTCGCGGTGAGCGAGACGTCGTTGGCGCCGAGCACCTTCGAGCCGATGGCAAGCGTCAGGCTGGTGTCGTCGTCGGCGTTGGCGGTGCCGCGATAGAGGCCCGAGATGGGAACGACCGTGTTGTTGTAGACCACCGTCGTCGCGTTCGCGGCCACGCTGCTGTAGACGCTGCCGTCGCCGGCCAGGCCTGCGGCGATGTTGATCTTGCCCCAGGCCTCCACTGTCGAGGTGCTGCCGACATTGACGTTCTGCGTTGCATGCACCCATGCGTTCGTGCTGGCACCGACTCCGCCGACCGCACCATAGAGGCTGGCGTTGGCGTAATTGTTTGCCGCCATCCGCGACGCCGAGCCGATATAGATGTTGCCGGCGCTGAACAGCTCTCTGGCCTGAATGTTGACCGTGAGCGTGGCATTTGCCGTCATGTCGGATTCGGCGCCGCCGCCGGCGAACAGGCCCGCGGCGCTCAAATTGACCGTGTCGGTCGTGCTCAGCGTGTTGTAGGCCTCGATGTTGATTGCGCCCGTCGTCGTTCTCGGATCGGCATTAAGGCTCAGGATCGTACCGGCGTCGATGTTGGTCGTGACGGTCTGCGTGACCCTGGACTTGCTGAGCGCCGCCGCGCCGGCAAACACGCCGCCGGAACCAGACCGCGCCCCGCCACCAGCCTGGTTGACCACGTCGTTGGCGATCACAACCATATCGCCGCCGGCCGAGTTGACGATCAGATGCGTGCCGATTTCAGCGGTGGTCGCCGACGTGACATCGTTCTGCGCGCTGCCACCGGAGGCGCCCGCCGTAGAGGCCTGATAGGCATCACCGCTGCCGGCATAATTCGTCGTATGTTTGGCCTTGATGTTGAGGCCGCCGAAATAAAGCGTGTTGTCCGTCGCCTCGCCATAGAGCATGGCGTCGGTGACCGCAGTGGTGGCCGTCGTCGCAACCGCTGCTGCGCCGGCATAGGTGCCGCCCGCACCGACGAGCGCGCTGGCGACGTTGGTATCCGTGCCCGTGGCGGTGATCTGGAGAACGCCCGTGTTGGACGCGGCGGTGACCGCGCCGGCCCCGAGATAGGCGTAGGTGTGGGCGCTCGAGGAGACCTGTGCGACGGTCGCGCCAATGGCGAGGAACCCGGTCGAGAGGCCAGTCGACTCGGCGTACTGGCTGCTGTCGTTCTCTGCGGCAATGACCACGTCGGCATTGGGAAGATGGATCCCGATGCCGCCATACGCACTCACCGTCGCGTTCTCGGACGCCCTGGCATAGCTGCCTTGGGCACCGATCAACGAGCCGCCGCCGCCCGCGAGCGACCAGGCGTAAGTCGTCGTGCCGCCCGTCGGCACCAGCGCCATGGCGGTCACACCGAGCGCACCGCCCGAGAAGGTGGTGTTGTCGCCGACATCGGCCGTGACGGTGGCCGTCACCATCGATTCCGCGACGGACACGCCGATGGCGCCGCCGCCGACCGCGACACCGATCGCCTTGCTCGAAAGCTTGGGCGTGATCGATGCCGACACCAGCGTGCCGGCGCCCGTCGCCGACGTGGTGATCGATGAGCTGGAACCGATCTCTGCCAGGACCGTCGAATTTTCCTTCGCTGTCGCAACTGCGCCGTCACCGGCGACGATACCGCCGGCGACCGCAGTCGCGGAAGCGGACATTGCGCCGGCCTCGGCGGCGCCAACCGCAAGGATCGAGCTGTTCACCGTCGCGTTCGACAGCACCTTCGCCGCGACCGAACTCGATCGTCCCGTGGTCGCGATCGACACCCCGATGGCTGCAAGGCCGCCGGTGCCGCCGCCCGCGGTCACGCTCTGAGTCGAGCTGTCCATCGCCATCACGGCGACGCCAGTGGCGCCGGTGCCGCCCGTTCCGGTCACGGAGCCGCCGAGTTGAGCCGTGACGGTATTGGCGACGTTGCCGACCGCCACCGCCGCATCCGCGCCGAAATAGAGCGCTGCACCGCCGGCGATCGCCTCGCTGTCGACGGTCTTGCCCGAATAAGGTCCGGTATCGGCGTCCTTGACCCGCGCCGCAACCGTGACGGACGGCGCGGAGACGATCGCGCTCAGATTGGCGAGGACGCTGCTGTCGACGCTGGTGTAACCGATGCCGGCGCCGATGCCGACGTTCTTGGCAAAGCCCGCGCCGAGCAGGAACATCTTGGTCGCGTTGGCGCTGGTGGCGGCGACGTTGACCTGCGTGCCGGTCACATTGCCGCCCGCGATCTGGGCGGTGACGCCGTCATTGCCGCCGGTCAGGACGGTGCTGACGTCGTAGGTCGAGGTTGCGTTGGCGTTGCTCGGATTGCCCGAGGTGCCGCCCGCGACCGCGTCGCTGCCATGCGAGGAATTGGTGCCCGCGTTCACTGATGCGAGGGTGCCGTTGTTGCCCTGATTGAGCTGGCCGGTCTGCTCGCCCTGCGTATCCGGATCGGCGGTGTTGGTGCCGATGATGATGACGCCGACGGTCGCACCGATGCCGACGCTGCCGCCGATGCCGGCGGTGACCGCGTAGGACAGGACTTCCTTGGTGCTGAGCGCGCCGACGTTGATCGCGCCGGACGAATTGAGGTCGCTGTTGCGGCTTTCCGCAATGGTCTGGCTCTTGAAGACGATCACGTTCGCCGCCGCGCCCACGCCGACGCCGGACCCGCTGGCGGCAATCGAAAGCGCGCCGGCGATCTCCTTGATCGCCACGTCCTCGGTGGCGTTGATCGTCACCGCGCCAGCCGAACCGCCAGTGGGGGACTGCAGCGTGGTGTCGTAGACGCCAGCGATGGTGGTGTTGTTGGCAATCTCGATGTTGGCCATGCCGGCGATTGCCGCCGTGCCGGTCGAGAGTGCCCCGCCAATCGAATAGGCCTGGAAGCGGTTCTTCGTCGTTGCCTCGACGTCGAGCGCGCCGCTCAGATTGACCGCAGTCGTGTGTGCCGCGCCGTTGCCCTGATAGTGGAACTCGTCGCCGACATAGGCTTCGGTCCGGTTCGCCGAGACCTGAACCAGGAACGCCGCCCCGATCGCGGCTTGGCTGCCATAGGCGCCCGAGCCGTTCGCCGACGCGATACCTGTGGCGTCGTAGGCGTTGACCGTGAGCGACGACGCCGTGAGGGAGCCGCCGTCGACATAGGCCTCGGTAGTTGCGACGAAGACGTTCAGCCCGACCGAGCCGGTGCCGAAACCGACCGCGATCGATGATGCGTCCTGCTCGGCATTGGCCTTCACGGTGACGGCGCCCACCGTTGCGCTCGCCGACTGCACGCCACCAACGGTCGCACTGGTGATATAGGCCTCGGTGTCACGCGACATCGTCGTGCTGAGAATGGTCGCACCGCCGCCCCCGCTCCCGGTTGGCGGCACCACGCCGGCGCCGAACGCGCCCGAATAGGAGAAGCTGCTGGCGGCCACATCGATCTGCGGGTCTAGCGTCGAACTTGCCAGCCGAGTGTCGATCGCCGCGCCGTCGATATAGGCCCTGGTGGATCCGCTCATCACATTGGTGATCGGATTGATCATGATGGAGATGCCCGAGCCCGCGGACAGGGTGGCGACGTTGGTGACGACGGCCTGGTGCGAGCTGGCGACGACGGCGAGGCCGCGCACACTCTCCTGGGTCTCGCTCAGATCGGGCGTGGTGTCGGTGGGCGCGCTGAAGCCGCCGAGATCGATCGCGTGCGCGAGCGTGCCGCTGTTGACGGAAAGCACGTCGCTCGTGCTGGTTCCGCGCGCATCCACTTTGGTTGTCGTCCCGCTGATATAGGCCGCGGTGGTGCCGGTGATCTTGTTCGTGACCATCGAGCCCGCGCCGCCTGCCGCGCCCTTGCTGATGGACACGGCGCCGGCGAAAACGCCCGCTTTGTCATTATTGCCAGCAATCACGGCAACGTTGTCGTTCGCAGTGATGTCGGCTCCGCCGGCGATGCTGGCGGTGACGTTGGTTCCCATCAGATTGGTGGCGACCGAACCGGCAAGGCCGATCTGCGAGGAAATCGCAATGCCGACGGCAACCGTCGAGATATCGGCATTCGAGTTCGCGTTGACGACGACATTGCCGGAGGCGGTCAGCTTGGAGCCGGTGACGCCGGCACTGACATTGTTGGCGATGCTGCTGTAGACGAGTGCCAGGCCCGCGGCGCTGCCTTGCGTCGAGGCGCCAGCGACCGCGGCGGCGCCGGTGATGCTGGAATTGTCGGTCGCGGTGACGGAGATGTTGGAGGCCGTCACGGTCGATTGCGTCGTGTCGGACTGGTTGTTGCCGATTGCCGCCGAAACATTATTGGCGATCGAGCTGATTGTCATGCCGCCGACGCCGGCAAACTGACCGGTCGCCAGGCCGAAGCCAATCGTGACCGACTGGATCTTCGTGGTGTCGACCGCATTCACACTGACGCTGCCGATCGTGGACATCCGGACGTTGGCGATATAGGCCGAATGCGTCGTCGCGATGGTATCGTACACCATGGAGGCGCCGACATTGTTCTTGCCGGCCTGGATAATGCCCGCAACGGAGATGATGCTGGCGCCCGGACCGTTCGCCGTGCCGTCGTTGAGCGCCGCCGCGCTAAAATCTATGCAATTCGCCGTGCCGTTGCCGGCGGCGGCCGTGCACGTGTCCGATGCGAGATGATTGTTGTTCGACTTCTTGACGAGATTGCCGAGTGCCGTATCGAGGTCCGACACAGCGCCGCTGTCCGCCAGCACCGTCACGCGCCCGACGTTGATGTTCACCGTCGAGTTGCTGCTGATATAGGCCGTGGTCGTGGACGTGATTTCGTCGACGACGATGGAACCCGACAGGCCGTTCGACCCTGCCCCGGCCGACGCGGCACCGGCCGCGATGATGCTGGCATTGTCGGCGAGCACCAGAAGCGAGTCGTAATTGCTGATCGACGTGGACTTGATGTGCGCGTCAGTCGCGTTGCCGCCGGAGGGATCGCCGATCGAAGCATACGTCATGGCGACGCCGAAGCCGCCCTGTCCGCCGGAAATATAGAGCGAACCGCCGCCAACCGCGATGTTGCTGGTCTGGTAAGCATCGACCTCGAGAGCCCGCTGGACGCCTGTGCTCCCGCCGGCGATCGTCGAATTTTCGATGTAGGCCTGCGCGCTGTCGGTGATGATGCCGACGGACAGCGCGATCGAGGCGGCGTTGGACCGCGTTGACGCGGCAAGGCCGATCGCCACGACGGTTTCCGATCCGCCGCTCAATGCCTGCACGGTCACGGACTGCTGGTTGTTGACCGTGGAGTTGGAGATGAACGCTTTGGTCACATTGTTCGAGATCGCCGCGGCGATGGTGCCGTCGACGGCCACGCTCGTCGAGCCGGCGCTGCCTCCCAGATTGGCAGCGGCGCCGCCCGAGCCGTTGTTGAGGATGGTGTCGTTGAGCGCCTGGACCAACAAGGTGGCCGTTGGGGGTGGCGAGTAGCGGTTGATCGTGGCGCCGGTAATCGAGGCGGTCGTGCCAAGGCTCACGTCGCTGATGGAAGAGCTGCCGGCAAGATCGATCGTGAAGCCGCTGCTGGAGGCGCCCGACGACGAGCCAACCTTGGCCAGCGCGGTTGAAATCCCGCCCGCTCCGCCGGTCGCGGCTGCGCCGACGGCACCGGCCTTGGTGCCGAAGTCCGAAACCGAAGGTTCCGAGATCGCAGCTGCAATCGACGCCGCGGTGATCCGGCCCGCGGTCGTCGCGGAAATCGCCAGATGGTCGGCCGTGACCGACCCGTTACCGCCGCCGTTCCCTGAGAACGGATCGTCCGAGCTGAACGGGCCCGACCGGATATCGCTGTGATTGTCACCGACGTAGGCAGCGGTGTCGGTGGTCGCGCCGAGATAGGCGACGGCGAGGCCGACGGCGGAGTTGCCGCCGGCTGACACCGCGCCGGCAACCGACAGCATCGACAGATCCTGCTGCGCGAGCACATTCACCGTCGGAGCCGACACCGTGGCGCCGATGCCTATCGAGGCATGCGTCGTGTTGTTCACGAGCGCGATCGACGTAATCCCGTTCAGCGCCAGGGCGCCGGCCGCCTTGCCGGAGGTCGGCGCGACGCCGAAGAACTGGTCGGTGGTCGATGCCGTGATGGAGACGTTGTCGGTCGCGCCGAGCGAAGCGCCGGACGCCACGCCGGCGATGGTGTTGTTCCAGAACTGGACCAGATTGAGCGCGCCGCCCAGCGACGAGCCGCCCGAGGTGTTGCCGGGAAGGAAGCCGAGCGTGCCGACATTGCCCGCAGCGTCGATGGAGGCCGAATAGGCCGTCGCCGCGATGGCGAGCGTCGCGTCGAAGCCCTGCGTCGTCCCGCTGTCCAGCGCAGCCGTCCACGCGCCGCTGCCGCAACTCGCAACCGTGCAGGTCGACGTCAGGCTGGCACCGGTCGCGACCCAGGCCGTGGTGTTGTTGTGAACCATGAAATTGTTCAACGACCCTGCGATGCCGACGGTGTCGCCGGCGTCCGCGGTCGAGTTGGCGTAGCTGGTCAAGATGCTGCCGCCGACGCCGAGATTGCCGTTGAGATGCCTCAGCACATCCGTCAGCGAGGCCCATTGCAACCAGGTGTTGGTGATCGGCATATAGGTGTTTGCCGAGACGCCGATCTCCGGCGCATTGATCAGGGTCGCGTCGCCGATATAGGCGTTCGAATTGTGCGTGAAATCGCCCCACGCGACCGCTGCGGCAACGGCCGTCGACTGACCATCGACCGGGCTCGAGCTGATCGCCGAGGCCGTCGCAATGCTGCGCACGCCCACGTCGATCACGTTGCTGATGACGGCGACGTTGCCCGACGTATAGATCGACGGCGCGCCGCCGCTGGGGTTTTGCGCAATCGCCGCCGTCGCGCTCTCCGTGCTGCGCGCGATCGTCAAGGCCGCCGCCGCCTTCAGGTTCAGATCCGCGGTGAAAAGCGTGCTGAACTGCTGGGAGAACAGGTTGGGATTCATCGTGCCAACGACCAGGGCACCCTGGAGTCCGGCAATCAAAGCCGGCGTACCTGTGATGGTCGAGGACGTCGTCGAGTTCGATGTCGTGTTCGAGGTCGCCTCGACCGTCACCGAGCCGTTCATCCGGTTCGAAGTGCTGGACCCCAGCGACGACCCGAGGGTCGCGGTCGCCGAGGTGTTGACGTTGCTGATCGCGACGGCACCGCCGACGCCGCCGTTCAGGGCCGGATTGTCCAGCCCGACCGAGGTTGCCGCCGTCGCGAAACTGTTGTTGTTCAACGCGCGCACCGAAAGTCCGCCCGTCGATCCGCTCGCGGTGCCGACGCTCAGGTGGGCGCCGGTCGCGACGTTTGCCGTGGTCGTCACCGACGCCGTCGAATAGGCCACCGTCGCCACGAGAACCGCGCTCGAGGTCAGCGATACGGCCGTGACATTCATCGTGGCATCGTTGGTGGCCTTGATGCCGAGGCTACCACCTGCGCTGATCGTCGCATTGCTTGCTACGTTGGTGGTGACGTTGCCGGCGATGTTCCCGACCACGACCGCAGCGCCGACCGGCGATACGCCGAGGAGCGACGAGGCGATAACGGGATCCTCGGCCCTCTCCGACCCGTACGCGCTGATCGAGACGTTGCCGCTGCCGGAGATATTGGCATGGCCGTTGATGTTCACGGTCGCGGTTGCGCTCGCCGCGACATAGCCTCCGTTGAGGCCCAGGATCATGCCGGGGACCGATTCGCCGACAAGCGCGAACGTCGAAGCGAGCGAACTCGTGAAGCTCGCCACCGCCGTGGAGCTCGCGCTAATCGAGATCGCGCCGCCGGTGATCGTGCCGTCAACGGTGATGCCCGTGGTCGCATGGGCGTGGCCAGACATCAGGGTCTGGCTCGCCGTGGCTGCAAGCGTGACACTGCCGCTGGTGTAGGTCGTTCCACCAGTATTGATCGCCTGGGCGAGGATCTGCGCTCCGTTGACGACGCTGATGGTCGGCGCGTCGATTTCGACGTTGATGGCGTTGCCGACGGAATGAGTCTTGGTGGCGTCGAGGTTGCGGGCATCGATCACCGCATGTGCGGCCAGCGTGACCGAATTGTCGGCCTGAACCAGATAGGTGCCACCAGCGCTCAGCGCCGCGATGGCATTGGCGACGGACGTGTTCCCGAGGGTTACGCCGACGTCGCCCTGGCTGGCGTCGCCGATCACCACATCGGTCGGGTCGATCAGCAGCGTCCCGGCCCGGCCGTTGGGGGCGGCGAGGTTGATCGCAACGCCGCTGCCGACGTCGATGACGCCGTTTCCGCTCAGTTCGACCAGGCCCGCATTGCCGGTTTTCGAGCTGGCGTTGATCTTCGCGCCGCTCTTCACGGTGACGTCGTTGCCGGCCTTGACAAGGACGCCGCCGGCATCCGCAGTCCTGCTCGCCGTGCTCAACCGCGCATTCTTGCCGAGTTCGGCTTGGTTGCCGGCCACGATCGTGATGTTGCTCGGCGTCGTGGTCTTGCTGCGCGCGGTCAGCCGTCCGTTCACGCTGGCGTTGTTGACGGCGCCGATGTGAATGGAGCCGTTGCGCACGGAAATCGCGGCGGCGCTGCGCAGCCCTTTGGAATTGACCGAGGCTGCGAACTTCGCGGCGTGATCGAGATTGGCAATGTCGCGCTGGCTGGCACCACCGACAAGGACGTTCTGCCCGGTCAGGCGCACGCCGTCGATGGCATTGACCCGGCCGTAGATCCGGATGTTGCCGTCCGGCGAGACCGGGAACGACCCCGCCATCAGATTGGCGACGGCCGAACCGTTGATCTGCCCCTGCGCGCCGATCAGACTGTCGGTGAACTCGCGCGTCGGCGTCGAGACGTTGAGGCTACCGACATTGACCGTGCCGCTGCGGCCGACCACGAAGCCCTTGGGATCGGCGAAATAGACGTTACCGCCGATCGCGCCGTTCATGTAGGAGTTCAGCGTGCCGTTGACGTAGACCGGAGCGTCGCGAACGATGTTGACGAGATTTTGTGTGCCGGTCGGCAGTTGCAAATTGACGGTGTTGCCCTGCCCGACGCTGAACTGCGAGAACGAGTTGAAGGCACTGGTGCCGGAGACGGTCGACGTGGTGACGTTGGTGACGCTGCCGGACGTCTGCAGGCTGGTTCCGGTGCGGCCGTCCGGCGTGATCACGTTGGCCGGCTGCGCCTGCAGGCGGACGCTGAACACCGGCAAGAAGACCATCTGCATCGCGCAGAGCAGTGACAACGAACGGAAGCGCGCAAGCCCCCGTAGCGTCAGCTCGTCATTGTCTCGCCTTGCAGATGGTCGGCGCATTTCAGATCCTCTTCATCGGCACTGGGGCCGATCCACAACCGGGTGGGAGAATGTCGTGGCAGTGCGGCATCAGAACTGGCCGGGCGGCAGCTTGAAGATGTCGGGACTCTTGGCGTCGGCCACGTAGAACAGCAGCAGGCTGGTCGGCGTCAGCACTCGCTGGTTGTTGTCCTTGTTCTCGAACGTGCCCTGGAGAAGCAGGATGACCGAGCGATCCTTGGCGTCACTGCCGCGGAACATCACGATGCCGCCGTTGACGGGCATGTTGACCGCGATGGAGTCGGGCTTGAAGCCCTCGCTGAGGAAATGGGCGCGCAGGATGTTGGCGTTGGAGAACAGCTTCTCCGGCGTGATCGCCGCGTCGGTGCCTTTCGACCAGACCGCGCCGACCTGGATCAGAGATTTGGACTTGTAGCCGAACACGTAGGAAAGCTCGGCGGTGCCGCCGTTCGGCAGCAGTTCGGGCGCCGAATAGAGCAGACTGTGCGTCAGCTCGGACGCATTGTCCTGCGCCCTGACGGCGTCGGGCTTTGCGCCGAAGTCCTTGGCTATCGCCGCGCGCACGTCGGCCTCGTTCATCCCGAACTTGGCGGAGCGGAAGCCGTCGATCGCCTTGGAATCGGTCGCCTTGGACTTGTCGTCCGGGGCCGCGGTCTCGGCCGCGGCTGCCGACGTCGCGCCGGCGGCGACCGGCGTCCCGGCGGCTGCGGGAGCGGCACCGGCGGCTTTCGGTGCCGGCGCAGCTTTCTGCTTCGGTACGGCGCCCTGGGCCGCAAGGGGTCCCGCTGCAACGGTGGTGAGCAGGCCGACGAGGGCCGGAACGAGATAGATTTTGCGCATCGAAAACCTTCGAAAAAATATGAAACAACGCTTCAAAAATCAGCAGCTACGAAATCGGCCTCCCCGAACCGTCATCACGACCGAGACGGAAAATGTTGCAACGCCGCGGTGCGTTACAAGGTGTCACGGAGGAGACGAGGCTCGAAACGGCGACTCTTTGGCGGCGTAGGAATACGGTATCGGGCCGCCAAACGCTGCGAACGAGCAGTCACAAACGCATTTTTTCATCAATTGTGGATGCCGGCCGTTCGCGCTAAGCATCGGGTTGGGGCAAGCCACCATGCAAAGAATGTCATGACCGAACGGCCTTCCGCTCTCGCGGTCGATCGCCGCGGGTTCATTCGCCTGGCGGGCACAACCGCCGCGGGGTGGCTGGCGCTCGGCGCAGCATCTGATCGCGTGCGGGTCGTGGCATCGCTGACGGCGTTGCCGCTAGACGACGAACTGACCAGAAGGAGCATGATCGACAGCCCGACCTCCCGCCTGGGCGGCCTCATCGTGGGCTTGAGGCAGCGAGGCTGGGTCGAAGGGGTCAATTTCCGCCTTGAGCTCCGTTCGACCTTCGGCGCGCCGGATAGACTGAAAACCGCAGTTCAGGAATTGCTGGCGCTCAAGCCGGATGTGATCCTGACCGGCTCGACGGTCGAAACCGCGGCCGTCCTGGAAGCCACGAAAACCATCCCGATCGTGTTCGCGACCGCCAACGATCCCGTCGGCAACGGCTTCGTCGAAAGCCTCGCCCACCCCGGCGGCAACGTGACCGGCTTCACCAACAGCAGCGCCGAGATGGGTGGCAAATGGCTTCAGCTCATCCGGGAGGCCGTGCCGGATCTTGCGCGCGTCGGTATCCTGTACAACCCGGCGACCACACCTCGCGGCGGCAGATTCTTCCTCGACTCCATCGAGCAAGAGGCCGCACTGTCCGGCGTGTCCGTGGTCCCCGCCCCCGTCAGCGCGCCATCGGAGATCGACGAAGCCGTCAGGCCCTTTTCCGAAGCGCCCAAGGCGGCGATGATTGCGCTGGTCGACAGCTTCCTGGTGGTCCACCGGCAGGCTGCGGTGGCCGCGGCGGCCAAATATCGCGTGCCCACGATTTACCCGTTCTACTATTTCATGGATGCGGGCGGGCTGATGAGCTACGGGCCGACGCTCGAAGTGCGCTCGGCTGACTATGTCGATCTCATCCTGCGCGGCACCAAGGCCGGCGATCTGCCGGTGCAATCGCCGCGGAAATACGAGCTCCTGATCAACCGTACGGTCGCCCGCACACTGGATTTGACGATCCCATTCACGCTGCTCGCGCGCGCCGACGAGATCCGCGAGTGAACGAGACGATCGACCAGGGAGATCTGCGGCCACCTCCCGGCCGGCTGTTCCGCAAATATCTCTACTCGATCGTCGCACTCGCTTTTGCCGCGCTCGCCATCAACACCGGCTTCGACGTCTGGTTCTCCTATCGCGAGCAGAAGCAGCTCCTGGCGGCGACCCAGCGCGAGCAGGCAGCAAGCGCCGCCATCCAGATCGGCCAGTTCATCGGCCAGATCGAAAACCAGATCAGATGGCTCTCGCGCCTGCCCCCGGAGCTGTCCACGAACGAGGACCAGCGTCTGAACGCCATCCGCCTCCTGCGCCTCTCGCCCGCGATCGCGGAAATCGCCGAGCTCGACGCCGGCGGCCGCGAGCAGGTGCGCGTGTCGCGCCGTGTCGCGGACAGGATCGGCAGCAAGGCCGACCTCTCCGCCTCGCAGGCCTTCCGCGGCGCCAATGAAAGCCGCGCCTATTACGGGCCGGTCTACTTCCTCGGCGACACCGAGCCGTTCATGACGCTCGCCACGCGCGGAACGGGCCTCACGCCGGATGTGATTGTCGCCGAGGTCAATCTTCGCTTCATCTGGGACCTCGTCGCCGGGATCAGGGTCGGCAACACCGGCAAGGCCTATGTCGTCGATCGGATGGGGTTGTTGATCGCGCATCCCGATTTGTGGCCGGCATTGCGTCGCAGCGATCTCTCCGGCCATGCCGACGTGCGCGCCGCGCTCGATGGCGTCGGGCCGCCCGCCGGCGGCCTGGTCAAGGAAGATCCGTCCGGTCAACGCGTGCTGTCGACCTACGCGACGGTCCCCTCGCTGGGCTGGCTGGTGTTCGTCGAGCTGCCGCTCACCGAAGCCTACGCGCCGATCTATGCGTCGATCGGACGCTCGACTTTTCTCCTGGTCATCCTGCTGGCATGTGCGGTGCTGGTCTCTCTGTTTCTAAGCCGGCGCATGACCGTGCCGATCCAGATCCTGACGCAAGGCGCGCGGCGGATCGGCAGTGGCGACCTCGGCCTGCGGCTCGCGATCAAGACTGGTGACGAGCTGGAGGCGCTGGGCGATCAGTTCAATCGGATGGCCGCTCACTTGCGCGAATCCTATGCGACGCTCGAGCGCAAGGTGATCGAGCGCACCTCCGAACTGGAAAAGACCCGCGACCAGGCCCTTGCCGAGCACGATGCCGCCGAGCGCGCGCGCAGCGCGGCGGTGGCGGCCAACGAGACCAAATCGCGCTTTCTCGCGGTCGTCAGCCACGAGCTGCGCACGCCGCTGAACGGCGTCATGGGCGTGCTGCAACTGCTCGACGATGGCAGCCTCGGCGAGGCGCCGCGGCGTCACCTCACGACGGCGGCCGCGTCGGGCGAAACGCTGATCGCGCTGGTCGACGGCATCCTCGAATATGCGCGCCTGGAGGCCAGCGCCGAGACTCTGGAGACCCGCGATTTCCGCCTCGACCAGCTCATCGAAACGGCGGCCGATCTGATGCGTCCGCAGGCCTCTCACAAGGGCCTCTCCTTCGATCTCGCCTGCGATGCGACGATCAATACCTCCGTGCACGGCGATCCGGTGCGGCTCAATCGCATTCTGCTCAATCTGATCGGCAACGCGATCAAGTTCACCCCGCGCGGCGGCATCGGCCTGAGCGCAGCGGCCGACGGACATGACGATCATGTCCTGCTGCGCATCACCGTTCGCGATACCGGCATCGGCATCGCGCCCGACATGCACGAGCGGATTTTCGAGGATTTCGTCCAGGCCGACGACAGCATCGCGCGGCGGTTCGGCGGCACCGGCCTTGGACTGGCGATCGCGCGGCGCCTCACCCACCTGATGCGCGGCGAGCTGACGGTGGCGAGCACGCCGGGTGCGGGCAGCTCGTTCATGCTTGAGGTCCCGCTTGGCCTCGCCGCGAGCGGCATCGCGCAAGGCGCGGACCAGCCGCCATCGCGGCAGCTTCGCGTGCTGCTGGTCGACGACGACCCCGTCAATTGCGAGATCGGCGAAGCGATGTTGAAGAGGCTCGGCCACCACGCCACCATCGCCACGAACGGCGCGTCGGCCATCGCACTCGCCCGCGATCACGCGTTCGATATCATCCTGATGGATCTGCACATGCCCGACATGGACGGCGTCGAGGCGGCATCGCGGATTCGAAAGCTCGGTCTGCCCACGATGCCGCGCATCATCGCGGTAACCGCCGACATGTCACGCCGCGCCCGCGAGCGGCTCGCGGGCGCAGGCATTGCCAGGATCGTCAGCAAGCCGATCCTGATCAATGCGCTGCGCGAGGCGATCGAGGACGATGCCCAGAACCAGCCGGCCGCGACGCAGCTCGCGGTAGGCGCATTGATCGACCGGCATTTCCTTGCCGACCAGAAGGAGCTGCTGGGCGCGGCGCAGATCGCAAAACTCCATCATTTGCTGCGGGAGACCAGCGAGAAGCTGATCACGGACATTACCGAAGCCGCCGCGGCCGGCGATCGCAAGCAGCTCGCGCGGTCCACGCACCAGCTCGGCAGCGCCGCCGGCGCGCTCGGCCTGGTCCGCCTGTTCGAGCGCTGCAGCGAGGTCGAGCTGGCAGCAGCCTCGATGTCCTCGCCGGAATCCCAGAGCGCCGCACGCGAGCTCGCCGCGATTCGAAACGCTTCGATGAGTACGCTGGATGAATTGCTCTGGCCTGCCGAAGATCGTACGGTCAACTAGACGATCCCCTCGGTATGACGATGCGCGAAATAGAACTCGACGCCAGCAGCTGGAAAACTGTTCAGGACTTTCGACTGGCGCTTAAGATTGCGATAGGGGGCGCCGGAATGGCATGGCGACATTATCGGAGCTTTTCTAGACTCGATTTTTGGAGGCGGGATGAACGCCCTCAAACCTCCCTATGTAATCAAAGTCGTGAACACGGCCAAATTGGTGCCCGAAGTCAAGGAGATGGTCCACGACTTTTCATCTGCGATTGCGAGGACACGAGCGCGTAGGCTTGCGCGCGTTGGCGAGGATGTCGCGGTTCGGTTCGAGATCGAAAACTAGGGAAAATCTGGTCGTGCGCTCATAGCCCTGCGCCCCGTTAGCGGGTTCGCACACCCGCTTCGTCATCCCGGCCAAACCGCTCCACCAGGAAATCGATGAACAGCCGCACCTTCACCGACAGATGCCGGGTCGGCGGATAGACCGCATAGAGCGCGAGCGGCGGCGCGGAATACTCGTCCAGCACCGTTCGCAGTTCGCCCTTTCGCAAAGCATCCGCGGCGATGAACTCCGGGAGCAGCGCGAGCCCCCTGCCCTTGACCGCGACATCACGCAGCACTTCGGCATTGTTGACGCAGAGCGACCAGGCCGGCTGGATTCAGTGATCGCCGTCGATGCCGGTGAGCTTCCACTGATTGCCCGTGAGCAGGAAGCCGTAGGTCAGCGAGGCGTGCCCGCGCAGATCCTGCGGATGTTTTGGGGTGCCGTGACGCGCCAGATAATCCGGAGAAGCGCAGATCATGCGCGCTACCGGCATGATCTTTCGCGCGATCAAGCTCGACGATTCCAATTCCGCGATCCGCAAGGTCACGTCAAAGCCGTCCTGGACGGGATCGAGCAGATCGTCGCTGAGCACGAGCTGGAGCTGTAGCTCCGGATATCGCGACATGAAATCGGCAAGCACCGGCCCGAGCCGCAGGGTGCCGAACGACATCGGCGCGTTGACGCGCAACAGGCCGCGCGGCGCCGACTGGGCTTGCGCCACGGCCTGGTCGGCCGCCTCGATCTCCGACAGGATCACGACCGCGCGCTCGAAATAGCGCTGGCCGTTCTCGGTCGGGCTCGCATGGCGCGTGGTTCGGTTCAGGAGCTGCACGCCGAGGCTCTCTTCGAGGTCGGCGATGTATTTGCTGATCGCCGAGCGCGACAGCCGTAACTGCCGGCCCGCCTCGGCAAAACTGCCGCTTTCGACCACCTTTACGAAGGCCCGGAGGCTGGCGACCTTATCCACGGGCCGGCGCCGGCAATTGTTTCCAAATCGTAGACATAGACGTCATATTTGCATGGATTGTCTCCAATCCAAAGCGGAACGATATTTCCGGTCAGAGCAAGACCGCTCCCCGAATTCAGGAGGACGACCATGTCTGGACTGCACCATGTGACCGCGATCGCGGGCGACCCCATCAGGAATTTCGGCTTTTACACCCGTGATCTCGGCCTGCGCTTCGTCAAGAAGACGGTCAATTTCGACGATCCCGGCACCTATCATTTTTATTATGGCGACGAGACCGGCCGCCCCGGCACCATCCTGACCTTCTTTCCCTGGGCCGGCGTGCCGGCCGGGCGCCGCGGCGTCGGCGAGACGCACCAGACCGCCTTCCGCGTGCCGCAAAGCTCGCTCGGCTATTGGACGCAGCGCTTCGTCGAGAAGGGCATCGCTTACGAGGCGCTGGAGAAGCGCTTTGGCGAGTCCGTGCTGCCATTCACAGACCCTGATGGCATGGCGCTCGCGCTCGTCGGTGTCCCCGGCGCCGAGAGCGAGCGCGGCTGGAGCAACGGCGACGTTCCCGCCGAACATGCGATCCGCGGCTTCCACGGCGTGACCTTGCTGCTCGACAGCGCGGCGAAGACGGCGGCCGTCCTCACCGACGTGTTCGGCTTCAAGGAGACGGCGCGCGAAGGCTCGGTGATCCGCTTCAAGGCACCGGGCGATGTCGAAGGCAGCGTGGTCGACATCTACGAGGCCAAGGGCTTTTTGCGCGGGCACCAAGGTGGCGGCTCCGTGCATCACATCGCCTTCCGCGCGGCCGACGATGCCGAGCAGGGCAAGATGGCGCAAAGGCTCGTGAGCAATCACGGCCTGCATCCGACCGAGCAGAGGGACCGCAACTACTTCCGCTCCATCTACTTCCGCGAGCCTGGCGGCGTGCTGTTCGAGATCGCCACCGATATCCCCGGCTTCGCCGTCGACGAGCCCGTCGCGACGCTGGGACGCGACCTGAAGCTGCCGAGCTTCCTCGAAGCGCAGCGCAAGCAGATCGAGGGTGTTCTGCCCAATTTGGAAGAGAGGGTGTCGTGACCGAGAATTCATTCATCCATCGCTTCGAGCCCGCGACCGGCGCGGGCTCCCCTCCGCTCCTGCTACTGCACGGCACCGGTGGCGACGAGAACGATCTGCTCGGGCTTGGCAAGATGATCTCGCCCGGTTCGGCCCTGCTCTCGCCGCGCGGACGCGTGCTCGAGCACGGCATGCAGCGCTTCTTCCGCCGCCTTGCCGAAGGCGTGTTCGACGAGGACGACGTGCGCCGCCGCGCGCACGAACTCGGCGGCTTCGTTGCGGAGGCACGGAAGCGGTATGGCCTCGCCGCGCCGGTCGCGGTCGGCTTCTCCAACGGCGCCAACATCGCAGCCGCGCTGCTGCTGTTGAAGCCGGACGTGCTGGCAGGCGCGATTCTGCTCCGCGCCATGGTGCCGCTGTCGGATCCGCCGAAGGCCGAGCTCGGCGGCAAGCCCGTCCTGCTTCTGTCAGGGCAGGCTGATCCGATCGTTCCGGCGAACAATTCGGCGAAGCTTGCCTCGCTGTTGTCGGAAGCCGGAGCGCGGGTCGAACACAAAGTGTTGCCGGCAGGCCATCAATTGTCGCAAACCGATTTGACGCTCGCCCGCGACTGGATCGGCACATTCGCCGCCGAAGTCGTCTGATCCCGAAGAGCGGCGCATCGTTGTCGAACGGTGCGCCGCTATTTCATTCGAACCAGCCGCGTCGCTTGAACCAGATCAGCGGCAGCACGCCGCTGGCAATGATGGCAAGCCAGGCCAGCGGATAGCCGAACGTCCAGTCCAGCTCCGGCATGTGCTTGAAGTTCATGCCCCAGATGCCGACCAAAATCGTGGGCGGCACGCCGACGACCGAGACGATGGTCAGGATCTTGAACAGCTCGTTCTGCTGGATATTGATGAAGCCGAGCACGGCATCGAGCAGAAGCTGGATCTTGTCCGACAATCGCGTCTCGTAATCGCCGAGCGAAGCGACATCCTTCGAGACGGCCTCGAGGCGCTTCTTCGACGCGGCCGTGATCCATTCACTCCCGACATCGCCGGCAAACGAGGCGACGCGTCCGACGCCAAGCAGGACATCGCGCGCCTTGGCGAGCCGATCGGCCAACTCCCCGATGTTCTCCAGCGCCTCGCGCATCCGCCGGCTGGAGCGAACCGGCCGCTTGGTGCGAACGAGCCCGCCTTTGAAGACGCCCCGCGAGAGCCTGTCGACCTTCGCGCCGAGATGCTCCAGAACATCGGCGCCGCGGTCGACCATGGCCTCGACCAGGCTGGTGAACACGCACATGCCGTTCTCCAGGCTGTCGTCGGAACCGATACGCTCGCCGATGTCGTCGAAGATCGGCAGCTGCGCGAAGCGCACCGTCACCAGCACGCGAGGGCCGATGACGAATCCCACCGGCGTGATCTCGGGCTCGTTGTCCTCGTTGAGCCGGACCGCCGGCGAGCTGAGATAGAGCGTGCCGTTGTCGAGGATCAGGCGGCTCGACGCTTCGATCTCGCTGAGCGAATCCTCGGACGGAACGCGTATCCCGAGCAATCGTTCGACGAACTGCTTTTCCTCCGCGGTCGCGTCCAAAAGATCAGCCCAGATGATCTCGGACGGCATCTGCGCGCCGATCTTCTGCCAGTCGTCAGATGGCCACCTGTACAGTTTGAGCAAGAACCGAACTCCGCATACCCTCGCGCCGGATCGCACGGCCTGCGGCCATCCTGCCTCGAGCTAACGCATGAGGGTTCCGAACGTTCAAAGTCGGGGGGAGCATCGGGCCGGCGCAATCAAACCAAGCGGCCGCGGCCTTCTTCGATGATGCCATCATGCCAGTGTTTTGCCCGACGCGTCAACGGCATCGCCGCAAACCATTCAAATCGCGTGACGCGCAAGTCATTGAAATGACTATCCCCGGCTACTGTGCATGGGGTTGTTTTTCAGGTTTTTGTTTGGACCGGTCTCGTGACGATCTCTTCCGTTGGGAGAGATCGTCACCGAAATCGCGCAATCGACCTGGGCGACCCTACTCCCACGCCCACATCGAGAAATCGTTCTCAAACTGCGGGACTTCCTTCCAGACGCCTTTCAGCTTCTTGCTGGCGACGGTGGGCCATTGCGGCTGGAACAGGTAGGCGGAGGCTGCGTCGGTTGCCAGCATCCGCTGGGCGTCGCCGAGAAGCCTGGCACGCGCCGTGTCGTCCGGCGTCGACACGATCTGCTTGTACAGTGCGTTGAAGGCGTCGTTGTTGTAGCCGAGGTAATAGTCGGGCTCGGTGACCTTGACGAGGTCGAATGGCTCGACGTGGCTGACAATGGTGAGGTCAAAATTATGCGGGCCATTGCCGGCGAACACCTGCGACAGCCATTGCGCCCATTCCACGTTCTCGATCTTGGCGATGATGCCGACCTTGGCAAGCTGGGCCGCGACAATCTCGCCGCCTTGCCGCGCATAGGGCGGCGGCGGCAGCTTCAGCGACAGCTCGAGCGGCGCGGTGATTCCAGCCTCGGCGAGCAGCTTCTTGGACTTGTCGGGATCGTAAGGGTTGATGCCGGTGGTATCGACATAGCCGAGCGATCCCGGCGTGTAGAAGCTGCCGATCGGCGTGCCGAATCCTTCGACGGCACCCTCGATGATCGCCTTGCGGTCGATCGCAGCGAGAATCGCGCGGCGAACGCGGACGTCGTCGAGCGGCTTCTTCCGATGGTTGATGGCGACAATGGTCTTGGCTTTGGAGCCGCCGATCAGCACCGTGAAGCGCGGGTCGGCCTTGAACTGGGCAACGACGCGAGTCGCGATGCGCGGAAAAGCGTCTACGTCGCCCGAGAGCAGCGCCGCGGCCTGAGCCGCGGGATCAGAAATGAAACGGATCGTCACCTTGGAGAGCTTGATCGCCGATGCGTTGCGATAGTCGGCCCATTTGTTCAGGGTCATCGACGACCCCTTGGCCCAGGCGCCGAACTGGTAAGGTCCGGTCCCGACCGGCTGCGTGATATTGGTGGCAGCGCTTTTCGGCTCGACGATCGAGGCGCTTGCCTGCCCCATCAAGAACGGGAAGTTCGGCTCGGGGTTTTTCAGGGTGATCACGACCGTGTCGGCGTCGGGCGCGGCAACGGACTCGAAGCTCTGGAACAGGCTCTTGTCCTTATTGGTGCTGGTGGCACCAGCATTGCGTTCGAACGAGAACTTCACCGCGGCGGAATCGAACGGCTCGCCATTGTGGAATTTGACGCCCTTGCGCAGCTTGAACGTATAGGTCTTCAGATCGGGCGAGGCCGTCCAGCTCTCCGCCAGCAATGGCGAGGTCGAGCCGTCTTCGTTGATCTTGGTCAGCGTCTCGTAGATGTTGTAGAGCGTGACTTCGGCGATCGCCGCTGCGGCGGCGTTGGTCGGATCGAGCCCGGGGGGCTCCAGCGTCATGCCCATGACGACGCTGTCCTTCTTGCCTTGCGCCAGTACCGGCAACGGTGCCGCAGCAAACGCAGCGGCACATGCAACGACGAATAATTTCCTGAACATGCGTAACTCCCCGGCCTTCTGTTGTCCCAACCTACGCCAATCCCGGCGCGGACGCTAACCTTCGACGGGCAATTGCGGCAACGCCATCACGGCTTCCGCCTTGTGACAGGCGGCCAGATGCGTCTCGCCCACCTTGCGTAGCTCAGGCAGAACCTCGCAGCAATGCTGATCGGCCAGCGCGCATCGCGAGACATAGGGACACCCGGTCGCGACCGCCGATTGCGAGGCGATCGCCTGGGCCCCGCGCCGGCGCCGGCCGCCGCCGGCGCGCACCCGCGGCACGGCATCCAGCAGGGCCCGTGTATAGGGATGGGCGCAGCGCTCGAACAAATCCTCCGGCCGCCCCTGCTCGACGACACGGCCGAGATACATCACCGCGACCTCGTCGCAGAGATAGTCGACGACGGCGAGATCGTGGCTGATCAGGACGTAACTGAGACCGAACTGCTCCTGGAGGTCCTGCATCAGGTTCAAGACTTGCGCCTGCACGGAGACGTCGAGCGCGGAGACCGGCTCGTCGGCGACGATCAACTTCGGCTGGGTGATCAGCGCGCGCGCGATGGCGATGCGCTGGCGCTGGCCGCCGGAGAATTCGTGCGGATACTTCTCCATGTCGGCACTACGCAGGCCCACCTGCTGCAGCACCGCGGAGACGCGGGCACGTAGCGTCGTACGATCAATCCCCTCCAACACGGTGAGCGGTTCGGCGACGATACGCGCGATGGTCTGGCGTGGGTCGAGCGATCCGTAGGGATCCTGGAACACCATCTGGAAATCGCGGCGGGCGCGGCGCAATTCGTCGGCGGAGATGCGGTTGAGGTCGCGGCCGAGCAGCGCGACCTGCCCCGATGTCGGCCGCTCCAGCGCCATCACCACCCGCGCGAAGGTCGACTTGCCGGAGCCGGATTCGCCGACGATGCCGAGGCTCTTGCCGGCGTCGACCCGCACGCTGACACCGTTGAGCGCGCGCACCTGCCCCGGCGGGCGGAACACGCTTTCGCGCGGCAGCGTGTAGCGCTGCTCGATATCCTTGACGTCGAGAAGAGGCGCCGTGCTCATGCGGTCAGCGCTCCGACGCGTTCGGCCATGGAGACGTCGGTCCGGATGCAGCGCACGAAGTGGCCGGGTCCGACGTCCACCATCGGTGGAAGCGCGGCCCGGCACTGCTCGATCACGAGCGGACACCGATCGGCGAAGGTGCAACCGGACGGCAGATCGGCGAGCTCCGGGACCGTGCCCGATATCGTCATCAGCCGCGTCCCCTTGCGTGCGCCGAGTTTCGGCCGGGCGCGGAACAGGCCTTGCGTGTAGGGATGTCCCATCCGGCGGAACACCTCGTCGGTCGGTCCGCTCTCGATGATCGTGCCGCCGTACATCACCATCATGCGTTGCACGTTCTCGGCGATGACGCCGAGATCGTGCGAGATCAGGATCATCGACATGCCGCGCTCCTCGACCAGATCGGCGATCAGGTCGAGGATCTGGCCCTGAATGGTGACGTCGAGCGCCGTGGTCGGCTCGTCCGCGATCAGAAGGTCCGGCTCGCAGGCGAGCGCCATCGCAATGGTGACGCGCTGACGCTGGCCGCCGGAGAACTGGTGCGGATAGGCATCGACGCGCCTGGCCGGATCGGGCAGCCCGACGCGGTCGAGCAAGGCGATCGTTTCTCGCCGCGCCTGCGATGCCGAGTATTTCTTGTGACGCCGCAGCGGCTCGGCGACCTGGTGGCCGATCGTGTGCATCGGGTTGAGCGCGGTCATCGGCTCCTGGAAGATCATGCTGATGCGATTGCCGCGCAGCCGACAATAATCCGCGTCCGACAAACCAGCGAGTTCGCCACCATCCAGCTTGATGCTGCCGGTGACGACGGCGCTGTCCGGCAGCAGCCCCATCAGCGACAACGCCGTCACCGACTTGCCGCAGCCGGATTCGCCGACCAGCCCGAGCGTCTCGCCGCGCTTCAGGGCAAAGCTGACGCCGCGCACGGCCTGTGCCGGCCCGCGGCTGGTGTTGAGGCGCACGCCGAGATTTTCGACCTCGATCAGCGGCATGGTAGAGCGCTCGCTCATCGTCATCGCTCCCGCGCCAGTCGAGGGTCGAGCAGATCGCGTAGACCGTCGCCGAGCAGATTGAGGCCGAGCACCGCGATTGCAATCGCAGCGCCCGGATAGACCGCGAGCATCGGCGACTGGAACAGCAGCGTCTGCGCGTCGTTCAGCATCCGTCCCCAGGACGGCTGCGGCGGCTGCGTGCCGAGACCGAGATAGGACAACGCGGCCTCGGCAAGAATCGCGAGCGCAAACTGGATCGTCGCCTGCACGATCAGGATCGACATGATGTTGGGCAGCACGTGCTCGATGGTGATGCGAAACTTGCCCTTGCCTGCCGCGCGCGCGGCCAGCACGAATTCGCGCGCCCAGATCGCGTTGGCCGAGCCGCGCGTCAGCCGGATCAGCGTCGGGATCTGGAAGATGCCGATGGCGACGATCGAGGTCACCATGCCCGGCCCCGCGACCGCGGCGAGCATGATCGCGGAGAGCACGGCCGGAAAGGCGAAGGTGAAATCGGAGAAGCGCATGATGATCTCTTCGGTCCAGCCCCGCCTGGCCGACGCGATCAAACCGAGACAGACGCCGAAGGTGAGGCCGATGCTGACCGCGATGATGCCGACCATGATGGTGGAGCGGGCGCCGGCCAGCAGCAGCGAGACGATGTCGCGGCCGAAGACGTCAGTGCCGAGCCAGTGCGCGGCCGAGGGCGGCTGGAGCTTTGCGGCGATGTCGATCTCATAGGGCGACCAAGGCGTCCACAGCAGCGACAGCAGCGCCGAGGCGAGAACCAGCAGGCTCAGCGCGCCGCCGAGCACGAAGCTGCGATGACGCAGCGCGCGGCGCCAGAAGGTCCGGGCCGGCAGAGGGCGCGCTGTGGCCGGCGCATCGACGAGGGTGGTCAGCGGCGCGCTCACAGATCGTGGACCTTGATGCGGGGATCGACGAAGGCATAGAGCACGTCGACCACGAAATTGACGATGACGACCATGGTCGCGAGCAGCATCACGCAGTTGCGCACCACGATGAGGTCGCGGTTGGCGATCGACTGGAAGATCAGGCGGCCGAGGCCCGGCAGATAGAACACGTTCTCGATCACGATGGTGCCGGCGAGCAGATTGGCGAATTGCAGGCCCATCACCGTCATCACGGGAATCATGGCATTGCGCAGCACGTGCTTCCACAGCACCTCGCGCTTGCCGAGCCCTTTTGCGCGCGCCGTGCGGACGAAATCCTCGCGCAGCACTTCCAGCACCGCCGAGCGCGTGACGCGTGCGAGGATCGCGGCCTGCACCACCGCGAGCGATACCGCCGGCAGCAGCAGCGACTTGATCCCGATCCAGATGCCGTCCTCCCAACCGGGAAAGCCGCCCGCGGACAGCCATTGCAGCCGCACCGAAAACAACAGCACCAGCAGGATCGCGAACCAGAAATTCGGCAGCGCGATGCCCACCTGGGTCAGCGACATCACGCCGACGTCGCCGAGCTTGTTGTGGTTGGCGGCGGTGTAGATGCCGGCCGAGAGCGCCAACGTCACTGTGATCAGCATGGACATCATCGCGAGCGGAACGGTCAGCACCAGCCGCTCCGCAATCAGGCTTGCGACCGGCGTGCCGTAGACATAGGAGTTGCCGAGATCGCCGACGAGCAGCCCCTTGATCCATTGCAGATAGCGAAGCGCCAGCGGCTGGTCGAGCCCGAGCTTGACGGTGAGCGCACGGACCGCATCTGGCGAGGCGTCGGCGCCCATCAGCATCTGCGCGGCGTTGCCCGGAAGAGCATCCAGCACCAGGAAAATGATCACGGACGCGCCGACCAGCGTCGCCAGCAAGGTCAGCACACGTCGGAGGACAAATACGCTCATGCGCGCTCGGATTCAGGGCTCATCCGCAGCACGATCAACATGTCCGAGCACCGGAGGCAAGTGCTTTGCGAACAAGTCCTTTGCATGTCCCTCTCCTCAAGCCGGCCAGCGGGACAGGAGGTCATGCGAGGCTTCGAACAACGCGCTCGCGCGCAGCAAGTCGGCATCGCTGCGGAAGCGGCCCACGAGTTGCAAGCCGATCGGCAGGCCGTCGCGGCCAAAGCCGCAGGGCAGACTGATCGCGGGGTGCCCGGTCATGTTGAACGGCATGGTCCAAGGGAACCAGTGCGGCCGGACGCTGTCAAACTGCCTGCCGTCGATCTCGATGGTGCCGAACAGATCCTGATCGATTGGCAGGGCGGTGCGGGTGATGGTCGGCATCGCCAGCAAATGCCCGCGCGCAAGCAGGGATTGCACCCGGCGGAACAGCGCCGTGCGGGCGAACATCGCCTCCTGATAGGCGACGCCGCTGACGTCGGTGGCAAGCGCAAGCTGCTTGAGGAAGGCCTCGCTCAGCGCGTCCCCATGCTCGGCCGCGAGTTTTGCAAAGCGCGTCCGCCAGACGGTGTGATTGATGGCGCGCCAGATCGGCTCGATGTCGAACCCCTCGCCGGAGAATTCCTCGAGCTCGGCGCCGAGCCCTGCCAACCGATCGAGGCTCACCTTGAAGCCGGCTGCGACGTCGGCAGAGACAGGGCGTCCGGGCGGCGACATGCAATACAGGATTTTCTGCCCACGCAGATCGCCGCGCGGGGCGGCCGTGCCGATGAAATCGGACACGGGAACGCCGATCGACCAGGGATCGCAAGAATCCTCGCCGGCCATCGCCTGCATCATCAGCGCGGTGTCGGCGACGGTTCGCGTCATCGGCGTGACATAGGTCTGGTTGCCGAACACGTCCAGCGCCTGGCTATGCGGGATGACGCCGTTGCTCTGCTTCAGCCCGACAACGCCGTTGCAGGCGGCGGGAATTCGCGTCGAGCCGCCGCCATCGGTCGCGATCGCCAGCGGCGAGATGCCGCTCGCCACCGCCACCGCCGCGCCGCCGCTGGAGCCGCCGGAGGAACGCTCGGCACTCCACGCATTGCGGGTGCGGCCGAACAGCGGCGAGTCGGTCAGGCATTTGCTGCCGAATTCGGGCGTCGTGGTCTTGCCGATCAGGATGGCGCCTTGCGCGCGGAGCCGCGCGACCGCGACGGCATCCTCGTCCGGAACATTGTCCTTGTAGGGAATGGCGCCGAAACTGGTCTTCACGCCCTTGGTGTTGACAATGTCCTTGACGGTGACGGGGATGCCGTGCAGCAGGCCGAGCGGCCCGCCGGCCATCAGCTTGCGCTCTGCCTCGCGCGCGGCGGCAAGCGCCTCGTCGCCGCAGATCGTGATGAAGCAGTTCAGCTCGGGCTGGAGCGCTTCGGCGCGGGCGAGCACCGCGCGGGTGAGCTCGACGGGCGAGATCTGCTTTGTCGCGATGAGGCCGCGCAGCACGGTTGCGGACAGCAGGCAGGGATCACCGTTCATCGTCACTTCGCTCCGAACCCGGCCGCCGGTGGCCGATAGCATTGACAGCCAGGATGACAGTTTTGTTAACTCGCCGCCAATACGATTTTGAACACCAACCCATACGTTTTCGGTATGCCAATGGATCTTCGCCGGCTCCGCTATTTCGTCGCCGTCGCCGAGGCGCGCAGCGTCGGCAAGGCCGCCGAGCGGCTGCGGATGGCGCAGCCGCCGCTCTCGGTCCAGATCCGCAAGCTGGAGGCCGAGGTCGGCGCGCCGCTGTTCCGCCGCGGCACGCGCGGCATGGATTTGACCGAAGCGGGCCAGGCGCTGCTGGCGCGCGCCGGCGGGGCGCTGGCGCTGGCGGCTGACGGCATCGAGGCCGCGCGCGCGGTCGCGGCCGGTAGCCGTGGTCGGCTGTCCGTCGGCTACATGTTCGTGCTGGCGAACGCGATGCTGCCGCGTCTCATCCCCGAGCTCCGGCGATCCATTCCCGGCGTCGATCTCGATTTCGCCGAGCTCAGTGCCTCGACGCGCGAGGCGCGGCTGCTCGACCGCAGCGTCACCGTCGCGATCTGCATGCCAGCCATCAACCACCCCGAGATCCAGGTGGCCCGGATCGGCGCGCAGCCGTTCATGCTGGCGGTGCCAAACCGTTCGCCGCTTGCGCGCCTGAGCGCGGTGCCAATGACACGACTGCAGGGCCGTCCGCTGATCGCGCTGCCGCCGCCGGAGCGGGACCCCTCCTCCTCCGCGGTCGCGGCCCTGCTGCGGCGGCATCAGATCGTGATGCCGATTGCGAGCCGGGTGGAGACGGTACATTCGGCGATGAGCCTGGTTCTCGCCGGTGAAGGCCTCGCCATCCTGCCCGCCTGCGCCCAGCTCGGGGCGCCGCGCGGGGTCGTGTTCCGGCCGCTGCGGGACGCAAGCGATTCCATCGACATCGCGGTCTGCTGGCGGCGCGACTCCCAGACTCCGCTGATCCGCACTTTTCTGAAATGCGCCGAGAAGGCTGTCGCTCGGCTGTGAGGCGTGCTTCCCCTCTCCCCTTCTTGTGGGAGAGGGTGGCTCGCCGCGTAGCGGCGAGACGGGTGAGGGGTTCTCTCCGCGCGTGACCTCATGCTTGTGAATTCGCGGAAGCAACCCCTCATCCGGCGCTTCGCGCCACCTTCTCCCACAAGGGGAGAAGGAAAAAGCGAATTACCAGCTCCAACTGATCTCGTGGCTCCAGGGCGGATCGGCGCCCGGACGGGTGCAGGTCAGCCCAGCGCAATTGGCGGCAAAGGACAGCGCGCGGCGGAGCTCGTCCTCGCCGATATCCTTTAGTTGCTGTCGGGCGAGACGTCCCTGCTTGTGCAGGGCGAACAACAACGCCGCCTGAAAACTGTCACCCGCGCCGATGGTGTCGGCGACCACGACCTTGGGGGCGGCGACCTCGATCTGCCCTGCCCCCGCATGCCACGCGATCGCACCGTTGTCGCCACGGGTGATGACGACGAGGCTCGCGCCGCGTGCGAGCAGCGTGCTCGCACGCTGGTGATACGGCTCCTCGGCGAACAGATAGGTAAAATCGACGTCCGACATCTTGATGAGATCGGCGCTGGCCGCAAACTCGGCCATGCGCGCGAGATAAGCCGGCTTGTCGTTAACGAGGTTGGGCCGGCAGTTCGGATCAAAAGAGATTGTCGAGGACGCCCGTGCGTCCGCGATCAGGGCCTTGGTTTCGGTCGCGCCCTGGTCGTTGACGAGCGTGGTCGAACCGACATGGAGGGCTTCAACAGTATCGAACGGAATGGACCCGCGCCGGTAGGTCCAGTTCCGTGTCGCGGTCTCGGCATCATAGAACGCGTAATGCGACTCGCCGGCGAGAATACGAACAAAGGCGAGCGTGGTCTGGTGTTCGCTGCGGGTGGCGAGGGCGAGCTCGACATTGGATGCAGCGGCGTGGTCGGCGATCATGCGCCCGAACATGTCGGTCGAGATGCCGCCGACAAAGCCGGTCGGCGCGTCCAGGCGCGCCATGCCGATCGCGACGTTGAGGCAGGAGCCGCCGACGGCGGGCATCACCGCTTCGCGCGCGTCGATGTTTCGCGTCGGGACGAAATCGATCAGCGCATCGCCGCAAGAAATCAACATCCGTTTCAACCTCCGGCCATTCCACGCATCGCGGCGCGGCTGCCGCGATCGACCTCGCGCAGCAATCTGTAGACCTCGCGTTTGCGGGCGTGGAAGGCGGCGATGTCGGGCGTGGTCGGCTCGCTCTTCCGTCCCAGCGCCGACATCTTTGCCATGGTCTCCCCGATCGAGGCATAGGCGCCGCCGGCGACGGCGCCAAGCATGGCGGCACCGAGCAGCACCGGCTCCGTGGTCTGCGGCAGCGCCACGGTGAGGCCAGTCGTATCGGCCATGATCTGCCGCACCAGCGGACTGCGGCTGGCGCCGCCGCCCATGATCATGATGCTGGAATGGACGCCATGCGCGGCAAAGGCCTCGATCACCTCGGCAAGCCCATAGGCGAGCCCGCACAGACCGGCGACGAACAGCCGTTCCATCGAGGCGATGTCGGTGTCGAGATCGAGGCCCGCGATCACCGCGCGCGTATCAGGATCGGCGTAGGGCGAGCGGTTGCCGATGAACTCGGGAAGCACATGGACGTCGCGGGCCAGCAGCGCGGCGCGGCTGGCGCCGCCTGCGCGTGCGATGATGCGGCGCTCGAGAAACTCGATGAGGTCGAGACCGTCGCTGCGCGCAGCCGCGCTCGCTTCGGCGTGGCCGGGATGCGATTTGAGAAGATGGTCGATCGCAGCGCCCGCAGCGGACTGCCCGCCCTCGTTAAGCCAGAAATTCGGCACCATGCCGGAGTAATAAGGACCCCACACGCCCGGCACGAAGCACGGTTCTTTCGTGGTCGCCATGATGCAGGCCGACGTTCCCATGATGTAGGCGAGGCGGTCGGAGACATCTGTGGCGCCGTCCGACTCATCTCGGCCGCCGATTGCGCCGATGCCGCCGGCGTGGGCATCGATCAGGGACGCTCCGACCGGCGTGCCCGGTGACAAGCCAAGATCGGCAGCTGCCGTACCGGTTAGACCGGCGCCGAGCCGCGTGCCGGGCGCGACAATCTCGGTGCCGATGCGGGCGTATTTCTCGTTGACGAAGTCCGACAGGCCGATGCGCTTGAAGAATGGCGCGCTCCAGCCACCACCGTCATGCGCAAGGTAGTTCCATTTGCAGGTGACCGTGCAGGTCGAGCGTTGCAACGAGCCGGTGGCGCGCCAGCTCAGGTAATCCGCCAGATCGAAGAAGTGCCCTGCGGCGTCGAAGCTCGCGCGCATATGCCGCTTCAGCCACAGCAGTTTCGGCATCTCCATCTCGGGCGAGATCGAGCCGCCAACATAGCGCAGCACGGCATCACCGGTTTCGTTGATCAGCCGCGCCTCGGCCGTGGCGCGGTGATCCATCCAGACGATGACGTTGCGCTGCCGGTCGCCGGAGGCGCTGATGGTGAGCGGCTCGCGTTGCCGGTCGAGCACCACGAGGGAGCAGGTGGCATCGAAACCGATACCGCCGACGCTGTCGGGCGCGATTGCAGCTTCCGCCATCGCGGCCCGTACCGACGCCGTGCAAGCGTCCCAGATATCCTGGGACGACTGCTCGACGACATCGCCGGCCTCATGCCAGATCCTGATCGGATGTTTGGCCGTCGCCAGCAAGGTGCCCGCCTCGTCGAACACCCCTGCCCGCGTGCTATTGGTCCCTACATCGACACCGATATACGCTCGCGGCATTGTCGCCCCCGGAAGCTGTCGTCAATTTTGACGCAAGCCTACCAGCAAGTGTAGCCGCCATCCACCAGCACGATGCTGCCGGTCATCAGGCTCGCGGCCTCAGAAGCCAGGAACAGCACGACGGAGGCGATCTCCTCGACCTGCCCCATCCGTGCCATCGGGGTTCCACCGATCCAGGCATCGTACATTCTCGGATTGCTCTTCACGAAGGCGTTGAGCGGCGTCTCGATATAGGTCGGCGCGACCGCGTTCACGCGGATGCCGCGCGCCCCCCATTCGGCGGCGAGCGATTTCGTGAGATGGTGCACGCCGGCCTTGGACGCGTTGTAGAAGCACTGCTCCTGCGGCTTGTTGACGATGAATCCGGACATCGATCCGACATTGACGATGGCGCCGCTCTTGGCGTTGAGCATGTGCTTGCCGAACTCGCGGCAGCACCAGAAGGTGCCATTGAGATTGACGTCGATGACGTTGAGCCAGTGCTCGTCGGTCACGGTCTCCGCCGGCGTCTCGCTGCGGGCGATGCCGGCGTTGTTGACGAGGATGTCGACCTTGCCGTGGCGGGCAACGAGGTCGTTGGCCACTTCCGCCACGCGCTTGGTGTCGGTGACGTCCATGATCGCCGTCTCGGCGTCGTAGCCCTTCGCCTTCAGGCTGGCCTTCGCAGCGTCGGCGACCTTGCTGTCACGATCGCCGATGACGACCCTGGCGCCGGCTTCAGCCAGCGCTTCGGCGCAGGCGAGCCCAATGCCCTGCCCGCCGCCGGTGATGAACGCGATCTTGCCGTTCAGCTTGAATTTTTCCAGGTACATTTTGGTCTTTCCGGTTTTCTTGCCGTTTCTTGTCAGTTCCGAATGGCGTTACCGCTCGCGTCGAAGCGATGGATGCGCGCGGGCTCCGGCACCAGCGATACATGGTCGCCGGCGTGCAGGCTCAATTCACCGATGTAGCGCGCCGTCAGCATGCCGAGCTGACCGGCATCGACATAAAGGAAGGTGTCGCTGCCGAGATGCTCGGCCACCGCGATCGTTCCCTGCCAGCCGCCGGCGCCGTCGCGCTCGATCTTGAGATGCTCCGGCCGTACGCCGATCGTTGCCGCGCCCTTCTGCAAGGCGTGCTCGCCGGTGACGAAGTTCATCTTGGGCGAACCGATGAAGCCGGCCACGAAGAGGTTGGCCGGCTTCTCGTAGAGATCCAGCGGCGAGCCGTATTGCTCGATCTTGCCGCCGTTGAGCACCACGATCTTGTCGGCCATGGTCATGGCCTCGACCTGGTCGTGGGTGACATAGATCGCGGTGGTGCCGAGCTGCTTCTGAAGCCGCGTCACCTCGATCCGCATCTGCACGCGCAGCGCCGCGTCGAGATTGGAGAGTGGCTCGTCGAACAAAAACGCCTTGGGCTCGCGGACGATGGCCCGCCCGATCGCGACGCGCTGGCGCTGGCCGCCGGAGAGCTCGCGCGGCTTGCGATCGAGATAAGGCGTGAGATTCAGCGTTGCGGCGGCGGCCTCGACCTTGCGGTTGATCTCGTCCTTGGCCAGCCCCGCCATCTTCAGGCCGAAGCCGATATTGCCGCGCACGCTCATATGCGGATAGAGCGCATAGGACTGGAACACCATCGAGAGCCCGCGCTTGGCCGGCGGCGTGTCGACCACGTTCTTGCCGTCGATCAGGATCTTGCCGCCGGAGACGTCCTCGAGCCCCGCGATCAGCCGCAAGAGCGTGGTCTTGCCGCAGCCCGATGGCCCCACGAACACCACGAACGACCCATCGGCGATCTCGAGGTCCGCCCCCTTGATGATGTGCACGGGGCCAAAGGATTTCTGCACATCCTGAAGTGTGATCTGACCCATGATCCGGCAGCCCTTCCTACTTTACCGCGCCAAAGGTGAGCCCGCGCACGAGCTGCTTCTGGCTGAACCAACCGAGGACGAGAATAGGCGCGATCGCCAACGTGGAAGCCGCCGACAGCTTTGCCCAAAATAGCCCTTCCGGGCTCGAATAGGACGCGATGAACGTGGTGAGCGGCGCAGCGTTCGAGGTCGACAGATTGAGCGTCCAGAACGCCTCGTTCCAGGCCAGGATCAGGTTCAGCAGCATGGTCGATGCGAGCCCCGGGATCGCCATCGGCGTCAGTACGTAAATCAGTTCCCGACCGATGGTAGCGCCGTCCATGCGCGCGGCTTCGAGGATGTCGCGCGGGATCTCCTTGAAATAGGTGAACAGCATCCAGATCACGATCGGCAAGTTTCCGAGGCACAGGATGAGGACGAGGCCGATGCGGGAATCGAGCAGGCCGAAGGACTTGTAGATCAGATAGATCGGCACCAGCACGCCGACCGGCGGCATCATCTTGGTCGAGAGCATCCAGAGCAGGATGTCCTTGGTGCGCTTGGTCGGCGAGAACGCCATCGACCAGGCGGCGGGGATCGCGATCAAAAGCGCAATGAGCGTCGAGCCGCCGGCGATGATGATCGAGTTCATCGCGTGGAGGAAATAGTCGCTGCGCTCCTGCACCGTCGCGTAGTTCTCGGTGGTCCAGTGGAAAAACACGAAGGACGGCGGAATCGCGAAGGCCTCAAGTTCGGTCTTGAAGCTCGCCAATACCATCCAGAGGATCGGGAAGAAGATCAGGAAGCCGAAGAACCACGCCCCGATGGTCGAGACCACCACCCGCTGCCTCGTCGCCATCCGCGCCATGTCTCATGCCTCCAGGTTGCGACCGACGATACGGACGAGGAAAAAAGCAACGATGTTGGCGATCACGACAGCGACGAGGCCGCCCGCCGAGGCGGTGCCGACATCGTACTGGATCAGTGCCTGCGAATAGATCAGGAAGGCGATGTTGGTGGTCGACAGTCCCGGGCCGCCGCCCGTGGTGACGTAGATTTCAGCAAAGACGGTGAGCAGGAAGATCGTCTCGATCAGGATCACCACCGTGATGGGGCGCGCGAGGTGCGGCAGCGTGATGTAGATGAAGGTCGAGACCGCGCTGGCACCGTCCATTTCGGCGGCTTCCTTCTGTTCCTCGTCGAGCGACTGCATCGCGGTGAGCAAAATCAGCGTCGCGAACGGCAGCCATTGCCATGACACGATCAGGATCACGGCGAGCAGCGGCGCGTCGGTGAACCAGTCGATCGGCGTCAAGCCGAACAGCGAGGCGATCCAGGCAAACAGCCCGGACACTGGATGCATCAGCAGGTTCTTCCAGACCAGCGCGCTCACCGTCGGCATCACGAAGAACGGCGCGATCACCATCAGCCGCACGATGTTGAGGCCGATCACGGGCTGGTCGAGCAACAGCGCCAGCGGAATTCCGAGCAGGACGGTCAGCGCCAGCACCGAGCCGACCAGCACCAGCGTGTTCTGGAGCGAGGCGAGGAAGGCGGGATCGGTGAGGAAGTAGCGGAAATTTTCCAGCCCGACGAACGATTCTGAGCCGGGATCGAGCAGACTGTAGTGCAGCGTCGAGAAATAGATCGTCAACGCGAGCGGGACGATCATCCAGATGAACAGCAGCCCGACCGCCGGCGTCAGGAGCGTCCGTGCGAGAAGCTGCGTCTGCCGGGTTGCCATTGTTGGCCTCTCCGCTTGCGGGAAGAAGGCGGCCATCCATCCTTAGCGGTGGATGGCCGCAAGTCTGAGCTCAGGAGGGAGAGATCGAGCTCACTTGATGTAACCCGCGCGCTTCATCTCGCGCTCGGTTGAAGATTGCGCCGCGGTGAGCGCGGCATCGACCGTCATCGATCCCGCAAGCGCGGCCGAGAATTGCTGGCCCACCTGCGTGCCGATGCCCTGGAATTCGGGGATCGCCGCATATTGCACGCCGACGTAGGGCACCGGCTTCACCGTCGGCTTGTTCGGATCGGCGGCGTCGATCGAGGCCAGCGTCAGCTTCGCGAACGGGGCGACCTTCAGATATTCAGGGTTTTGGTAGAGCGAGGTTCGGGTGCCCGGCGGCACGTTGGCCCAACCCTCCTTCGCAGCCACGACCTTGGTGTAGTCCTTGCTGGTGGCCCAGGCGATGAACTTCTCGGCGGCTTCCGCTTTCTTCGAGCCGGCGGGGATTGCGAGACTCCAGGCCCACAGCCAGTTGGCGTTCTTGCCGAGCCCGGTGTTGGGCGCCAGCGCGAAGCCGACCTTGTCGGCGACCTTGGAGTCCTTCGGATTGGTGACGAACGACGCCGCGACCGTGGCATCGATCCACATTGCGCACTTGCCGGCATTGAACAGCGCGAGGTTCTCGTTGAAGCCGTTCGAGCTCGCACCGGGAGGGCCGGCCTGCTTCATCAGGTCGACATAGGTCGTGAGCGTCGCCTTCCATTCCGGCGTATTGAACTGCGGCTGCCACTTCTCGTCGAACCAGCGTGCGCCGTAGGAATTGGCCATGGCCGAGAGGAACGCCATGTTCTCGCCCCAGCCAGCCTTGCCGCGAAGACAGATGCCGTAGACGCCGGCGCTCTTGTCGGTGAGCTTCTTGGCAGCGTCGATGACGAAATCCCAGGTCGGATTTTCAGGCATCTTGAGGCCGGCCTTGTCGAACAGGTCGGTGCGGTACATCACCATCGAGCTCTCGCCGTAGAACGGCGCGGCGTAGAGCTTGCCGTCGACGGAGACCGCATCCTTGATCTTGGGCAGGAGGTCGGCGACGTCGTAGTCGGCGCCAAGATTGGCGAGCGGCACCAGCCAGCCCTTCTTGGCCCAGATCGGCACCTCGTAGGTGCCGATGGTGAGAACGTCGAACTGGCCGCCCTTGGTGGCGATGTCGGTGGTGACGCGCTGGCGCAGCACGTTCTCTTCCAGCGTCACCCATTTGACCGATATATCGGGGTTCTTCTTGGTGAATTCACCCGTCAGCCCCTGCATGCGGATCATGTCGCCGTTATTCACGGTGGCGATCGTCAGGGTGGTTTCGGCCATCGCGGGGACGGCCAACAACAGGCAAGACGCGCCACAGACGGCGCCGAGGACGTGTTTCACGGTGACCTCCCTAAGCTCGCGCTTTTGAGCATATGCCCACGCGTTGGGCGTATGTTCGACTGAGGGCGCGCCGTTGTCAAGCAGGCACAAAGATGTTCGCGCAACTTATGAGTGCTGCGATGCGGGAGTGATGAGAGCTGCCGCCTCGCACTCAGCTGTCATGCCCCGCGAAAGCGGGGCATCCAGTACTCCGTGCCGCCTGTTGATTTGCCCTAAGCGAGGCCGCGGCGTACTGGATCATCCGCCTTCGCGGATGATGACAGCAGTGCGAGAGGCGCTATCGCCGCCCTACCGCTCCAGAATCGCCCTTGCGGTCGCCTCGTCCGTGATCAGGCCATTGATCAGCCGCCCATTCAGCGCCGCCGCGATCGCCGGCACCTTGGCGGCGCCGACGGCGGCGCCGATCGTGGTGGTCTTCGCCGGGACCTCCGGCGGGATGCTGGTCAGGCGCTTGTTGGTTCCGGCCTTCAGCAGCCGACCCTTGGAATCATAGGCCCAGCCGGTGATCTCGCCGATCGCCCCCTGCCGCATCATCTCGAACAATTCGTCGCGGGTCACGAAGCCGTCGACATGGACCTGCGCCTTCTGGTCCATCTGGCCGATGCCGACGAGGCGCAAATCCGCCTTGGCCGCGACCGCCTTGACCTTCGCGATCGGCTCGATCCGGACCATCTTGTTGCGCTCATCCTCGGACGACATCAGGAACGGTAGCGGCATCGGATAGTGCCGCGCACCGGTGCGGTCGGCGAGCCGGCCGACGGTGTCGTAGAAGCTCGCCGAACCGTCGGCGGAGATATTGCCGACCAGCGAGACGATCTGGTGGTTGGGCCGGTCGATCGGCGTGACGCGCTCGACCGCGGCGCGCACGGCGCGTCCCGTCCCGAGCGCGACGATGACGGGGGTTTCCGAACGCAGGGTGGAATCGAGCAGGTTGGCACAGCGTTCGGCAATGCCCGCCGTGGCCTGCGGCGCGGCGGAATCCGCCGGCACCACCTCGCAATGGCTAAGCTCGAAACGCTCCTTCAGACGCGCCGCCAATTCCATGCACGCGGCGATGGGATGTTCGAGCCGGAAGGTGATCAGCCGTTCCGCGAGACACAGCGACACCAGCCGCTGCGCCGACGCGCGCGACACCTGGAGCATCTTCGCAATCTCGTCCTGGGTGTGACCGGCAATGAAATAGAGCCAGCCGGCACGCGCGGCGTCATCGAGCCTGGACTTTTCATTCTCGGCGGCCATGGCAGGCGTCAGGCGTCCTTCCAGAAATCGATCATGCGCGCGAAGACCCGGTCGGCCCCCGCACCCGACAGTATAGCCTGCCCGTCGCGTCCGCGATAATGGCCGCCGCCGGCAAATCCCCAGACTGTCATGCCGGCCGCCTTGCCCGCCTGCACGCCGCTCGCACTGTCCTCGATCACCAGCGTGCGCGCAGGTTGCGCGCCCATCTGCTCGGCCGCGTAGAGAAAGAGATCGGGCGCCGGCTTGCCGTGCCTGACCATCTGCGCCGTGTAGATCCGGTCGCCGAAATGCGCCCGCAGGCCGGTGACGTCAAGGGAGAGCGCGACACGGTCGATGTCGCTGGACGACGCCACGCAGAATGGCGCCCGCAATTCCGATATCACGGCGGCCACACCCGCGATCGGCTGGAGTGATCCGGCGAACGTGCTCAACACATGCGACTTCAAGCGCGGCAGAAAGCCGTCCGGCACGACCTGCCCGAGATCCCGATAATGCTGCTCGACCGCCTTGGTGCTGCGTCCGAGAAAGAGCTCGAACGCCTGCTCCGGACTCAGCGCGATGCCACATTCGGCCAGCACGTCGGACAGGCACCGACAGCTCAACAGCTCACTGTCGACCAGCACGCCGTCGCAGTCGAAGATGATCAGATCGAGTTTCGGCCGGCCCTGGTCCATCCAGCCATTCGATCATATACCCATAGCATGGGCAATAGCTCACCAGAGAACGGAACGCCGCACCCTTTCTGGATCAGTGCGCCACCTGCCGGTAGATCGCCGGCAGCGCCGCGGGCAGTCGGCGGATATTACCGACGATGGCGTAGCCGCCGCGCCCGAACAGCGTCGGGAAATAGGATTGCGCGGTTGCGTCCACCGTGACGCCGAAGGCGGCGATGCCGAGCCGGCGCGCCTCCTGCACCGATTTGCGGGTGTCCTCGACCGCGAAGCGGCCTTCGTAATGATCGACATCGTTCGGCTTGCCGTCGGTGAGGACGAGCAGCAGCTTTTTGCGCTGCGGCTGACGGGCGAGCTCGGCCGAGGCGTGGCGCACCGCCGCGCCAATCCGCGTGTAATAGCCGGGCTTCAGCGCGCCGATACGACGCTCCACTGCCGCGCTCATCGGCTCGCCGAAGGCTTTGACCGTTTCGAGCCGCACCCAGGACCGCCGGCGCGACGTGAAGGTCAGGATGCTGTGGTGGTCACCGCAGGCCGACAGGCCGTGCGCGAGCACGAGCAGCGCCTCCTTCTCGACATCGAGCACGCGATGGCCGTCGGCCCAGGCGTCCGTCGAGAGCGAGACGTCGACAAGCAGTGTGACGGCGAGATCGTGCCCCTGCGGGCGCATCGCGACATGGATGCGATCGAGACCGCCGCCGCTGCCGGCGCGAAGATCGCACCGCGCGCGCACGAGCGCGTCGAGGTCGAGGTCGTGTCCATCGGCCTGGGCGCGCATCAATTCGCGGCGCGGCCGCAAGATCTCGAAGCGCTGCCGTACCTGACGGATATGCCGGCGCATGGTCTCGTCGGGCGACCAGGTCTCTCCGGTCTCGGACGCGGCGTCCGCCAGCACGCGGCAGTGATCGGGCAGGTAGGAGCTGCTGCGGTAGTCCCATTCGGGATAGGTGAGATCTGCGTTCAATGGCGAGGCATCGAGAGCTTCCGGCGGCAGGTCGAGATCGAATTTGAGCCGGCTCGCCGGCTTGCCGCTGCGGCGGCTCAGCGTAATCTCCTCGAGATCGTCGGCGGCCTTCTGCGCGTCCTCGTCCTCGCTGTCATCGGCCGGACGGTCGACATTGACCATCTCGGCCATCGCGAGGATCTTTTCGAAGCGGTTGAGCACGAAGGGATCGCGGCGTTTGGCGTTGTCCTCGCGCTCGCGCACGGCAAAGCGCTTGCGATTGTCCTGGGTCGCGGCCCCCGCGCCCGGCGCGCACGCGTCGTCGCCAGCATGCGCGGGCGAGAACTCGCGCGTCCAGCAATCGCCCCAGAGCGGACACGGCAGGACCGAGCGATAGCCGGGCGGGGCCTTGTCCGGCAGCGCACCTGTCCCCATCATCGCCGGCCACAGCTGGCCTGCGGGCGCCTTTCCGGTCCCGAGCAAGGCCAGCACGATCCGCTCGATCTCCTGCTCAAGACGCGGCAACGGACGTTGCGGCCGGGCTTCGGCCATTGCTGCGGCGAGCCGCGCGTAATCGGCGGCGAGCCCGGGAAACTGCGTGAGCACGAAGACCGCCGTCTCGCTCGCCCGGCGCAAGACCAGAAGGTCCCGCCGCAGCGGATCATGCTCCGTGATCGTCTCGATCGGCGCGACCGCGAACCACGCCGCAAGCCAGCGATAGAGGCATGCGTTGAGGTCACGGTCGGCAAATATCGCAATGCGGTCGGGGAGGAAGATGGTAGTGGCGTCGCGGCCCGGCTGTTCGAGACGTTCGTCTCCAAGGCCGATGCGCTGCCGCCAGCCGAGCCGATGGCCCGCGCTACGTGCACCCGCGCTCGCGATCTGAACGCCTGGCTCGCCTCCGAGCGCGCGAAACATCACCGCGAGCCGGCCTCTCACCTCCGCAAGCGCGACCGCGTGATCATCGTGAACCGGATAGCTCGCGGTGCCGCCGACCATGCGGTGCCAGGCACGGCCGACCGTCTCCTCCAGTTCGAGGAAGTCGAGCATGGAATCTGCCTCACCCGATCACGGCGCGCGCGACATCCCGCAGCGCTGCCTTGACGTCGCAATCGTCGGTCAGCGGCTCGATCATGCCGGCGAGCACGGCATCGGCGATCGAGACTCCCGCCGCAATCAAAGTCGCGCAATACACCACGAGTCGGGTCGAGACGCCCTCCTCCAGATCATGCCCCTTCAGCGCCCGCAGACGTCCGGCAAGCGCGACCAGCGGCCGTACGCGATCCGGCGGCAGCCCGCTCTCGGCCGACACCACCGCAATCTCCTGCTCGGTCGGCAGGAAGCCGAACTCAATGGCGACGAAGCGCTGCCGCGTCGACGGCTTCAACGCCTTGAGCAGGGTCTGGTAACCGGGATTGTAGGAGACGACGAGCATGAAGCTCGCGGGAGCAACGAGCTCCTCGCCGGTTCGCTCCAGCGGCAGGATACGGCGGTCATCGGTGAGCGGATGCAGCACGACGGTGACGTCCTTGCGGGCTTCCACTACCTCGTCGAGATAGCAGATGCCGCCCTCGCGGACCGCGCGCGTCAACGGACCGTCGGTCCACACAGTGTCGCCGCCTCTCAGCAGATAGCGGCCGGTGAGATCGGCGGCGGTGAGATCGTCGTGGCAGGCGACGGTGTGGAGCGGCAAGCCCAGCCGCGCGGCCATATGCGCGACGAAACGCGTCTTACCGCAACCGGTCGGCCCCTTCAGCAGGACCGGAAGCCGGTGCCGCCAGGCATGCTCGAACAGCGCGCATTCGTTGCCGCTTGCGACATAGGCCGGTAGCGCGGGTGCAGGAGCGGCCAAGGCGTGAAGGGCTGCTTTCATGATCTTTCTCCGTAGATTTCTGAAGCGGCGGCCGCGACGAAACGCGGCCGCCGTCACGCTTACTCGGCCGGCTGCAGCACGGCGGGAATGGTCGCCAGCTTCTCGCGGCCGGGCACCAGCACCGCCCAGACGAACATCAGCGCGGAGATCGCGACGAACCCACCGGAGCCGAGCCGCACCCAGTAGAAGAATGCGAGCTGGTCCTGCACATCCATGTAGCCCTGGCCGAGCACGCGCTGGAGATGGACCTGGACCACGCCGGCAAAGGTCAGCGCGAACGTCATGGTCATCATGGCCGTGCACATGATCCAGAAGCTCGTCATGCTGAGCCACTGGTTATAGGGCGCGCGTCCCTTGATCTGCGGGATGGCGTAAGCCATCACGGCAAGGTTGAGCATCACATAGGCGCCAAAGAAGGCGAGATGGCCGTGCGCAGCGGTGACCTGGGTGCCGTGGGTGTAGTAGTTCACCGAGGATAGCGTGTGCAGGAAACCCCAGACGCCGGCTCCCAGGAACGCCATCACCGAACAGCCGACCGACCACAGCAGCGCGGCGCGGTTCGGATGCTTGCGGCCGGCCTTCCAGGTCATCTGCACCGTGAAGATCACCATCGTGAAGAACGGCGCGACCTCGAGCGTCGAGAACAGCGAGCCGATCCACTGCCAGTAGCCGGGCGCGCCGATCCAGTAGAAATGGTGGCCGGTGCCGAGAATCCCCGAGAACAGCGCGAGGCCGATGATGACGTAGAGCCACTTCTCGACCACCTCGCGATCGATGCCATTGAGCTTGATCATGAGATAGGCGAGCACGGAGGCCATGATCAGCTCCCAGACGCCCTCGACCCAGAGATGGACGACGTACCACCAGTACATTTTGTCGACGGCGAGGTTCGCCGGATTGTAGAAGGCGAACAGGAAGAAGATCGCAACGCCCCACAGGCCGAACAGCAGGATGTTGGTGACCGTGGTCTTGCGTCCCTTGAGCGCGGTCATGGTCACATTGAACAGGAACATCAGGCAGACGACGACGATACCGACCTTGATGATGAAGGGCTGCTCAAGGAACTCGCGGCCCTCGTGGTAGTGGAAGAGATAGCCCACGACCGCGACGCCTGCTGCGCCAAAAAACATCCAGAACTGGATCTTTGCGAGTAGCGGGCTGTACAGCTCGGTCTCGGTTTCCTCAGGCAGCAGGAAGTAGGTCGCGCCCATGAAGCCGATCAACGACCACACGATCAGCGCGTTGGTGTGGATCATCCTGACGATGTTGAACGGCAGCAGAACCGACAGCGTGTTGGGCAGGACGTAGATCGTCCCGGCGAGGAGGCCGAACAGGACCTGGGCCAGGAACAGGGTCAGCGCGCCGTAGAAATACAGCATCGCGACTTTCTGGGTTTGATATTTCATCTCGGATTCTCTCTGTCTTGAAAGAGGAAAGCGGCGGGCTTAGCCGGCCTTGTTCGGCGGCCAATCCTGGCGCTTGATCGTGCTCACCCATTGCAGGAAATCGGCGAGATCGTTGAGCTCCTGATCGGTGAGGTTGAACTGCGGCATCTGTCGCCGGCCCTCCGCGCCTGAAGGCTGCGACTGCATCCAGGCCTTCAACGCCTCTCGCGCGCCGGCCGGATCCTCCTTGCCGCCCCATCGATCCCAGACGTTGCCGACTTCGGGCGCGAAATAGGCGCCTTCGCCGAGCAACGTGTGGCAATTGATGCAGGAGTTCTTCTCCCAGACGTGCTTGCCGCGGGCGACCGACGACGTCAGCGTCACTGCGTCCGTCGAGGTCGTGACCATGTAGTAGTGGCTGTGCGCCGTCAGCCCGATGAAGATGGCGAAGAAAAAGGCCGAGCCGCCGTAGAAGACGTTTCGAGCGGCCGACTTGGTCAGGCGTTCAGCCATTGCCAATCCTTTCAATTGAGTCCCGCCGAGAAAATCGGTGATGCGATTTATCGCTGATCGGCACGGCCTGTTCTTTGTCAGGGCGCAAGGAGTGAGTCAGATCAGGGCGCTGACGGCAGATGTGAGCCAGGCAAACAGCACCACCATGAGGATCCAGGCGCTGACGAGGCCGCGCCAGAGCGCAGGCGCCGCGCGAAGATCGAGGAAATCGAGCGCAATCCGGCGGCCCTTGACGGCGGCCAAGGCCAGCAGCAGGGCGTTGCCGAGCAGCGGCCGCGGCACCAGCGGTGGCACCAGGATGGTCGCGAGCGCGAGGCCGATCAGCGCGATCCATGTGATGTCCAGGCGATCCGGCATCGTCACCGCACCAGATAAAGAATCGGGAACATCACGATCCAGACCAGATCGACCATGTGCCAGAAGGCCGTTCCCGTCTCGACGCCGAACGCTTCAGCGCGGCGGCAGACCAATGCGAGGATGATGATGCCGAGGCAGACGTGCAGAAGATGGAAGCCGGTCAGGAGGAAGTAGAGTGTGAAGAACGGACTGGTCTCGAGTCCGATGCCGCGTCCGATCTCTTCGGCATATTCGCCGAGCTTGATCGCCACGAACAGGCCGCCAAGCCCCATGGCTGTGAGGAGCCAGGATTGTGTCGCCCGGCTCTCGCTGGCCCGCGCGGTCTTCGCAGCCCGGGCTGCGGCCCAACCGCTCGTCACCAGCACGACAGTGTTCAATCCGGCGAGACCCGGATCAAGCGCCGCCTGCCCCACCGCGAACACGGCCGGATGGATCGCGCGGGCGACCGCGAATGCACCGAGAAACAGACCGAAGGCGGCGAGCTCGCTGAAGATCAGCACCCAGATCATGGGATCGCCGGGAAGATCGTCCAGAATTCCCCAGCCGGCTCCCCGTGGTTCGCAATCGGCTGCCGACATCTGCTCTTCCGGATCAGGACACCAGCCAGACTTAGCTCAGCCGTGCCGATCCGAGTTTGTTGCCGGACAAACTTGGGGAATGCCGATCAATTTGTTTGCGCCGTCGCAACGTCCGGCCGGCCGGGTCGCGGTACCAAACGCCCCAGGGTTCCGTGGAGCTGCGAGCGATAACATGAGCGATGCACAAATCGGACTGATGACCGCAACGCCCATCATCATCGTCTTCGCCATCGCGCTCCGGCGAATGGGCGTGCTATCGACCGTCGCCACCGTCTCCGCGGTGAGCCTCTCCGTCGCGATCGCGGCGGTGCTGTTCACGACGCAGTAATGACTGCCGCAGCCTCATCTCCGCTGATTATACACGTCGATGCACACCGCCCCGAGCAGGACCAGGCCCTTGATGACCTGCTGATAGTCGATGCCTATGCCGAGGATGGACATGCCGTTGTTCATCACACCCATGATCATGGCACCGACCACGGCGCCGCCGACGCGGCCGACACCGCCATAGGCCGAGGCGCCGCCGATGAAGCAGGCGGCGATGACGTCGAGCTCGAAGCCGAGACCCGCCTTCGGCGTTGCGGTGTTGAGGCGCGCGGCGAAGACGAGGCCGGCGAGCGCGGCGAGCACGCCCATGTTGACGAAGGTGAGGAAGGTCAACCGTTCCGTCTTGATGCCCGACAGGCTTGCCGCTTTCGCATTGCCGCCGACCGCGTAGACCTGCCGACCGATGACGGTGCGGCGGGTGACGAAGCCGTAGAGCGCGATCAGCGCGGTCATGATGACCAGCACGTTCGGCAGACCGCGATGCGAGGCGATCAGATAGGTGAAATAGAGCACGGCGCAGGCCAGGAGAATGCTCTTGCCGAGGAAGAACGCGTAAGGCTCGACCTCGATGCCGTGCAACTGCTCGCGCGAGCGCCCCTTGGCGCTGGCGTAGACGAGGCCGAGCGCGAGCACCGCACCGACCAGCATCGACGTCGGATGCAGCGTGCCGGCCTCGGGCAGCATCTCCGGAATGAAGCCCGACGACAATTTCTGGAAGGTCGCCGGGAACGGCCCGAGCGACTGGCCCTGCAACACCGCGAGCGCAAGTCCTTTGAACACCAGCATGCCGGCCAGCGTCACGATGAAGGACGGAATCTTGAAATAGGCCACCCAATAGCCCTGCGCGGCGCCGATTGCCGCGCCCAGCAGCAGGCAGGCGATGAAGGCGAGCGTGTAGTCGACCTTGTATGTCACCATCAGCACGGCGGCCACCGCGCCGACGAAGCCCGCGACCGAGCCGACCGAGAGGTCGATATGGCCGGTGACAATGACGAGCAGCATGCCCAGTGCCATGATGACGATGTAGCTGTTCTGCAGTACCAGATTGGTCAGGTTGAGCGGCTGCAGCAGCGTGCCGCCGGTCATGACCTGGAAGAACAGCATGATCGCGATCAGCGACATCAGCATGCCGTAATTGCGCAAATTGTTCTTGATGAAGCTGCCGTGCCGGCCCTCCTCGGGCAGCGAAACCGTCTTGTCGGTCATAGCTGCGATCCTCCCATCTCCGCACCCGCGAGGGCGCTGCTTCCATAATTTCTGTCGTTGCGCATGATGGCGCGCATGATCTTTTCCTGCGTCGCTTCGGCGCCGGGGAACTCGCCGACGAAGGCGCCGTCGTTCATGACACAGATGCGGTCGCAGATGCCGAGTAGCTCGGGCATCTCCGAGGAGATCACCACCACGCCGCGGCCGGCTTCCGCAAGCTCGTTGATGATACAGTAGATCTCGTATTTGGCACCGACGTCGATGCCCCGGGTCGGCTCGTCCAGGATCAAGACCTTGGGGTCGGTCATCAGCCATTTCGACAGCACGACCTTTTGCTGGTTGCCGCCGGAGAGCTGGCCGGTCTCCTGGTAGACGTCGGAGCAGCGGATGCGCATCCGGTTGCGGTAATCGCTGGCGACCTTCAGCTCGGCGATGTCGTCGATCACCCGGTTGGGGGCGACCTGGTCGAGGCTTGCCAGTGTGATGTTCTTGCGGACGTCGTCGGCGAGGATCAGTCCGAGCTGCTTGCGGTCTTCGGTGACATAGGCAAGGCCGGCGTCGATCGCGGCCGCGACGTTGGGCAGCACGATCTCATGGCCCTCGAGCCGGATGCGACCGCTGATCGTGGTGCCCCAGGAGCGGCCGAACAGGCTCATGGCGAACTCGGTGCGCCCCGCCCCCATCAACCCGGCGATGCCGACGACCTCGCCGCGCTTCACCCTGAAATCGACGTTCTTGATCACCTGCCGCTCGGGATGGATGGGATGGTAGACCGACCAGTTCTCGACGGTGAGAACGGGCTCGCCGATTTTTGCGCTGCGCTCCGGAAAGCGATGGGCGAGATCGCGGTTGACCATGCTGCGGATGATGCGGTCTTCCTGGATCGGCTCGGCGCGGCAGTCGATGCCGTCGACGGTGCGGCCGTCGCGCAGCACGGTGATGTGGTCGGCGACCTTGGCGACCTCGTTCAGCTTGTGCGAGATCAGGATCGAGCCGATCCCCTGCTCGCGGAACGCCATCAGCCGCTCCAGCAGCGCGGCGCTGTCGGCCTCGTTGAGGCTCGCGGTCGGCTCGTCCAGGATCAGCATCCGCACCCGCTTGGACAGCGCCTTGGCGATCTCGACAAGCTGCTGCTTGCCGACGCCGAGATCGGTGATCAGCGTATCCGGCGATTCCTTGAGGCCGACCTGCGCGAGCAGGTCGCGCGTGCGCCGATACACCTCGTCGCGGTCGATGACGCCGAGCTTTGACGGTGGGTGCGACAGAAAAATGTTTTCGGCAATCGACATCAGCGGGATCAGCGCCAGCTCCTGATGGATGATGATGATACCGAGCGCCTCGGAATCATTAATGTCGCGGAAGCGGCGCTCCTCGCCATCAAAGATGATGGTGCCCTCGTAGCTGCCGGCCGGGTAGACGCCGCTGAGCACCTTCATCAGCGTGGACTTGCCAGCACCGTTCTCGCCGACCAGGGCGTGGATCTGCCCGGCTTCAACCGAGAAGTTGACGTCGCGCAGCGCCTGCACGCCGGAAAAGCTCTTGCTGACGTTGCGCATCTCCAGCATTGCGGTCATCGGTTCATTCTCCTGGGGGCTTCCACAATCGTCATGGCCGGGCTTGTCCCGGCCATCCACGTGCAGCCGCTTGCGAAGAGGGACGTGGATGCCCGGGACAAGCCCGGGCATGACGAGTTGATAAACATGCGCTTCGCCCTAACCCTAAAGAACTCCCTCTCCGCAGGTCGGGAGAGGGAGTAGACCTCCTACTGGAACTGCGACTTCTTGTAGTAGCCGCTCTCGACCAGGACCTTCTCCCAATTGTCCTTGTAGACCACGACCGGCTTGAGCAGATAGGACGGCACGGTCTTGGCGCCGTTCTCGTAGGTCTTGGTGTCGTTGACGGTGACCTGCTTGCCGGCCAGCGCAGCGTCGACCATGTCGGCGGTCACCTTGGCGAGGTCGCGGGTGTCCTTGAAGATGGTCGAATACTGATCGCCGCGCAGCATCGCCTTGATCGAGGGCACCTCGGCATCCTGGCCCGAGATGATGGGCATCGGCTGGCCGGCGCTACCATAACCGACGCCCTTCAGCGAGGAGATGATGCCGATCGACAGACCGTCATACGGCGACAGCACCGCGTTGACCTTCTTGTTGCCGTAGTAGGCGCTGAGCAGATTGTCCATGCGGGCCTGCGCGGTGGCGCCGTCCCAGCGCAAGGTCGCGACCTTGTCCATGCCCATCTGGCCGGAGACGACGACGAGCTTGCCGCTGTCGATGTACGGCTTCAGCACACTCATCGCGCCGTTGTAGAAGAAGTAGGCGTTGTTGTCGTCGGGCGAGCCGCCGAACAGCTCGATGTTGAACGGACCCTTGCCATCCTTGAGGCCGAGGCCCTGCACGATCGACTCGGCCTGGAGCACGCCGACCTGGAAATTGTCGAAGGTCGCGTAATAGTCGACGTTCGGCGTGCCGCGGATCAGGCGGTCATAGGCGATCACGGTGATGCCTTTTGCTTTCGCCTGCTTGAGCACGTCAGAGAGCGTGGTGCCGTCGATCGCGGCGATCACCAGCGCTTTCGCGCCCTTGGTCACCATGTTCTCGACCTGCGAGAGCTGGTTCGGAATGTCGTCCTCGGCATATTGCAGGTCGGTGTTGTAGCCGCGCTCCTTCAGCACCTTGACCATGTTGTTGCCATCGTCGATCCAGCGCGCCGACGATTTGGTCGGCATGGCGATGCCGACCGTTGCTTTGTCCTGGGCCGAGGCGGTGACGCCCGCGGCCATCGTCGCAGCGCCGGCCAGCGCCAGCGCGAGGAAGGTCGTCTTCAGTTTCAGCATGTTTCACTCCCTTTGGTGTCAGACTGTTTTTTCGTGTCGTCGCGAACTTTGGTGGTGTGCGGCTTCGAGCCTCCTATGCGAGCTTGACGTCAGGCTCCGCGCGACCGCGCGCGGATGCCTCCAACAGAAAGGTGTAGCCGGCTTGCGGATCGGCGGCACGCGCCGCCGCGTCCATGTCCTGCCAGGCCGAGGTGACGAGGAGACGCGACAGATCAGGGCCGACAAAAGCGGGGCAGCTCGCCTGCTTTGCCGGCACGCTCATCGAGCGCAGGCGCTCGCCTTGCGGAGAGTAGACGTCGATACGGCCAGCGCCCCAGCCCGCGTTCCAGATGTTTCCGTCCGCGTCGCACACCGAACCGTCGAGGCCGCCGATACCGGTGTGGCGCAGCAGCACCTCCGGCTCGCCGCGCGGCAGGCCGGTCGTGGGATTGAGCGGCACCGCGTAGAGCACCGCGCGCGCAGTGTCGGCGAAATAGCCGGTGGTGCCGTCGGGCGAGAAGCAGATCGAGTTGGGAATGCTGACGCGCGGAAACAGCATCGATATCTCGCCGTGATGGAACGCGTAGATCGCGCCTGCCCCTGCTTCCGCCTTGCGGCCCATGGTGCCGATCCAGAACGTGCCGGAGGGATGCACGCGGGCATCGTTGGAACGGGTCGCGGGATTATCGGCTTCGAGCGGACAGAGCAGCGTCATCGCGCCATCGGCGATTTTGCGGATATAGAGCCCGTCTTCCGCGACGATCAACTGCCGTTCGGCGTCGATCCGCCCAAGTGCGCTCGCCATCCGGCCCAGCGCATGAACGCGAATGCTGCCGCTGGCGAGCTGCGCCTCGAACAGTCGCCCCTCGCGGATATCGAACCACCAGGCCGTGTCCGTGGTCACGTCATAGGTCGGCCCCTCGCCGAGATGGCAAGGATCGTCCGAAAGAACCGAGGTGGGCACCTGTTCCATCATGACCTCCTCACCGCAAAGCGATAGACCGTGTGATGGCGGTAGACCTCGCCCGGCGCTAGGCGCGGGCTCGGGAAATCCGGCCGGTTCGGTGCGTCCGGCCAGATATGCGGCTCCAGGCACATCGCGTCGGACTGCCGGTAGAGCTTGCCGCCCTTGCCCGAGATCGTGCCGTCGAGATAATTACCCGAATAGACCTGCAGACCGGGCTGATTGGTGAGCAGCTCCATGATGCGCCCCGAGCGCGGTGCCTCCAGCCGCGCCGCGAGCGCAAGTTTGCCATCACGCGCGAGATTGTAGGTGTGATCGTAGCCCCTGCCGGTGCGCAATTGCTGGTCGCTCTCGCGGATGCGCTCGCCGACGGCCCGCGGCTCGCGGAAGTCGAACGGCGTGCCGGCAACGCTGCGCGGCGGCTCCGGCAACGGAATGGCGTTGGGATCGATCGCGAGGAAATGCCCGGCGGCGACCGTCAGCTTGTGATCGAGAATGGGCGTGCCTGATGTCGCGCCTTCCAGATTGAAGAAGCTGTGGTTGGTCAGGTTGACGATGGTCGGCCGGTCGGTCCGCGCCTCCATGGTCAGGGATAGCTCGGCCGGGCCGGTGACGCGATAGGTCAGGCGCACATCGAGCCGACCGGGAAAGTTTTCCTCGCCATGCGGGCTCGTGTAGGTCAGCGTGACTGCGGGCTCGGCGCCATCGTCGATCTCCGCAATGTCCCAGAGCTTGCGGTCGAAGCCGTCGAGGCCGCCATGCAGCGCATTCGGACCGTTGTTGACGGGAAGCTGCACCGTCTCGCCGTCCAGCGAAAATTGTCCGTTGGCGATGCGATTGGCGTAGCGGCCGACGGTGGCGCCGAAAAACTTTCGCTCGGCGAGATAGCCGGCGAATGCGTCATGGCCGAGCACGACGTCGTCGTAGCCGCCCTTGGCGTCCGGCGCGATCAAGGCCTGCAAGACTGCACCATGGGTGATGATGCGCGCCTCGAACCCGCCCTCTCCGCGCAGCACGATGCGGTCCACCTTGCGGCCGTCCGGCAGCGTTCCGAAGACGTCTCTTTCTGTTTTCGATCCAGCCATGATCAATCCACAAACGGTTCGACGATCGTGCGCCTGCCGAGCAGGAAGGCGTCCGCGACGAGACGAAGCGGCGCCAAATCGACGTCGCTCGCGCCTGTCGCGGCGAGCGTGACGAAGCGCCGGTAAAGCTCCCGATATTCCTCATCGGGCGCCTCGGCAACGGTCTTGCCGTCGATCGCCATGATCCTGCCGCCGCGGGATAGCGTCATCCGGCCCTGGTCGGTTTCGACGAGGATATCCCAGCTCTGCGGCCCGGTCTGGCGGAAATCAAACTCGGCGGCCACAGGCAGGCCGTCGATGTCGGTCAGCGTCAGCTTCGCGGCGATCGGCGCCTGGCAATTGGCAGGGAAGGCGAGCTCGGCCGCGGTGACGAACACAGGTTTCGGCAGGATCCTGGTCAGGATCGACAGCGCATTGATGCCGGGATCGAACACCCCGAGCCCGCCCGGCTCCCAGATCCACGCCTGCCCGGGATGCCAGACGCGGACGTCCTCTTTCCAGTTGATGTGCACGGAATGGATGCGGCGCGCGGCGAGCCACTCGCGCGCCGGCTCGACTGCCGGCGCATGGCGCGAATGCCAGGTCGCAAACAGCGTTCGCTTGGCCTCACCGGCCATCGCAATCAGCGGATCGAGCTCGGCAACGCCGGCGCCGGGCGGCTTCTCCAGCATGACATGCTTGCCGGCCCTGAGCGCTGCGACGGCCTGGGCGCGGCGCACTTGAGGCGGCGTGCAGAGCGACACCGCGTCGATCGGCGGACCTTTTTCCAGCAGCTCCTCGATGGTCGCGAAATGCGGCAGATCCGGCAACGAGGCATTGCGGCTGGCGACGGCCGCCAGCGTCGCGCCGGGAACCGCTGCGATGGCGCCGACGTGCTGGTCCCGCGCGATCTTGCCGAAGCCGACGATGGCGATGCGAAGTTCAGTCACGATCTTTCTCCAGCTTCCGCGGACGGCAGCGCTTCGGCCGGTACGGTCTCGATCACTGTACCCTCGTGGCGGCGCATGCCGTTGTGAATGACGTAGACCATCGCCTCCGACGCAGTCGTGGCATCACCGTCCGCGATGGCATCGACGATCTTCTGATGCCAGAGCAGAACGGTGTCGCGGTCCTCCGGTTCGACCGGTGCGCTGAGCAGGAATGAGGCGCGCAACGCAGCCTCGATGACGTGCCCGATCGAGCGCATGAACAGATTTCCGGAGGCGCGCGCCACACCGACATGGAGCGCGAGGTCGGCATCGGCGAAGCCAACGGAGTCGGAGGCTTCAAGCCGCATCCGCTCCATGCAGCGACGGAGCTCGGAGAGATCCTGCTCCGACCGCTGCGCCGCCGCCAGCGCGGCCGCGCGCGGCTCAACCGCGAGGCGGATTTCGGCGAGGTCGTTGAGGAAGCGCTTGTCGATCCCGGCGTCCAGGTGCCAAGCCAGCACGTCGGCGTCGAACATGTTCCAGGCGACGCGCTCGCGCACGACGGTGCCGACCCGCGCCTTGGTTGTGAGCAGGCCCTTGGCCACCAGCGTCTTCACGCTCTCGCGCAGCACCGGTCGCGACACTCCGAACATCGCGATCATTTCGGCATCGCCAGGCAGGCGCGTTCCCTCCGCGTAGCGGCCGGCAATGATGTCGACGCCGATCGAGCGGGCCACCTCCGCGTGATTGGAGTGCGCCCGGCGCGTCGGGATGACAAGGATGCGCGAGGTGGTCATGAGACTGCTCCCGCGCGCTTTGCCACGGGCCGGCGCGCGAGCGCGACCAACCCCTGCTGCAAGGCGATGAAGGCGAACAGCAGCACCCCGGTCGCGATCTTGGTCCACCAGCTCGACAGCGTCCCGTCGAAATTAATGTAGGTCTGGATCATGCCCTGGATCAGCACCCCGAGGAAGGTGCCGATCACAGAGCCCTGCCCGCCCGTGAGCAGCGTGCCGCCGATCACGACGGCCGCTATGCTGTCGAGCTCGACGCCAACCGCGGACAGCGAGTAGCCGGCGCTGGTGTAGAAGGAGAAGACGATGCCGGCGATGCCGGCGAGCAGGCTCGACAGCATGTAGATCTTCACCGTCATCCTGCCGACGGCGACACCCATCAGGCTCGCGGTCGCCCGGCTGCCGCCGAGCGCATAAACATTGGCGCCGAACCGGGTGAGCTGCAGCAGCAATGCGCCGCCGATCACGATCGTAAGCATGATGATCGCGACCGCCGTCAGCCGTCCACCGCCGGGTACTCGCAGTGCGAAGTCCGACACGGTGGAATAGACCGGTGCTGTGATCGGCACCGATTCCGTCGAGAGCAGGAAGCTGGCACCCCGGGCCAAGAACATGCCGGCGAGCGTCACGATGAAAGGCGGCAAATCGAAGACATGGATCACCGCGCCCATCGCCGCTCCGAAGGCGGCCGAGAGCGCGAGGATGGCGACGAAGGCGACCAGGGGCGGCATTCCCCAGCGCTCGATCGCCAGCGCGACGAACACCGTGGTGAAGCCGATCACCGAGCCGACCGAGAGATCGATGCCGCCGGAAATGATGACGAAGGTCATGCCCGTCGCGACGATGCCGAGGAAGGCGTTGTCGGTCAGGAGATTGCCGACAACGCGGGTGGAGGCGATGTTGGGAAACTGCATCGCGCAAAGCGCGAATCCCGCGACGAGCACGATCGCCGTGATGAGGACGGGCGGCAGGCCTTTCATGCCTTGGTCCCCCGCAGCCGCGTCACGATTCCGGCAAAGCCGGACAGCTTCGGCGATTGCAGCAGCAGCACGGCGAGCACCACCATCGCCTTGACCAGCAAATTGAACTCCGGCGGATAGCCCGACAGCAGAATGCCGGTGTTCATGGTCTGGATGATCAGCGCGCCGAGTACGGCCAGCACGAGACTGAAGCGGCCGCCGAACAGCGAGGTGCCGCCGATCACCACCGCGAGGATGGCGTCGAGCTCGAGCCAGAGGCCGGCATTGTTGGCATCCGCGCCCATGATGTCGGCCGCCGCGATGACACCGGCAAGCGCAGCGCAAACGCCGCACCAGACATAGACCGCCAAAATCATCGCGCGCGTGCCGACGCCGGCAAGCTCGCTCGCCCGCGCATTGCCGCCGGTTGCCTCGATCAGTAACCCAAGTGCCGAGCCTCGCACCACCGCGCCGGTGAGCATCAACATGCCAAGCGCAATCGCGACTGGCACCGGCACGCCGAGGATGGAGCCGTTGCCGAGCCAGACCAGATCGGGCGAGGAGAAGGTCACGATGCGGCCTTCGGTAATGAGCTGAGCGATGCCGCGTCCCGCCACCATCAGGATCAGGGTCGCCACGATCGGCTGCATGCCGAGCACCGCGACGAGAAATCCGTTCCACAATCCGCAGATCAGGCCCGCGCCGAGCGCAGCCGCCAGCACCACGGCCAGACTGTGGTTGTCGGCGAGGCTCGCCGCGATCGCGCCCGAGATCGCCATGACCGCGCCGACCGACAGATCGATGCCGCGCGTCGCGATCACCAGGACCATGCCGAGCGAGAGCAGCGCCACCGGCGTGCCGCGATTGAGCACGTCGATCAGGCTGCCGAACAGACGTCCATCCTGGAGGCGCAGATCGAAGAATTGCGGCGACACCACACGATCGACCGCGAGGATGACGATCAATGCGAGGATCTGGGCAAGGCCGCGGCGCGGCAGCAGCGCTGTCATGTGTGAGCCTCAAGCGCAACGGCGACGCTATCGGCGGCAATGGCCGCGAGAATGTTGCCGACGTCGATCGCCTCGCCCGCGAGTTCCTCGACATGAGCGCGGTCGCGCAGCACCACCACGCGATCGGAATAGGTCACGATCTCGTCGAGCTCGGAGGAAATCACGAGCAGCGCAAGCCCGTCGTCGCAGAGCTCGCGTATCAGGCGGATGATCTCGGCATGCGCGCCGACGTCGATGCCGCGGGTCGGCTCGTCCAGCACGAGGAGCCGCGGGAAGGTCGCAAGCCACCGTGCCAGCAGGACCTTCTGCTGATTGCCGCCGGACAGCAGGCCGACGGGACGCTCCGGATCGGGCGGGCGAATGTCGAGCATCTTGACGTAACGGCTTGCGATCTCGTCCTGCTCGCGTCGCGACAGCGGCCGATGCAGACCGCGCTTGGCCTGGAGCGCGAGCACGATGTTCTCGCGCACGGTGAGCTCGGCGACGATGCCGTCAGTCTTGCGCTCCTCAGGGCAATAGCCAAAGCCGTGGCGCACGCCGTCGCGCGGCGAGTGAAGCCGGACAGGCGCGCCTTCCACCCTCGCCTGCCCGCGATCGGCGCGCTCGGCGCCGAACACCAGCCGCGCCGTCTCGGTCCGGCCCGAGCCGAGCAGGCCGGCGAGACCGACCACCTCGCCATGGCGCAGCTCGAGATTGAACGGCGCGACATAGCCTGATTTGCCATAGCTCTCGAAGCTCGCGCAGACTTCGCGGGCCTGATGCTCGCGCGTCGCGGCCCGCGCGCTGGTGGTCTCGGCCAGCTCGCGGCCGAGCATCATCCGGATCAGCTCGAGTCGCGACAGCGACGCGGTCTCGCGCTCGCCGACCAGGCGACCATTTCGCAAAACCGTGATGCGATCGGAGATCTCGTAGACCTGGTCGAGGAAATGGCTGACGAAGACGATGCCAATGCCGCGCTTGGCAAGCTGACGCATGATGCGAAAGAGGATCTCGACCTCATGGCGGTCGAGGCTCGCGGTCGGCTCGTCCAGGATCAGCACACGCGCCGAGAGATCGACAGCGCGCGCGATTGCGGTGACATGCTGGATCGCCACCGAATAATTGCCAAGCGGCGCTGATACGTCGATGTCGAGGCCGAAATCCGCGAGCAGCGCCTTGGCGCGGCGGCGCATCTCGCCTTCGCGCACCATGCCGAAACGCATCGGCTGCCGGTCGAGGAACAGGTTCTGCGCCACCGAGAGGTTCGGCAGCAGATTGACCTCCTGGTAGACGGTGGCGATGCCGGCCTGAAGCGCCGCCTTGGCCGAGCGCGGCGCGACCTCTTCGCCGCCGAGCCTGACGATGCCAGCATCGCGCGGGAACACGCCGGTGATCACCTTGATCAACGTGGACTTGCCGGCGCCGTTCTCGCCAAGCAACGCATGAATCTCGCCAGCGCGCAGCGTGAAGTCGACTTGCTGCAACGCGCGTACCGCACCAAAACTCTTGCTGATCCCGCGCGCCTCCAGCAGGGAAGCCGCGGAATCCGGGCTGTTCTCCATGACAAATTCACTCCCAGCGGCGCCCGCCGACGATGCGGACACGGAGCCTGTTCGTTCGCGCAGCGGTTTCGAGCGGGATCGCCGGACTGCCGAAACACGGCCGTCCGGCGACTTCCTCGCCTCAGTAACCGAGGCCCTTCTTGCTGTCGTAGATCTTCTGCGGATCATCGGCGGCCGTATAAAGCTTCGACTCGGTCTGGATCCATTTCGGCGGCACCGTGCCCTTGCCCTTGAAGGCCGCGATGGCATCGAGCGCGGGGCCCGCCATGTTCGGCGTCAGTTCGACCGTGGCATTGGCTTCGCCGGCGGCCATGGCCTTGAAGATGTCAGGGACCGCATCGATCGAGACAGTGAGGATCTCCTTGCCCGGCTTGAGGCCAGCTTCCTTCATCGCCTGGATCGCGCCGACCATCATGTCGTCATTATGCGCGTAGATCGCGCAGATCGACTTGCCGCCGCCTTCGGCCTTGATGAAGCTTTCCATCACTTCCTTGCCCTTGGCGCGGGTGAAGTCGCCGGTCTGGCTGCGCACCACCTTCAGGTTCGCGTGTTTGGCGATGGCGGTGTCAAAACCCTTCTTGCGGTTGGCGGCGACGCTGGCGCCGACCGTGCCCTGCAGTTCGACGATGTTGCAGGCCTTGGCCCCGACGGTCTTCGCCAGCCAGTCGCCGGCGACCTCGCCTTCATGCACGCTGTCTGAGGTCACGGCGGTGAGATAGAGCTCCTTGCCGGAGGGATCGATGTCGCGGTCGAGCAGCACGACCGGGATCTTGGCCTCCTTGGCTTCCTTCAGCACCGAGTCCCAGCCGGTCGAGACGACGGGCGCGAGGAAGATCGCATCGACATTCTGCGCGATGAAGGAGCGGATCGCCTTGATCTGGTTCTCCTGCTTCTGCTGCGCGTCGGCGATCTTGAGATTGACCTTGCGCTTGGTGGCTTCCTGCTTGGAGACCGAGGTCTCGGCCGCGCGCCAACCGGATTCCGATCCGATCTGCGAGAAGCCGATGGTGAGCTCGGCGGCATTCGCCGGCAGCGCGAGCAGCAACGCGGCAGTGGCGCTGGCCGCAAAGAGGGCTTTGAGGATCATCAGGCGTATCTCCCAAAATGTTATCCGGGGCGCCGATTGGTAGCATCGCACCCACAGGCCGACCTTTGAGGCGGCGGGAGGGACTATTTCACGGAAGCTTGGTTCCGACTAGTCATATTATCTGACTATTTGGTCGGGAGGTGACATTCGGCAGGAGAGTCATTGTACGACACGCCCAGCGCGATTTTGTTCCGCGGATGCAACGGGAAGATGAAAGAAATGATGCGGCTTGGCCAGCGCCACATCGTCATGGGCGGGCTTGTCGCGGCTATCCACGTCCTTGCCATGCGGGACAAAGAACGTGGATGCCCGGAACAACATGACGACCTTCTCTGATTTCGATGTGCAATCGCCCGCTGTCGGCCGGGCAACATGCCGACCGCTAGATCAGCTTCCGCTGCGCCAGATTCTTCATCAGCGCGCCGATGCCGAAGGTCCAGGGCTCGCACTCGTCGCTGGTCCGCATGCGGTTGACGAGTTTGCCGAGCTGGGGCGCCGAGATCGTGACGATGTCGTCGCGTTTGTGGGTGAACCCCTGCCCCGGCGCGTCGCGATCCTTAACCGGTGCGAACATGGTCCCGAGGAATAGCACGAAGCCATCAGGATATTGATGCACCTTGCCGATGGTCTGCTCGACCAGATCGGTCGGATCGCGGCTGATCATGCTGATCGAGGAATGGCCGTCGAGGACGAAACCGTCCTGCCCCTTCACGTTCAGGCTGATGTCGAGCTTGCGGGCGTCATCGAGGGTAAAGCTGTCGTCGAACAGGCGCAGCAGCGGACCGATCGAACACGACGCGTTGTTGTCTTTGGCTTTCGACAACAACAGCGCCGAACGGCCCTCAAAGTCGCGCAGATTGACGTCGTTGCCGAGCGCGCCGCCGACGATCTTGCCGCGGCTCGAGACGAACAGCACCAGCTCCGGCTCGGGGTTGTTCCAGGTCGATTTCGGATGCAGCCCCGCATCCATGCCGGTGCCGACCGACGACAAGGTCGGCGCCTTGGTGAAGACCTCGGCATCGGGGCCAATGCCGACCTCGAGATACTGGCTCCAGGCGTTCTGGTCGATCAGCACCTGCTTCAGGTGCATCGCCTGGTCCGAGCCCGGCTTGAGCTTCGACAGATCGTCGCCGATCAGCCGCGTCACCTCTTGCCGGATCGCTTCGGCCGAGGCCGGATTGCCTTTCGCCCGCTCCTCGATCACGCGCTCCAGCATCGAGATGGCGAAGGTCACACCGGCCGCCTTCAGCGTCTGGAGATCGACCGGCGCGAGCAGCCACGGCTTTTTCGGATCGCGCTGATCGGGCGGCGTGTTGCGGACGATGGCCTCGATATCGCCGATGCGCTCGCCCTTGGTCGTGGCAAGCGCCTTCGCCGGATCGTCCTCCTCGCAGAGCGTGCTGACGGTCGGGAACGTTGCGGTGACGTCGAACACACCATCGCCGCGCACGGCGACCACGGCCGGGCCATTCGCCTGCGGCAGCCAGACGCGGCCGACAAGCGTTCCCCGCGTGCCGTCCTCGGGAAGAAGGTCCTTTACCGTCAATGTCGTCATGGGCGTATCCTCGCTCTTTTCGGATCGGCCGCGCTCGCGGAGGCCGATCACATTGGCGAAGACCAATAAACGTCTGGGACGGGAAGTCCAGCGCGGCAGCCCGCCGCGCTCCTATGCCCCCGCGCGCGCTTTCCGGGCCGCGATCTGCTGAAGCGCCCAGCGCGCGTTCTTGCGCACCTCGGGATCTGGATCGTTGGCGATGACGGCAAGGAACGCCTCGCCGTCGTGGTGGGCGATTTCGCCGAGCGCAGCAGCGGCTTCCTTCCGCAAATTCGCCTGCTCATGGTTGACGCAATTGCCGATCGGGCGAACCGCGTGCTCGATCTTCATCCGGCCAAGGCTGCGGATTGCCTTCAGCCGCACCTGCCAGAACTCGTCACTGAGCGAAGCGATGAGCTGGTCGGCGGCGATCGAGCCGTTGACGTTGAGGCCCAGCGTTTCTGCGGCCATCTCCCGCACCATCCAGTCCGAATCCTTCAACGCGCGCGTGATCATCTCAGCCGCGGGCTTCATCTGCGAGAAGGCGAGCGCGCTGACGGCGGCACGGCGCACATGCGCGTCGGGATCGTTGATCAGCGCGGTCAGCGCCGGGATTGATTCCTCCAGCTTGAGGAACCCGATCACGCCGATCGCTTGCACCCGCACGGCGGCGTCGGAATCCTGGAGCGCTTCCAGCGCCGGCTTCAGCGTATCCTTGCAGCGCAGCTCCTTCAGCGCGCGCAACGCGCCCATGCGGACGAAGGCGTGGGCGTGCTTGACCAGCGGCAGGATGATTTCGGCGCAGGCAGGATCCTTGAACTCGGCCATGCTGTCGGCCGCGGCGGACGCAACGATTCTCTCAGGATCGACCAGCAGCTTCACCAGCGCGCTGGCAGCCTCCGGCCCGTCGAACTCGCCAAGCGCCATCGCGACCTGCTGGCGGACGCCGGCATCGGGATCGGCGACCATTTTGGCGAGATGGCCGACTGCTGCGGGATCGCCGGAATGGCCGAGCGCGATGATGGCGACGCGGCGCTCCCCTGGATCGGCGGCCTGGAGCCGCTCGTCGGCATCTTCGAGATCGTCGTAGGATTCGAACGGGCTCGACATGACTACCTCAGCAGATAGGGAATGTTGACGGTGACAGCGCCGGTCGGGCAATCCGCCTCGCAGGGCATGCAGTACCAGCATTCGTCATAGGCCATATAGGCCTTGTTGGTCATATCGCTGATACGCAGCACGTCCAGCGGACAGACGTCGACGCACACCGTGCAGCCCTTGTCCGCGATGCATTTGGCGTCGTCGACGACCACCGGAACCGATGTCTGATAGGAAGCGAGAGGCATCGTATGTCTCCTGTTACTTTGGCGGGTCAGGCTGTCGCGCGGATGCGCTGCTTGTCGTAGAGATCCTTCTCATCGTCGGCGATCGGCACGATATAGGGCTCCACGGCACGCTTCTCGCTGGTCATCTTGCCGTCCTGCTTGCTGAGCAGCGTGTGGCAGAACCAGTTCTCATTGTCCTTCTCCGGGAAATCCGTGCGCCAGTGATAAAGGCCCCAGCGGCTTTCCTCGCGGTAGAGCGAGGCATGCACAGCCATGTCCGCGCAGTCCATGATCGACTGGACTTCGAGCGCGCGGAGCAGCTCGTGCGCATTGCGCGCGATCATGCGCTCCTGCATGTCTTCCCTCGCGTCAGCGAGCCGGCGCATGCCGAGTTCGTATTTGCGCGTGACTTTCGGCGGCTGGAGATAGTCATTGACGAGACGCCTGGTCTTGTACTCGATCTGGTTCGGCGGAATGCCGTCCTCGCGTTTGGTCGGCGCCATGACGCGGTCACGTTCGCTGGCGACATCGGCCGCGTCGAATTCCGCGAAGTCGTGATTGTCAGCGAATTCCATCGCGTCGAGGCCGGCGACCGAACCGTTGGTGAAGGCGCCGAGCATGTAATTGTGCGGCACGCTGGCCATGTCGCCGGCGGCATAGAGGCCCGGGACGGTGGTGCGCGCGTTGTCGTCGACGAACACGCCCGACGCACTGTGACCGGAGCAGAAGCCGATCTCGGAGATATGCATCTCGATCGACTCGCTGCGGTAGTCGACCCCGCGCCCCTGCTGGAACAGGCCGCGTGTGGGACGCTCGACCTTGTGCAGCGTCGATTCGATCTCCGAGATGGTGTCGGGGTGAAGATGCTTGAGCTGGAGAAACACCGGGCCCTTGCCAGACAGCAGCTCGTTGTAGAATTCCAGCATCATCTGACCCGACCAGTAATCGCATTCGATGAAGCGCGATCCCTCGTTGTTGGCGGTGAAGGCGCCGAAGGGACCGGCGACGTAGGCGCAGGCCGGGCCGTTATAGTCCTTGATCAGCGGATTGATCTGATAGCATTCGAGGTTCGCCAGAGCCGCACCGGCATGATAGGCCATGGAATAGCCGTCGCCGGAATTGGCTGCGTTCTCGTAGGTACCAAACATGTAGCCGGAGGTCGGCAGACCGAGCCGGCCGGCGGCGCCCATGCACAGGATGACGGCCTTGGCCTTGATCACCAGCATCTCGGCGGTACGAGTATTAACGCTGATCGCGCCGGCAATGCGCCCGTCGGCGGATTTGAGCAGCCGCGTCGCCATGTAGCGGTTGGAGATCAGGATGCGGGCGCGACGGAGCTGGCGATACAGCGCCTTCTTCACGGTCTCGCCGTTCGGCATCGGCAGCACGTAGGTGCCGATGTGGTGCACCTTCTTGACGGCGTAGTCGCCGTTCTCGTTCTTCAGAAAGCGGATGCCGAAACTGTCGAGTTCCTCGATGATCGAGTAGCAGTTCTGCGCGTATTTGTAGACCGCCTTCTGATCGACGATGCCGTCATTGGCGATGGTGATTTCCTTGGTGTACTGCTCCGGCGTTGCGTATCCGGGAATGACGGCGTTGTTCAAGCCGTCCATGCCCATCGAGATCGCTCCGGAGCGCTTGACGTTGGCCTTTTCGAGCAGGACGACATTGGCCTTCGGATTCTTCAGCTTCGCCTTCAGTGCCGCCATCGGGCCGGCCGTGCCGCCGCCGATCACCAGCACGTCGCAGGAAACCTCCGAAAGTCCATCGACGATCTGATCTAGTGACATCGCTTGCTCCTGGTTCGCCGGCAGGTCCGGCGCCTTTGCATCAGATTTGTTCAGCAGGCGTCCCGGCGATAGCAATTAGTTGTCGCCGGGCTGCGATTTGCGCCTCAGCGCTCGACAAAGGCCTTTTCGATCACGAAATGACCGGGCCGGCTGTGATTGCCCTCGACAAAGTCGCGTGCGGACAACATCGCGGGAAGTTCCTCCAGCATCGCCGGGCTGCCGCACAGCATGATGCGGTCGGTCTCGATATCGAGGCCTGATAGACCGATGTCGTCGAAGAGCTGGTTCGACGCGATCAGGTCGGAGATGCGGCCGCGATTCCTGAACGGCTCGCGGGTAACGGTCGGGTAGTAGACGAGCTTGTCCCGGATCAGCGGCCCGAAGAACTCGTGATCGCGCAGGCCTTCTACCAGGTGCTCGCCATAGGAGAGCTCGGAGACCTGGCGGCAGCCATGGGCGAGCACGATGGTCTCGTAATTCTCGTAGACGTCGGGGTCCTTGATCAGGCTGGCGAACGGCGCGAGCCCCGTGCCGGTCGAGAGCAGCAACAGGCGCTTGCCGGGAAGGAGGTTGCCGGTGATCAGCGTGCCCGTGGCCTTGCGGCCGACCAGGATGACGTCTCCCTCCCTGATCTTCTGAAGGCGCGAGGTCAGCGGACCGTCCTGCACCTTGATCGAGAAGAACTCGAGCGCCTCCTCGTGATTGGCGCTCGCCATGCTGTAGGCCCGCAGCAACGGCTTGCCCTCGACTTCCAGCCCGATCATCGCGAACTGGCCGTTCTGGAAGCGGAAGCCCGGATCGCGCGTCGCGGTGAAGCTGAACAGGCTATCGGTCCAGTGCCTGACCGACAGGACCGTTTCCTTCTGAAATGCGCTCATTGTCTCTCCTGACCTCGATTGCGCACAAGGTTTCGGAGAGACGGGAATCCGGCAACGCCGAACTGAAATTCCCGGTCGATTAGTTTCACATTTCGTGGGCGATGATCGAACAGCAGGCAGCGAAGATCAGCGCCTCGCACCTGAGCCTGGCAATTAGTTGCTATCGCAGCAGCGCTGCGGCAACGTAGAGAAGGGTCGGAGACACGTCATGACCTTGGTGGCACCGATCGTGGCAGATTACGAAGCAAGCGCCGACCTCGCGACGCTCCGCGTTCGCACCGCTCAGGACGACACGCTGGACTTGCCGGCGGAAACGCTCCGCCTCTCCTGCAAATGCGCCCACTGCACCCGCGCCCGCTTCGACGGCCGCTTCCCCGAGCGGTTTCCAGGCATCGCGATCACCGAAATCGGCGATCTCGGTTACGGGCTGAACATCTCGTTTTCGGATGGGCATAATCGGGGGATTTACCCGAAGCCGTATTTGCTGAGCCTGGCGGGACGGTAGACGCAACAGGTCGTCCTCCAAACTCCGCTGTCATTCCCCGCGAAGGCGGGGAATCCAGTACGCCGCGGCTTCTCGATAACCCATTGACGTCTCTGGAATACTGGATCGCCCGGTCAAGCCGGGCGATGACAGCGGAGTGAATCTGGCACGGACATTGCTCCTCTTTAGAACGGTTTGAACGTTCCGGAGGCAGATAATGTTGCAGGCGGCGGCGAATGCGGTTCGGGGGGCCGGTCCCCCGGCAGTCCGGCCTGCCGGCGGTTCCTCGCTGCTGCTCACCGAGAACCAGCAATGGATCGGCGGACCGCCGCCGTTGATGGACAAGCTCAGCCAGCGCGAGCGGGAGCTGGTGCTGAAGCAGGGCCGCCGAAAAGTGCTCAACCGTGGCCAGACGCTGTTCAGCCAGGGTGGCAAGCATGACGGTATCTGGCTGATCGAAAGCGGCCGTATCCGGGTCTTCTACACCTCGCCGCTCGGCCGCGAGATCACGCTGGCCTATTGGCATGTCGGCAATTTCGTCGGCGGGCCGGAAGTGTTCGAAGGCACCGTGCATCAATGGTCCGGCGTTGCATCCAGCAATTGCAGCGTGGTGCATCTGCCCGGAAAGGAGTTGCGATCGCTTGCGGTCGAGATTCCGAACCTCGCGATCGGCCTGATCGAAGGCCTGACCTTCAAGGGCAAGTGCTATTCGGCGCTGGCCCAGATGCTGGGAACGCGCTCGATCACACAGCGCCTTGCGCATCTGTTGCTGCATCTCGTCGACCTCTATGGCGTCGATGACGCCGACGGCCGGGTGATCGCGGCCGCCTTCACCCATGCCGATATCGCCCACATGGTCGGCGCCACCAGGCAATGGGTCACGATCAGCCTGAAGCGCATGCAGGAGAAGGGAATCGTGCTGACCAAGCGCTCCCAGATCGTGGTCTGCCGGCCCGACGTGCTGGAAGAGATGCGAGGGCAAGCGTCGGACTAGGGCCGGTGCCCACCCAAGCGGCTTTATAGTGCAGGACTGCCCAAGGACTATGCAATCAACTTTTCCCGGCAACTAATCGACTGTGGCGCTCATTCCGGATTTGCCCTGCCCACGCCCTCACCCAATCATGGCAACCACAGCACATCCAACCGAATGAGGATGAGAATGGTCCGCCATCTTCCCACGCTCTCGATCGCGATGTCGGTGACGTCGCTGGCGCTTCTCCTCGCGCAGCCGGCCGCGGCGGAAACCGTTACGCTCGGCATCGGAACGCAGGACACCACGACCAACACGGTGACCGCCGGCGTCGTCATCCGCCAGCTCCATCTCCTCGAAAAATATCTGCCGAAGGACGGCAAATACGCCAACATCAAGTTCGAGCTGGAGTGGCAGAACTTCACGTCCGGTCCGCCCGTCACCAATGCGATGATGGCGAACAAGCTGCAGATCGGCATGATGGGCGACTATCCGCTGATCGTGAACGGCTTCACTTTCGACAGCAATCCGGAGAGCAAGAGCCGACTGATCGGCATCGCCGCCTACAGCCTGTCGGGCTCCGGCAACGGCATCGTCGTTCACAAGGATTCGCCCTACTACGATCTCGCAGACCTCAAGGGGAAGCTCGTGAGCGTGCCGTTCGGCTCCGCCGCGCACGGCATGGTGCTGAAGGCGATGCAGGACCGCGGCTACGCGTCGGATTTCTTCCAGCTGGTCAGCCAAAGCCCGGAGGTCGGCTCGACCAATCTCCAGGAGAAGAAGATCGACGCGCATGCCGACTTCGTTCCGTTCGCCGAGTTGCTGCCGTTCCGCGGTTTCGCGCGAAAGATCTTTGACGGCGTCGAGACTAATCTGCCGACCTTCCACGGCATCGTGGTCCGCACCGATTTCGCCGAGAAATATCCCGAGGTCGTCGTCGCATATTTCAAGGCGCTGATCGCCGCCAATCAGTGGCTGCGCGACGATCCCAAGCTCGCCGCCGAGAAAATCCAGGAATGGACCGGCATCAACAAGGAGGTCGTCTACATCTTCCTCGGCCCCAGCGGCAACATGACCACTGATCCCTCGATCAAGCCGGCGCTGATCGACGCCGCGACGGCCGACGTCAAGGTGCTGCAGAACCTCGGCCGGATGAAGGAGTTCGACCCGAAGAAATGGGTCGACGACAGCTACATCCGCAAAGCCTATTCCGAGATGAAGCTCGACTACGACGCGCGGCTCGCCAGCACCAGCAATTACGAGATCTCCGGCGAAGATTCCTTCTGCAAGAAACCGATCTCCGATCCGCGCAAAGCCGGCGAGGTCTGGGTCGACGAAGCCGGCATCATGCCTTTCTCGTCAACCGGCTGCACGCTCGCCGCCTATGCCGACTACAAGGCAAAGGGCAAGAAGATCAACGTCGCTTACGTCTTCGATACCACCCGCGGCATCAAGCTGTTCGCCGACCAGGCTTTCTTCGCGGTCGGCAATGGCCAGGTTGTGCCGTTCCTGTTGAAGAAGGACGCCGAAGCCTATGCCGCCAAGATCAGCGGCAAGGTGCTCGGCTTCGACGAGGCCGTGAAGGCGGCGGTCGGCGGGGGCAAGACGTGAGCAGTCCCGCCCTCCTCAGACATCCCGAGGACAGTATGCCGGCAAGTGCCATCGCGGAGGCAAGCGCCATGCCCGCCTCCACTCCACCCGCATCACCGCCTTCCTTCGGCACGCTCGCGTTGCGCTGGTACCGGCTCAACCGGGGCGGGCTGCGCGCGACCGCGATCGGCATCATCTCGCTGCTCGCCTTCCTGCTGGTCTGGCACCTGCTGACGACCTACCGCGTCGTGTTCTTCGTGCGCTTCACCAACGTGCCCTCGCCACTCGCGGTCTATGCGAGCTTCACCAAGGCGATCCACGATCCGAAATTCCTGCTGCACGTTCTCTTGAGCTGCCGGCGCATCTTCTTTGGCTTCTCGCTCGCGGCCATCGTCGCGGTGCCGCTCGGCCTGATCATGGGCCGCTTCAAGCTGGTCCACGAGATTATCTTCCCCGTGGCGGAGGTGCTGCGGCCGATCCCGGCGATCGCCTGGGTGCCGATGGCGATCATGCTGTGGCCTACCAACGAGCAGAGCATCGTCTACATCACCTTCCTCGGCTCGTTCTTCCCGATCCTGGTCAACACGCTGCACGGCATGTCGCTTGTCGACCCCGTGCTGGTGCGCGCCGCGCAATGTCTCGGCGCGCGGGAACGCTCGATCTTCCGCGACGTGTATTTCCCGGCCTCGCTCCCGCACATCTTCACCGGCCTCACCGTCGGCATGGGGGTGGCCTGGGTGTCGCTGATCGCCGCCGAGATGATCTCGGGGCAGTACGGCATCGGCTATTTCACCTGGGAGGCCTATTCGCTGGTCCAGTATGCCGACATCGCGCTCGGCATGATCGCGATCGGCGTGCTCGGCCTCGGATCGAGCATGCTGATCCGGGGGGCCGGACAATTGGTGATGCCGTGGAGGTCAAGATGAGTGAGATCGTCGTCAAGGCACCGCAGGGGCATATCGAGGTCAGGAATTTCTCCCTCAGCTACGACAGCATCGAAGGACCGGTACAGGCCGTCACCGATACGCAGATTCATGTGAAGCCTGGCGAGTTCGTCTCGATCGTCGGGCCCTCCGGCTGCGGAAAGTCGACGCTGCTTAACGCGGTCGCCGGCTTCCTCAAGCCGACCACGGGCATCGTCACCGTCGACGGCGAGAGGGTGAACGGTCCGAGCGCCGAGCGTGGCATGGTGTTCCAGCAATATTCGCTGTTTCCCTGGAAGACGGTGCGAGAGAATGTCGAGTTCGGCCTGAAGATGCGCGGCATGCCGCGCTCGCAGCGCGAGCGCGCCGCGCGCACGCTGCTGGGCCTCGCGGGCCTCGAAGCCTTCGAAAAGCATTACCCCGAGAAACTCTCAGGTGGCATGAAACAGCGCGTCGGCATCGTGCGCGCGCTCGCGACAGGACCCAAAGTGCTGCTGCTGGACGAGCCCTTCGGCGCGCTCGATGCGCAGACCCGCGTCATCATGCAGCAGATCCTCACCAACATGTGGCAGCGGCTGAAGATCTCGGTGCTGTTCGTCACCCACGACATCGACGAGGCGATCTTCCTGTCCGACCGCGTCTACTGCATGACCGCGCGCCCCGGCTCGATCAAGGCGGAGATTCCGATCCCGCTGGAGCGGCCGCGGCAGCAGTCGATGATGATGTCGTCGGAATTCCTGGCATTGCGCCGCGGACTGATGTCGCTGATCCGCGAGGAGAGCATCAAAGCGATGGGCGGCGAGCTCAACGACATGGGCATGCAGGGGCTGAACATCGAGCTGCACGGGCATTCGCTCGCGGACGTGATTTGATCTTACCTCGCCCCGCTTGCGGGAAGCCAGTTTCGTAGGGTGGGCAAAGCGAAGCGTGCCCACCATCGTTCTCCATGAGAGAAATGGTGGGCACGGCGCTTTCGCGCCTTTGCCCACCCTACGGCAGTGTCGCGCCGCTCACTTGAACCAGTGCACCAGCGCGATGCTGATGCCGAGCAGCAGCAGCAGCGACAGCGTTACGGCCGCCGTCACCCGCCCCCCGACATTGGCAAGTACCTTCACATCGACACCCAGGCCTAGCGCAGCCATCGACACCACCGTGAGAAAACCCGTGATCCGCGTGATCGGGGCAACCACCGTGCCCGGCACGATCTCCAGCGAGCGCAATGTCGCCAGCGCAAGGAAGCCGAGGATGAACCACGGGACCAGGCGGAAAAAGCCGACATTGCTCTTCTTGGCGTCGCTGTGCCAGCGCGAGGCCGTCAGCGAGAGGCCGACGACCACCGGCCCGAGCATCAGCACGCGCATCAGCTTGACGAGCGTGCCGATCTGCGTCGAGACGAGTCCCGCCGGCACCGTCGCGGCCAGCACCTGCGGCACGGCATAGACGGTGAGGCCTGCAAGGATTCCGTATTGGGTGGCCGATAGCTGCAGCAGCGGAATCAGCAGCGGCAAGCCGAGCACCATCATCACGCCGAGGATCGCGGTGAAGGAGATCGAGGATGCGATCTCGTCATTGTTGGCGCCGATGATCGGCGCCACCGCGGCGATCGCCGAATTGCCGCAGATCGAGTTGCCGCAGGCGATCAGGATCGAGAGCCGCGTCGAGAGACCAAGCAGGCGGCTGATGCCGAAGGAGACGCAGAGCGCGATCACGACGACCGCTGCGATCGAGGCCAACAGCGCGACCCCGGACGCCGCGATAGCAGCAAAGCTGATCGAGGCCCCCAGCAGCATGACGGCGACTTCGAGCAGTTGCTTGGCGCTGAAGGCGATGCCGGACTGCCAGCGCGGCGCGGGCTTCCAAAAGCTGCGCACGGCCATGCCGAGCAAGATCGCCATCACCAGCGCCTCGACATAGGGATGTTCGAAGACGCCCAATTCCGCCCGTTCGAGCAGGGCCGAAACGCCGGCCACGGCGATGCAGAGGAGGATCCCGGGAATCAGCGCGACGATGCGGCCAGTGGCCGTGGTCGGCTTGGCGTCGGCCGGGCTGGATGCTTGATTCTGCGACACAAATCTCTCCCAAGGAGAAGGATTTATACGCAGCGCCATCCGATTGGGAAATAAGTTTTCGACATATCAGGGCTCAGGGAAGTTCTATCCTCAGCCCGGAATAATCTGGCTCTGAAGGTCAGGCGCCCTTTAGAAGATCAGGCGCGCCTTAGAAGATCAGGCTCTTGGCCAGCGAGGCGACGCGGCTGAAGCCATCGTAGACGCCGGGCTCGAAGAAGGCCGCACGCGCCAGCACGATGCCGGCAACCAGCGACCAGAACAGGCCGGTGCCAACCCGCAGCAGCAGCTTCGACCCGCGCGAGCGCGGTTGGGTGTCCGTTGCGGACACCAATTGCTCGCCGAAAGGCTCAAACCTGGTGCGTTCCATAGCAGTCAATCCATCAATTTCTGATGGAAATGTCGTCGTTTCGGCCCCAAACAGCAATGGAAGCGATTGGCTTTTTTGCCTCCCGGCGGGGAAACTCCTTCCGCAGGACGGGCACGGGACAATAGTTTTCTTCTTCCGGCCTGGAAAACCGCTGCGCACTTTTCCGGATCGTGCTCTACGCCGCCAGCCCGCTCCCCACCGGAGCAAACTCCAGCCCGAGGCTCTCCGCCACCGCCTTGTTGGTGATGCGGCCGCGATGCACATTCAGCCCGTTGTGCAGATGTGGATTTTCCAGCACCGCCGCGAAGCCCTTGTTCGCGAGCATCAGGCCGAACGGCAGTGTCGCGTTGTTCAGCGCCTGGCTCGACGTCACCGGCACCGCGCCGGGCATGTTAGCCACGCAATAATGCACGATGCCGTCGACCAGATAGGTCGGATCGGCATGCGTGGTCGGGTGCGAAGTCTCGAAGCAGCCGCCCTGATCGATCGCGACGTCGACCAGCACGGCGCCCGGTCGCATCGATGTCAGCATCGCACGCGTGACAAGCTTGGGCGCACTCGCACCCGGCACCAGCACCGCGCCGATCACGACGTCGGCAGCGAACACCTCCTCCTCAACCGATTCGATGGTGGAGAAGCGGGTGCGCACGCGCCCGGCAAAGAGATCATCGAGCTCCCGCAACCGAGGAATCGAACGGTCGATCACGGTGACCTCGGCGCCAAGGCCCGCGGCCATGCGCGCGGCTTGCGTTCCCACCACGCCGCCGCCGAGCACGACGACCCGCGCCGGCTGCACGCCGGGAACGCCGCCCAGTAGAAGCCCGCGGCCGCCAGCCGATCGCTTGAGCGCGGCGCCGGCGGCCTCGATGGCGAGGCGGCCGGCGACTTCGCTCATCGGCGCAAGCAGGGGGAGGTGACCGGCCGCGTCGGTGACGGTTTCATAGGCGATCGCAGTACAGCCGGAGGCGAGCAAACCCCTGGCCTGTTCGGGATCCGGCGCGAGATGGAGATAAGTGAGCAGGATCTGGCTTTCGCGGAGCTGGGCCCACTCGCTTTTCTGGGGCTCCTTCACCTTCACGATCATCTCCGACTTGGCGAAGATGTCGCGCGCGCTCTCGGCAATGGTGGCCCCTACCCGCCTATAGACTTCGTCGGATGCGCCGATGCCGCCACCCGCGCCGCTCTCGACGGTCACCTCGTGCCCGGCCGCGACATATTCGCGGACTGCGCCCGGGGTGAGCCCGACGCGATATTCCTGCACTTTGATTTCCTTGGGCACACCGACGCGCATCCCTGGCCTCCTTTTGATTCACCTCATGATCGTAGCGACCTGCCCGGTTTGGTTTCGTGCAAATATCCGCTAGCTTTGACATCCCTGCGCCGGTTTCCGGCGCGCAAACGCCCTTTCACGCTGGAAACGAAACTTTGGCCCTCGACCGGAAAGATCTCGCAATCCTCGCGGAACTCACGACCAATGCGCGGGCCAGCCACACCGAGCTCGCCAACAAGGTTGGGCTATCAAGCACCGCGCTCGCGCGGCGCCAGAAGGCGCTGGAAGACGACGGCTATATCCAGGACTATCAGGCCACGCTCGACCTCGCGCAGTTCGGCCTTACCACCACGGTGCTGGTCCGCATCGCGTTGGAAAGCCAAAGCGACGAGGCGTTGAAGGCGTTCGAGGCGGAAGTGGTGAAATGCCCGTCCGTCGTGCGCTGCTTCCTGATGTCGGGGACCGACGACTACATCCTGATCGTGCTCGCCCGCGACATCCAGGATTTTGAGCGCATCCACCGCATGGAGCTGTCGCGCCTGCCGCGCGTCGCGCGGGTGCAATCGAGCTTCGCGCTGCGCGAGGTCGTCAACCGCGCCGTGCCGAATGTGGTGTTCGGCGAAGCGAAGCGCTGATCGCAACCTCTCGGAAAGGCGAACTGCCGGCAAGGGAATCAAAAGGAACCAACCGGTCGGTGATCCGTTGGGCGCTATTGGCCGGCGGAGGCGTGCCCCCGCGTCAACACGGCTGACGTCCGGCACGGTCGCCGTCGCAGGGAGCAGGACATGGGCGATGTCACGCATCAAATTTCCGAACGCATTCCGATCCATCTTGTCGTCAACGGCGTCAGTCACACGCTCGATCTCGTGCCATGGACCACGCTGCTCGATGCCTTGCGCGACCATCTTGCGCTGAGCGGCACCAAGAAGGGCTGCGACCATGGTCAGTGCGGCGCCTGCACGGTGCTGGTGGACGGCCGGCGAATCAATTCCTGCCTCACGCTCGCCGTCATGAAGGACGGCGCGAAGATCACGACCATCGAAGGCCTTGCCAACGACGGCGCGCTGCATCCACTGCAACAGGCGTTTATCGACCATGACGCCTTCCAGTGCGGCTATTGCACGCCGGGACAGATATGTTCGGCGGCCGGACTGCTCGTCGAAGGCCGTGCCAAAGATACCGACGAGATCCGGGAGTTGATGAGCGGAAACCTCTGCCGCTGCGGCGCCTATCCGAACATCGTCGCCGCCATCCAGCAGGCAATGGGCCAGCCATGAACAACTTCCAATACGCCCGAGCCAATGATGTCGCCGACGCGATTCGCCTGCTCGCCGCCGATCCCGGCGCAAAACTCATTGCCGGCGGCACAAATCTGATCGACCTGATGAAAGAGAATGTCGAGCGCCCCTCCCGGCTGATCGACATTTCCCGCCTGCCGCTGCGCAAGGTCGAGGAGACGTCCGACGGGTCCCTGCGCATCGGCGCGCTGGTGCCGAACTCGGACCTCGCCTACCACCCACTGATCGAGCAGCGCTATCCCCTGCTCGCCAGCGCCATTCTGGCCGGCGCATCGGCGCAATTGCGCAACATGGCCTCCGTCGGCGGCAATCTGATGCAGCGAACGCGCTGTGCCTATTTCTATGACACGGCCACGCCCTGCAACAAACGACATCCCGGCAGCGGCTGCTCGGCGATGGACGGGCTGAACCGCAACCATGCGATCCTGGGTACGAGCGCCGCCTGCATCGCGACCAATCCATCCGACATGAGCGTGGCGCTGGCCGCGCTCGATGCGCGCGTGCACATCGCGGGTCCCTCCGGCGAACGCAACATCGCGCTGACCGATTTCCATCGGCTGCCCGGCGACAAGCCTCATGTGGATACCAATCTCGGCACCGGCGAGATCATCACGGCGATCGAGCTGCCGCAGCGCGGCTTTGCTCAAAACTACAGCTACCTCAAAATTCGCGACCGCATGTCCTATGCTTTTGCTCTGGTCTCGGTTGCCGCCGCGCTCGAATTGGAGGGCAACGCAATCAGCGGGGCACGCGTGGCGCTCGGCGGCGTGGCTCACAAGCCCTGGCGCAGCCTCGAAGCCGAAGCTGCGTTGCGCGGCCAGGCCGCGACGCCCGATCATTTCGCGCACGCCGCGGAGCTCTTGCTTCAGGGAGCAACGCCCCGCTCACATAACGGCTTCAAGGTCGAGCTCGCCCGCCGCGCCATCGTGCGGACGCTGACACAGGCGGCGAACGCCACGCCGCAATCCCAGGCCCACAAGAAGATCGCGTGAGGGACCGATGAACGCTTATGTCGGAACGCCAACGTCGCGTGTCGATGGCCGGGCCAAGGTCACCGGGGCCGCCAGATACGCCGGCGAATTTCCGGCGGACGGGCTCCTCCATGGCTTCGTGGTCGAGGCCACCGTTCCATGCGGGCGCATTGCCCGCCTCGACACCAGTACGGCACTCCAGGTCGAAGGCGTACTCGACGTGCTCACGCATGCGAACCGTCCGCCGCTGGCCGACAAGGACGATTCGTGGAAGGACGAAGTAGCGCCCGAGGAAGGCTCGCCTTTCCGTCCGCTTTATGATGACACGATCAAGTTCAATGGCCAGCCGATTGCGTTGGTCGTGGCGGAGGACTGGGAAACCGCGAAATTTGCCGCGACTCTCGTGCGGGTCGAATATGAGCAGCATGGTTTTGCGACCGACCTCGAAGGCGAGCGCAGCAACGCTGCCGAGAAGGACAAGCCGCACAAGCCGCGGGGCGACGCCGTAGCGGCTCTTGCGGGAGCTTATGTGCGCCACGAGGCGGACTACGTGATACCGACCGAGCATCACAATCCGATGGAGCTCTATGCGACTACGGCGGTCTGGGACAGCAATGGCAAGCTCACGATCTACGACAAGACTCAAGGCGTCCAGAACGTACACAAGTTTCTATGCAGCGTGTTCGATAAGAAGCCGGATGACATTCGCGTGATCTCGCCCTACGTCGGCGGCGCCTTCGGCTCCGGCTTGCGGCCGCAATATCAGGTGGTGTTGGCAACGCTCGGCGCGCTCGCGCTGAAGCGATCCGTTCGCGTCGTGCTGACGCGCCAGCAGATGTACGGGCTCGGCTACCGGCCGATGACGATCGAGCGCGTCGGGCTTGGCGCAAAATCGGATGGTACGCTCGATTCAGTCACGCACGAGGCCATTGCCGTCACCTCGCGCTACGAGGATTTTGCGCGCAACGATACCGGCTGGGCCGAACAGCTCTACAAGAGTCCGAACAGCCGCTTCGCGCACAAGCTGGTTCACCTTGACGTCTCCACGCCTTGCGATATGCGCGCACCGGGCGCGGCGTCGGGCGTCTGCGCGCTCGAATGCGCCATGGACGAGCTCGCCGTCGCGCTCAAGCTCGACCCGGTCGAACTGCGGCTGAAGTGCTACTCGGATCGCGACCAGAGCGAAAACCTGCCCTACACCAGCAAGCAGTTGCGCGAATGCTACGCGCGCGGCGCGGACGCCTTCGGCTGGAGCAGACGCAATCCTGTGCCGCGCTCGATGCGCGACGGCAAGGAGCTGGTCGGCTGGGGCATGGCGACGGGTGTGTGGGAAGCACTGCAGATGCCGGTCGCCGTCCGTATCGCGCTGACGTCGAACGGACATGCCGAGGTGTCATGTGCCGCATCGGACATCGGCACCGGCACCTACACCATTGTCGCTCAGGTCGCAGCCGACGCACTCGGCCTGCCAATCGAGAACATCAGCGTCAGGCTCGCAGATTCCAGTCTGCCGCAGGCGCCTGTCGAGGGCGGCTCCTGGATGGCCGCCTCGAGCGCACATGCGGTGCTCGCAGCCGCCGAGGAAGTGCGCAAGGAGCTGTTAGCTCTGGCCGGGAAGATGCCAGGCTCGCCGGTCGCCGGCGCCGAGCTTGTCGATACGGTGCTGACCGACGGCAGCATTGCCAGCGCCAGCGACAACAGCCGCGCAGTCTCGATCGCCGACGCGATGCGCCATGGCGGTGTCGAACGTATCGAGAAGGAAAAGCTCAACCAGTTCGGTGAGGACAAGAAACACGCGCGCAACACCCATTCGGCCGTCTTCGCCGAGGTCAAGGTGGACGAAGAGCTAAACGTCATTCGCGTGACGCGGGTCGTGAGCGCCGTTGCGGCCGGGCGGATTCTGAACACCAAGACCGGCCGCAGCCAGATCATGGGCGGCGTGGTCTGGGGGATCGGGATGGCGCTCCATGAGGAGACGGTGATGGATCATCGCTTCGGTCGGATCATGAACGCGAACATCGCCGAGTACCACATTCCCGTGAATGCGGATGTTCACGACATCGACGTGATCTTCGTCGACGAGCCGGACGCGCACATCAACGGGCTCGGCATCAAGGGCATTGGCGAGATTGGCATCGTCGGCGTCCCGGCGGCGATCGCAAACGCCGTCTATCACGCCACCGGCAAACGCATCCGCCGCTTCCCGATCACATTGGACAAGCTGCTGGACTGAGCCGATGGTCATCCGACCCGGCCCGCTCGGGATCGCGCTCCCTGTCATCCAGCTGTCATCAAATGTGTCGAGACCTGTCGGTCTCGCACATTCGGGACATGACATGGACTATTTCAAGCGCTTCAACTTCCTGTTCGCCGCACCTGTGTTCGACGCCGACGACCTCGAAGGTGTCCGCTTCAACCAGATCATCGAGGAGATCCAGCGTTCCGGCTTCGAGGTCGTTCGCGCCCGCAAGCTGGAGGACGCGGAGATGGCGGTGCAGACCGATGCCGCGATCGGCTGCATGGTGGTGGACTGGGGCAAGAAGGGCCTAGAGGGCAAGACCTCGGCGCTGATCAATTTGATGCGGCGGCGCGGCCTCGATTTCCCGATCATCCTCCTGATCCGGCGCAAGCGGTTCGAGGATCTGCCGGTCGAGGTGCTCGACTTCATCGACGGTTATGTCTTCCTGTCCGAGGAGACACCGACCTTCATCGCCAAGAACCTGATCAGCCGTCTGAAGCAATATGCGGAGACGCTGAAGACGCCCTTCTTCGGCGCGCTGGTCGATTATGCCGAAGAGGGCAACCAGCTCTGGACCTGTCCAGGCCACAATGGCGGCGTGTTCTACAACCGCAGTCCGATCGGGCGGGTGTTCGTCGAACATCTCGGCGAGTCCGTGTTCCGCGACGACCTCGACAATTCCGTGCTCGACCTCGGCGACCTCCTCACCCACGAAGGTCCCGCGCTAAGGGCGCAGAAGGAAGCCGCCCAGATTTTTGGCGCGGAAAAGACCTATTTCGTGCTCAACGGAACCTCGACATCGAACAAGATCGCGCTCGGCGCTCTCGTCACCGACGGCGATCTCGTGCTGTTCGACCGCAACAATCACAAAGCCGCTCATCATGGCGCGCTGATGATCAATGGCGGCGTTCCGGTCTACGTGCCGACCATCCGCAACGCCTGGGGCCTGATTGGCCCGATGCGCTGGGACATGCTCGACGAGAAAACCTTGCGCGAGACGATCCGCAATCATCCCTTGGTGACGGACAAGGACGCCTGGCGCAAGGAGCGGCCGTTCCGCGTCGCCGTGGTCGAGCAGTGCACCTATGACGGCACCATTCACAGCGCCGAGATGATCTTGAAGCGCATCGGCCATCTCTGCGAGTACATCCTGTTCGACGAGGCTTGGGCCGGCTTCATGAAATTCCACCCGCTCTATGCCGGCCGCTTCGCCATGGGGCTGACCAACCTTCCCCCCGAGGCTCCCGGCATCATCGCGACGCAGTCGACCCACAAGCAGCTCGCGAGCTTCTCGCAGGCATCCCAGATCCACATCAAGGATCGTCACATCCGCGGCCAGAAACGGCGCGTCGAGCACCGCCGCTTCAACGAAAGTTTCATGCAGCACGCTTCCACGTCGCCATTCTACCCGCTGTTCGCCTCGCTCGACGTCGGCGCACAGATGATGAAGGGCCGCTCCGGCGAAGTGTTGTGGGACGACACGATCCGGCTCGGCATCGAGTTGCGCAAGAAAATCCGCGCGATGCGCCGGGAGTTCGAGGAGAAGGAGCAGACTCCGGACCGCCGCTGGTTCTTCGAACCCTTCGTCCCCGACCGCGTCGCAATTCCCGACGTCAGCCGCGCCGGCGCCGCCCACAACGTCGCCTGGGAAACACTCTCCACCGACGAACTCGCCACCAACCCTGCGCTGTGGCAGCTCTCCCCCGACAGCGCCTGGCATGGCTTCCCTGGCCTCAGCGAGGGCTTTGCCATGACCGATCCGAACAAGCTGACGCTGCTCACGCCCGGCTTCGATCGCATCACCGGCGCCTATGTCGAGCACGGCATCCCCGCGCCGGTCGTCGCGCAATATCTGCGCGAGAACCGCATCGTCCCCGAGAAGAACGACCTCAACTCCCTGCTCTTCCTGCTCACTCCGGGCGTCGAAGCAAGCAAGGCGGGCACGCTGATCTCCGGTCTCGTCGCATTCAAGCGGCTGCACGACGACAATGCGCTGCTGGCCGACGCCATCCCGGAGTTCTGCCAGCGACGGCAGGCGCGCTATGCCGGCGTGCGGCTGCGCGATCTCTGCGGCGATATGCACCGTTTCTTCCGTGCCGCCGACGTCAGCGCACTCCAGGCCCGGCAGTTCATGCCCGAGCACATGCCTGACATCGCGATGTCGCCCCGCGATGCCGCGCGCTACCTGTTCCGCAACGATGTCGACTATCTGCCGATCGAGGCGATCACGGGCCGCATCGCCACCACGCCCTTCGTGGTCTATCCGCCCGGCATCGCAACCATCGTGCCCGGCGAGCGGCTGACGGAACGGGCCAAGCCCATGCTGGATTATCTCAAGATGTTCGAGACCTGCTTCAACACGTTCCCGGGCTTCGATGTGGAAATCCAGGGCGTCTACAAGGAGATCGATGCGCAGGGGCGCATCGGGCTCTATACTTACGTCGTTGCCGGGTAGGTGCCGATGAACGAAACTGCGATTGCGCGCCCGGATGACGGGCCAGTCGTGGTCCGGCCCTCACGCGAGAGCGACGTCGATGCGATGCTGGCGATCTACCGCCATCACGTCCGCAACGGCGTGCCGCGCGATGTCGAGGGAACCGGTGCGCCCGAGCCGGACGATCTGCGCGATCGGCGCAAGAACCTGAAGCAGACCCGCCTGCCGCATCTGGTCGCGACCTTTCGTGGTGAAGTCGTGGGATATGCCTATGCGGTACTGTTCCGCAAGCGTCCAGCTTATCGCTACGCCGCCAAGCATTCGATATGTGCACCACGACCATCTCGGCCGCGGAGTCGGACGGCTATTGCTGCAGGAGTTGATCGACGCGTGTGCGGCGGCCGGCTTCCGCCAGATGATCGGCTATATCGATGCCGACAATGCCCCCTCGCTGGCGCTGCACGAGAAGTTCGGTTTCGCGCGCGCCGGCCTGCTCTGCGGTGTCGCCTATCGCAACGGTCACTGGTCCGACACCGTCATGGTACAGCGCTCGCTCGGTGCCGGCGTCACCGCGCCGCCGCCCGTCACGGCGCCCGGCCGCTAGGCCCTCACGACGGAAAGTCAGCCGGTCTGACCTGGATGCGGTCGGCATGCAAGGACCAGTGGTGCAGTGCCTGGTCCTCGCAAAACCTCGCCTTCGCCCGCTCTCTGGCTTCGTTCTCGTCGGAAGCGTCGATCTCGAGCGTGCCCTGGCACACCTCGATCTGCCGGCCGTACTGGCCGAGCACGTCCTTCATGAACCTGACCACATAAGTTGACATGGGACCTCCTGCCTGCCCCGGCGGCGCTCACTCTAATCCCATTTAGCCGGATTGCGGGAGGGAGATTTTGATGCGGATCAAGGTCGGGGCGCGGTTCCCGCCCGCCGACAGTCGTCGGCTCAATCCGTCAACCACCCCCGCCCTGCCTAGGGGCCTGCGGAAGGCGCGCGCGACACGAGCGCCCGCGCCGACATCACGTCGTGATGTCGAGTAGCGACTCTGTCGTTTCTGAATAGGCCTGAATGACCTTCGCATTGGCAATGAAGCTGTACTTCGCGGTCGCCAGTTGAACGAATTCGCTGGCGAGATCGACATTCGGCGCGGCGACCAGGCCGTCCTGGTTTGCGAAGGGGGCGCTTGGGTCGGATTGTGCGGTAAAGCTCGGCGAAACCGCCGACACGGTCGTGAACGTACCGCCCGGCGTCGAGCCGCTCGATTGGTCGACCTGATCGACTCGCAACGGCACATAAGCCGCGGGAAACGTCGGACTAATGCTCGAACTGACCGCACTGGCCGATGTGCTCGATCCGCCTGACGCAGGTAGCGGGCCTGTCGTGCGAATGTTGGCGATATTGCTCGCGGCCACGTTCACACGCAAACTCGCCGCGGAAAGTCCGGATGTCGCAATCGAAAATATGCTCATGAACCCTGATCTACAGGACAAGTCATACGTGTTCACTCACGCCATCAGTAAAATCCGCCGCTTTCTGTTTTCATCCTCGTAACCAGCGATCGGAGCACGATCAGACTTCGCGCGCCCTACGCCGGCATCACACCAAACGCCTGCTTGAACCGCTCCGCATAGCGCGGCCAGACCTCGGGATTGATGATGCGCGGCGGGCGCTTGCCGTCGAGCGTATCCAGCACCTGCTCGGCGGCGATGCGGCCCATGTTCTGGCGCGCCTCGATCGTGACGCCGGCCGTATGCGGGCTCGCCAGCACGTTGTCGAGCTGGAGCAGCGGATGCTCCGGCGGCGGCGGCTCCTTCGACCAGACGTCGAGACCGGCGCCCGCAATGCGCTTGTCACGCAACGCCTGGAGCAGCGCATCTTCATCGTGGATGAAGCCACGCGCCGTGGTGATAAAGTACGCATGCGGCTGCATCAACCCAAACTCGCGCACGCTGATCATATTGCGGCTGCCCTTGTCGAGCGGACAGGAGATCGAGACGAAGTCGGCACGGCGCAAGAGCTCGTCGAGCTCGACCTTCTCGCCGCCCCGCTCGGCCATCATTTCGGCCGTCAGGTACGGATCGTAGGCAAGCACCTTCATGCCGAACAGGCCCTTGCACAGCGCGGCGATGCGGCGACCGACATTGCCGAGGCCGATAATGCCGACGGTCTTGTGCTCGATCTCGTTGCCGACGAGTTCGTTGCGGTTGACGTTGGACTCCCTGCGGAGCTTGCGGTCGGACTGGATGATGCGCTTGGACAGCGTCAGCATCATCGCCAGCGCATGCTCGGCGACGGAATGGGCGTTGCCGCCGGACTGGTTGACGACCAGCACGCCGGCATCGGTGCAGGCCTCGACGTCAACAGGATCGAATCCAGCGCCGTTGCTGGAGACGAGCAGCAGGTTCGGCGCGCGCTTCAGGAAGGCAGCATCGACATGGAAATGCGGGGCCAGTTCGTCACGGGCGGCGCCGATCTGGTAGACATGAGCCGCTTCGATGATCGGCGCGAAATATTCCTCGGGGCTCTCGTTCTCGATGCGATCGAGCCGGACGTCGGGCCGCGCCTTCAGAATGTCGATATAGATCGGATTGGCCAGATATTTAACGTAGAAGACGCGCTTGCTGTTGACGGACATCAGGACCCTTCCGGCTTTCTCCAGGAGATCCGCAGGGCCAGCGCGGCGCGCGATCCTTTCATACGTTCCTCCGTTCTCTTGTTATTGCCGCTTATGACACGGCGGCACCGGCCGCGGCAGGCCGTCTGGCGCAGATCACGGTGCAGCCCGGACATGTTGACAATCCCGCTGCCTGCGTCAAGTTCGGCAGACCGCCGCGACGGCCAAGACGATGGCCACGACAAAGGCAAAAGACCAAGAAGCATGCGCGGCCGAAGGGAGAACGCAATGCCGATTGCGGAGCAACAGACCTCGTCCGAGGCGGCGCAGACCTCCAGCGACAAGAGCTGGCACGGCATCGTCCTGCAAACGCTGAAGCGGAACGAGATCAGCCTCGTCCCTTACGTGCCCGACCGCGTGCTGACGCCGCTGATCAAGAACCTGCACGCCGATCCGTTCTTCACCACCTTTGCCACCGCCCGCGAGGAGGAGGCCGTCGGCATCGTCTCGGGCGCCTGGATGGGCGGACGACGGGGCGCGGTGTTGATGCAGACCTCGGGGTTTGCGACGCTCGCCAACGTGCTGGCCTCGCTTGCGGTGCCCTACCAGATTCCGCTGATCATGTTCGTGTCTGAGCGCGGCACGCTCGGCGAATTCAATTACGGCCAGTCACTGGTCTGCCGCACCATGCGTCCGGTGCTGGATTCGCTGGCGCTGGAGCATCACACCATCACCCGGCTCGACGAGCTCGAATTCATTGCCGACCGTTCGATCAAGCAGGCCATCACGACGCAGGCGCCAGTCGCGCTGATCCTCAACCCGCTGCTCGCGGGCGGCAAGGTGTTCGACAAGTGAGGACGGCCAAATGAAGACAGACGCGCGCAACACTAAAGTGATGAACCGCTTCGACGTCACCTCGCGCCTGATCGCGAAACTCGAGCACGAGGAAGCCGTGATCGGCGGCATCGGCAATACCAATTTCGACCTCTGGGCCGCCGGCCACCGTCCGCAGAATTTCTACATGCTCGGCAGCATGGGCCTCGCCTTCCCGATCGCGCTGGGCGTGGCGCTGGCGCAACCGGACCGGCGCGTCTTTGCGCTCGAAGGCGATGGTTCGCTCCTGATGCAGCTCGGCGCGCTCTCGACGATCGCGGCGTTGAAGCCGAAGAACCTCATCATGATCGTGATGGACAACGGCATCTACCAGATCACCGGCGCGCAGCCGACACCGGCCGCGAACGTAGCTGACATCGTCGCCATCGCGACCGGCTCCGGGCTTGCCAATAGCGCCTGGGCCGCGGACGAGGAGGATTTCGAGCGTCTGGTCGAGGAAGCCATGTCGGCTGGCGAGCCCAGCCTGATCGCCGTTCGTATCGATGACAAGCCCGGCGTCGGCGCCACCCGACGCGATCCCGTACAAATCCGGGAACGCTTCATGCACGGCCTGGGCGTGCGCGAGCCGCTTTAACGTTTCGTCATTAACTACACGGCGATCTGATCCCGGCGCCTCGGCAAGCTGCTGCAATCCGTGCTAAGCGGTCCGGATGTCCATTTTGGTTCGCTCCTCTGCCTGGCTGCTTGCCGCCGCCGTCGCCTTTGCAACCCTCGGTCCGCCCGGCCTGCGGCCCCATTCCGACCTTGGCCAGGACGGCGAGCATGCCCTTGCCTTCGTCCTGGTGGGACTAGCCTTCGGCTTCGCCTATCCGCGCCGCCGCCTGTCGGCGACAGCCATCGCCGTGGTGCTGATCGGCCTGCTCGAACTGATGCAATTCTGGGCACCGGGACGACATCCGCGGCTGGAGGACTTTCTGGTCGATGCCGGCACCACCTGCATCGGCTTCGCGCTGGCGGCCATCGCCGATTGGGCCATGACGCGGTTTCGCGTAAATTCGGCCCTCTCGAGTCAAGGCCCCGCGGAGTGACGCTCCGCAGGGCCCGTCTCTTCAAAGCTCACGCTCTGATCGATCAGTCGATGATCTTGACGACGCGGCGCGTGCGCGGCTCCACGATCACGCGGCGATCGTTCACGACCGCATAGCGATATTCGGTGTAGTTCGGCACGGGCCGCAGCACCACGGTCGGCGGCAGCGGCTCGCCGACCACGACGCGCTCGTGGACCACGACCGAATCATCACGCGGAATTCCGCCGAGGATCGCATTCGGGATTTCCAGACCAGCGCCGACCGCCGCCCCGACGGTACCACCGACCATCGCTCCGACCGGGCCGCCGATGTCGCCGCCCGCGCGTGCGCCGTTCCTGGCGCCCTCTTCGGTCGTCGACTGAGCAAAGGCCGCACTCGACGCCAGCAGCGACGCGGCAGCCAACGAAATCGCAAGACGGGTTTTCATGTGCTTATGTCTCCAGTGATTGTTGTGCGCCTTCAACCGCGGGGCCGGATCATTGTTCCGGTTCCCCGCCCGATCTAGACGGCACCAAAACCGGAGACTGTTACCCGGTAACAGTTCAGGCCGCCGCGATCTCGTGGCCCGCCATCAGTTCCAGCGCGCGCACCATCGCCGAGTGATCCCAGCCCTTGCCGCCATGCGCGGCGCAGGACGAGAATAGTTGCTGCGCCACTGCCGTGCTCGGCAGCGACAGGCCGAGCGCGCGGGCGCCTTCAAGCGCGAGGTTGAGATCCTTCTGGTGCAGCTCGATGCGGAAGCCGGGATCGAAATTGCGCTTCACCATGCGCTCGCCATGCACTTCGAGAATCCGGGACGACGCAAAGCCGCCCATCAGGGCCTGCCGCACCAGCGCCGGATCCGCACCGGCTTTCGACGCGAACAGTAGCGCTTCGCTGACCGCCTCGATCGTCAACGCGACGATGATCTGGTTGGCGACCTTCGTCGTCTGGCCGTCGCCATTGGCGCCGACGCGGGTGACGTTCTTTCCCATCCGGTCGAAGATCGGCTTCATGGTGTTGAAGGCGCGCTCGGGGCCACCGACCATGATGGTGAGGCTTGCCGCCTTGGCACCGACCTCCCCGCCTGACACCGGTGCATCGAGATAATCCGCGCCGAGCGCCTCGATCTTCTTCGCAAATTCCTTGGTCGCCAGCGGCGAGATCGAGCTCATGTCGACTACGATCTTGCCCTTGGAAATGCCGCCCGCGACGCCGTCCTTGCCGAACAGCACGGCCTCCACATGCGGGGTATCCGGCACCATGATGATGACAGCATCCGCCTCCTCCGCGACCTCCTTGCTTGACTTGCAGTCAACGCCGCCGGCCGCGATCAGCTCGGGTGCGACCGGCCCGACATCGTGCAGGAGAACGCGATGGCCTGCAGCCAGAAGATGGCCGGCCATCGGCCGCCCCATGGTGCCAAGTCCGATAAAGCCGATGTCGATCATGTCTACGGTTTCCTCAGGTCTCGAAAGTCTGCGCCGCGTGCCAGGACAAGCCTTCCAGCGTCGTGGTGCGCGGCTTGTATTCGCAACCAATCCAGCCGCGATAGCCGATCGCGTCGAGATGGCGGAACAGGAAGGGATAGTTGATCTCGCCGGTGCCGGGCTCGTTGCGGCCGGGATTGTCGGCGAGCTGGATGTGCGCAATCTGCGGCAGATATTCCTGCATGGTGCGGGCGAGATCGCCCTCCATGATTTGCATGTGATAGATGTCGTATTGGATGAACAGATTGTTGGAGCGCACCTCGGAGATCAGCTGCACGGCCTGCTCGGTGCCGTTCAGGAAGAAGCCGGGAATGTCGAGCGTGTTGATCGGCTCGACCAGGAGCTTGATGTTCTCGCGCGTCAGGGTCGAAGCTGCAAACCGCAGATTCCCGACCAGCGTTTCGTTGAGCTCACGCGGGTCGGCATCGACAGGCGCGATGCCGACGAGACAGTTGAGCTGCTCGCAATCGAGTGCCTTGGCATAGTCGATGGCGCGAAACACGCCGTCCCGGAACTCGCTGACACGATCCGGCAGGATCGCGATGCCGCGCTCGCCTGCCGCCCAATTGCCGGCCGGCAGATTGTGCAGCACCTGCGTCAGCCCATGGCGGTCGAGCTGCTCGCGCAAAAGCGCCTTGTCGAAATCATAGGGGAAGAGGTACTCGACCCCGGAAAAGCCCGCCGCTTTGGCCGCGGCGAAGCGGTCCACGAACGGCATTTCGTTGAAGAGCATGGTGAGGTTGGCGGCGAATCTCGGCATGATGCTGTTCCCTATTCCGCCGGCTGCAGCACGCCGGACCGCGCGGTTGCGACCTCGTCGAGCGGCAGATCCAGCACCTCCTCGAATTCGACGATGTTGTCGATCTCGGTGCCCATCGCGATGTTGGTGACACGTTCGAGGATGAACTCGACCATCACGGGCACGCGATGCTTGGCCATCAATTCGCGCGCGGTCGCGAACGCCGCCTGCGAGTCTTTCGGGTCGGTGACGCGGATCGCCTTGCAGCCGAGGCCTTCGGCGACCGCAACATGGTCGACGCCATAGCCGCCGAGCTCGGGCGCGTTGATGTTCTCAAAGGAGAGCTGGACGTGATAGTCCATGTCGAAGCCACGCTGGGCCTGGCGGATCAGGCCGAGATAGGAGTTGTTCACGACGACGTGGATGTAGGGCAGATTGAATTGCGCCCCGACCGCGAGCTCTTCGATCAGGAACTGGAAGTCGTAGTCGCCGGAGAGCGCGACGATGTCGCGATCCGGACACGCCGCGCGCACGCCGAGCGCCGCGGGCAGCGTCCAGCCGAGCGGCCCGGCCTGCCCGGCATTGATCCAGTTGCGCGGCTTGTATACCCCCAGAAACTGCGCCCCGGCAATCTGCGACAGGCCAATCACGGAGACGTAGCAGGTGTCACGGCCAAAGGCCTTGGTCATCTCCTCGTAGACGCGCTGCGGCTTGATCGGAACGTTGTCGAAATGGCTCTTGCGCAACATCGTTTTCTTGCGGTCGCGGCAGGAAGCGGGCCACGCCTGGCGCTCGCGCAACCTGCCTGACCGGCGCCACTCCCTGGCGACGGTGACGAAAAGCTCAAGGGCGGCCTTGGCATCCGAGACGATGCCGAGGTCGGGGTTGAACACGCGCCCGATCTGGGTCGGCTCGATGTCGACATGCACGAAGGTGCGGCCCTTGGTGTAGGTCTCGACCGAGCCGGTGTGGCGGTTGGCCCAGCGGTTGCCGATGCCCAGCACGAAATCGGATTCGAGCATGGTGGCATTGCCGTAACGGTGGCTGGTCTGAAGACCGACCATGCCGGCCATCAGCACGTGGTCATCGGGGATGGCCCCCCACCCCATCAGCGTCGGCACGACCGGCACGTTGGCGATCTCGGCGAATTCCACCAGCAAATCCGAGGCGTCGGCATTGATCACGCCGCCGCCCGCGACGATCAGCGGCCGTTCGGACGCGTTGAGCATCTCCAGCGCCTTCTCCACCTGCTTGCGCGTCGCGGTGGGCTTGTAGACCGGCAGCGGCTCATAGGTCTCGTCGTCGAACTCGATCTCGGCGAGCTGCACGTCGAGCGGCATATCGATCAGGACCGGGCCAGGCCTTCCCGAGCGCATGATGTGAAAGGCCTGGCTGAACACGCGAGGCACCAGCCCGGGCTCGCGCACGGTCACCGCCCATTTGGTCACGGGCTTTGCGATCGATTCGATGTCGACGGCCTGGAAATCCTCCTTGTAGAGCCGCGCCCGCGGCGCCTGGCCGGTGATGCAGAGGATCGGGATGGAATCGGCGATCGCCGAATAGAGCCCGGTGATCATGTCGGTGCCCGCCGGCCCCGAGGTTCCGATGCAGACGCCGATATTGCCCGCCTTGGCCCGCGTATAACCCTCGGCCATGTGCGAGGCCCCCTCGACATGGCGCGCCAGGATATGGCGGATCGAGCCGCGCTTCTTCAGCGCCGAGTAAAGCGGATTGATCGCGGCCCCGGGAACGCCGAAGGCAGTCGAGATGCCTTCCTTCTCCAGAATTCGCACGGCAGCATCGATGGCTCGCATCTTCGCCATATCGGACCTCGCTTGAGTTGCATTGGCTCGAGCGAGATCATCGGGCCCGCGAGGGCTTCACTCAACGAGATCGATTTTATTTTCCACGATGCGGCAGCCGCGAAAAAATCGCGGCGGCTTCAGTCGGTTAGGTCGAGACTCGCGTGAAAGCGCTCACTCGAACAGCGTCGCCAGCTCCATCTGCGGCACCAGCACGAGGCCCTTGTCGGTGATGCGAATTTCCGGAATGACCGATAGAGGAATCAAATTGAAGCCCATGTAGGGGATGGTGCAGCCGGCTTCCGCCCATTCTTTCTTCAGCACCTTGACCTCTTCCGCCACTTCGGTAACGCGCTTGTCGGACAGCAGACCGGCGATCGGCAGCGGCACCAGCGCCCTCACCTTGCCCTCGGCGACGAGGCAGACGGCGCCCTGTTGCTCCTTGATGGCGGCCACCGCGACCTGCATGTCGGCCTCGTTGGTACCGGCAACGATGATGTTGTGGCTGTCGTGCCCGACGCTGGAGGCGACCGCGCCGCGCTTCAGGCCAAAGTCCTTCAAGAGGCCATAGGCGACATTGCCGGCCGATTTGCCGTGGCGCTCGACCACCGTGACGAAGCACAGGCTGTAGCGCGCGAACAATTCCGGCCAATCCTTGGCCGGCTCGATCTCGATCTTCTCATGGATCAGCGTGATGCCGGGCAACGCGGTCTTGATGGCGTTGACGGTGCAGGCCTTCGCCGGCAGCTCCGGCGTCAGCTTCAGCTTCTCCGGCAGCTTCACAGTCGCGTAGGCCGCCTTCGGGTATTGATATCGCTGCGACAATGCCTGATCGAGCCGCGGCGTGATCTTGCGGTTCTCGACCACCAGCTCGCCGCCATACCAAGTGCATTGCGGCTTCAGATTGTCGTCCATCAGCACCAGATCGGCGCGGCGCCCCCCGCCGAGCCCGCCGATATCGCTGTCCATGTTGAAGCGCGTCGCGCCATGCAGCGAGCCCATCGACCAGGCCTGCTCGGGCGACATTCCCGCCTTCACCGCCTCCCGCACCACCCAGTCGAGACCGAACAGCAGGAGATCATCGGCGTCGCGATCGTCGGTGCACGCGGCCGTGCGCTTGTGCGAAGCGCCGAGCTCGGTGATAGTGCGGATCGCCTGCGGCAGCGAGTGCCACGGTGTGGTCGGCGGTCCCCCGCGCAGGAAGACCCAGACCCCGGCATCGAGCAAATCGTCGGCGATGTCGCGGTCGATCGCCTCATGGGTATCCGTGACGCCGGATGCCGCATAAGCCGCAACGAATTCGCGGCCATAGACATGGCCGGACACCGGCCGCCCACGCTTCAGGGCGGCGGCGAGGATGGCGTGGCTGCGCTCATCGCCCATGGTCACGGGCACGAAATCCATCTTCTCGCCGAGCCCGACAGCCTCCGGCCAGCGGTCGAACAGGCCGGCGATCTTGTCCGGCGTGAGGTCGCCGCCCGCAGTCTCCAGTGCGGCCGAAGTCGCGGGCACCGTGCTCGGCACTGTCAAGAAGATCGACAGCGGCGCCTCGCGCGCGTCCTCCAGCATCGCCTCGACGCCGGCGACGTCCATGACGTTGCCGATCTCGTGGCTGTCGCAGAAGATCGTGGTGGTGCCGTTGAGCAGGGCGGCCTCGGCATAGGCGCAGGCCGTCACCATCGAGGATTCAATGTGGATGTGCGGATCAACCAGGCCCGGCGCGATAATGCCGCCCGCGGCATCGTAGGTCGTGACGCCGCTCCAGGCCTTCTTGGCTATTCCAGCCGGCTTCACCGCCGCGATGCGGCCGCCGGTGATCCAGACCTCACGTCCCTGATGGATGCGCTCCGAATAGGTCGAAAGCACCCGCGCGCCGGTGACGACGAGATCCGGCGCGACCCGCGCCGAGGCCACATCGGCGAGACGCCGGGTCATCGAATGCAACGGTGCGACGGCGAAGCGGGTAAGTCTGGTCATCGGGACCCTCGCGTGGCGTTACGGTCCCGCGATGGTTACGCCCTGCGCCAGACCGGGCAAGCGCAAATATAACGGCACGCCCTGCTTACGCTTTAGGCGGCGAAGCGCCTGCCGCCCCTGACCTCGCGGGCCTGCGCGAGTTCCGTCGTCTCGGGGCCGCTGCGGCAGTGGGCTTGACCCGAATCCGCATTGACCTCCCGTTCTGCTCGTCGATCTCGAAGGAATTGGTCTTGCGCACGAGGTCGCTCAGCTTGCGGAAGCCGAACGTTCTCGGATCGAAATCGGACGCGAGATTGGCAAGTTGACGGCCGACTTCCCCGAGCGTGACCCAGCCGTCCTCGCTCTCCATCTGGGTGATGACCTTCTTGATGATGGGGGTCGCGGCATCGAGCGGCTGAAGCGATTTCGATCTCGAAGCGGCGTCCTGGGTGTGCGCCGGCGCGGCAAGCAGGTTCTCCGTGTAGACGAACCTTCGGCAGGCCTGCCGGAAGCTCTCCGGCGTCTTCTGTTCGCCGAACCCAAAGACATCGATGCCCTGCTCCCGGATCCGGGCGGCCAGACGGGTAAAATCGCTATCCGACGACACCAGGCAAAAGCCGTCGAACCGGCCGCTGTGAAGCAGGTCCATCGCGTCGATGACCAGGGTGATGTCGGAGGCATTCTTTCCGGTCGTATAGGCAAACTGTTGCTGCGGGATGATGGCGTGTTTGGAAAGGATGTCGGCCCAGCCCCTGGACCTGGCATTGGAGAAGTCGCCGTAGATGCGGCGAACGCTGGCCTCGCCGATCTTGGCAATCTCCTCGAACAGTCCATCGGCAATCTTTGCCGAAGCGTTGTCGGCATCGATCAGGACAGCGAGACGGGGCGAACGGAGCTCTGACGGCATGACTTTTCCTAAAAAGGAGGCGACAACGGTGCGTGGATATACCGATGTCGGGGCAGCTGCCGCCAGAGCTGATTTCTTCAACGGGCCACGACGGACCGCGAACCGGGGTCAGGCTGGCTTCGCGACCGGGGTCACACCCCCGAGCGCGGCCGTCAGTTCCGCCGCAACCTCGCGCACCACACGGCCGATCTCCGGCAGCCGCGCATCGGTGACCCTGCTGGTCAAGCCGGAAACGGAGATCGCCGCCAACGGCTCGGCAAGCGCGTTGTAGACCACGGCGGCAACGCAGCGCAGGCCGATCTCGGCTTCCTCGTCGTCGATCGCAAAACCCTGCTTGCGGATGGTCGCGAGCTCCTTGAACAGGTCGCTTGGTCGCACGATCGATTTCTCGGTCAGGCGTGGCATGCCGTGATGGCGGATGACGGCACCGACGTCCTCGTCGGAATAGGTCGCGAGCACCGCCTTGCCGACGCCCGATGTTACCATCGGAACGCGGCCGCCGACCTTGGTCAGCGAACGCATGATTTCACGGCTCTCCATGCGGGTCAGCACGATGATGAACTCGTCGTCGACCACGGCGAGATTGGCGGTCTCGCGGGTGAGATCACGCAGCTTGCGCAAATAGGGAATAGCCTGGGCGCTGAAATTGCGCCGCCGGGCAAAGCTCGCGCCCACCGTGAAGCTGCGCACGCCGACATGCCATTTGGATTCGGCGCGGTCGAACTGCACGAAGCGGCGGCTTTCCAGCGTCGCCAGCAGGCGGTGTACGGTCGAGGCCGAGAGCCCGGTGCGAACGGCGAGATCGCTGAGGCGATAGCCTTCGTCGTCTTCGGACAATGTTTCGAGAATCGACAGCGCGCGATCAACGGATTGCACGCCGCCGTCGCGCGCGTCGTGGTCAGGCTCCGATGACGATCGGGGCTCGATCGATTTGCGTCGGATCACGTTCTTGCTCATCGCGACCTGCATTGCCAATCAGACAAGACGCGAGCCGCCTGCCCTCCCTCGCCCCGTTCTTACGGGGAGAGGGTCGGGGTGAGGGGCTATCTCCGCGAAGACGGAGAGAGACGGACTCGCGGAGAGTGCCCCTCACCCGGAATTTGCTGTGCAAATTCCGGCCTCTCCCCGCAGGCGGGGAGAGGCGAAGGCAGCCTCAGAGCAGCCCTGCTCCGCGCGCCCATTTGTACTTGGCGCCGAGGACCTCGACCGGCAGCTCGGTCGAATACGCATAGGCCGGGATGCCGTTCTGGTAGAGATATTCGGCGGCCTCCTCGACCTCGACGTCGCCGGCGAGCGAGGCGACGATCGGCTTCACGAAGCCCTTGGCCTCCATCTCCTTCTTCACCTCGACCATGTTGCGGGCGAACACCATCGGCGGCGTGACGATGGTGTGCCAGTAGCCGAGGATGAGCGAATGAATGCGCTCGTCCGTCAGGCCGAGCTTCACCGTGTTGACGTAGGTGATCGGCGGCTCGCCGCCGGTGATGTCCACGGGATTTCCGGCCGCGCCAAACGGCGGGATGAACTTGCGGAAGGCAGCATCGAGATCTGCCGGCATCGACATCAGCGACAGGCCGTTGTCGACGCAGGAGTCCGACAGCAGCACGCCCGAGCCGCCGGCGCCGGTGATGATCAGCACGTTCTCGCCCTTCGGCGTCGGCAGCACCGGCACGCCGCGCGCGAATTCGAGCAGCTGCCGCAGCGAACGGGCGCGGATCACGCCGGACTGCGCCAGGACGTCCTCGTAGATCTTGTCGTTGCCGGCGAGCGCGCCGGTATGCGACGAGGCCGCCTTCGCGCCGGCCGAGGTGCGGCCGGCCTTGAGCACGATGACCGGTTTTTTCTTGGAGACGCGCTTTGCCGCTTCCGCAAAGGCGCGGCCGTCCTTGAGGTCTTCGCAGTGCTGCGCGATCAGGTTGGTGTTCGGATCCTGCTCGAAGAAGGCGAGCAGATCGTCCTCGTCGATATCGGACTTGTTGCCGAGGCCGACGATCGCGGACACGCCCATCTTGGCCGAACGCGAGAAGCCGATGATGGCCATGCCGATGCCGCCCGACTGCGAGGACAGCGCCGCGTGGCCCTTGACGTCATAGGCGGTGCAGAAGGTCGCGCAGAGATTGGCAGGCGTATAATAGAAGCCGTAGATGTTCGGGCCCATCAGGCGGATGTCGTACTTCTTGCCGACTTCGACGATCTCGGCCTGCAGCTCCGGCGCGCCGGCTTCCGCGAAACCGGACGGGATCAGAACCGCGCCGGGAATTTTCTTCTCGCCGCATTCGGTGAGCGCCGCGGCGACGAACTTCGCGGGAATGGCGAACACCGCGGTATCGATCACGCCGGGCACGTCCTTGACGCTCTTATAGGCCTTGTAGCCGAGGATCTCGGCGGCCTTGGGATGGATCGGGTAGATGTCGCCCTTGTAGCCGCCGTTGATGAGGTTTTTCATCACGGAATTGCCGATCTTGCCGTCCTCGGCCGAAGCGCCGACCACGGCAACGGCCTTCGGCTGCATGATGCGGCTCATGGCCGCGACGATCTCTTCGGTCGGGCGCGGCTTCGGCTTGGGCACGTAAGCGAAGTCGACGACGATGCGGACGTCGGCCGCGATCGCGTCCTTGGCCGTCGCGAACACCGGGTTGAGATCGAGCTCGACGATCTCCGGGAAATCGGTGACGAGCTGCGAGACCTTGACGATGACATCCGCAAGCGCCGTGCGGTTCACCGGCTCGCCGCCGCGAACGCCCTTCAAAATTTCATGCGCCTGGATGCCGTCGAGCATCGACAGCGCGTCTTGTTTGGTCGCGGGCGCGAGGCGGAAGGTGATGTCCTTCAGGACTTCGACCAGCACGCCGCCGAGGCCGAAGGCAACCAGCTTGCCGAACGAGGCATCGGTGATCGACCCGACGATCACTTCGGTGCCGCCGGCCAGCATCTGCTGCACCTGGACGCCCTCGATCTTGGCGTCGGACTTGTACTTCCTGGCGTTGGACAGGATCGTCTCGTAGGCCTTCTCGGCGTCTTCGGCCGTCTTGAGGCCGACGATGACGCCGCCGGCTTCGGTCTTGTGGAGAATGTCCGGCGAGACGATCTTCATCACCACCGGAAAGCCCATCGAGGCGGCCATTTTGCCGGCCTCGCCGGCCGATTTCGCCACACCCTCCTTCGGCACTGGAATGCCGTAGGCGTCGCAGACCAGCTTGCCTTCCGGCGCGGTCAGGCTGGTGCGCTTGTCCGCCTTGACCTGGTCAAGCACCTTGCGGACGGCATCTTTGGAATTGGACATGTGGCTCTCCCTTGACCTTGGTTCTTGCGTTCTCGAAGCGCGCGCGTGTTGCGGCTGCCCGTGATGCTTTCCATTCGCCGCGCTCTGTTCCATGTCGCGGAACGGAGTGGCATAAAGCCGAGATTACTCCGCCGGCTTGGATCAAAAATGGCTGGCGATGGCATTTGGTATGCCAGAAGCCAACTTGTCAAGCTGCAGCGCACCTTAGAACGCTGCAAAAAATAGGCAGCTTGACATTCTGGTATTTGGTATGCCAAAAACTTTCCCGCTAATAATCCTGTAAAAGACGACTCCCACTGGAGGAGATTCGTCGTGTCACTGCGGAAACCAACCAAGGCGTTGCCGAACATGGCCGAGGCAGATATCGCAATCGTTCGTATTGCCCCGGAGTCGAGCTTCAAGAACAAGGCGTATGACGCCTTGAAGGAAGCCATCCTCAAGATGGACATCTACTCGACACCCGAGCCGGTGATGCTCGACGAGCGGGCGTTGTCCGAGCGCCTCGGCGTGAGCCGCACGCCGATCCGCGAAGCCATCGCGATGCTCGAGCAGGACGGTTTCGTGAAGACGGTTCCGCGCCGCGGCATCATGGTGGTGCGAAGGACCAAGAGCGAGATCGTCGACATGATCCGCGCCTGGGCGGCGCTGGAGAGCATGGCGGCCCGCCTCATCACCGCCACCGCGCGCAAGAAAGACATCACGGCGCTGCGCGACTACTTCAAGGATTTCGGCAAGGATCGCCTGCCCGAGGATCACGTCGAGGAATATTCGCGCGCCAACATCGCCTTCCACCAGGCGCTGATCTCGCTGTCGGAATCACCGGTGCTGGTCGATCTCACCAACGACTTGCTGCTGCACGTGCGTGGCTATCGGCAATTGACCATCGGACGCAAGGACCGTACCGCGACGTCGCTCCCCGAGCATCTCGGCATGATCGAAGCCTTGGAGGCGCGCGATACCGAGCTCGCCGAGAAGCGCGCCCGCGATCACACCCTTGGCCTTGCCGCTTACGTCGAAGCGCATGGTCAGGAACTCTTCTAGCCAGCAACGTTCACCAGAAGGGCGAGGCATCGCCCCTAAAGCCTGAAACGGCATCTTGAGACCAGGGAGACAAGGCCCATGCTGAATACCGCGACCAAGTCCGAAGCACCGGGCACCGAGCAGGAATTGACGGATGGCTTTCATCTCGTCATCGACGCGCTCAAGCTGAACGGCATCAACACCATCTACAATGTGCCGGGCATCCCGATCACGGATTTGGGCCGCATGGCCCAGGCGGCCGGTATTCGCATGATCTCGTTCCGCCACGAGCAGAACGCCGGCTATGCGGCGGGCATCGCCGGCTACCTCACCAAGAAGCCCGGCATCTGCCTCACCGTCTCCGCTCCCGGCTTCCTCAACGGTCTCACCGCGCTCGCGCACGCCACCACCAACTGCTACCCGATGATCCTGATCTCAGGCTCCTCCGAGCGCGAGATCGTCGACCTCCAGCAGGGCGACTACGAAGAAATGGACCAGCTGGCGATCGCCAAGCCGCTGTGCAAGGCAGCCTATCGCGTGCTGCACGCCCAGGACATCGGCATCGGTCTTGCCCGTGCCATCCGTGCCGCCGTCTCCGGCCGTCCGGGCGGCGTCTATCTCGACCTGCCGGCAAAGCTGTTCGGCCAGGTGATGAACGCCGATGCCGGCCGGAAGTCGCTGGTCAAGGTGATCGACGCGGCTCCCGCGCAGATCCCCTCGCCCGCTTCGATCAAGCGCGCGCTTGATGTTTTGAAGGGCGCAAAACGTCCGCTCATCATCCTCGGCAAGGGCGCGGCCTACGCGCAGGCCGACGAGGAGATCAAGACCTTCGTCGAGAAGAGCGGCATTCCCTTCCTGCCGATGAGCATGGCCAAGGGCCTCCTCTCCGACACGCATCCGCAGTGCGCAGGCGCCGCCCGTTCGACGGTGCTGAAGGAATCCGACGTCGTGCTGCTGATCGGCGCCCGACTGAACTGGCTGCTCTCGCACGGTAAGGGCAAGAACTGGGGCGAAGCGCCCAAGAAGTTCATCCAGGTCGACATCGAACCGCGCGAGATGGACTCCAACGTCGAGATCGTCGCGCCCGTCGTCGGCGACATCGGCTCGGTCGTTTCCGCCTTCAACCAGGCGATGGCGTCGGGCTGGACCGCGCCGCCGGTCGAATGGACCAAGGCGATTTCGACCAAGCGCGAAGAGAACGTCGCCAAGATGGCGCCGAAGCTCATGAACAACAAATCGCCGATGGACTATCACGGCGCGCTCGGCGTGCTGAAGAACGTCATCAAGGATCATCCCGAGGCGATCCTCGTCAACGAGGGCGCCAACACGCTCGACCTCGCCCGCGGCGTCATCGACATGTATCGCCCACGCAAGCGTCTCGACGTCGGCACCTGGGGCGTGATGGGCATCGGCATGGGCCAGGCGATCGCGGCTACGCTCGAGACCGGCCATCCCGTGCTCGCGGTGGAAGGCGACTCGGCCTTCGGCTTCTCCGGCATGGAAGTGGAGACCATCTGCCGCTACAATTTGCCGATCTGCGTCGTCATCTTCAACAATGACGGCATCTATCGCGGCACCGACGTCAACGGCGCCAATGCCGATCCGGCGACGACGGTGTTCGTCAAGGGCGCCCGCTACGACAAGATGATGGAAGCCTTCGGCGGTGTCGGCGTCAACGCCACCTCGCCGGACGAGCTCAAGCGCGCCGTCAACGAAGCCATGGCCTCGGGCAAGCCGACGCTCATCAACGCCGTGATCGATCCGGCCGCCGGTTCCGAGAGCGGCCGCATCGGCAACCTCAATCCGCAGAGCGTTCTGCAGAAGAAGAAGTAACCAGCCGCCGGGTCATTCCCCGCGCAGGCGGGGAATCCAGTAATCGCCAGATCATCCTTGAGGCGAGCACTGAGGCCCAACTGAACCTTCAGCGAATAATGGATGCCCGCCTTCGCGGGCATGACGGAAACAGAAGAGTAACAGGAGCAACACGATGACAAAAGCGCTCGAGGGCGTTCGCATTCTCGACTTCACCCACGTCCAGTCCGGGCCGACCTGCACGCAGTTGCTCGCTTGGTTCGGCGCCGACGTGATCAAGGTAGAGCGCCCGGGCGTGGGTGACATCACCCGCGGCCAGCTGCAGGACATCCCGAACGTGGACAGCCTGTATTTCACCATGCTCAACCACAACAAGCGCTCGATCACGCTCGACACCAAGAACCCCAAGGGCAAGGAAGTCCTCACCGAGCTCATCAAGAAGTGCGACGTGCTGGTCGAGAACTTCGGCCCCGGCGTGCTCGACCGCATGGGCTTCCCCTGGGAGAAGATCCAGGCGATCAACCCGAAGATGATCGTCGCCTCGATCAAGGGCTTTGGCCCCGGACCGTACGAAGACTGCAAGGTTTATGAGAACGTCGCACAGTGCACCGGCGGCGCCGCCTCCACCACCGGCTTCCGCGACGGCCTGCCGCTGGTCACCGGCGCGCAGATCGGCGACAGCGGCACCGGTCTGCATCTGGCGCTCGGCATCGTCACCGCACTCTATCACCGCACCCATTCCGGCAAGGGCCAGAAGGTGACGGCTGCGATGCAAGACGGCGTGCTCAACCTCGCGCGCGTCAAGCTGCGCGACCAGCAGCGCCTCGCCCACGGCCCGCTCAAGGAATACAGCCAGTTCGGCGAAGGCATTCCGTTCGGCGATGCCGTGCCGCGTGCAGGCAACGATTCCGGCGGCGGCCAGCCCGGCCGCATCCTGAAGTGCAAGGGCTGGGAGACCGATCCCAACGCCTACATCTACTTCATCACCCAGGCCCCGGTCTGGGAGAAGATCTGCGACGTGATCGGTGAGCCCTCCTGGAAGACCGATCCGAACTACGCCAAGCCGGCCGTCCGCCTGCCGCGCCTGAACGAGATCTTCGGCCGCATCGAACAGTGGACGATGACGAAGACGAAGTTCGAGGCGATGGAAATCCTCAACAAGGACGACATCCCCTGCGGCCCGATCCTGTCGATGAAGGAGATCGCCGAGGACCAGTCGCTGCGCGCGACCGGCACCGTGGTTGAGGTCGACCACCCCACCCGCGGCAAGTACATCTCGGTCGGCAACCCGATCAAGCTGTCGGACTCCCCCAGCGATGTGGAGCGCTCCCCGCTGCTCGGCGAGCACACCGACGAGATCCTGCGCACCGTGCTTGGCTTCTCGGACCATCAGGTGGCCGATATCCACAAGTCCGGCGCGCTCGATCCGCCGCAAAAGCAGGCCGCCGAGTAAGCGGGCTCATCTTACAACGCGAAAGGCCGCCGGCTTCGGCGGCCTTTTTGTTGACGCGGAAGGGGCTGCATCGCACGATCGGCACGCTTGCCGCGCCGCGAAGGCTGGATTAAAGATTGGTTCGCGAGGAACAGACGCGGTGGCCGGCCGTTGCTCCCTCGACCGGCGTGCTCCCGGGAATGAGAGCATGCCCGGAAATGCCAGCATGCCATCTCCACAGCGAGTGCAGCACGCCTCGCAAAGACCCTGCCCCACGCTGAAGAACTGGTCGCCTTCGCTTCCGAGGATGGCAAGTCGGCCTTTCAGTTCGGGCACGGGTGGCGTCGCGTCCGGCACTCGCCAGGACCACGCTCTTTGATCAAATTGAGGGCTTAAATGTCGAAAGATCAATCCTCTGATCGCGCCAAGCGTGAAGCCAACAAGGCGTTCAAGCCTGCGACAACGCAGAAGCCGATCAATGACTATGCGAAGGACCAGAACTCCTTCAACGAGAATCGCGAACGGCTGAAAGCGGAGCGATTGGCCCGGGAGGCGAAGCCGGGAAGCGGCTCCGAATAAGAGCGTCGGTCCCAGACTCCGACCGCGGATTGCGCTGAAGCCGGGGCCCCGAAATCCGCCTGATCTACAGCATCGAGAGCACGACGATTCCGTCTTCGACTGCTCCGGAAGCGAGCTGCGCCCGCGCCATGCGCTCTAACTCTGTCCGGTTCTTGCGAAGATAACTGAAAGCCTGCTTCTGCGTCAGGAACGTCGTCGCAAGACGGCACATCTGTCGTCCTGCGCCAAGCGCGAGAAAGAAGGTGATGGTGCCACCGCCATCCGACTTGATTCTAGGCACGACCCGCACTCTTTGGCATGTGATCGGCCCTCTCCGAATTGTCGTCGCCGCAATGGAAGGCAGCTATGGCGTCACCTTCTTCTTGCGCTTCGTCGGGGTGGCCGCGGGCAGCGATGCCTGAAGGGCGGCGTCTGCCGCTTCCTTGGCTTCGCGCAGCTCTCGAAGCCGCGCCATGTTCTTGCGAACATCGACGGCTTGCTTTCCAACATCCACCATCGCCCGAGCGCCTTCCTCAGCGGCCAAACGCTGACGGTTAGTACGGGCGATGCTTTCGGGTGACGGTTCGGCCGGTCTCTTGGCGCTCATTATTCACCCTGCTCTGCAACGGACAAAAACCCGCTCAATCCTGGGATCGAGCGGGTGGCATGGCCGTTTCAGTACATCCGTGAAACGGCACCAAGGCTTTAGGCCAGCGAGAGATTCTCAGCGCTGACCTTGCCCCGCATCTTGTCGGTCTTGAGCTCGAAGTTGACCTTTTGGCCTTCAGCGAGACCTGCAAGACCAGCCCGCTCGACCGCGCTGATGTGAACGAACACATCGTTGCCGCCGTCGTTCGGCTGAATGAATCCAAAGCCCTTCTGGCCGTTAAACCACTTCACAGTACCTGTCGTCATTTTCTTCTCCAAAGCGCATACGCGCAGGTTCCGCGTGATCGTCACGCAGAACAAATTCTATTCGTCGATGTCTATGGAAAAGGAGCCCGCGGGCGCATTCAACAAGGCACAGCGGCTGAACGAACAGCCTCAACGTATACCTCATCCTCACCATTTGCAAGGCTTGACCGAATTTAACGCCTCGGGAGCCCGGCTAGGGACATGACGCCACGCTGCCGAGCACTCATCGTTCGGCGCCAGCTGCTCTGGGAGGGCTGCCGAGCGCCACATGCGTCGGCTCCGCCGCACGGAGACCAGATCGCGCCCGATGAAGCTTTCGTAGCGGCTCTGATTTTCTCGGCGACGATCTGCAACCCAACCCGATCACGGTTTGCAATATCCGAATTCATGGGGGCGCTCGACGCGTTCTCCAATTCAGAACGCATGTATCGCAATAATGCATTTTTACAAAACGAGGGGGTAATCTAGGCTTGATCGATGCCAAGCCGTACGGCGCGCAATGGAGCGCGACGACGGAGGGACCGATACCGACCGATGCGGCTATTTTTTACTCGGACGTCGCCATGCGCCCGCAAGGTAAGAGTCGGCATTCATGAGCTCGGATTGAGGCTTGCCGACTGGTTTGAACGCGCGCGCGTTCGCTCATCCATGATCGCGATACGGCCATGCTGAGTTTCGAGCCCGGAACGGTCTTCAGCAGCCGCCACCTCGCCGATATTTTCAGCACCGCCCCGATGCGCACCATTTTCGGTGAGCGCAATTCGCTTGAGTCCATGCTTCTGGTCGAGGTCGCGCTGGCGAAGGTTCAAGCGCAGCTCGGTGTGATTCCTGCCGAGGCTGCTGCTGCGATCGCCTCCGCTGCACGTGCTGAACTACTCGACCTCGACGAATTGGCGGCGGGAACTTTGCGCGCTGGTTTGCCGGTCGTGAATCTGGTCGAGCAGTTGATCCGACTCACCGGCAACCCCCATGGCGAATTCGTCCATTGGGGCGCCACGAGTCAGGACATCATGGACACCGCGCTCGTGGTGCAGATCCGCGACGCGCTCGAGCTCATCCACCGCGATCTGGAGCGCCTGATATCGACGCTTGCGGATCTGGCCCGTACCCACCGCGATACGCCCATGGTCGGCAGGACGAAACTTCAACACGCGATTCCGATCACCTTCGGATTCAAGGTTTCCGTCTGGCTGTCGGGCCTGCTGCGCCACAGGCAACGTCTCGCCGAACTCAAACCAAGAGTCCTCCAGGTCCAGTTCGGCGGTGCGGTCGGCACTTTCGCATCACTCGGCGACAATGGCGACAGCGTGCGCGCTGCGTTGGCCAGCGAACTCGAACTCGGCGAACCTCTGGTGGCATGGCACGCCGCGCGCGATAGTTTGGCCGAGACGGTTTGCCTGCTTGGGCTGATCTCCGCGACCTTGAGCAAGATCGCGACCGATGTCGTGTTGATGGCGCAGACTGAGGTCGGCGAAGTGCTGGAGCCAGGCGGCCAGGGCCACGGCGCCTCCAGCACCATGCCGCACAAGCGCAACCCAATCATCTGTGAGCAGATTCTCAGCACCGGACTGTCGTTGCGCCGGCTCGCGAGCGCCATGCTCGACGCTTCGGTCCACGACCATGAACGGGCGACGGGACCGTGGCAGGCCGAATGGTCGCTGCTGCCGGAAGCATTCGTACTGGTCTCCCGGGCCTTGGACAACGCTGTTCGCCTCTGCGGCGGACTGGTCGTCAGACCCGATGCGATGCAGGCCAATCTCGGGCGGACACAGGGTCTCATCGCCGCCGAGGCCGTCATGATGGCGCTGGCTCCATACGTCGGGCGCCATCATGCGCACGAGATGGTGAGCGCGGCATGCACGCACGCGATCGCTTCGGGCCTGACATTGGCCCAGAGCCTTTCGCGCGATCCGGCCGTGACGGCCCACATCGCCCTGCATGAGATCGAGGCGGCTGCGGACCCGGCTCGATACATCGGCCTGTCCGCCCGTGAGGTCGATCGTGTCCTCGCGGCCTGTGCCGATCGACCGGCCAGTGCTGCGCAAGACGACGCCCCTGATGCGGAGTGAGGCCATATGATTCTGAAACGCAAGCATACGGCCCTCCTCGCAGCTGCGATGCTGTCAATGTTGAATGCGGCACATGCCGAGTCGCCCTTCCCATCACGGCCGATCACGTTGATCGTCCCGTTCGCGGCTGGCGGCCCGAATGACGTGATGAGCCGGATCGTGTCCGAACACATGTCGCGAAAACTCGGGCAGCCGATCATTGTCGAGAACATCGCCGGGGCGGGCGGCACGACCGGCTCAGCGCGCGTCGCAAAAAGCGCGCCCGACGGTTATACGCTCGTCAGCGGTCACGTCGGGACGCATGCGGCATCGGTCGCGCTGTATCCGAATCTGCGTTACGACCCGCTGGTTGATTTCACGCCGATTGGCCTGGTCGCGGAAACGCCGATCCTCGTCGTCGCTCGCCGCGACCTTGGCGCGGACAGCATGGCGTCGTTCATCGCGATCGCCAAGGCGCGCGGCCCGGACCTCACCTTGGCCCATGCGGGTGTCGGTTCGATCAGCCACATCAGCTGTCTGCTGTTCACCTCCGTGATCGGATTCAAGCCGGTCGAGGTGCCATATCGGGGATCAGCACTGGCGATGACCGACCTGATCGCCGGCCGCAGCGACTTCAGTTGTGGATTGTTGGGCGACGTTCTTCCCTTCCTGGGTGACAACAATCTGCGTTTCCTGACCGTTTCGGCCGCAGCGCGGGTTCCGCAATTGCCGGAGACACCGACGGCCAGGGAAGCAGGGCTTCCACAGTTTGTCGCATCGAGCTGGTTCGCGTTCTACCTGCCGAAAGGCGCGCCTGACGCCATTCGCGACCGGTTCTCGGATGCGCTTCGCGCAGCGCTCGACGATGACGGCGTGCGGAGACGGCTCGAACTGGTAGGCTTGATCCTGCCACCGCCGGACCAGCGAGGCCCCGAACCGCTCAAGCGACGGATGACCGAAGAGATCGCGCGCTGGCAGGACATCGTCAAAACCGCGCAGATTCGACTCGATCAATAAGTGCGACCGATGCAGTCGAGCGCGTGATCGCCGGCCAGCTTTCGCCGTCGGCGCATCAGCCGCAGGCGGGCGGAACAATCCGACGATCCCCGGCTACAATCTCGCATTCACCATGACGCCGCACGACGTGGCGGCAGTCTGCCAATCATCCATCAAAAAAATCGAGACGCCCTGTCGGATCGGCGGTATCTGATCCGTCATCTAGACATGAATGGGCAATAGACGCTGACGTCGAGCCCGGCGATTCATGAGGAAGATGATCATGCCCAGCACTGTCCGCCTGCACCGCGTTTTGACGACCAGCCCGGAGAAAGTCTATCGCGCCTTCCTGGAGGCGGATGCGCTGGCGAAATGGCTTCCGCCGAACGGCTTCACCTGCACGGTCCATCATTTCGAGCCGAAGGTCGGGGGCACGTTCAAGATGTCGTTCCGTAACTTCACGACGGGCAACAGCCACGCCTTCGGCGGCGAATATCTCGAGCTCGTTCCCGGCGAACGTCTCCGCTACACCGACAGGTTCGACGACCCCAATCTGCCCGGCGAAATCCAGGTCACCGTGATCCTGAAGAAGGTATCCGTCGGCACTGAGCTGGATATCACGCAGGCCGGCATCCCCGACGTCATCCCGCCGGAGGCTTGTTATCTCGGCTGGCAGGAATCGCTGCGCAATCTGGCGAAGCTCGTCGAGCCTGAGATCAAGCAATAGCGTCTGAGGTAGAGCGAGCGCCTCGTCCTTCGAGACGACCGCTCCGCGGTCTCCTCAGAATGAGGCTAGCGGCAACAGTGCTCGTCGAGACTGCGGCCACATACTCCGACCTCATCCTGAGGGCCCGCCAAAGGCGGGCGTCTCGAAGGATGGGCCGCCGAAATGGTCGCCAAATGCGATGGCCAGCTCACGAACGGGACCAGCGATCGAGTGTCATCTCAGCGAGCCTACGCCCCTGCCTTCGGCGCAATCCCGCCGCTTGCGGTCCAGCGGTCGGGGTCCGGGCTGTGTCCGATCAAAGCAAGGCCGTAGGCGATCGACTCGAACTGATCGCCCGACATCAGCCGTTCGTTGCCGAACCGCTCGGCGAACAGTTTTCGAACGGCCGGCACGAAGGACGTGCCGCCGGTCAGAAATACCTTTTCGATCTCGCGCGCGGTGATGCCGGCTTCGCCAAGCACCTTGTCGACGGTGGCCCCGAGCCTCGCGATATCGTCGGCAATCCAGGCTTCGAAATTCTTCCGCGTGATGGTCGAGCCAATGTCGACCCCGCCGCCTTTGAAGCGGAACTCCACCTGATCCTGCGCCGACAGCGCGACCTTGGCGTCGGATACCGCGCGGTACAACGAAAAGCCGAGGTCGAGATCGACGATGGTGATGAAATCCTCGAGCAGAGCCGGCTTCACCGCGGTGCGCGCAAGCTCCCGGAGTTCGCGCAGGTCGCCGTTGCTCTTCATCATCGCAAGCTGATGCCAGCGCGCGAGATTGGTGTAGTGGCCGGTGGGGATCGGCAGCACCTTGTCGAACGAGCGGAAGCTCGAGCCCTTGCCCAGCCGCGGCGAGACGACGTGATCGACGATGCGGTAATCGAACGTGTCGCCCGCAATCCCGATGCCGGCATGGCCGAGCGGCTCGGCGCGCAAGGCGCCGCCGGCACGCGAGAACCGCATCACGGAGAAATCGCTGGTACCGCCCCCGAAATCCGCAACCAGCACGGTCGCATCCCGCTCCAGGCGGCGAGCGAAGGAGAACGCTGCGCCCACGGGTTCGTAGACATAGCGCGCGTGGCCGGCGCCAAGGCGCTCGAACGCGGCCCGGTAGCGCTGCATCGCGAGCGCCTCGTCAGGATTGCCGCCGGCGAAGCGGACGGGGCGACCGACCGTGATGGTGGACGTCTCGAAGCCGAATTTATCGCCGCCATGGCGCGCCAGCGTCCGCAGGAACGCCGCCAAAATGTCCTCGAACTTGTAGCGCTGCCGGAACACCTGGGTGGTGTTGAAGCTGGAGCTCGCGGCGAAGGTCTTGAACGACTGGAGGAAGCGGTAGACATGCCGTCCTTCCAGGAACTGCTCGATCGCCCACGGGCCGCCTTCGGCCTGGGCGCCGGCTCCCGGCCGGTCCTCCCAGAAACACAGCGCCGATACGAAGACACTGTGGCGCTGTCCGCCATGGTCGAAGCGGATGGCCTCGACCCGGCGGTCGTCCGCCGCAAGGGCCACGACCGTGTTGCTGGTCCCAAAATCGATGCCGATCGAGACGGCGGGCGAGGCGCTCGACATGAACCACTCTGACAGATGATTGGAAGGGGGCAGACCACTAGCGGCTTCGTGTGCCGCTGCCAAGGCTCCGTTTTTGGACATCGACGGTCAAATGGTTCAGTTTCGGCGGGGTTTGGGCATATCCCCGCTCAAATCGGCCCATTTAACGGATTATTATGCTGCAATGCGAAGAGCTAAATGCTGCTATGCAATGGCATGCATAGACATTGGCATCTGGTATACATAGATTGCCCTTCGAAATGAGACAGCAGCACTGACCGTCTCAAGAAAGGGATTTTCGATGTCCAAGACCGCTTCCGTCGCTCTCGCGCCCTCATCCTCGCTGTTCGCCCGCTTGATGGCCACGATCGACCGCCTCCTGATGGCGAGCGCCGAGATCTCGAATCACAATGGCGACCTGCCGCGCTTCGGCCTGTAAGCCGGGCAGCCTCCCGCGCCGCCGCGCAGCGGCACGGTTTTAAATCGGTTCGCATACGACTTTTGATGAATGGCCCCGGATGACGGGGCCATTTCTACTTGTGCTGTCCTGAGTCACAGCCGCCACCGGGCAAGGTGCTGCGGCATTTGCGCACGGTGACCGGACCAGCGCTTGAAGCTTGGCATAATGCATACAAGAATGCCGTTCCAGCGCTCGCAGAAAAATGAGAGGCGCCACGGGAGGCTTTATGACGGACATGGTGCAAGCAACCGCCCCGACAGCCGCGCGCGTTAGCGACACGTATCGCTGGACGCAATTGGCGGTTGGCGTCGCGGCGATGGTGATGATCGCCAACTATCAATATGGCTGGACGTTCTTCGTCCCCGACATCCAGAAGAAATTCGGCTGGGATCGCGCGTCGATCCAATGGGCCTTTACACTGTTCGTGCTGTTCGAGACCTGGCTCGTGCCGATCGAAGGATGGTTCGTCGACAAATACGGTCCGCGCATCGTGGTGCTGGTCGGCGGCGTGCTCTGTGCCGCCGGCTGGGCGATCAACGCGGAGGCGACCACGCTCAACGGCTATTATCTCGGCATGATCATCGCAGGCATCGGCGCCGGCGGCGTCTACGGCACCTGCGTCGGCAACGCCTTGAAGTGGTTTCCGGACAAGCGCGGTCTTGCCGCGGGCATCACCGCCGCGGGCTTCGGTGCAGGCTCCGCGCTGACCGTCGCGCCGATCCAGGCCATGATCAAGGACAGCGGTTTCCAGACCACCTTCCTCTATTTCGGCCTCGGACAAGGCATCATCATCTGCATTCTCGCCTTCTTCCTGCTGGCGCCGAAGGCAGGCCAGGTGCCCAGCGTGGTGGCGAACGCCAATCTGCAACAGAGCCGCCGCAACTATCAGCCGACCGAAGTGCTGCGTCAGCCGATCTTCTGGCTGATGTACTTCATGTTCGTGATCGTCGGCGCCGGCGGCCTGATGGTGACGGCCAATCTGAAGCCGATCGCGGCCGACTGGAAGATCGACAACGTGCCGGTCACGTTGATGGCGGTGACGATGACCGCTGTGACCTTCGCGGCCACGATCGACCGCGTGCTCAACGGCCTGACGCGTCCGTTCTTCGGCTGGATCTCCGACATGATCGGCCGCGAGAACACGATGTTCATCGCTTTCGGGATGGAAGGTATCGGCATCTGGATGCTCTACCTCTGGGGCCACGACCCGCTCTGGTTCGTGCTGCTCTCGGGCTTCGTGTTCTTCGCCTGGGGTGAGATCTACTCGTTGTTCCCCTCGACCTGTACCGATACGTTCGGCGCCAAGTTCGCGACTACCAATGCCGGCCTGCTCTACACCGCGAAGGGGACGGCCGCGCTGCTGGTCCCGATCGGCAATTACATGCAGCAGTCGTCGGGCAGTTGGGACAACGTGTTCATCATCGCGGCCGGCGCCAACATCCTGGCCTCGGCGCTGGCGATCGCAGTGCTCAAGCCCTGGCGCAAGGTCGTGGTCGCGCAATCGACCGTCTGACGCCCTCTAAAAGCCCTTCTCGCGCAAGACACCCGGCCTCGCGGCCGGGCGTTTTCGTTTTGCGCGAAGCTTCCGCGATCCCGCCGTGCTGCAAACGGAACTCGCATTTTGTCGCCGGCCCGCCAAGATAAGGCTTGCAATCTGGAATATGGTATACCAAGCTCGCGATCGCGCTTGCGACGATAAGCCACAATATTGCGACATCAGGTCATCTTGTGACCGGTGCCGAACCAGACAGGCGCTCGGGAGGTTTTTGATGATTTCCAGCACCGATGGCGCTGTCACAGCCGCGCCTCTTCGCACAGGTTTCCGTTGGCTCCAGCTGGTCATGGGCATCGTCTGCATGGCGATGATCGCCAACCTGCAATACGGCTGGACGCTGTTCGTCGATCCGATCGATCACGCGCACCATTGGGGACGCGCCGCGATCCAGCTCGCTTTCACCATCTTCGTCGTCACCGAAACCTGGCTGGTGCCGATCGAGGCCTGGTTCGTCGACAAATACGGCCCGCGCATCGTCATCATGTTCGGCGGCGTCATGATCGCGCTGTCGTGGATTCTCAACTCCTATGCCGATAGCCTCACCTTGCTCTACGCGGCCGCGATCATCGGCGGCATGGGCGCGGGCGCGGTGTACGGCACCTGCGTCGGCAACGCGCTGAAATGGTTTCCCGATCGCCGGGGCCTTGCGGCCGGTGCGACTGCCGCCGGTTTCGGCGCAGGCGCTGCACTCACCGTCGTGCCGATCGCCGCCATGATCGCAACGAGCGGTTATCAGCACGCCTTCCTCACCTTCGGCATCGGCCAGGGCGTCATCGTCTTCGTGCTCGCCTTCTTCATCCAGCCGCCGCGGATTTCGATCCCGCCGAAGAAGAAGCAGCTCAATCTGCCGCAGACCAAGATCGACTTCACCCCGCCCCAGGTGCTGCGCGCCCCTATTTTCTGGGTGATGTATCTCGTTTTCGTCATGGTCGCCTCCGGCGGCCTGATGACCGCGGCGCAGATCGCCCCGATCGCGCACGACTTCAAGATCGCCGACACGCCGGTCACGCTCGCCGGCTTCCAGATGGCGGCATTGACGTTCGCGATCTCGCTCGACCGCATCTTCGACGGTTTCGGACGGCCCTTCTTCGGCTTCGTCTCCGACACGATCGGCCGCGAGCACACTATGTTCATCGCCTTCGGCACCGCCGCGCTGATGCTGCTGACGCTGTCGGCCTATGGCCACGTGCCGGTCGTCTTCGTGCTCGCCACCGCGGTCTATTTCGGCGTGTTCGGCGAGATCTACTCGTTATTCCCGGCGACCTGCGGCGACACCTTCGGCTCGAAGTTCGCAACCACCAATAACGGCATGCTCTACACGGCGAAGGGAACGGCGTCCCTGCTCGTTCCGCTCGCCAGCGTGATCTCGGCCACGTATGGCTGGAAGGCCGTGTTCGTGGTCGCGGTGGCACTGAACGCGACGGCGGCGCTGATGGCGCTATTCGTGATCAAGCCGATGCGCCGCTCCTTCATCCTCGGCAAGGAAGCCGAGAGCGCCAACGCCGCGACGGGGAACGCCAAGACCGAGACGGCATAACGAACACGCATCTTGCACGGGTGAGACAGGGGCGCAGCGATGCGCCCCTTTCTTTTTGGCTTACGGCAAACGTCAGCATTGCTGCCGCAAGATTTTTCGGATGAGCCAAATCGAGTGCTTGACGATTGGCATTATGTATACCACACTTGCTTCATCATTCACCCAAGGAGGTTGCAATGCTGGTCGGAGACATTCTGCGCAAGAAGACACCGCGCGTTGTCACGGTGCGAATGAACGAAACCGTGGGTATCGCCGCCAAGCTGATGCGCGCCAACAATATCAGCGCACTGGTGGTGAAGGACGTGGTCCGCTCCGAGGGCAATACCGCGGTCGGCATGTTCACCGAGCGCGACGTCGTGCGCGCCGTCGCCGAGCACGGCGCCAATGCCGTCAACGTCAAGGTCTCGCAGCTCGTCTCGGTGCAGCAGCTCGTATCCTGCACGTCGAGCGACACGATCGAGCACGTCCGCCATCTCATGAACCGGAATCACATCCGGCACCTGCCCGTCATCGACGATTACAGCCTCGTCTCGGTCATCAGCATGCGTGACATCGCGTCCTTCATGGACGAAGCGATCAACGGCACGCCGCAAGCAGCTTAAAGCGCCTCACTTCCCCTGCGACTACCGGACCCGGCTCGGAGCCTTCCGAGCCGGACCGGATCTTTCGTCCCGAAATCCGGCTTCCGCTGCTTCGCGAGGATTCCATGAAGATCTGCATCTACGGCGCCGGAGCAATCGGCGGATACCTCGGCGTTCAGCTCGCGCGCGCGGGCGCCGACGTCAGCCTGGTCGCACGCGGCGCGCACCTTGCCGCGATGCGCGAGCACGGCCTGACGCTGCTCGCGGGCGAGGAGCAGTACACCGTGCATCCGCGCTGCACCGACGATCCGGCCGAGCTCGGCGTGCAGGACTACATCATCATCACGCTGAAGGCGCACTCGATCACCGGCGTGATCGAGACGATGCAGCCGCTGCTCGGCCCCCACACCCGCATCGTCACTGCCGTCAACGGCATCCCCTATTGGTACTTCTACAAGCATGGCGGCCAATACGAGAATTCGACGCTGGAGAGCATCGACCCCGGCGGACGGCAGTGGCGCGAAATCGGCGCCGAGCGCGCCATCGGCTGCATCGTCTATCCCGCCACCGAGATCGAGGCGCCCGGCGTGATCCGTCACGTCTACGGCAACAACTTTCCGCTCGGGGAGCCCTCCGGCGAGACCACCCCGGACGTGCAACGCCTCGCCGATCTCTTCGTCGCAGCCGGGCTGAAAGCGCCGGTGCTCGACCGCATTCGCGACGAGATCTGGCTCAAGTTGTGGGGCAATGTCTGCTTCAACCCGATCAGCGCACTCACCCATGCAACACTCGACGTGATCTGCACCGATCCGGCCACTCGCGCGCTGTCGCGCGCGATCATGATGGAGACGCAAGGCATCGCCGAGACGTTCGGCGTCAAATTCCGCGTCGACGTCGAGCGCCGCATCGAAGGCGCCCGCAAGGTCGGCGCGCACAAGACCTCGATGCTCCAGGATCTCGAGCGGGGCCGCCCGATGGAGATCGACCCGCTCGTCACCGTCGTGCAGGAGATGGGCCGCCTCACCGGCGTCGCCACCCCCGCGCTCGATTCCGTGCTGGCGATGGTGACCCAGCGCGCCCGCATCGCCGGTCTCTACGACGGCATCTCGACGCCATCGGATCCGCGCGCACTGGCGGTGGCGTGATGGCTGGCGAGATCAAACATTGGCTCCGCTTCCGCAAGAGCGGTACGACCGGCTTCGGCACGCTGAATTCGTCGGGCATCAGCGTGCATGAGGGCGACATGTTCGGCCGCCATGCAGCCACCGGCAAAACGCTGGCGCTGTCGGAGGTCGAACTGCTCGCGCCCTGCGTGCCCAGCAAGATCGTCGCGCTCTGGAACAATTTTCACGCGCTCGCGGCCAAGCTCAACCAGCCCGAGCCGCCGGAGCCGCTCTACCTCCTGAAGGCCACCACCAGCATCACGACGCCAGGCGCAGTGATCCGCCGTCCCTCTTATTACGACGGCAAGACCACCTATGAAGGCGAGCTCGGCATCGTCATCGGCAAGACCTGCGCCCGGGTGTCGCCGGCGGAAGCGGACGGCTTCATCTTCGGCTACACCTGCGTCAACGACATCACCGCCAACGACATCCTGACCAGCGATCCCACTTTCCCGCAATGGGCACGGGCCAAGGGCATCGACGATTACGGCCCGTTCGGCCCCGTCATCGCCACCGGTCTCGATCCGGCAAAGCTGGTGGTGCGCACCATCCTCAACGGCGCGGAGCGGCAGAACTATCCGATATCGGACATGATCTTCACCGCGCAGGAGCTGGTCAGCAGGATCTCCCATGACATGACCCTGCTCCCCGGGGACCTCATTGCCGTCGGCACCTCGGTCGGCGTCGGCGTGATGAAAGAGCCGGTGAACACGGTAACCGTCGCGATCGAGGGCATCGGCGAGCTGACCAACGAGTTTCGGCTGTAGGGCACTCTGTCGTTCCGGGGCGCGGGCAGCGCCGAGCCCGGAATCCATTGGGCGGTAGAGACTGCAGTTCAACGGATTCCGGGCTCGCGCTGCGCGGGTCCCGGAATGACGGCGGAGGGAGCCAGCGCCCCCCGCGGAGGAAAACCCGGCAACTTCCACACCCGCGCTCCACCGATCGGCTGACGCATTCAGCCGTGGATCGTGCGCCTGGACCTGTCCGGCAAGCCTCCGCCGCCCTTGATCTCGGTTCCGCTCTCCAATAGCAATTATGGCGATAATGTGTGCCGGCGTGAGGAAGTCACGATGTGGCTGTTTTTCCTGGTTGCCTGGTTTGTTCTGCTCACTGCCATTGCGATCTTCGCCCAGCAGGCGCTCGGTTACGATATCGGCCACCTGCCTGCCTGGTTCGGAGGCCTGCCTGTCCCGCAGCGCATTGCGACCGGCGCGATCCTGGCCCTGGCGCTGGCATTGATCGGCGCCTCCGCCTGGCGGCTCTCGCGCCAGGACCGGCGCCTCGACACATTGCGCGACCGCCTCAAGAAGACCCGCGAGGATGTCGTCGTCGCCCACGCCCTGCAGAACCACCTCGATGCCACCGTCCAGCACCTGATCGAGAGCGATCCCCGGGAGGCCGTCTCCGCCCTGCACGACAAGCTGGGCGAGACCGAGCAGCGGGCCCTGCTGCAGCGCGGCCGCAACGAATCCACCGACATGCACGACCAGCTCGCCGAAATCCGCCGCCGCCAGCAGGAACTGCGCGACATGGTCGGCAAGGTCGCCGAGCAGCGCCGCGCGGTCGAGCCGGTTTTCACCGAAATCCGCGACCGCCAGAATCAGCTCGAACGCTCGCTGCACGACCTCGAGACCGACGACCGCAAGAACAACCTCGCCGACCGGCTGAAGGATATCGCGCGCGATGTATCGACGCTGCTGTCGCGGGTCGGCAGGGTCCAGGACACCTTTGCAACCCTGAACCAGTACAAGGAAGATCTGGCGAAGTCCCACGCCGAGCTGGTGCCGTTGCGCGCGTCGGACGCCGGCCTCAATGCCTTGATCGGCGAGCTGAGCCTCGGTCATGAGCGCCTCGCCAAGAGCGTCGACGAGCTCGAAACCGGCGGCGAAGCCCCTCTCGGCGCCCGCGTCGAGACCCTGTCGAAGAACAAGATCGAGATCGAGCAGCGCCTGGCCCGCATCGACGACAGCTTCCACATCCTAAAAAGCATCGGGCTCGATTTCGAAGAGCTCGGCCAGCGCCAGGCCCAGCTCGAGCGCTCGCTCGCCGGTGTCGAGACCGACGCCGAGGGCAAGACGCTTGTCGACCGCCAGAATGCGCTGAACGATTTTGTGCTCCAGTCGCGCCAGCGCCTCGGCGCGTTACAGGAAACGCTGGCGACGCTGAACGCCTTCAAGGCGGAGCTGTCGAAGTCGCAGGCTGACCTCGTCCCGCTGAAGGCGCCCGTATTCGGAATCGAAGCCATGATCGCGGACGTCGGTACCACGCGCGATCTCCTCGCCAAAACCGTCGGCGAGATTGAGGCGAGCGGCGACGTCACCCTCGCCTCGCGCGTCGACGCGCTGACCAAGAGCAAGCGCGAGGTCGAAGACCGCATCGCCCGCATCTTCGACAATTTCAACGCGCTCGACGGCTTGCGAAAAGACATCGGCGGCATCTTCTCGACGATCCGGAACAGCCTCAACCGGATCGGGTGAAGGCCATCAATCCCGCGGGATGGTTCGAACCGCGATCCCCATCCGCGCGACCAATCCGGACATGCGCTTGATCCTCGGCCTCCTCTCCGCCCTGCTCGGCGCGCTCGCCGGCTGGTTCGCCCTTGCCGCACTGGTGATCGCGCTGGCCGGGCCAGACCGCGATGGCGGCATCGCCATGGGCGCCTTCTTCGACATCGGTCCGATCGGCGGTGTGGTTGGCCTGATCGCCGGCATCTGGCTGTTCGTGCGCTTCGGCCTGGTCCGGAATGCAACGCCACAGCCGCCCGCGGAAACCTCCGACACCACGCCTCACCGCACCACGCGGCTCTCCGCACCCTTTGCTCTCACTGTTCTACTCATCGCGGCAATCCTTGGCTATTGGGGCTGGTACGAACTCATCCGCTCGCCCTATCTCAGTCACGGCTACATGACGCTCCACATCGAGTTTCGCCTTCCCGCTGGCATGACGCTGCCGGACAAGGCGGAGGATGTGCACATCGAGGTCGAGGAAGCGACCGGGAATGCCAATGCCGATTTGCCTCCGAACTGGCGCGCGCATGAAGGCGAGCGCAAAGCGATCATTGCCTCCACGTCGTTGTCGTACAAAACGCGTCATCGCGCCGTTAGCCTGACGCTTCCGGGTTCGCCGACGCAGAGCTGGCCGATCGATCTCCCCTCCGATCCTGATCCCACCCCTGGCTTTTCACCCTGGCGCGTGGCGGGCGACCCCTCACCGGCGAAGATCGAGATGCATTTCCGCCTCAGCGCCGATCACTGAGCGAACGAGCGGCGCGAGGGCGAAACATTCAGACACATCACATTTCGGCGCGCCCGGCAGATGCCGCCAACATGTCGCGCGGATGCCGCACTGTGGTCGCATTCGGCCGCCCTTCTGTGAGGCGTGTCTGGGGGCACGGCGGTGCCGTGTTTGGACCAAACCTTCTAGGGGTATGACTGTGAAGAAGATTGTATTTGTCGTGGGTGCTACGCTTGCTCTGGTGACGGTTGCGAATGCTGCGGATCTGCCGCGCCGCCAGCCCGTTCCCGTCTATTCCGAGCAGGCGCCGATCGGCAAGATGCCGATTGGCAAGAGCCCGGTTGGAAAGGCCCCGATCGGCAAGGCGCCCGGCCCCGTCGCGGCGCGCTACTGACGCGCAGCGAAATACGCGCAGAAGCAAGCGTTGACTCTGCGTGAGTGGCCGACAGTCGAGGGGCGTAGCGTGACGAACAAACCTGATCGATCGGGACCCTGCATCCTTGCGGGATTCGCGCTCGCGGCCATGCTCGCGTGCACGACACCCTCGGCCTCCGCCCACGAAGCGAACAAGCGCGTTGCTGAGGCAAACGCGCTTGCCACGACCGAGACCGCATCACGGCCGGCGCCGCAAACGACGCGGCGCGCAGTCGCGCGCGCGGAGAAAGGTCCGTACTACGTCGATTTCCGCGCCCGCACGGCCGCGAGCTGGGGCCACGCGTTCGTCTGGTACGGCAAGACCAGCGAGCGCGCCGTCGAGGTGGCAGGGCTCACGCCCGCCGGCGACACCTGGGCCTATGTGCTCGGTCACCTCACCTGGGTGCCGGCGGAGACCGGCGCGAGCTACGGCGATCTCGACCCGGACTATTTGACCGCGAACTACCGCGTCTATCTGAACGAAGCCGACGCGAAGCGCGTGTTTGCCTATATCAAGAAATTGCAGGCGAGTTCGCCGGTCTGGAACGCCGAGACCACCAATTGCACCGGCTTCATCGGCGACATCGCCGAGTACATGGGATTGAAGGTCCCCTACCGCTGGCAGCGCCCCGAAAACTTCGTCAACAGCCTCAAGGAAATGAACGGCGGCCGCCAGATGGTGCGGCTGTCGACGGAGTAGTTCTTCGCTCCATACTCAGTGTCATTGCCCGCGAAAGCAGGCAATCCAGTATTCCAGAGACAGCGAGGCTAGAGCCGGGACGCCGCGGCGTACTGGATGCCCCGGTCAAGCCGGGGCATGACAACGGCGTTTGAGGGAAAAGCCTGCGCCGTCACGCCGCGGCTCGTCCCAATTATCCGCCCCGCGGAATCCCCTCGCCTCCCGCATGCTCGCCCCGCCCCCATCGCACGCCGGCGCAATAGACATTTCCCGACCCTGGCGGCATCCTGCCGCCATCAACCGATAACTGAGCCTGCCATGCAGGCGGGGGAAACGCATCATGCTGCAGACACGGTTCACCAAGCTCATCGGTGTCGAGCACCCGATCGTCCAGGGCGGCATGCAATGGGTCGGGCGCGCCGAGCTGGTCGCCGCCGTCGCCAATGCCGGAGCGCTCGGCTTCATCACGGCGCTGACCCAGCCCACGCCGGAGGATCTCCGGAAGGAGATCGCCCGCTGCCGCGATCTCACCGACAAGCCGTTTGGCGTCAACCTCACCATCCTGCCCGCGATCAAGCCGCCGCCTTATGCCGAATATCGCGCCGCCATCATCGAGAGCGGCATCATGGTGGTCGAGACCGCCGGCAACAAGCCGCAGGAGCATGTCGACGAGTTCAGGAAGCACGGCGTCAAGGTCGTGCACAAATGCACCAGCGTCCGTCACGGGCTTTCGGCCGAGCGCATGGGCGTCGACGCCATCTCGATCGACGGGTTCGAATGCGCCGGCCATCCCGGCGAGGACGACACCCCCGGCCTGATCCTGATCCCGGCCGCCGCCAACAAGATCAAGATCCCGATGATCGCCTCCGGCGGCTTTGCCGACGCCCGCGGCCTCGTCGCCGCACTGGCGCTGGGCGCGGAAGGCATCAACATGGGCACCCGCTTTATGGCGACGAAAGAGAGCCCCATTCATCAGCTCATCAAGGAGAAGATCGTCGCCAATGACGAGCGCGAGACCGAGCTGATCTTCCGCACCATGCGCAACACCTCCCGCGTCGCCAGGAACGAGATCTCGACCAAGGTCGTTGCGATGGAGAAGGAAGGCGCCAAGTTCGAGGACATCCGCGAGCTTGTCGCGGGCGCCCGCGGCAAGATGGTCTACGCGACCGGCAACTCGGACGAAGGCATCTGGTCGGCGGGCCAGGTCCAGGGCCTGATCCAGGACATCCCGACCTGCGCCGAACTGATCTCCCGCATCGTGCGCGAAGCGGAGGCGATCATCCGCAGCCGGCTCGAAGGCATGATCGTTCATCCGACAGCGCAGGCCGCGGAATAATCACTGCAAGAAGCGAGAGCAATTCATGAAGGCTTATGTCTACGGCCCTGGTGGCGCTACGATTTCCGACGTCGCTCAACCAAGGCCTGAAGGCACGCAGGTGCTGGTCCGCGTCCGCGCCTGTGGCCTCAATCGCGCCGACACCGGCATGCGCAAGGGCCACGCCCATGGCGCGGCCGGCGGTGCTGGGACCGTGCTCGGCATGGAATGGGCCGGCGAGGTCGCCGCGCTTGGACCGGATGCCAAAGGCGTCAAGGTCGGCGACCGCATCATGGGTTCGGGCGGCGCGGCGTTTGCCGAATACACGCTGGCCGATCACGGCCGGCTGTTCCGCGCGCCCTCGAACATGAACTTCGAGGAAGCCGCCACCCTGCCCGTCGCACTCGCGACCATGCACAACGCCGTCGTCACCATCGGCGGCGTGCAGCCCGGGCAAGCCGTCCTGATCCAGGGCGCAAGCTCCGGCGTCGGCCTGATGGCGATGCAGATCGCGAAACTCAAGGGCGCCAGGCTGGTGATTGGCTCCTCGACCGATGCGGCTCGCCGCGGCCGAATGAAGGAGTATGGCGCCGACCTCGCGGTCGATTCCTCCGACCCCACATGGGTCGACGAGGTGCTGAAGGCGACGAACGGCGAAGGTGTCGACCTCATCGTGGACCAGGTCTCGGGCAAGGTCGCGAGCCAGAACCTCGCCGCGACGAAGGTAAAAGGCCGCATTGTCAATGTCGGCCGGCTCGGCGGCACCCATGCCGATTTCAACTTCGACCTGCACGCGGCGCGCCGCATCGACTATGTCGGCGTCACCTTCCGCACCCGCACCATCGCGGAGATCCGTGAGATCTTCGACGAGGTCAAGAAGGACATCTGGGGCGCGGTCGAGTCACGAAAACTGCAGCTGCCGATCGACAAGGTGTTCGCTTTCGACGACATCGATAAGGCGTTCGAGCACATGGAGGCCAACAAGCATCTCGGCAAGATCGTCGTGACGCTGCCTTAACATTCGAGGGGCCAAAGACCTCGGTCTCGTAGGGTGGGCAAAGCGAAGCGTGCCCACAATGTGTCAGCGTCCCCGAAAGATGGTGGGCACGGCGCTCCGCGCCTTTGCCCACCCTACAAAACCAGGGGGGGCATCGCTCCTGCAACTCACTAGCGTCTACGCCTGTGGATCGTCGCTTGATGTTCAGTCACAGGCTGCTAAATCCCCCGCCATGAGCTCCCAACATAACAAGACCTCGGTCGCAGCGATCTCGATCTTCGCCAGTGGCGGCATGGCGGCGGCCAAGTTCGCGGTCGGGATCGCGATCGGCTCGCTGGCGCTGATCTCGGAGGCGCTGCATTCGTCGATCGACCTGGTCGCGACCATCATCACCTGGGCGGTGGTGCGGGTATCCGACAAGCCGGCGGATGAGGAGCATCATTACGGCCACGGCAAGCTCGAAAGCGTCTCGGCGCTGGGCGTCACCGCCCTTCTCTATGTGCTCGCCGGCGGCATCCTGGTGGAGTCCTACAGCCGGCTGCGCGAGGGAACCGCGCCGCCGACCATTTCGGCCGTGCCGTTCGTGGTGCTGGTGATCGACATCGCCGTCAATCTGTGGCGCGCCCGCGCCCTGCACCGTGCCGCGCGGGAGACCAGGAGCCAGGCGCTCGCCGCCGATGCGCTGCATTTCGCCTCCGACGTGATGGGCTCGTTCGCCGTGATCGTGGGCCTGATCCTCGCCGGCCTCGGCTTCTGGTGGGGCGACGCGGCGGCCGCCGCCGCGGTGGCCGTCATGATCGCCCTGCTCGGCCTGCGCATGGCCGGCACGACCGTGCAGACGCTGGTGGACCGCGCTCCGGAAGGCGCGCATGAGACGGCCACGGCCGCGATCCGCAGCGTACCGGGTGTGATCGACGTCGAGCGGCTCCGCGTGCGCATGGTCGGGGCCACCACATTTATCGACACGATCGCAAAGGTGCCGCGGACTTACCCCATCGACCGGGTCGAGGACATCAAGCGCAGCGCGCAAGCAGCCGTCGAGAAGGCGTTCGGCGATACCGACCTCACCTTCACCGCAGTCCCCGTGGCGCGCGACAACGAGACCGTGCGCGACCGCATCATGGTCATCTCCCACAATTCGGGCCTCGCCATCCACCACGTCACGGTGCACGACCTCGGCGCCAAGCTGATCGTCAGCATCGACCTCGAGGTCGACGCCGGGATGCAGCTCGATGCCGCCCATGACATAGCCAACACCCTGGAACGCAACATCCAGGAAGAGTTCGGCGCGGACGTCGAGGTCGACGTCCACATCGAGCCGCTCGAACCGGAACTGCCGTTCGGGGTCGACGCCGAACCGGAACGGGTGCGGGTCATTGCGGCCGCCCTGACGGAATATGCCGCCGGCGGCGAGATCCACGACATCCACAATGTCCGCGTCCGCAACACCGAAGCCGGCGAGATCGTCAACTTCCACTGCCGTGCCGAGCCGTCGATGAGCGTGATCAGGGTGCACGAGCATGTCGATGCGATCGAGCGCGCGTTGCGGCGCGCGTTCCCGAGCGTGAAGCGCGTCATCAGTCACGCCGAACCGCCGCGCGCGTGACAGAGAATGTGCGAGGAGTCACACGTTCCCGTTTCGGACTCGCCGCGCACGTAAGTTTGCGGACGCGCGACGCACAAACTGCGCGTTGGATAAGAATAAATTCGCGTTAACGATTCGTTGACTCTCGACAGCCCGCCAAATCTGGATTCAAATCGACCATGATTCGGAAGCGATGTGGGGCTGCTTCCGAACTCAAGTTGCAAGCAGGTTTCCAGGGGGCTTTAGGCATGTCGCGTGCAGACGCCGCGAACGCGTGCGTCCAATCCGATTCGATCAAAGGATTGGCGCAATCGATCGCGAAACCTGCCTATCATCGGCTCCTGATCGCGGAGCCTGCGCTGCGCCGCGCCGTGCCGACGCTCATCATCGCGTTCCTGATCACGATCTGTCTTGGCGCATTCGTGCAGGTCGTCGACCAGACACGCCAGAAGCGGCTGGTGATCCGCCACGACATCTCGGCGCTCGCCGACCTGCTCGCCGAGCGTATCGACCGCCTGACCTCCGCGCGACAGGAGCGGCTGAAGAACATCGAGAGCCTGCCGGCGCTGCTGCCCGATCTCATTCCATCCTGGGGCACCGCCTCGGGCCGCCACGTCATCGTCACCTCGGCCGGACTCGACCGCCGCATCCTCGCCCGCATCCCGGTCGACAGCGATCCCTCGGGCAACGACCGCCTGCTCGACGCAATCACGACGGCGCAACTGCTGGCGGCGCCCCCGCGCGACGGCAGCATCTCCGACATGACGCTGCCGAACGGCAACGCTGCAATGGCGACCTCGCGGCAGATCAAGTCGCTGCCCGGCTTCGTCACCGTGATCCAGGAGCGCAACGAGCCGATCTGGGGCTCGGACGCCGCGCTGTCGGTGACGCTGTCGGCCACCACCGGCTTCGTGGTCCTGATCCTCGGCTTCGCCTTCCACTGGCAGTCCACCCGTGCGCGCGAGGGCGACCTGATCAACGACGCCGTGCGCGGCCGCATCGACACCGCGCTCAACCGCGGCCGCTGCGGGCTGTGGGACTGGGACCTGTCGCGCGGCCGCATCTTCTGGTCGCAGTCAATGTTTTCGATGCTCGGCCTCGACGGCCGCAACGAGCTCCTCACCTTCGGCGAGGTCAACGCGCTGGTGAAGTCCGACGACATCGATCTGTTCGAGATCGCCGACCAGCTCATCTCCGAGAAGATCGACCACATCGACCAGACCTTCCGCATGCAGCATGTCGACGGCCACTGGATCTGGCTGCGCGTCCGCTGCGAAAAGACCAGCGGCGCGACCGACTCCAGCGTTCACCTGATCGGGATCGCCGTCGACATCACCGAGCAGAAGAGCCTCGCCGAGCGGACCGTGGAAGCCGATTTGCGCCTGCGCGACGCGATCGAGACCATTCCGGAAGCCTTCGTGCTGTGGGATGCGAGCGACCGCCTGGTGCTCTGCAATTCGCACTTCCAGCGCCTGCACAAGCTGCCCGACTCCGCCGTCATCCCCGGCACCTCCTACGAGACGGTGCTCGAGGTCGGCCGCATGCCCGAAGTCCGCACCCGGCACAACGAGACTGCGAGCCAGGGCCCGGGCGCGCGTACCTTCGAGGCGCAGCTCGACGACGGCAGCTGGCTGCACATCAGCGAGCGCCGCACCAAGGACGGCGGCTACGTCTCGGTCGGCACCGACATCACCCGCATCAAGGAGCACGAGCAGAAGCTGGTCGACAACGATCTACGCCTGCGCGCCACCGTCATCGACCTCAAGCGCTCGCAGGCAGCCCTGGAGCGCCAGGCGGGCGAACTGGCCGATCTCGCCGAGAAATATCAGCGCGAGAAGACCCGCGCCGAGGAAGCCAACCAGACCAAGTCGAAATTCCTCGCCAATATGAGCCACGAGCTGCGCACGCCGCTGAACGCGATCATCGGCTTCTCCGAGATCATGGGCTCGGGCATGTTCGGCGAGCTCGGCTCGGAGAAGTACCAGGAATACTGCCACGACATCCTAACCAGCGGGCATTACCTGCTCGAAGTCATCAACGACATCCTCGACATGTCCAAGATCGAGGCCGGCCGCATGAAGCTCGACATGGAAGAGCTCGACCTGGCGCAGACGCTGGCGGAATCCCTGCGGGTCGTCACCGGCCGGGCACAGGACAAGCACCTGACGCTCGACGCCGACATCGCGAAATCCATCTCCGTCGTCGCCGACCGCCGCGCCACCAAGCAGATCATCGTCAATTTGCTCTCCAACGCCGTGAAGTTCACGCCCGACGGCGGACGTATCGTGGTGCGCAGCCGGCAGCTCGACGACAGGATCGTGCTGATGATCGCCGACACCGGTATCGGCATCGCGCCGCATTCGCTGGCGCGGCTCGGCCGCCCCTTCGAGCAGGTCGAGAGCCAGCTCACCAAGACCTATCACGGCTCGGGACTGGGGCTGGCGATCGCCCGCTCGCTGGCGCAGCTTCATGGCGGCTCGATGCGGCTGCGCTCAAAGCTGGAGGTCGGCACCGTCGTGCGCGTCACCCTGCCCCGCGACGCGATGAAGTCGGCGTCAGGAATATCGGCTGCGGCCTGATGGCTACGATTGCAGCGACGGCGCGACTTCCCGCGCGACATTGACCAGCGCAGCGATCAGCGGCGTCATCGGATCACGCTGCGGGATCACCATGCCGATGCTGTAATTGACATCGGGATCGGTGATCGGGATCGAGCGCACGGTGTCGGACAGGCCGAGCGTCTCGGCCAGCTTGGCCGGCATCACACTGGCCCAGCGCCCCGTCTTCACATGGGTAAACAGCACGAGCAGCGAATTCGAGGTCAAGGTCGGCGTCGCCTCCGCGCCGACGGAGCGCAACGCGCGGTCGATGATGCGGCGGTTCTGCATGTCGGGTGTCAGCAGGCACAGCGGCACCTGCCCGACCTCCTTCCACGTCACTGTCTCGCGATCGCCGAACATTCCATCCGGCGCGGTGAGCAGGCGATAGCTCTCGTTATAGAGCGGAATGGTGCGCACTTTGCCGATCGGCTCGTTCTCGATATAGGTCAGCCCCGCATCCACCTCGAGATTCTCGAGCAACCCCAGCACCTCGGACGAGGTCGTGGAGCGGATACTGAAGCGCACCTCGGGATGCCTGGCGCGGAACGGCGTCGTCAGCGCAGCGACCATACCGAGCACGGTCGGGATTGCGGCAATACGGATCTCGCCCGAGAGCTGATGCTTCAGCCCGTTGATCTCGTCACGCATCGCGCGGGCATCGCCGACGATGCGCCGCGCCCAATCCAGCGCCCGCTCGCCTTCCGGCGTAAAACCCTGGAAGCGGGAGCCGCGCTGGACCAGCATCACGCCGAGGATCTCCTCGAGCTGCTTCAGCCCGGTCGACATCGTCGGTTGCGTCACGCCGCACATTTCGGCGGCCCGGCCGAAATGCCGTTCCTTCGCCAGCGCCAGCAGCAGTTCAAGCTTGTCGAGCAACCGTCATCCCCTCCGATCGTGTGGCGGCATGCAAGCTAGCATGCCCTCCCCCTTCCAACACGCAAAAACCGCCCGGTGGACGGCTCCAATCGCAATTTCAAATCGAGTGATTGCCATCGCAAATCGATCGGAATCCGCAATCGCAGCATGAGACAGCTTTATTGATCTTCGAACGATTCCAAATAGTTTGCGATCAGCAGACGCTCCGGTCGAGAACGAAGAATGACAGCGGTTTACGAGCCTTGGGACGAAACGCGCGGCGCCGAGATCATCGCCGAACACAGCAAGCAGGAAGGCGCGACGCTCGTGATGCTGCACGCGCTCCAGGATGCGTTCGGCTACGTGCCGGCGGCAGCCATTCCTATGGTGGCGCACGCGCTCAATCTGTCGCGCGCCGAAGTGCATGGCGTGTTCACGTTCTACCATGATTTTCGCCACAAGCCGGCCGGCCGCCATGTGCTGAAACTCTGCCGCGCGGAGGCCTGTCAGGCGGCGGGCGGCGACGCGCTGGCTGCGCGTGCGGAGGCAAAGCTCGGCGTGTCGCTCGGCCACACCACGGCCGATGATCGCGTCACGCTGGAGCCGATCTACTGCCTCGGACTGTGTGCAACCGCGCCGTCCGCGATGCTTGACGGTCGGCTGATTGGCCGGCTCGACGAGAAGCGTATCGATGCTCTCGTTGCAGAGGCGCAGCGATGAGCATCCGTCTATATGTCTCTCGCGATGCCGGTGCGCTTGCGGCCGGCGCCGACGAGGTCGCGCTGGCGCTGGAGCAGGCTGCAGCCAAGCGTGGCATTGCCGTCGAGATCGTCAGGACCGGCTCGCGCGGCCTGTACTGGCTCGAGCCACTGGTCGAGGTCGCGACGCCGCAGGGCCGGATCGCGTTCGGCCCCGTGACCGAGACCGATGTGCCCTCCCTGCTCGACGCACTCGCGAGCAACACGCCGCATCTGCTGCGGCTTGGGGCCACCGACGAGATCCCCTGGCTCAAGCGCCAGACCCGCCTGACATTCGCGCGCTGCGGCGTGATCGACCCGCGCTCGCTCGACGACTACCGTGCCCATGGCGGCTACAAGGGCCTGGAGCGCGCGCTCTCGCTCGGCTCGGATGCGATCCTCACCGAGGTCACTGCATCGGGCCTGCGCGGCCGCGGCGGCGCGGGCTTCCCGACCGGCATCAAATGGAAGACGGTCGCGCAGGCGAATGCGGATCGCAAATTCATCGTCTGCAACGCCGACGAAGGCGACAGCGGCACCTTCGCCGACCGCATGATCATGGAAGGCGATCCCTTCCTCGTCATCGAGGGCATGACGATCGCCGGCATCACCGTCGGCGCGACCAAGGGTTACATCTACATCCGCAGCGAATATCCGCACGCCGTCGAGGCGATGAATGCGGCCATCCAGGCTGCCAAGCGCGGCGGCTATCTCGGCGCGAACATCGGTGGTTCCACGTACAGCTTCGATCTCGAGGTCCGCGTCGGCGCCGGCGCTTACGTTTGCGGTGAAGAGACCTCGCTGCTGGAAAGCCTCGAAGGCCGTCGTGGCCTCGTGCGCGCAAAGCCGCCACTGCCCGCCCATCACGGCTTGTTCGGCAAGCCGACCGTCATCAACAACGTGCTGTCGTTCGCCGCCATTCCCTTCATCCTGGCCGAAGGCGCCAAGGCCTATGCCGATTTCGGCATGGGTCGCTCGCGCGGTACGATGCCGATCCAGCTCGCCGGCAACATCCGCCACGGCGGGCTGTTCGAGACGGCGTTCGGCGTCACTCTCGGCGAGCTCGTCGACGACATCGGCGGCGGCACGTTCACGGGCCGCCCAATCCGCGCGGTGCAGGTCGGCGGTCCCTTGGGCGCCTACTTCCCGCGCGCGCTGTTCGACACCCCGTTCGACTACGAGGCCTTCGCCGCGCGCGATGGCCTGATCGGCCATGGCGGAATCGTCGTGTTCGACGATAGCGTCGACATGCGCAAGCAGGCGCGTTTCGCCATGGAATTCTGCGCCATCGAATCCTGCGGCAAGTGCACGCCGTGCCGGATCGGCTCGACCCGCGGCGTCGAGACGATCGAGAAGATCATCAACGGCGAGCGCGTGAGCGAAAACCTCGCACTCGTCGAAGACCTCTGCAACACCATGAAATTCGGCTCACTCTGCGCCCTCGGCGGCTTCACACCCTACCCCGTGCTCAGCGCATTGAAGCACTTCCGGGAGGATTTCGTCCCGGCCCCGACCACGCTTCAGGCCGCGGAATAGGAGAACGACAATGTCTCTGATCGAAGAAATCGACTTCGGTACGCCGCGCTCGAAATCGGAAACGATGGTGACACTGACCATCGACGGCAACCAGGTCACGGTGCCCGAGGGCACCTCGATCATGCGAGCGGCGATGGACGCCGGCCATCAGATCCCGAAACTCTGCGCGACCGACATCGTCGATGCGTTCGGCTCGTGTCGCCTTTGCGTCGTCGAAATCGAGGGCCGCACCGGAACGCCGGCCTCGTGCACCACGCCAGTGATGCCCGGCCTCGTCGTGCATACCCAGAGCGAACGGCTGAAGAAGCTGCGCAAAGGCGTGATGGAGCTCTACATCTCTGACCATCCGCTCGACTGCCTCACCTGCGGTGCTAACGGTGATTGCGAGTTGCAGGACATGGCCGGCGCCGTGGGCCTGCGCGACGTCCGTTACGGCTATGAAGGCGAGAATCATGTTTTCGCCAAGACGCCTGGCAAGTCCAATGGCGAGATCAACGCCGCCTGGATGCCGAAGGACGAGTCCAACCCGTACTTCACCTACGATCCCTCCAAGTGCATCGTCTGCTCGCGCTGCGTCCGCGCCTGCGAGGAGGTGCAAGGCACCTTCGCGCTGACGATCTCCGGCCGCGGATTCGACAGCCGCGTCTCGCCGGGCATGAGCGAGAGCTTCCTCGGCTCCGAATGCGTCTCCTGCGGTGCCTGCGTGCAGGCCTGCCCGACCGCGACGCTGACCGAGAAATCCGTGATCGAGATCGGCCAGCCCGAACACTCGGTCGTCACCACCTGCGCCTATTGCGGCGTCGGCTGCGCCTTCAAGGCCGAGATGCGCGGCGAGGAAGTCGTCCGCATGGTGCCGTACAAGGACGGCAAGGCCAATCGCGGTCATTCCTGCGTCAAGGGCCGCTTCGCCTGGGGTTACACCAACCACCGGGAACGCATCCTCAACCCGATGATCCGCGAGCGGATCGAGGATCCCTGGCGCGAAGTGTCGTGGGACGAGGCATTCTCGTTTGCAGCCGACAGGATGCGCGGCATCCAGAAGAAATACGGCCGCGACGCTATCGGCGGCATCACGTCGTCCCGCTGCACCAATGAAGAAACCTATCTGGTGCAGAAGCTGATCCGCGCCGGCTTCGGCAACAACAATGTCGACACCTGCGCCCGGGTCTGCCACTCCCCGACCGGCTATGGCCTCTCGACCACGTTCGGTACCTCCGCCGGCACGCAGGATTTCGATTCGGTCGAGGACACCGACGTCGTCGTCGTCATCGGTGCCAATCCCGCTTCGGCCCACCCGGTGTTCGCCTCCCGCCTGAAGAAGCGGCTGCGCCAGGGCGCCAAGCTGATCGTGATCGATCCGCGCCGCACCGAGATGGTTGAATCGCCGCATGTGAAGGCGCTGCACCTGCCGCTGATGCCCGGCACCAATGTCGCGGTGATGACGGCACTGGCGCATGTGATCGTCACCCAAGGCCTCGCCAACGAAGCCTTCGTGCGCGAGCGCTGCGACTGGAACGAGTTCGAGGAATGGGCGGCGTTCGTCGCCCAGGCGAACAACAGCCCGGAAGCCACCGCCATCCTCACCGGCGTCGATCCGAAGGATGTGCGCGAAGCAGCGCGCCTCTACGCCACCGGCGGCAACGGCGCGATCTATTACGGTCTCGGCGTCACCGAGCACAGCCAGGGCTCGACCACCGTGATCGCGATCGCCAACCTCGCGATGGCCACGGGCAATATCGGTCGTCCCGGTGTCGGCGTGAACCCGCTGCGCGGCCAGAACAACGTGCAGGGCTCCTGTGACATGGGCTCGTTCCCGCACGAGCTTCCCGGCTACCGCCACATCTCGGGCGACGCCGTGCGGGACCAGTTCGAGGCATTGTGGAACGTCAAGCTCAACCCCGAGCCGGGCCTGCGCATTCCCAACATGTTCGACGCCGCGGTCGAAGGCACGTTCATGGGGATCTACGTGCAGGGCGAAGACATCCTGCAATCCGATCCCAACACCAAGCATGTGGTGGCGGCACTATCGGCGATGGAATGCGTCATCGTCCACGACCTCTTCCTGAACGAGACCGCGAACTACGCCCATGTGTTCCTGCCTGGCTCCAGCTTCCTCGAGAAGGACGGCACTTTCACTAACGCCGAGCGCCGCGTCCAGCGCGTGCGCAAGGTGATGACGCCGAAGAACGGCCTCGCCGACTGGGAGGTCACCATCGGCCTCGCCAAGGCCATGGGCTTCGAGATGAGCTACAGCCATCCTTCCGAGATCATGGACGAGATCGCGGCGCTCACCCCGACCTTCGCCGGCGTCTCCTATGCCAAGCTCGACGAGCTCGGCTCAGTGCAATGGCCCTGCAACGACAAGGCGCCCGAGGGCACGCCGGTGATGCATATCGACGGCTTCGTCCGCGGCAAGGGCAAGTTCGTCGTCACCGAATATGTCGCGACCGACGAACGTACCGGCCCGCGCTATCCGCTGCTGCTCACGACGGGCCGCATCCTCAGCCAGTACAATGTCGGCGCGCAGACCCGGCGCACCGAGAACGTGGTCTGGCATGCCGAGGATCGGCTGGAAATCCATCCACACGATGCCGAACAGCGCGGCGTGCGCGACGGCGACTGGGTGCGGCTGAAGAGCCGCGCCGGCGAGACCACGCTGCGTGCGGAGATCACCGATCGCGTCGCGCCGGGCGTCGTCTACACCACGTTCCACCATCCGGACACGCAGGCCAACGTCATCACGACCGATTATTCGGATTGGGCGACCAACTGCCCCGAATACAAGGTCACGGCGGTGCAGATTTCGCCCTCGAACGGCCCGTCCGACTGGCAGAAGGCCTACGACGCGCAGGCGCGGCATTCCCGCCGCATCGCGCCGGCCGAGGCTGCGGAGTAGCGGCATGCACGTGCCGGTCCAGGCCATCGACCGCGAGATCTGGCGCGACGGTGTCGCGACCGAAGGAGCGCGGCTGATCCCGGAGGAGACGCCGCTGGCGTTGACCTACAATGGCGGCACCTACGCCGTCATGATGGGAACGCCGCAGAACCTCGAAGATTTTGCGGTCGGGTTCAGCCTGGACGAAGGCATGATCAAATCCGTCGATGACATCAAGTCGCTCGAAATCGTCCGCCTCGACGACGGCATCGAGCTCCGCATGTGGCTGGCGTCTGAAGACGTCGCGCGCATCAGCGAGCGCCGCCGCCACATCGCCGGCCCGACCGGCTGCGGCATCTGCGGCATCGACTCGATTGCCGAAGCTGTGCGGCCTGCGGCCGTCGTGTCGCAGGGACAGACGTTTGCGCCCGAACAGGTGATGGCGGCGATGCAGACCATCGCACCGCTGCAATCGATCAATCTGCAAACCCGCGCCGTTCACGCCGCCGCGTTCTGGTCGCCTGCCGGTGGTATCGTCGCGCTGCGCGAGGATGTCGGCCGCCACAACGCGCTCGACAAGCTCGCCGGTTCGCTGGCGCGCAGCCGCACGCCTGCAAGCGGCGGCATCGTGCTGCTGACGAGCCGCGTCTCGGTCGAGATGGTGCAGAAGACCGCCGCCATCGGCGCGCCGGTGATGGTCGCCGTCTCTGCGCCGACTGCCCTTGCGGTGCGCACCGCGGAGGCCGCCGGCATCACGCTGATTGCCATTGCCCGCCAGGACGGGTTCGAAGTGTTTTCGCATGGCCGCCGGGTTGTCGCCCGTCATGCCACGGAGGTTGCCGATGTCGCCTGACCGCCTGATCTACATGGCCAACCAGATCGGCACGTTCTTCCGGAGCCAGGGCCACGACAAGGCCGTGCCGGGGATCGCCGACCACATCAAGAAGTTCTGGGATCCGCGGATGAAGCGCGCGATCTTCGCCCATCTCGATGCCGGCGGCGTGGGCCTGGAGCCGAACGTGCGGGAGGCGCTCACCTCGCTGCAGCAGGCGACGTCCCTTCCAGCAGCGCCCTGAACACGCGGCGCACCTCGCTCTGCGTTTCCTTCACGCGCGCCTCCAGCGAGGAGAAATGCGGCGCATCGCCGGCGCGTGCCATCACGCGCAAGAGGTCGGTGCCGGCAGTCTCCGGCTTGAACCGATCGCTGACGCAGAGCCGCAGGATCTGCGTCAGGTCGTGATAGAGCCGCGCTGCGGCCCGCAATATCTCGGTCTCCGATTGCGACAGCACGCCCAGCCTGCATGCATTTTCCAGCACCTGCGTGGTGCCAACGTCGAGAATCTCCGGCTTCTCGTGCGCATGCACGAGCTGGAGATATTGCGCGATGAAGTCGATGTCGACCATGCCGCCGGCGGCATATTTGAGATCCCAGCAATCAGCCTCGCCCTTCTCCTGGGCGATCGCACGCCGCATGTCGGCAACATCGTTGGCGGTGATTCCGGGATCGCGGCGACGAGTCAGGACAGCGCGGATGACGCGTTCAATCCGTTCCCGGAATTCGGGCGAAGCCGACACGACGCGCGCACGGGTCAGCGCCATGTGCTCCCAGGTCCAGGCCTCGTTGGCCTGGTAGTCCGCGAACGAAACGAGGCTCGAAGCCACGGGGCCGGCGCGCCCCGAGGGGCGCAACCGCATGTCGATCTCGTAAAGCACCCCGTAATTGGTGCGCGTCGTGAACGCGCTGATCAGGCGCTGGGTGAAGCGGGCGAAGTAATGTGCACCTTGCAGTGACTTCGCACCGTCGGAGTCCGGATTGTCGCTGTCGAAATCGTAAAGCAGGATCAGGTCGAGATCGGACGACGCGGTCATCTCGCGACTGCCGAGCCGGCCCATCGCGATGATGGCGGTCTCCTGCCCCTTGATCCGGCCATGCTGGGCGGCGAAACGGTCGGCGACGAGGCCATGCACGGTATGGACGATGCCCTCGGCGACGTCGGCAAAGGCCGTGCTCGCCTGCTGTGCCGAGACCGTGCCTGAGAGAATGCGCGTGCCGATCAGGAACAGGCTCTCCTGCCCGAACAGACGCAGGCGGTCGAGGAACTCTTCGTAAGAGCCCGCATCCTGCACCGTCGTCGCAAGTCGCCCCGACAATTCCTGCCTGTCGGGCATGGCGCCGAAGAAGCGCGGATCAATCAGGCCGTCCATCAGTTGCGGCTGCCGCGCAAGCATCTCGCCGAGCCGAGGCGCCGCGCCCAGCACCAGGGCCACGAGCGCGACGAGATCGCGGTTCTGCCCGAGCAGCGTGATCAGCCGGCCGCCGCGCTGAAGCGCTCCAAGGAAATGGTCGAACGCCACGACGGCCCGATCCGGCTCCTCGGCATGAGCGAGACCGTCGATCAGGGCCGGCACGAATTCGACGAATGCGTTTCGCGTCGCCTCATTGCGGAACACGCGGTAGTCGCCGGTGATCCAGTCGCGCACGGTCTGCGCGACGGCGGCAGGCTTCTTGAAGCCGAGTGTCGCCAGGTACTGAAGCAGCCGCGGATCGTCGGGACCCGCACTGTAGTCGAGCGCCGGCAGCTTGGCCGTGCCGGTCGGATCGTCGCCCTCGAACAGTTTTTCGTAGTGGCCCTGGACGATCTCGAGCTGGCGCAAGAGGTCGCGGGCAAAGGCCTCGCGATCCGGATAGCCGAAGAACCAGGCGAAACGCTCGACCACCTCCTTGTCCTCGGGCAGCGTATGGGTCTGCTCGTCTGCGATCATCTGGAGGCGATGCTCGACCCGACGCAGGAATTGGTAAGCCGTGGTCAGCTCGTCGCGCGCCGCAACCGTGATCCAGTTGCTGGAAGCAAGCACGCCGAGCGCGGCGAGCGTCGGCCGTACGCGCAGTTCGGGATGTCGCCCCCCGGCGATCAATTGCTGGGTCTGGGCGAAGAACTCGATCTCGCGGATTCCGCCGCGCCCGACCTTCACGTTATGCCCTTCGACCGCAACCTCGCTCTGGCCGCGATAGGTCTGCATCTGCCGCTTCATATCGTGAACGTCGGCAAGCGCGGCGAAGTCGAGATGCTTGCGCCAGACGAAGGGCGCGATCTCCGCGAGCAGCGCCTCGCCCGCCCTGGGATCGCCGGCGCAGGCTCGCGCCTTGATCATCGCGGCGCGCTCCCAGGTGCGCCCTTCACGCTCGTAATAGTTCAGCGCGGCGTCGCGCGAAATCGCCACCTGCGTCGAGGATGGATCGGGACGCAGGCGCAGATCGACGCGGAAGACGTAGCCGTCATAGGTGCGCTGCTGGAGAATGCGTGCCATCCCCTGCGTCACCCTCACGAAGAATGGCTGGGGTTCGATATCGGCGGCGAGCCTCGTATTGTCGGGATCGAAAAACACGATGAGATCGATGTCGCTGGAATAGTTCAGCTCGCCTGCGCCCATCTTGCCCATCGCAAGCACGATCAGCCCGCAGCCCTCCTCCGGCGCCTCGGGATTGGGCGACGAGAGCTTGCCGCGTGCGGCTTCCTGCCGCAGCAGGTATTGAAGCGCCGCCCGCACCGAGGACACCGCGACATCGGTGAGCGCTGCGGTCACCCGCGTCACCGGCCAGACCCCGCCGATGTCGCACAGTGCGATCAGGAGCGCGGCCTCCGCCTTCATGCGGCGAAGCAGCCGCATCACCTCGGCTTCATCGGATGCCGCGAGCACGGCGCCGTTCGCCTCCGCGATTAGCGTGGCGAGATGCGCATCCGGATCGCATTCCAGCAGCCGGATCAGGCGCTGCGAATCAGCGCGCACCAGTTCGAACAGATAAGGCGAGAATTCCGCGATGCCGGCCAGGGCGTTCCGCGCGAAGGGATGAGTCAGCAGCGCTTCAAGACGGGCGGATTGCGCGGGCTCGAGCTCGGCCAGCCAGCTTTCAAAACGTCCTTGGTCGGTGACGGAAGCGGCAATATGGGGAGCCTCCGCGAAGCGTGCGGCAAGTCTCTCACCATGCTTGTCCGCGTTTCCCGGCGCGGAGTGGTTCATGCCACCTTCTGTGGCACATCCGGTATTGGAGGAGCAACCCTGTCGCCCGCGAGCGCCGGCAGCACCAGCGTGGCGACGAGGCCCGGATGGGCATCGCCCAGCCGCAATTCGCCGCCATGCAGCGTTGCAACCGCAGACGCAAGACTGAGGCCGAGGCCGGAGCCCGGCAGCGTGCGGCTGGCTTCAAGCCGCACGAATCGCTCGACGGCATGCTTGCGGTCGGCCTCGGGGATACCGGGGCCGCGATCGGTGACGCTGAGCAGCACTTGGTCGCCCTCGCGTTTCGCCTCGATCGTGATCTGCCTTGAATCCAGGCTGACCACGGTTCCACCTGTTAGCGCGACCGGCTTGCCGTATTTGATCGCATTCTCGACCAGATTGGCGAGCGCCTGGCTGATCAGTTCGCGGTTGGCGTGCACCGGCGTCGGATCGGCCTCGACCTTCAGCGTCATGCCGTCATCTTCAGCCAGCGGCTCGTAGAGCTCGTGGATGCCGTGTGCGACATCGGCAGCGTCGAAATCGTCCATGTTGCCGCGCGCCTGACCGGACTCGGCGCGCGCGATCATCAGCAGCGCGTTGAAGGTACGGATCAGGCCGTCGGATTCCTCGATGGTCCGCTCCAACGCGGCGCGGTAATCGGCCTCGCTGCCTGATTTCGCCAGCGCCTCCTCGGCGCGGTTGCGCAAGCGTGTCAGCGGCGTCTTGAGATCGTGGGCGATGTTGTCGGAGACCTCCTTCAGCCCCGCCATCAGCGCCTCGATGCGCTCCAGCATGGCATTGAGGTTTTCGGCGAGGCGGTCGAGCTCGTCACCGCTGCGTCCCACCGGCAGGCGCTCGCTGAGATCGCCGGTCATGATGCGATGGGCCGTCCCGGACATGGCGTCGATGCGCCTGAGCACCCTGCGCGCGACGAAGATCCCGCCGCCCAGGCCAAGCACCACGACGATCAGCACCGACCATTGCGCGGCCTTGGCGACGATGCCGAACAGGCGCCGCCGCTCGGCGAGGTCGCGGCCGATCAGAAGCCGGAAGCCATTCTCGAGCTCGGTGACGCGCACCAGGGCGCGATGGTCGCGCTCGTCCGCATCCTCGATGCGCCGATATGCCGTCTCCGACCAGCCGCGCGTCGCCATCACACCGGGCGCCAGCGAGCCGACATTGCCGGCGATCGCCTGCCCGGTCGGCGTGGTCACGAGGTAGAGATTGGCGCCCGGGCGCAGCGCCCGGTACTCGATCGCAAGCACGAGACCGCGCAAGCCGCGCCGGCCGTAGATCTCGTTGATCTCCGAGGTCTCGGCATTGACCGTCTGCGTGATTTCCTCGGTGATCAGCCGCCGCGTATTCCAGGCGAAATAGGCGAGCAGCGAGGCCGCGAACATCGCGAACAGCAGCAAATAGACCAGCGTCAGCCGGAATGCCGTGGTGCGGACGAGTTTACCGAATGCCGTCACGGATCATGTATCCCGCGCCGCGGATCGTGTGCAGCAGCGGCCGCTCAAAACCCTTGTCGATCTTGGAACGTAGCCGCGAAATGTGCACGTCGATCACGTTGGTCTGCGGATCGAAATGATAGTCCCAGACGTTCTCCAGTAGCATGGTGCGGGTCACCACCTGGCCCGCATGCTTCATGAGATATTCGAGCAGGCGGAATTCGCGCGGCTGGAGCGTCAGTTCGTCCTTGCCGCGCGCGACGCGATGGGAGAGCCGGTCGAGCTCGAGATCGCCGACGCGGTACAGCGTGTCCTCGGCCGGACCGCCACGGCGGCGCGACAGCACCTCGACCCGGGCCAACAGCTCGGCGAAGGAATAGGGTTTCGGCAGGTAGTCGTCGCCGCCGGCGCGCAAGCCCTTGATGCGGTCGTCGACCTGGCCGAGCGCGGAGAGAATCAGCACCGGCGTCGAATCGTCCTTGTCGCGGAGCGCGCCGATCACCGACAGGCCGTCACGCTTGGGCAGCATGCGGTCGACCACCAGCACGTCGTAATCGCCGTTCTCGGCCATGGCGAGGCCTTCCTCGCCGTCGGCGGCGTGGTCGGCAATGTGCCCGACCTCGCGAAACGCCTTCACGAGGTAGTCGGCGGATTCGCGGTCGTCTTCGATGATGAGGAGGCGCATCGTGCGTTCGGCAACGGTCAAGGGAGTGAACCTTCTCTAAACATGGCGCGAGCGGCAATCGCATGCAAGCCGAGTGAACGACTCTGGCATCGAGAAAAAGGCGGGCGGTGAAGCTGGGGGACTTCACCGCCCTAGGCCTTCCGACGGAGGGGGGCGTATTCCACCGGAAGGTAGACAGGGGAAGCAAACGTTGCGCTGCTCCCCCGAAGGGCGCCGTCGGCGGGGGCGACTGATGCCGGCGACACCCTTCATCTCGGAGGCCTCCTGAGGCCTGGCCCTTGGTTACCCCTTGGCGATGGGCACGGCGACGAAGCGCGACTGGCCGCCGCTCTTCACCCGCATCAGGACGCTGTTCTTGTTGTCGGTCCGCGCCGTGTTGATGGCGTCGCGGACTTCGCCGGCGGTGCTCACGCTCTTGCCGCCGACTTCGAGAATCACGTCGCCTTCCTTGAAGCCGCGTTCAGCAGCCGCGCTCTTCGGATCGACTTCGGTGATCACGACGCCTTCCTTGCCGGCGCCGGCCACGGAATCGGCGGGCGCGACGGTCATCCCGAGCTTGGGCACATCAGTGCCACGGCTCGCGCCCTTGCCGCTGTCCTTGTCGATGTCGGCCTTGGCCTCGATCGTGTTCGGCAGCTGGCCGAGGGTGAGGTTCACGACCTTGTCCTGGCCCTTGTGCAGCACGTTGAGCTTCACGGTCGCGCCGGGCGCCAGGCCGCCAATTGTACGGGCGAGCTCGCGGGCATCCTTGACGGTTTCACCGTTGACCGACGTGATCACGTCGCCGGACTCGATGCCGGCCTTGGCCGCCGGACCATTCGCCTGCGGCTCGGCCACCAGCGCACCTTCGGCCTTCTTCATGCCGAGGCTGTCGGCGATGTCGGAGGTGACAGGCTGAATCTGCACGCCGATCCAGCCGCGGCTGACCGAGCCCTTATCCTTGAGCTGCGCCACCACGCTCTTCACGGTGCTCGCGGGAATCGAGAACGCGATGCCGACGCTGCCGCCGGAGGGCGAGTAGATCGCGGTGTTGACGCCCATCACCTCACCATTGGTGTCGAAAGCCGGACCACCGGAATTGCCCTTGTTCACGGGCGCGTCGATCTGGATGAAATCGTCGTAGGGGCCGTTGCCGATGTCGCGGCCGCTGGCCGAAACGATGCCGGCAGTCACGGTGCCGCCGAGGCCGAACGGGTTGCCGACTGCGAGCACCCAGTCACCGATCCGCGGCTTGCCGTCGGCAAGCTTCGCGAACGGGAAGTTCGAGCTGCCCTCGACCTTGATCAGGGCGAGGTCGGTGCGCTGGTCGGTGCCGATCACCTTGGCTGTGTAGGTCTTGCCGTCGTCGGTGGTGACTTCGACCTTGTCGGCGCCGTCGACCACGTGGTTGTTGGTCACGGCAAAGCCATCAGCCGAGATGAAGAAGCCCGAGCCCTGGCCCTGCACGACGCGGCCGCGACCGCCACCACCCTTCAGGCCCGGGATGCCGTCCGGACCGCCGAAGCGGCGGAAGAATCGCTCCATCGGAGAGCCCGGCTGGAACGGCGACTGCGCGTCATCGCCGTCATCATTGCTCGCGGTCTTTTCCTTGATATTGACCTTCACCGAGATCACTGACGGCTTCACGCGCTCGACGATGTCGGCGAAGCCGATCGGACGCTCGACCTTGCGCACCTCGTTGTTGACCTGCGCATGCGCCGGGCTTGAGAACAGGTCGGCCGGCGAGGTCGACGGGCCGAAGCCGTAGACGGCGGCACCGAGGCCGGCGACGACCGAGGCCATCAGCGCGAACTTGCGGGCCGAGAAAACGGACCGGCGGGGCTGCCGGTAGGACGGAAGGTTCGAGAGGTCGGAACGGTCGGTCATGCAGAGATCTCCAGGGCCTTGAAATCCATTTGGTACCTGACGGCGGCACCTTACGAACCTGAAGATGGGGGCTGCCGCCTTACCGTGCGCTGGCGGCGGGGTTAAACTTTTGTAATGAACGGAGAATGCGGATGCGGCAGTTTATCGCGGCCGAAAGTAGTGAACCTATAGGAACTTAACGAAGTTCCGGGAACGCCCGCGCAGTGCCGGCTTCTGCGCGCAGCAACGTAGCTAGTGAGACTTGGCTTCATCCGCCATCAATGCGGCGAGCCGCGCTTCTTCATCGGGCGTGAGCGGCGGAGCCGGGACGTCTGCACCATTTCGCGAGCGCCGGCGGATTTGCAGCCATAACGCCAGGCCGCCGCCAATCAGCAGCAGCGGCGCGAGCAGCCACAGCAGCATGTTCTGGCGCTCGAAGCGCGGCTTGAGCAGCACGAACTCGCCGTAGCGCGCGACCAGGAAATCGAGCACTTGCGAATTGCTGTCGCCCGCCGCGATGCGCTCGCGCACCAGGAGCCGCAAATCGCGCGCCAGCGGCGCATCGGAGTCGTCGATCGACTGGTTCTGGCAGACCATGCAACGCAGCTCGCGCGACAAGTCGCGTGCACGCGACTCCTTCGCAGGGTCCGACATGATCTCGTCGGGCTGCACGGCATGCGCCGCAGGCAAGGCCAGCAGCATCAGCGCGACGAACGCGACCATCATTCGGCGCATCGGATCACTCCGCCGGCTGCAGGCGCTGCTTGGCCCGCGCCGGTTTTGGCGCACCCACCCGCAGGCGCCGGTCCGACAGCGACAGCACGCCGCCGAATGCCATCAGCACTGGCCCCCACCAGATCAGCAGCACCAGCGGCTTGTGATAGATGCGCACGGCAATGGCGCCCTCGGCAGTGGCGTCGCCGAGCGAGATGTAGAGCTGGCTGGCGCCGCGCGTCAGCAGCGCGGCCTCGGTGGTCGAGGAGCCGCGGGTGGTGAAGCTGCGCTTCGACGGCGTCATCACGCTGAGCTTCTCGCCGTCACTGCTGACGTTGAACTCGGCGATCATCTCGTGGAAGTTCGGCCCTTGACGCTGAAACAGGCCATCCAGCTTGACGTCATAGCCGGCGACATGGGCGACGTCGTTTTGTTTCATGGTCGCGATATATTCGCTATTCCAGGTGGTCTCACAAACGATCCCGATCAAGGCGACGCCGAGGCCGGCATGCGCAAATACCGAGCCCCAGGCCGAGCGCGGCAGACCGCGGGCACGATGCAGCGTCGTCGCGAACGGCAGGCGAAACAAACCAGTTCGTTCGGCCAGATCCGTCGCTGCGCCGGCAATGACGAAGACGCCAAGTCCGATTGCCAATGGCGCGAGCGCGCTGCCGCCGCGCGCCCAGCCCCAGACCATGGCGACGGCGACGAGCCCGGCTACGCCTGCCGCGAGCAGACGCTGGGTGACGCCGAGCAGATCGCCGCGTTTCCACGCCAGCATCGGCCCGAACGGCACGGCGAGCAGCAACAGCGCGAACAGTGGCGCGAAGGTGAGATTGTAGAACGGCGCGCCGACCGACATCTTGAAATCGGCGAGCATCTCCATCGCTAACGGATAGAGTGTGCCGAACAGCACCACCGCGCAGGCGACCGTGAGCAGCAAATTGTTCAGCACCAGCGCGCCCTCGCGCGAGATCGGCGCAAACAGGCCGCCCTGCTTCAACGACGTCGCGCGCCCGGCGAACAGCGACAGGCTGCCCCCGATGAACAGGCAGAGAATCAGGAGAATGAACACCCCGCGGGTTGGATCGGTCGCGAAGGCATGCACCGAGGTGATGACCCCCGAGCGCACCAGGAAGGTCCCGAGCAGCGATAGCGAGAAGGTCAGGATTGACAAGAGGATGGTCCAGACCTTCAGCGCGTTGCGCTTCTCCATCACCAGCGCCGAATGCAGCAGCGCGGTGCCGGCAAGCCACGGCATTAGCGAGGCGTTCTCGACCGGGTCCCAGAACCACCAGCCGCCCCAACCCAGTTCGTAATAGGCCCAGTACGAACCCATGGCGATACCGAGCGTCAGGAAGATCCAGGCGACCAGCGTCCACGGCCGCACCCAGCGCGCCCAGGCTGCGTCGATCCGACCCTCCAGCAGCGCCGCGATCGCGAAGGAGAACGAGATCGAGAAGCCGACATAGCCGAGATAGAGCATTGGCGGATGCACGGCGAGACCGATGTCCTGAAGCACCGGATTGAGATCGCGTCCCTCGATCGGCGGGTTGGCGATGCGCAGGAATGGGTTGGAGGTCACCAGGATGAAGAGATAGAATGCGCTGGCGATCCACGCCTGTACGGCCAGCACATGCGCGCGCAGCGACAGCGGCAGATTGTTGCCGAAGGCGGCCACCAATCCGCCGAACAGCGCAAGGATCGACACCCACAAGAGCATCGAGCCTTCATGGTTTCCCCACACGCCGGTGATCTTGTAGAGCAGCGGCTTCATGGAATGGGAATTCTCGTAGACGTTGGCGACCGAGAAATCAGATTCCACGTGCAGCGTCACCAGCGCTATGAACGACGCACCGACGAACAGGAGCTGCACCAGCGCGGTGGACCGCGCCACATTCATCAGCGCGTCATCACGCAGTCGCGCGCCGATCAGGGGCACGATGGACTGGATCAGTGCCAGTCCGAGCGCCAGCACCAGCGCATAATGTCCTGACTCCGCGATCACCGAATTGCTCCCTGCGGATTGCCCTGTGCGGTCGTGGCCCCGGGCTTGACGCCATCGGAAGCTTTGGCGCCGTAATCATCCTTCCAGTGCCCCTGCTTCTTCAGGGCATCGGCGACGTCCTTGGGCATGTAGGTTTCGTCGTGCTTGGCGAGCACGGTGTCGGCCTTGAACACGCCATCGGCGTCGAGCGCGCCTTCGGCGACGACGCCCTGCCCTTCGCGGAACAGATCAGGCAAAATGCCCTTGAAGGCGACCGGAAGCTTTGCGCCACCGTCGGCGACCTCGAAGGTCACCGCGAGATTGTCGCCGCGCTGGAGCGAGCCGGGCTGCACCAGGCCGCCGAGGCGAAACCGCTTGCCGGGGGCGACGTGCTTCTCGGCGACCATGGTCGGCGTCGAGAAGAACACGATGGAGTCGCGCAGTGCGTTGAGCACCAGCGCGGCCGCGAGCGCGAGCACGGCAAGCGAGCCGCCGATGATGGTCATACGTCGCTGCTTGCGCGTCATGGCGTATCCATTCCCTGCCCGTCTCGTCCTGACATCGTCATCCGTCGAGCCCGAGTGTCTTGAGGCCTTCATCGAGCTGGCGCAACCGCGCTGCATCGTTGGCAACCGCCTGGCGGGCATCGGTCGATGCCCCCACCGCCTTGTCGCGATCACCCATGACGAGATAGGCGCGCACCAGGCGCAGCCAACCCTCGACGTCGTCGCCATTCTGCTTGAGGCGCGTGGCGAGCCGTTCGACCATGCCGCGAACCATGGCGTTGCGATCGTCCTCTTTCATGTCCTTGGAAGCCGCGAGGGTCCCATCCGACAGCGCCGGCATCGTAGCGCCACCGCCGCCGACCCGCGCGAGCGAGGTCTGCACCAGAGGCCGCCACGGCGCATCCGCCGGCGCTTTCGCCAGGAGCGCGCGCCAGATATTGGCGGCATCGTCCTTGCGGCCGTCCTGCTCGGCGGCGAGGCCGAGGAAATAGTTCGCCTTCGGATCGTCGGCGCTGAGCGCGCGCGCGCGCTCGAACTCGGTCTTGGCTTCGGCGGTCACGACGCCACCGGCGGCGGCCGAGATCGCTTCGCCGAGGTCGGACCGGCGCTCCGCACTCTCGCCATTGTAGGTGAGCGAGTTGCGATAGGCGCGCACGGCGTCGTCGAAGCGGCCGAGCCGCTCCAGCACGGGCGCGATTACGTTCCAGCCGCGCCCGTCGGTTGGATTCTTTTCCAGATGTTGCTCGACCTGTACGACCAGATTCTCGAGCGACTGCGCCATGCCGGACCCGGATCCGCGCTCCCGCTGCGCCAGCGGAAAGTCCTGAAGCCTGGGCGAGCCGAGCGGCACATAGACGCCAATCGCAACCAGCGGCAGGCCGGCAAGCGCCAACACGGCCGCCGCGCGGCGCCATTTGAGGCTGGATTTCGGTGCCGTTGCGGGCTCGCTTCCGGCCGCGGCGAGCAGCCTGCGGCTGACCTCGACGCGCGCGGCGTCGGCTTCGGGCGCTGCGATCAGCCCTGCGGCAAGATCACGCTCGATCTCGGCGAGTTGGTCCTTGTAGACCGCGACTTCGCTGCCCTGATTTTGCGCGCGTCCGCTACGGCCGAGCGGCAAAAGCACGGCGAAGATCGCCGCGACCGTCATCAGCGCGAACACGAACCATAGCGTCATCTGGCAAGCTTCCGGCAGCGCGCAAGCCGCGCCCACAGGTCGCTTTACACCACGGCCGGACGATGCGGCAATTGACAATTGTCAATTCGGCGCGACCGCGCACAGTCCCGAAACGGTGAAAATCCAACGGCTTAGCCGATCTCGAAGTCCGCGCTTTGAGCGGCGTCCTCGCCATGCCCGTTGAAGGCCTTCAGGAAGTATGTTCCCGGCTCGATAGCGTCGGGCAATCTGATGCGCAACGCCCCGACGGGAACGGGCGATGCAACCCTGGTGACGGTCTCAGGAAGCTGCCGACCGCTTGCCTTCTCGACCAGCACCACCTTCGCGCCTACCATCAGCCTTTGATATTTGGCAACGACGACGCGATTTTCGATTTCGATGGAACTGATAACGGATTTCATGCGCCCACAGATAGAAATATCAGAAAGTTGCACGGCGACCGTAGGGCCAGCCACCGACCCCGTCAACCTGAAATTGTGACTGCTGAAATATGCGCCTGGATCAGCTCGCGCGCGACGATTTGCGCTCGCCCGTGGCCGCGTTCTCCGCGGCGCGGCTCATCAGCGAGGCATAATCATCCCCGAACAGCACCTGGCAGAAGCGGATCGCGGCCTGCACCTGCTGCTGCCGATAGGTGCGGACCTTGTGATCGGCGCCGCGCAGCGACTGCACCAGCTGCTCGGTCGAACGCTCGACATATTGCTGCAGGTCGGAATAGGTGCGCAGTGTCACCTCGTTGATCGCAAGCTCGCTCGCATAATTGCGACAGGTCGCGACGAAATCGATCAGCGCCACGGTTTCCTCGACCTCGGTGCTGTCGATCCGCGCGCCCGGCGGAATGTCCTTCTCGGCGCGCTGGCGCAGGATGCGGCGGACGCGGCCGGGAACACTGTCGATCTCGGATTGCAGCGCGTTGGAGATGTCGGCCCGGATCGAGGTCAACTGCTTGCCCCAGGCGGAGTCGTTGCGCAGGTCGAGCTCGGTACGCAGGCCTCGGACGCCGTCGTGCAGCGTCTTGAGATTGCCGGCGACATTGTCGAAATGACCGCGCTTGATGTCCATGCGCAGGATGGCGGCCACGCAGGACAAGTCATGCAGCGCCATCGTGACCGCGACGCCATAGGGCGTTGCCGCGACACGGATCTCGTCGTCGGACGCGGCAATCTTGATGGCGAGGCGGATGATCTGCCACGGCGCGGTCATCCGCTGCACGACGATGGAGAGCGCGAAGGGCAGCATCTGCGGCGTCTGGAGGACGGGAATGTTGAGCGCCGCAGTCACCGAGGCGATCTGGGCATCGCCGAAGGCGCGCAAAGAGCGCGGCAGCTTCTCGTTCAAGGTGGCGATGGCGTCGCGGACCGCAAGCACCGCCCCGGTCGAATAGAGGTCCTCGATCACGTTGGGCGGACCAACGCGCGCGAGCGCACGCGATTTGTCACCCCCACCCGGCCCCGTCAGCTCGAAGATGGCATCCGCAGCGAACGCCTGGAGCTTCGAGGCCAGCGCTTCGACCTGGCCTGCGCTGTCGGCCGGCATGCGCGCCAGCGCCGCCTCGAATTCATTCAGCTTGGCCGGAGCACCGTCGCGGCCGAGCCATTGCCAGATCGGAGCCAGCGAAGAGCGGCGGATCTGCCCGGCCCGGATCGGGGCGCCTGCTTCGACGAGGAATGGTTCCAGCACCTGGAACAGCAGCCGCGACAGATCGTCCGTACGCGGCGGTGGGGCCTCGTCGGCTTCCGTCTTGCGGACAATCTTGCGCAGCTGGTCGAGCACGAGGGTTGCCACGGCCGTGTCCTGGCCGCGCTCGAGCGCACGCTCGAACTCCCGCATCAGCAGCGCCTGCGCCTGCGGCGGGAGCTGCGCGAGATAGTCCCTCAGCCGCTCGATCGATGTCTGGCTCATGCGCCCGGGTAATGAACGGTAAAATGGCGGACGTGGGGTCCGTCCTGCTCGATCATAGGTGGGGCCACTTAAGAAGCCGTTTAGGAAGTCGCTCCGAATACCCCTGGTTTCGTCCGGATCGGTGTGCCGCAGGCCGAATAGTCGCGTCGGAACAAGGGATTATATTCCGGGGAGGACCAGCTCCGCCCGCAGGCCCCCAGTCGGTGCGCGGCCGAGGCAGAGGCTGCCGCCATAGAGCGCAGCGAGCTCGGTCACGATCGACAGCCCCAGCCCCGATCCGGGCTTGGATTCGTCGAGCCGCTGGCCGCGCCGTGAGACCTGGGTGCGCTCGGCCTCCGACAGGCCGCGGCCGTCGTCGTCGACGATGATATGCAGCCGCGGACCGCTGCTCGCCTGATGCGGCGCTTCCACCAGAACTTCGATGAAGACCCGCGAGGCCGCCCATTTGCAGGCGTTGTCGACGAGATTGCCGACCATCTCCTCCAGATCCTGCCGCTCGCCACGAAATTTCGCCGACGGATCGGCCTCGGCCTCGACCACGATGCCGCGGCCGCGGTGGATCTTCTCCATGGTCCGCCGCAATGCCTCGATGGCCGGTGCAACCTCCGTCACCGTCGCGACGACCGAGACCCGCGCCGCGATACGCGCGCGCTCGAGATGATGGGCGACCTGGTCACGCATCACGTCGGCCTGCTCCATCACCTTTGCCGCGAACGGATCGGTGGCATGCGCGCCGGCCTCGTTCACGATGACCGAGAGCGGCGTCTTGATGGCGTGGGCGAGATTGCCGACATGGGTGCGTGCGCGCTCGACGATCTCGCGATTGGCATCGATCAGCGCGTTGGTCTCGCGCGCCAGCGGTGCGATCTCGACCGGGAACTCGCCCTCGAGCCGCTCCGCCCGCCCGGACCGAATGTCGGCGATGGATTCGGAGATGCGCTTGAGCGGCGCGAGACCGAAGCGGACCTGAAACACGGTGGTCAGCAGCAACACAATGCCGAGCGCGGTGAACGTGCCGCCGAGGTAGTAATCGAAACTGCGCGTCTCGTCGAAAATCTCGGTGTCGTCGCCGGCGACACTGACGAGAAATTTGCCGTCCGCGCCGAGATCGACCGGCCGCTCCACCATGCGCAGGTTCTGTCCCTCGGGACCGTCGACATAAGCGATCCGGATGCCGGCGGCGGTAAGCTCGGTGCCCTGCTCTTCCAGCTTCGGCAGCTTCTTGTCCCAGAGCGAGCGCGAGGAGCGCACCTCCGGCTTTTCGGTGTCGGTCCGCGTGATCTGCCAGTACCAGCCGGACAACGGCAGCTCGAACAGAGGCTCGCCGAGCGACTGGAACTGGCGGTCCGGAGGCTCGTCGGGGGTGGCGACCTCGGCGATCAGCGTGCGGAGATAGAGATTGAGCCGGCGGTCGAAGGCGCGCTCGGTGGCATTCTTGTAGACCGACGACAGCACCACGCCGGTGATGGCCAGGATCACCACGAGCCAGGCGGTCGCCGACAAGAACAGGCGGTTCGCGAGCGAGCTGGCGGGCATCGAAATGATCCCGGAGGCGCGGGGTGGCATGGCGTCGGAACTCATGACCCGAACAAGGCCTCTGCCGGGCCGCCCGTCAAGCCAAGATACGTCTAAACAAGATACTTCGAGACACCGCGCTTCAAGCGCCGGGGGCAGGCGGGGTCAGGAGATAGCCGAGGCCACGGACAGTCTGGATGATGTCGACGTCGAGCTTCTTGCGGATGCGGCCGACGAAGACCTCGATGGTGTTGGAGTCGCGGTCGAAGTCCTGGTCGTAGAGATGCTCGACCAGCTCGGTGCGGGACACGACGCGCCCCGAATGATGCATCAGGTAGGCCAGAAGCCGATATTCGTGCGACGTCATCTTGATGGGATTACCCGACACGCTGACCCGTCCGGTCCTGGTGTCGAGCGTGACGGGGCCGCAGCTCAGCTCGCTCTGGGCGTGGCCGGTGGAGCGGCGCAGCAGCGCGCGGATGCGCGCCAGCACCTCCTCCAGGTGGAACGGCTTTGCGACATAGTCGTCGGCACCGGCATCGAAGCCCTGGACCTTGTCGCTCCAGCGGTCACGCGCGGTGAGGATCAGGACCGGCATGGTACGGCCGTTGCGCCGCCAGGCTTCCAGCACCGAGATGCCGTCCTTCTTCGGCAGGCCGATGTCGAGCACCACGGCGTCGTAGGGCTCGTTGTCACCGAGATAATGCCCCTCCTCCCCGTCGAAGGCGCGATCGACGACATAGCCGGCGTCGGTCAGCGCCTTGGTAAGCTGACGATTGAGATCGGGGTCGTCCTCAACGACGAGCAGGCGCACGCTTCTCTCCAGAATTAGGCCGCATGAACACCCGCACAGATGAGCAATTCCGGCGTGAACTGAATATGAACACGGGGAACCGGCCGCGTTACTTTTTGGTCATATCCGACCTGTTCGCGATCAACGCACTGCGCCCGCCAGGCCACCGGACGAACCGGCGGCCTGGCGGGCGCAATGTGCCGCGTTACGCGGCGAGTCGGAAGGTGCGAACCGTCCGGTCGATCTGCCGATCAGGTCCGGAAGAAAACGAACCAGATGACCGCGAGGATCAGGATCGCGAGCCCGGTGGATATGGCGAGCAGCGCCGCCACCGACGGCCCGGGCTCGCCCTGGCGCGCCTCGGTCGGAGTTTCCACGATCTGACGTTGGTCTCGCGTGGTTGCCATGGTGACCTCAATTTCTGGCCGTCGCGTCGGATGGCTGCGACTCCTCGCGGCGGAATGTCCCGTGGCAACGCATGATCGGATATGATGTTCCGGCCTTTGCAGCCGGATCAGGCTGCAACCGCGCGCCGGGCGGCCGGTTAACGCAGATGCAAGATTCAGCGATCCGCCTTGCTATGATTCGGTGTTCCCCGATGGTATCTTCGTCTTCTGTCCCCGTTGCGTTTGGAGTAGCCCATGGCCCCCCGCGCCAATTGGAAGGGTTTTCTGCGTTTGTCGCTCGTGACCTGCCCGGTCGCTCTCTATCCGGCCACTTCGGATACCGAGAAGGTCTCGTTCAACCAGATCAACCGCAAGACCGGCCACCGGATCAAGTACCTCAAGGTCGACGCCGAGACCGGTGACGAGGTGACTTCGGAGGACATCGTCAAGGGCTACAAGGTCGACACCGACACCTATATCGAGGTCACCAAGGACGAGCTCGACGACATCGCGCTGGACTCCACCCACACGATCGAGATCGACGAGTTCGTACCGAAGACCGACATCGACAGCCGCTATCTGATCCGTCCCTATTATCTCGTGCCCGATGGCAAGGTCGGTCACGACGCCTTTGCGGTGATCCGCGAGACGATCCGGAGCATGGACAAGGTCGCGATCGGCCGCGTGGTGCTGACCAACCGCGAGCACATCATCGCGCTGGAGCCGCTCGGGAGCGGCCTGATGGGGACGCTGCTGCGCTACCCCTACGAGGTGCGCGGCGAGAACGACTATTTCGACGACATCCAGGACGTTAAGCTGACCAAAGACATGCTCGACCTTGCAAAGCACATCGTCGAGAAGAAGTCCGGCGCGTTCGAGCCCGAGCTGTTCGAGGACCACTACGAGACCGCGCTGATCGACCTCATCAACAAGAAGCGCAGCGGCGCGCCCATCGCAGCAAAGACCGCGCCCAAGACCGGTGGCAACGTCATCAACCTCATGGACGCGCTGAAGAAGAGCATCGCGAACGAGAAGGACGCAGGCCCCGCGGCGAAAGTGGCCAAGGATGTGACCAAGGACGCCCTCAAGGGCAAGAAGCCGAAAAAGCGCGTCGAAGGCCAGCGCGAGATGCTGCTGCCAATCGCCGGCAAGGGCGGCAAGGACGCTGCTGCGAAAGCCGCTCCCAAAAAAGCCGACAAGCCGGTGCGCGCGCCGGCTCGGGCGAAGAAGGCCGGCTAGCAGCATCGCACAGCGACGACGCCGTGATGCCTCCCCTCGTCGATCGGCCGACCTGACATGCCCTGGTCGACCGCATTCGACGATCCCATTTCGTTACGTGGCGGGCGCAAGCTGCGGACGCTGCAAGAAGCTGCCGATCACATCATGCGACTGCCCGAGGACACGCAGCATGCGAGCCACTGGCAGACCGCGATCGAAACCCTGATCAACGCGGCCGAGACCGGCGGCGGCTGGATGATGTTCGCCCGCATCGCGGTGTTACGGGCGTTGAATGTGGACGGTCGGCGCGACTGAGCCGGCGCCCCGCTCAAGAACAGGCTCAACAATCCGTTAAGCCAAGCCCGCGCTTTCAGCGTCTGCCCGCGGTCGCGGGGACGACACGTAATCCTACGGAAGGCAAAATTAACCGACGCTTCCCGCTCCGCGCAGCATTGTTGCGCCTCGATTGAACCCGGGATTTGCAAGCTCGTGCAGCAGCAGGACGCCAGAAAGAACTACATCGGCATCGTCAACGACGCGGCCGAGGAAGAAAGCCTCGCCGGCAGCTCCGCGCGGGCGCAGCCATGCGCGGTGAGCTATCTGGTCGGACGCCTGGCAACGGTGCTGAAACGCCCCGGCAAGGCCGCGCCGGAACGCCAGATCTCGTCCTGAGACGGGATGACGATATCGCCAAATGCGTCCGAATTGGGTGACGAAACCTTAAGTCAATCGGTGACACCATACCAAACGGTAGGTGAGGACCATCCACCTGGGTTTTGACGCGTCCGCGAAAAATTGCTGAATCAATTTACCATTCCGAAAACGGCACCAGCCTAGGTTGGACGGATGAACAGGAGTTGACGATGACTTTGCTCAAGTCATTTCTTGCCGATGAAAATGGTGCCACTGCCATCGAGTATTGTCTGATCGCCACCGGCATCGCGTTTGCGATCATCGCGGCCGTGAACAACACCGGCAGCGCACTCCTGAGCGGCAAATTCAACTCGGTCGGCGCGGCGGTCAAGTAGCCGGCATTGCCGGCGCGCCGCAATCTCATCAGCACAAGTCCGCGTGCAGCGCGTCGGATGACGGGCTCCTCCTTCCGATGCGGCGACGACCCAGCTTGATTTTCGCGAATTCGCAATATGGCGTTGTGTCGGGCGGTTGCGCCATCGTAGAGCGTAAGCTCAAACTGCAGCGGCCCGATGACATGATTTCTTCTGACAAGCCGACCTCGACAATCCGGGCTGGTCTTGGCTCGGACCGATCGGTGGCGATCACCGTTCTTGCTGTCCTGGCGGCTGTGTCGTTTCTTCCGGTGCTGCTGACCCCTATCCCCGCGATGGTCGACTATCCCAATCACCTCGCCCGGATGTATATTCTGAGCCAGAACGGCACCCCCAACGCCAATCCGCATTACGAAGTGGCTTGGGCATTCTATCCCAACCTTGGCATGGATCTGCTGGTCCCGCAGATGGCGCGGCTGATCAGCGTCGAGAACGCCACGCGGCTGTTTCTGCTCCTGAGTCAATTGCTGATCGTTGGGGGCGCGCTCTTGCTCGAATGGGCGCGGAAGGGACGGGTCCATCTCGCCGGCTTTGCGGCGCTCGCGTTCCTTTACTGCCTACCGTTCAGCTGGGGCTTCGTGAATTTCGAGTTCGGACTGGGCCTCGCTCTCTGCGGCATCGCCGTCTATCTGATGCTCGCGGAACGCCCATGGCCATTGCGTTTCGTCGTCAACATGGTCTTCGTCGCTGCGCTATTTGCGGCGCATTTCTTCTCCCTCGGCATCTACGGCGCGACGCTCGGCCTTTACGAGCTCTCGCGCATCCGCCATGGGCGAATATCGTACGGTGTCGCCGCCGCGCGGCTCGCCGCGCTGGCCGTACCGGCGCTTGCCCTGTTTGGGATCATGCGCATGACCGCGGGATCGATCGGAAGCGAAGGAACGAACTGGTTCTTCGGATTCAAGCCGATCTGGCCGTTGCGCATCATGAACGGTTACAATTTGACGATCGCGGCTGCGACCGGGCTTGCGCTGATGATCTCGCTGTTTTTCGCCGCAAGACGCGGCGTCCTCAAGCTCGAAGCAGCCGGGATCTGGCTCGCGACCGGCTTCGCGCTGCTCTACGTCGTCATTCCCTCGAAGCTGTTCGGAACTTCGTTCGTCGACCTTCGCGTGATTCCCGCTGCGGCTCTGATCCTGCCGGCCTTCTGCTCTATTACGCTGCCCAGCCGGACATGGAGAATGGCAGCGCTCGCCGCGATCAGTGGCATCATCCTGGTCAATCTCGCCGTCGTGCTCGCGGTGTGGTTGCCTTACCGCACCGACTATGCGGCCATCGTCGAGTCGTTCCACAAGATCGATCGCGGCTCGCGCATCCTGGTCGCCAGCACGGACGACAATGGAGACCCGCCCTTCGCCGACCTCACCTCATATCCGATGTATTATGCGCCTACGCTCGCCGTGCACTATGCCAACGCGTTCGTGCCCAATCTATTTACGGAAGCGGGCAAGCAGCCCGTGCGGCCACGCGAGGACGTGCGCCGCCTTGCCATTCCCTACGGCGGGCCGATGCCGCTGGGCGTGCTGACCGCGATTGCGGCAAGCCGGCCGCCGGATGGCGTTCCGCCGTTCGTCAGCACCTGGCCCCAGGACTTCGACTATCTCTACGTCCTGGGGCCGCGGGTCGCGAACCCGTTGCCGGATCTGCTGGAAGCGCTGGATACCTCGAAGCGATTTGTTCTCTACAAGATCCGCCGCAAGTCCTAGACCGCAAGTCCTGGGCCAAAGCCGCGGCTGCTCGGCGTGGTTAATCGGGCATCACCATCCGCGCCGATTCAATGGAAGCCGCCCCGGCGCGCCACATCCTTAATGGTTGTGGCAAGGCGACCTTAACCACCGCCGGCATAGACTTCCGCTCCTGCAACGAGTTGGACTCTCTCGCATGGCGGCCAATTTCCAGTCGATCCGCTACAGCCTCGTCATCCCCGTGTTCAACGAGGAATCCGTGTTGCCGGTGCTGCTGCGCAGGCTCGACCTGGTCCTGTCGCGGCTCGATGGGCCGGCTGAAGCGATCTTCGTCGACGACGGCAGCAGCGATTCCAGCTCGATCGTGCTACAGGCGCTCGCCACGCGCGACCCGCGCTTTCGCTATATCGGCCTGTCGCGAAATTTCGGGCATCAGATCGCCATCACCGCCGGCATGGACGCCGCGCAAGGTGAAGCAATCATCGTCATGGATGCCGATTTGCAGGATCCGCCTGAAGTGATCGAGCAATTGATCGCAAAATGGCAGGAAGGCAACGACATCGTCCACGCCCGCCGCCTGTCGCGCGACGGCGAAAGCCGATTCAAACGCGCGACCGCGCATCTGTTCTATCGGCTTCTCGGCAGGATGTCCTCGGTCGGCATCCCCGCCGATGTCGGCGACTTCCGCCTGATCGATCGCAAGGTGCTCGACGCGCTTCGGCAGATGCCGGAGCAAGACCGCTTCGTGCGCGGCATGATCGCCTGGCTCGGCTTCCGGCAGGCCGAGGTCGCCTTCCACCGCCTCGAACGTGCAGCGGGCGAGACCAAATATCCGCTGTTCAAGATGGTGCGGCTCGCGATGAACGCCGCGCTCGGCTTTTCCGATCTGCCCTTGCGCCTGGCAATCTGGTGCGGATTGACGGTCTCGGGTCTGGCACTGCTCTACGGCGGCTGGGTGATCCTGTTGTGGCTCAGCAACGACCGTCACCTCGTCACCGGCTGGTCCTCGACGATGGTCGTCGTGTCCCTGTTGTGTGGAATGAACATGCTGATGACGGGTATCGTGGGGCTTTACGTCGGCCGCATCCATGCCGAGGTGAAACGTCGCCCGCTCTATGTGGTGCAGACACGCGCTGGCTTCGACCGCAACGAGACGGCGGCCGCACCCGCGATCCACGCCGTCAACGAGTGAGCCGGCGCATGACCGAACTCTTTGACGGTTATCACGACAACTACCGTGACGTGGTCCAATCCTCGATCGACTTCTCCGGCTTGCCGCATCACTTCTTCATGCGCGCCAAGGCCGATCTCCTGGGCAATCTGATCGCGCAGCGGCTCGACAAGGAGGGGCCCGACATGCTGGACGTCGGCTGCGGCGTGGGCAGCCTTCATCCCCTGCTGCACGGCATGGTCGGCCGCTTGAGCGGGATCGACGTTTCTTCGGCCAGCCTGGCGCAGGCACGCGCTGACAACGGCAAGGTCGACTACCGTGAGTTTGACGGCCGCACCTTTCCTTTCGACGATGCCAGCTTCGATCTGGTCACCGCCGTCTGCGTGATGCACCACGTCGTGCCGGCCGAATGGGCGCAATTCATCGCCGAGATGCGGCGCGTGACGCGACCCGGGGGACTCGTCTGCGTCATCGAGCACAATCCATACAACCCGCTGACCCGCCTTGCCGTCGCGCGTTGTGAGTTCGACCGGGACGCCGTCCTGCTCGGGGCCGGCACAACCCGAAAATTGATGGCTGCCGGCGGCTTGCGCGAGATCGGTGCGCGCCATTTCCTGCTGCTGCCCTGGGACACCAAGCCGGCACGGCGCCTCGAAGCGACCCTGAGCGGCGTGCCGCTCGGCGGCCAATACGCCGCCTTCGGGACCGCTTGATCTATTTTTGCGGCATATCTCGCCGCTTGTGCACGACCGCCACGTCGTCGCTGTAGACGCGCTGCCATTGGGGCAGCCGGTCCAGCATCGCTATCGCCGGCGTTCCCGGCGCGAGCAGCGTTGCGCCGATGTTGTATTCGTCGAGCAACTTGAGAAAGTCGCCGAGATCGACCAGCGCCAGGGCACGATTGTAGCGGTTGATGAACGCTCCCCCGTACAGTTCACCGCGACCGTCGACAAAGGTGGGAATGCCGGCAAAGATCAAATAGCCGCCAAAGGAATAATCGTTGAGCACGTGCCCCGCCGTGGCGAGGTTGGCTTCAGCGTTGGCAGCCTGAGGGGTAATGGCCGGAGCCGGTCGTATGTCACGCGCCAGCGTCGCCCCGCTCACCACGATCAACACACCCAGCGTGGCCAGGTTCAGGCCGCGTGACGAGCCGGGAGCATCTTCTCCCACCGGTCCGCCGAACGTCCGCCCCAGCGGAGCCGCCAGATAGAGCGGCGCCAGCATGGCCAGCAGATCCGCATTGCGGATCTGGGCCAGCGCGAAATGCAGCAAGCCGATCACGACCAACGCACGCACGACCGGCAGCGTCACGCCACGCGAGAGCGCGAAGATGCCGGCCAGCAGCAGCAATTCGAAGAAGCCTATGTGGCTGAAATCCTGCGGCCGCCATTCCGCGATCCAACCGAGCGCGGGGCCGAGGCCGAGCGTCGTCAGCGGCATCAGCAGCGGTTCCGGCCCGTAGGGCGTCAGGCAGGACGCCGCGACCGCGAGCGCGGTGAACGGCAGCCACCGCAGGAACACGCGTAGCCATTCGCTACGCTTCTCGCGCAGCAGCGCCTCAAAGCCCGCAGGGCCGATCAGTCCAAGCGCCAGCACCACACTGCCGTGGAGATTGGCCCACACGACCAGCAGCGGAAGGGCCCAGTACGGCGGAGGTCCTCCACGATCCATGCAGCGTACCAGGGCAGCCGCCCATGTCACCATCAGCGGCAGCACCAGCACGTGTGGCCGCGCCAGCATATGCGGCGCCAACAGGATGACGGCCGCGATCACCATGAGCAGCGTCTGGGTCGGCGAAAGCTCGCGCAGCAGGAAGAACGTGAACAAACCAAAGGCGAGCGCTATCGCCGCGGCAGCGACGACGAGGACGCCTTGCCAGCCGGCAAGCGCGTAGGCACCGGCGTAGATGATCTCCGAGAGCCATTCGAAGGTGATCCAGGGCGCGCCGTGCCTCGAAAAGGAAAATGGGTCAGTCGCCGGCAGCATGCCGTGCGCGATGATCCAGCGCCCGACTTCGATGTGCGAATAGCTGTCGGGATCATTGAGCAGCCGCGGTCCAAGAATCAGCAACAGGGCATATACCCCAAGGCTCACCAGCCAGGGAAGCGCAGCACGCGCCGAAAACGGTTGAACCTCGCTGTGGACGACCTGGTCACTCATGGCGAGCGCAAGTTAGGGCGCAAGCGTTAAATTCCTCTTTGACTTCACCGCGCCTGGCTTGGTGCGGCGGGCCGGTCACGCTTTGTGAACTATACTCCCGGCTGCGAAATCCAGGCTGCGGCGCTTTGACGACCATGTGGGTCCTGATACGCTTCACACTGTCAATCCACCAACCACAGCTGCTTGAAGGACGCGGATGAGAAGCGTGATGCTCCTGGCTTTCAGCCTCATCGTTGTCGGCGTCTGGTCGCAGGACAGCGCAAGAGGACAGACTTCGGCCGCCCCGCCGGTTTCGCTTTCTCCGCCCAATGCATCGCCGCCGCATGCGGGCGCCAAAAATTCCAGACCTCCGCCGGCAGCATCCATCAGAGAAGCTTCGCCGCCGGTGATCGGCGGGCTTCCATCGGCGCCGAACCCGGCCGCCGACTACGATGGCTTCAGCTTAGGCCCCGGCGAGGGCAATGACACCTCGAGCCAAGTGGTGCCGCCTGTGAGGTCACGCACGGCGAAGGGCTCCAGGGCCGATCCGGGTGCTAAAGGCGCCGCTGAGCAATTGATCGATCAAGAAGACGAGGCGTTGAAACGCAAGCTGAGGATCTGCCAAAGCTGCAAGTAGCGGTCGTAGCGGATGGAGCGCAGCGAAATTCGTCACTGGTATATCCGGTGGAACGGCCCCGGATTGCGCTATGCTCCATCCGGGCTACGGCAACCTGCTGCATAGCTGACCTACCGCGACTCTCATCGCCCGCGCTTTACCCTTTCCCCGATTCCTGATCCTCTCTTCCCTAATCGGCCGGACCAACCGGCCTGCCCAGGGAGAGAAACGCCATGAAGCTCGGCACCGCGATTGCGGAAATCATGAAGCGCGAGGGGATCGAGATCCTCTGCGGTTATCCGGTCAATCATCTGATCGAGCATGCGGCCAAGGCCGATATCCGGCCCGTGATGGTGCGGCAGGAGCGCGTCGGCATCCACATGGCGGATGCGATCTCGCGGGTGACATCGGGACGCTCGATCGGCGCGTTCTGCATGCAGCACGGCCCCGGCGCGGAGAACGCGATGGGCGGCGTCGCGCAATGCTACGGCGAATCCGTTCCCGTGCTGGTACTGCCGATGGGCTATCAGCGCAGGCTCGCGCATATCGAGCCGAACTTCAATTCGAGCGAAGCGATGAAGGCGTTTTCGAAATCGTCGGAGCCAATCATCCTGGCCGCGGAAGTCGCCAACATCTTTCGTCGCGCCTTCACCAAGCTGAAGAACGGCCGCGGCGGGCCTGTCATCGTCGAGATCCCCGCCGATATGTGGAACGAGGACGTGCCGGAGCCGCTGAACTATACGCCGGTGCTGCGCACCCGCTATGGGGCGGATCCTATTCATGTGAAGGAGGCGGCCCACCTGCTCGTCAACGCCAAGCGCCCGGTGATCTATGCCGGCCAGGGCGTGCATTACGCGCAGGCATGGCCGCAATTGAAACGGCTGGCCGAACGGCTCGCCATTCCCGTGACGACCAGCCTTGGGGGCAAATCGTCCTTTCCGGAAACGCATCCGCTCTCGCTCGGCTCCGGCGGCCTTGCGGTGCCGCGCGCGGTGCCGAAGTTCCTGGCCGAGGCCGACGTCATTTTCGGCATCGGCTGCTCCTTCACTGAAACAAGCTTCGGCGTCGCGATGCCGAAAGACAAAACCATCATCCACTCCACGCTCGATCCGAACCATCTCAACAAGGACGTGGAAGCCAGGATCGGCCTGGTCGGCGATGCCGGGCTCGTGCTCGACGCGCTGCTGGAGGAGATCGGCAAGACCGTCAGCGCGGATCGGGACGCATCGGCGGTCGCGGCCGAGATCGCGGCCTCGCACAAGGAGTGGCTGGCGAAATGGATGCCGAAGCTCACCAGCAATGATGCGCCCTTAAGCCCCTATCGCGTGCTGTGGGACCTGCAACACACCGTCGACATCGGCAATACCATCATCACCCACGATGCCGGCAGCCCGCGCGACCAGCTCTCGCCGTTCTGGAAGTCGATCGAGCCGCTCACCTATCTCGGCTGGGGCAAGACGACGCAGCTCGGCTACGGCCTTGGGCTAGCCATGGGCGCGAAACTCGCAAAACCCGACAAGCTCTGCATCAATGTCTGGGGCGATGCCGCGATCGGCTTCACCGGCATGGATTTCGAGACCGCGGTGCGCGAGCGCATTCCGATCATGTCGATCCTGCTGAACAATTTCTCGATGGCGATCGAATTGAAGGTGATGCCGGTTTCGACCGAAAAATACCGGTCGACCGACATTTCCGGCGACTACGCCGCGATGGCGCGCGCCTTCGGCGGCTATGGCGAGCGGGTGACGAGACCTGAGGACATCATCCCCGCGATCAGGCGCGGCATCCAGAAGACGCAGGAAGGCATTCCCGTGCTGCTGGAGTTCATCACCAGCAAGGAGACCGAGGTGTCGCGGCCGGGCACGTGAAGCGGACCGGATTCTGGCAGCAAACTCGCTATCGCGGACGCTGGCTCCGGCCGCAGGAGATGTGATAATCCGCCCTGGTGCCGCGCTTGTCGCGGCATCAAGCCGGATTGCGAATGACCGCCCCTTCCAACGACATCGCGGAACTTGAGCGCCTGTTACAGGCGGCCACAGCCGAGAACGCGCAGCTTCGCAGTGAGCTCGCGATTGCGCGCGATCATCAAAGCGCCAGCGCCGGGATTCTGCGCACCATCGCGGCCTCTCCGTCCGATGCCCGGCCGGTCTTCGAGGCGATCGCGTCCAGCTCCCGGCGTTTGCTCGGCGGCTTCTCCGCCACCGTGCTTCAGTTCATCGATGACGAGCTCCACCTCGTGGCGTTCACACCAACGAGCACCGAGGCGGACGAAGGGCTGAAGGCGTCGTTCCCGCGCAAGATTGCCGACTTTCCGACCTTCGCGCTGGTGCGCGGCGGCGAGACGATCCAGTTTCCCGATAGCGAAGCCGCGGAGGTCCCGGAGCTGAACCGGAACCTTGCGCGGCTGCGCGGCTTTCGCAGCGTGCTGTTCATGCCGCTGATGAATCGGGGGACGCCAGTCGGCGTGATCAGCGTAACTCGTGCCGAGCCCGGCGCGTTCGCAGCCGACCTCGTGCAGCTGCTCCAGACCTTTGCCGACCAGGCGGTGATTGCGATCGAGAACGCGCGGCTGTTCAACGAGACGCGCGAGACGCTGGAGCGCCAGACCGCCACCGCCGACATTCTGAAAGTGATGGCCGCCTCGCCGTCTGACGTACAGCCGGTGTTCGACGCCATCGCCGCCAACGCCAACCGGCTGATCGGCGGCTTCTCCACGGCAGTCCTGCGCTACATCGACGGCGCCGCGCATCTTGCGGCGTTCACGCCGACCGATCCGGCCGGCGATCGCGTGCTGCAGTCCTCGTTCCCGGTGCCATTCGCGCAGTTCCCGCCCTACCGGCTGGTGGCCGGTGGTGTGGCGGCGCAATTGCCCGACACCGAGGTCGAACCGGCAGCCCGCGACATCGCACGCGCCCGTGGCTACCGCAGCATGCTGTTCGCTCCCTTGATGAGCGACGGTGAGGCCATCGGCGTCATCATCGCCACGCGGCGCGCGACCGGCGCGTTCGGCGAGCATCATGTGCGGCTGTTGCAGATCTTCGCCGACCAGGCGGTGATCGCGATCAAGAATGTCAGCCTGTTCAACACCACGAGGGAAGCGCTGGAACGGCAGACCGCGACCGCCGACATCCTCAAGGTGATCGCGGCCTCTCCCGCGGATGTGACGCCGGTGTTTCAGGCGATCTCCGACAGCGCCAAGTCCCTGGTCGGCGGACATTCCTCTACCGTCACGCGCGTCATCGACGGCCTGCTGCACCTGGCCGCCTTCAGCACCGACAACGAAGCCGGCAACGAAGAGCTGCTCAGCTCGTTCCCGACGCCGCTGTCGGCATCCGGCATTCACAGCCGGGTGGCAAGAAGCGGAGAGTTCGCATTCCGCAGCGACATGCAGAACGAGCCCGACCTTACGGACGCCATGAGAGAGCTGGCGCGGACGCGAGGTTATCGCAGCATCCTCGTGATCCCAATGCTGCGCGACGGCGTCGCGATCGGCACGATCGGCGTGACGCGGCCGGAGGCCGGTCCCTTCCCGGACAAGGCGATCGCGCTGCTCAAGACCTTTGCCGACCAGGCCGTGATCGCCATCGAGAACACGCGCCTGTTCAACGAGGTGCAGGATCGCACCAGGGAATTGGCCAAATCGCTCGACGATTTGCGCGCAGCCCAGGACCGGCTGGTCCAGACCGAGAAGCTGGCGTCGCTCGGCCAGCTCACCGCCGGCATTGCGCACGAGATCAAGAACCCGCTCAACTTCGTCAACAATTTTGCATCGCTCTCCGCCGAGCTGACGGACGAGCTGAACGATGCGCTCGCGCCTGTCCCGTTCGCTGACAATGTCCGCAGCGAGGTCGACGAGCTGACCGGACTGTTGAAGGACAATCTCGCGAAAATCGTGCAGCATGGCAAGCGCGCCGACTCCATCGTCAAGAACATGCTGCTGCATTCCCGCGAGGGCGGCGGCGAGCATCGACTGAGCGACATCAACGCGCTGGTCGAGGAGAGCCTCAACCTGGCGTATCACGGCGCACGCCCCGAGAAGCCGCAGTTCGACGTGACGCTGAAGCGCGAGCTCGATCCAGCGGCCGGGCAAGCGGAAGTGTTTCCGCAGGAGATCACCCGGGTGCTGCTGAACCTGATCTCGAACGGCTTCCACGCGGTGGCCAAGCGCAAGTCGGATGACGGCGCCGCCGATTACGAGCCGGTGGTGATCGCCGCGACACGCGACCGCGGCGACAGCATCGAGATCCGCATCCGCGACAATGGCACCGGCATTCCGCACGAGGTGAAGGAAAAAATGTTCGATCCATTCTTCACCACCAAGCCGGCCGGTGAAGGCACCGGCCTCGGATTGTCGATGAGCCACGACATCGTCGTGAAGCAGCACGGCGGCACCATCGACGTCGCGACGGAGCCGGGCAAGTTCACGGAATTCACGATCCGGCTGCCGCGACAGAGCAGCCTTTCAGACCAGAACAAGAGATAGACTCGCCCGGAGGATGCCTTGACGAATCTGGCTTGGCTCGTTCGACGACAATTGCTCTCGCTGTCCGGTGTCGGCCTCATGCTGGGCGCTCTGTTCTTTGCGGCCGCACTGACGCCGACGCTGATTCCGCGGAGCTATCTCACGCAAGGCGCGCTTGCCGGCGGCTGTTTTGCGATCGGCTATTTCGCCGGCGTGCTGTGGCGCCGGCTATGGCACTATCTCGAATTGCCCGAACCTTCGCCGCGGGCGAGGTCGATTGCGAATGCGCTGGTCACGGCCGGTTGCCTGCTGGTCGTCGTTATCTTCCTGCGGCGAACCGCCGAATGGCAGAATTCGATCCGCACAGTGATGAAGATGACGCCGGTCGAGACCGCGCATCCGCTCAAGGTCTGCGTCATCGCCCTGATCACGTTCGCCGTGCTGCTGGTGCTGGGGCGGCTGTTCGTGTTTGTCGCCCGCTTCCTCGCCGTGCGCATAAAGCACGCCATTCCGCGGAAGCTCGCCAACGTGCTCGGCGTGCTGATCGCAGGCCTGCTGTTCTGGTCGATCGCCAGCAACGTCCTGGTCCGGACCGCGTTCAACGCGCTCGACTCCTCCTTCCGCGAACTCAACGCCCTGCAAGAGCCAGAGCGGCCGCAACCGGCCGCCCACGATCGAACCGGAAGTTCTGCCTCGCTGGTGAAGTGGCAGGAACTCGGGCGCATGGGGCGCCGGTTCATTGCCTCAGGCCCGACCGCGACGGAGATCAGGGCCGTTACGGGACAGCCCGCGCAGAATCCCCTGCGCGTCTATGTGGGCCTCGGCAGCCGCGACACGGCGCAGGCGCGCGCCAGGCTTGCGCTCGACGAGCTCAAGCGCCAGTACGGCTTTGAACGCAAGGTCCTGATCGTCGTCACACCGACCGGGACCGGCTGGGTCGATCCATCCGCGATGGATACGGTGGAATATCTCCATCATGGCGATGTCGCGAGCGTCGCGATGCAATATTCCTATCTCAATAGCCCGCTGTCGCTGCTGTTTCAGCCCGAATACGGAGTGGAGGCCTCGCGTGCGCTGTTCACCGAAATCTACGGCTACTGGACGAGCTTGCCCAAGGACAAGCGGCCAAAGCTGTATCTGCACGGGCTCAGCCTCGGTGCCATGAACTCGGAAAAATCCGCAGAATTGTTCGAGACAATCGGCGACCCCATCGCCGGCGCGCTATGGAGCGGAGCGCCATTCGAGAGCCGCATCTGGCGCTCGATTACCGATAACCGCAATCCAGGATCACCGGCCTGGCTGCCGGAATTCCGCGACGGCCGCTTCGTGCGCTTCATGAACCAGAACGGGCCGACGGTGGCGCCGGATACGCCCTGGGGCCCGATGCGCGTGGTCTATTTGCAATACGCCAGTGACGCGATCACATTCTTCGCCTACCGCGACGCCTATCAGGCGCCGGCCTGGATGAATGCGCCGCGCGGGCCTGACGTATCACCGGAGCTGCGATGGTATCCTATCGTGACGATGCTGCAGCTCGCCCTCGACATGGCGGTCGCAACCAACACGCCGATGGGTTTCGGCCATGTCTACGCACCCGAACACTACGTCGATGGCTGGGTCGCGGTCACAGCTGTCGGCGATTGGTCTGCCGAAGCGCTCGCACGGCTCAAGCAGCAGCTCGCAGCGAAAGCGCGGAAGACGGGCGCGGGCAATGGCGACGACGATCCCGATCGCGGTGGCTAACCCCTACTCCGCCATCTCCACCTGCTGCGTGACGGACGGACCGGCCAGCGGCCGCTCCTCCATCATGATCAGGCAGAGCGCGGCGCCGGCCATCAGCGCTGTCGCGGCGCCGAAGACGTAGCGGAACGCATGCCGCATGTCGTCGGCGCGAATCGCATTGACAGCGCCGTGATGTTCGCCGGCGAGCGGAACGTCGGCACCGAGCGCGATGAGCAGGATGGCCGCGAACGCCGCGACCGTGAACGAGGACATCAGCGAGCGGAAGAAGTTCAACGCGCCCGTGATGGTGCCGATCTGCGGGCGGGCGACCGAATTCTGCACCGAGACCACGCAGACCGGAAAGGTGGTGCCGAGGCCAAGCGCAAACGCAGCCATCAGCGTCAGCAGTGCCCAGAGCGGCAACGTCGTCAACGTGAGGCCGAGGCCGCACAGCGCAGCCCAGGACGTTCCGACGATGGCGACCCGCTTGTAGTGCTTGGCCCGCGCCATGGTGCGACCGGCGATGGCCGCGCCGCAGGTCGAGACCGCCGCGAGCGGAATCAGCGCGAGGCCCGCTTCGCTGGCGCTGAGGTGATAGACCGCCTCGTAATAGAGCGGCAGCTGCACTGTGAGGCCCGTGATCGCACCGAGCGCGCAACCGCCGGCCGTCAGCCCGAACGGCACAACCGATCCTCCGAGCAGCGGCAGCGGCAGGAACGGCTCGTCCGCGCGGCGTGCGTGCCACACGAAGGTGACCGCGAGCGCGACGGCGCCGCCCACCATCGCAAGCACGGTTGGCGAGAGCCACGGGAAGCGCGTGCCGCCCCAGGTCAGCACCAGCATGAAGACCACGGCGGAGGCCATCAGCAGCACGCCGCCGAGCCAGTCGACCTTGCGCTTGCGGTGGAACACCGGAATCTTCTTCATCCTGGGCAGCAGCAGCGCGATCGCCGCGGCCGCGAGCGGCACATTGATCCAGAAGATCATCGACCAGTGCAGATGCTCGGCGAACACGCCGCCGATGACCGGGCCGAGAATGCCGCCGACCATCCAGACGCTGGAGAAATAGGCTTGATATTGGCCGCGCTCGCGTGGGCTCACGACGTCGGAGATCACGGTCTGCACGACAGGCATGATGCCGCCGCCACCGAGCCCCTGGAGACCGCGTGCAAGAATCAGCATCGGCAGGTTCGGCGCGATCGCACACAGCACCGAGCCCGCGACGAACAGGCTGAGCGAGATGATGATCATCACGCGGCGTCCGTAGATGTCGCTGAGCGTGCCGAATACCGGCGCGACTGCGGTCGAGGCGAGCAGATAGGCGGTGATGACCCAGGAGAGATTGGAGACGTCGTGGAACTGGCGCCCAATGGTCGGCAGCGCGGTTGCGACGATGGTCTGGTCGAGGGCTGCCAGAAACATCGTCAGCATCAGGCTGATGACGATGGTGCGGACCTCGTCCTGCGACAGCGGTGCCGGCGGCGCGAGCGAGGGAGCGTCGTCGACGCTCAAGACCTCGCTCGAAAGGCGGGACAATTCCTCGGCGATATCGTCGGGCAATGTTTGGGTGTCGGCAGAACTGCTCTGCCGCTCGAACTTGTTCATCTCGATCGGAAGCCATGAGGCGGCCCAACGCCGCGAAGGATTCGTTCTATGCAGCCAATGTAGACAGCAAAGTTCTTCTCGGGCAGGCACCGCGGTGCATGGGAGCATCCCACCCCACGGCCATCCCGAAGACGTGATCTATCTGGTGCGACGGATCAGTCCTTCGGACGTCGCTTCAGGCGGGCCCGTTTCGGCAGCTGCGCCGGCCATTGCACGATGTGGTTCTCGAGCTCATCGTCCGGGATCTCCACCTCGCTGCCTTCGACCCGACCGCGTACGGAGACGCCGGCCTCATGCACGGTATTGGGATCGCCTGACACCAGCGGATGCCACCAATAGAGGTCGCGCCCTTCCGCCACGAGCTTGTAGCCGCAGCTCGGCGGCAGCCAGTTCAGGGTGCGGACATTGGCCGGGGTCAGGCGGACGCAGTCCGGAACCTTGTCGGAACGATTCGCATAGTCCTTGCAGCCGCAGGTCACTCCATCGAGCAGCTTGCAGCCGACATGGGTGAAATAGATGTCGCCGGTGCCCTCTTCCTCGAGCTTGTTCAGGCAGCAGCGGCCGCAGCCGTCGCACAGGCTCTCCCATTCGGGCCCCGACATCTCTTCCAACGTCTTGGTTTTCCAGAAGAATCCTTCCTGGCCTGAAGGTCGTTTGGGAGCTGCGGTCATGCGCCTCAACAAAAGTTCGAAAGAGCTACGGTTGGTGCCATCTAGGGCGTGCGGCCGTGGGGCCGCAAGCGACGCCCGCGTGAGGCCCGTAATGAACCGGGGTCAATTAGGCCTGTTGTTCAAAATCGCAAGCGTGACCATTGGTTTATAGGCCCTGCTCGGCTAGAAGGAACAGCAAGTCCCCACCGTCGCTGGCCGGGCGCCTTGGGTTTGCCGCAACACTCCCGCAAGACGTCTCGATGCCGCCCCGGCGGGGTGCTTGAACGCTTTCGAACCAAGCCGCAAGGGTTCTAGGTGCGCCAGATCATACCACCGCATTGGAAGGCCCGGATCCGGAATTTCTTCCTGGATCTCGATGCGCGCATCGACTCCTCGCTGTTCTCCTCGGCCAAGGGCATCCGCGAGCTCTACGAGCGCTACTCGACCTTCATGGACCGCTTCTATGTCGGGCGGTGGAAGCGCTGGGTGTTCATCGAGCCGCTGTCGGAAGCTGCGACCCTCGGCCTCGGCGGCCTGGTGGTGATGCTGACCCTCGCCATCCCGGCCTTCCGCGAGACCGCGGACGAGGACTGGCTGAAGAAGTCCGACCTCGCGGTGACCTTCCTCGACCGCTACGGCAACCCGATCGGCAGCCGCGGCATCAAGCACAACGACTCGATCCCGCTGGAAGATTTTCCGGACGTGCTGATCAAGGCGACGCTCGCGACCGAGGACCGCCGCTTCTACGAGCATTTCGGCATCGACATCGCCGGCACCGCACGCGCGCTCGTCACCAACGCCCAGGCCGGCGGCGTCCGCCAGGGCGGCTCGTCGATCACCCAGCAGCTCGCCAAGAACCTGTTCCTGAGCAACGAGCGCACTATCGAGCGCAAGGTCAACGAAGCCTTCCTCGCGGTCTGGCTGGAATGGCGCCTGACCAAGAACGAGATCCTCAAGCTGTATCTCGACCGCGCCTATATGGGCGGCGGCACCTTCGGCGTCGACGGCGCCGCGCATTTCTACTTCAACAAGTCGGCACGCGACGTGACGCTCGCCGAGGCCGCGATGCTCGCCGGCCTGTTCAAGGCGCCGACCAAATACGCGCCCCACATCAACCTGCCCGCTGCCCGCGCCCGCGCCAACGTCGTGCTCGACAACCTCGTCGACGCCGGCTTCATGACCGAGGGCCAGGTGTTCGGCGCCCGCCGTAATCCCGCCTTCGCGGTCGACCGCCGCTACGAGGCGTCGCCGAATTATTATCTCGACTACGCCTTCGACGAGATGCGCAAGCTGGTCGACACCTTCCCGAAATCCTACACCGAGCGCGTCTTCGTGGTCCGGCTCGCGATCGACACCAATGTGCAGAAGGCGGCGGAAGACGCGGTCGAGAACCAGCTGCGCCAGTTCGGCCGCGACTATCACGCGACGCAGGCCGCGACCGTCGTCTCCGATCTCGACGGCGGCATCCGCGCCATGGTCGGCGGCCGCGACTACGGTGCCAGCCAGTTCAACCGCGCCACCGACGCCTATCGCCAGCCGGGCTCGTCGTTCAAGCCTTACGTCTACACAACCGCGCTCCTCAACGGCTTCACGCCGAATTCGATCGTGGTCGACGGCCCGGTCTGCATCGGTAATTGGTGCCCGCAGAACTATGGCCATTCCTATTCCGGCGCAGTGACGCTGACGCAGGCGATCACGCGCTCGATCAACGTTGTACCCGTCAAGCTGTCGATCGCGATCGGCCAGAAGGAGCAGCCGAAGGCGCCGAACCCGGCCAAGATCGGCCGCGCCAAGATCGTCGAGGTCGCGCGCCGCTTCGGCCTCAAGGCGCCGCTGCCCGACACGCCGTCGCTGCCGATCGGCTCGGACGAAGTCACCGTGCTCGAGCACGCGGTGGCGTATGCGACCTTCCCCAACCGCGGCAAGGCGGTGACGCCGCATTCCGTGCTGGAAGTGCGCACCGGCGCCGGAGATCCGGTCTGGCGCTGGGACCGCGACGGGCCGAAGCCGCGCCAGGCCATTCCCGCCTCCGTGGCCGCCGACATGGCCGGCATGATGAGCCACGTCGTCAGCGAAGGCACCGCGCGCCGCGCAGCGCTCGACGGCATTCCGACCGCGGGCAAGACCGGCACGACCAATGCGTATCGCGACGCCTGGTTCGTCGGCTACACCGGCAATTTCACCTGCGCGGTCTGGTACGGCAATGACGACTATTCGCCGACCAACCGCATGACCGGCGGCTCGCTGCCGGCGCAGACCTGGCACGACATCATGCTCGCGGCGCATCAGGGCGTCGAGGTCCGGGAAATCGCCGGCATAGGCATGGGCCAGAAGCTGCCGCCCGAGCGGATCGCCAACGCGCAGGCCAATGCGGCGCCGAAGGTGCTGGAGACCAAGCCCGGTCCGCCGCCGGTATTGACCAAGCGCGGCGCTGACGTTTTGGTGCGGGTCGAGAAGCTGCTGGATGACGCGGCCCGGACCGCGACCAAATCGGCCGCCACCGACCCCAAGCAAGCCAAACCGGCATCGTCCACGAGCGCGCTCGCCTTCCCGCAGAACTATGCGGAAGAGAATGCGAACGCATCCGCTCCGCGCAAGAACTGATCGAAACCAGTGCGGCTGATCCTGATCACATTGACGGCCCTTCTGCTCGCAACCGTGGTGGGCGTCGGCGCGACCTGGATGACGACGACGCGCGGCACCGAGATCGGCGCGCTGACCATCGGCCCGTGGACCGCGCGCCCGCGCACCGGCACCGCCGACGTCGATCCATATTCGCGCGCCACCATCGTGCGCAACGGCGAGCTGCCGATCGGCACCGGCGACGGCGTCGCCTTCACCGCGACCGCCGACGACAAGAAGAAGGTGCTCGACGGCCGCTGCGACGTCGTGGTCTCCGGCGTGACGCCGCCGGCGCGGTTCTGGACGCTGACGCTCTACGACCGCAAGGGTCATCTCGTGCCCAATTCGCTGCAGCGCTACGGCTTCACCAGCCAGGAGATCGTGCGGCAGTCCGACGGCTCGTTCGAGATCCGCATCGCCTCGCGCTCCCGCGCCGGCAACTGGCTGCCGACCGGCGGCATCGAACGCTACGCGCTGATGCTGCGGCTCTACGACACTCCGGTCGGCGTTGCCACACGCACCCAGCGCGATGCGCCGATGCCCACGATCACGACGGCGGGCTGCTCATGATCCGGCTGTTGTTCACCATCGTTGCCGGCGTGGTGCTGGGCCTCGTGGTCCATCTCGTCAGCGTGCTGGCGTTGCCGCGGATCGCGACCCAGGACGCCTATTCGCGTCTGACGCCGATGACCAAGCTCAATGCCGTCACGCAGCTTCCGCTCGCCGATCCGCAGACCTCGCCGATGCCGTTCATGGACCCGGCCTTTGCGCTCGCGATCTGCCGCTACGATCTGTCGAACGGACCGATCAAGCTGACGGTGCCCGTCAGCCAGGCCTACACCTCGGTGTCGTTCTACACCCGCAACGAGATCGCCTATTACGCCATCAACGACCGTTCGGCCGGCAAGAAGGTGATCGAGCTCGACCTGATGACAGAGCCGCAGCACAACGAGCTGCCCGAGGACGAAGAGATCACCGCGGCCGACCGCCTGATCATCGATTCCCCCAGCACCACCGGCCTGATCGTGATGAAGGCGCTCGCCCCCGAGCCTGGCCTGATGCCGCAGGCGCAAGGCTCGCTCGCGGCCGCGAGCTGCGGACCGCAGACCGAGCCGCCCGCCAAGGCGGAAGCACCGCGGGGACGGCGCTGAGGCGCGCAGCTTCGGCGACGCGAAAACAAAAGTCGAAAAACAACCCCATGCACAGTAGCGTTAGCATTGAAATCGTTAGCCATTTTGGTTGTGCCAAATAGGCGTTTGGACCGATACATCCCTGCCCGTCGCGCAGTTCAGCTTTGACTCGTCGGGCAAAACACTGGCAGAATGGGAGCATCGAAAGTTCACCCGCGCGGAGCAATCCGGCGCGGGTTTTTTCATGCCGGGGCAGATTGCCATGATCCGCGGATGGCTATCGTTGCCATAGCAGGCGGGCGGAATGTTCGCGGGAGACGGCAGTAGTTTCTGGTGCCCGCTTCAGGTGCGATGCACCGCTCGCGGTCTAATAACAGCAGGAAGGAGTTGCGGCCAAAGATTGAAGAAGAAGACGTAGATGATCCCAACTGCCCACCCGTAGATCATGCTGGCTGCAAGGCCGTACATGAAGCTGCCGACGGTAATCATCTTGAAACCGGGAAAGACCGCCATCAAACCACCTTCTTGAAATCGCGATTTGACCCACATCAACTGCGGTTGCCGACCGTTGCGGGACCCGACGTTTGATTTGCATCAAGGGCTTTCATGCGAAACCTGCGAGTTTGGTTTTGGTCCTGTTGGCAACAGGGCAATCAGGCAATGGTGCCGTCTTGAGGATGCCGCGATGACCTTGCCGGACCATGTTCACGATCAGTCCGGCGCACGCTGGGGCTTGTCGCGCAATTCCCTCATCGTTATGGGGCTTGCCGTCATCGCGGCAATCTCCGGAGCGCTCCTGTTCACCCAGCATCAGGCTCATGTACTCGGTGCTCTGCTTTGGCTGCCCCTTTTGGCTTGTCCGCTTATGCATTTTTTCATGCACGGTAGGCATCGAGGAGCTGGGGGCCATCACCACGGCTGAATTTGGGGGCGCCCTATGCGCAGCAAAGAATTCGGCTGGTCTGCTTCGTCAATCCTTCTGGGGCTTTCCGGAATCATCCTGATCAGTGTCGGCGGGTATTTCCTTTTCCTTCGGCCTGCGCTGCTGCCGGAGGACATCCGCTACATGAACCTTACGCCTGTCGAGCTGGAATCGATTGGTCCAAGGTTGGCAAGGTGGCTTGCACACGTATTCAACGTATTGGGCGGCTACGTGATGGCGACGGGTGTGCTTACGCTCACTCTAGCCATGACGGCTTTTCGCCAACGAAGTACTTTGGCGCTGGCTGGTGCTATTGTTGCAGGTGTGGTCTCGATAGGCTGGATGGCGGCCGTCAACGTTATGATCAACTCGGACTTCAAATGGGTACTGCTCGGATTTGCGCTCATCTGGGCTGCCAGCATCGCGGCCTTCGCCGCTGAAGTTCGCCGGTTCGACACCAGCCCCGTTTGCTGATGTCCGCTAGGTGTCACAAGCCGCAGATCACGCTCAAGGTGGGTGACTTCCGCTTTACGTCGGATTGTGTTGCAAAACTCGTTTCTGACTTGGGGGCGAGCTTGGCTTTGGAGTTTCGGCGGTTTTTTTGGTACGGCGTGTCGGCGGTTTCCATTT
>NZ_JBEPRY010000011.1:0-248490 GCF_040548605.1 Bradyrhizobium sp. JR4.1
GGCCGCTTCTCGAGGCCGTATACATGACCGCTCCCCGATCCGTTTGCCGAAGCATCAAAAAGCCCTTGCCGAGAGGGGGCCGTCCATACATGACGGTTTGACGGAGTGTGCGCCACATTTCGTTCTCGCCAACGCTGCGCAATCTTCCGCAAGTAGCGCAGAATCCGCGCGCGGAAATAACGCGTGCCTTACCCTCGGTTCGCGACGCGCGCGCGGTCGAGGTGCTCCTCGATCTTGGGACGGTCGCGGGTGCGCTCGAAACTGGTGCAGAGCAGTTCGGTCTCCTCCAGCGAAACCGGCGCGCGATACAGCCGGCACATGAATTCGGCCGTTGCGCGTCCCTTGCCGGTACCCGGCCCGCGTTCGGCGAGAAACATGCAGTCTCGGCAGATGCTGGCATCGAGCCGCTGATGCGCCGCGTCGAGGTGATTGAGGATCTCGCGCAGCGAATCGCGCAGCCTGACGCACTCGTCGGGTCCGAGCGCGGTGACCGCGTTCAGCACGTGATTGATCGGATCGTGCTGGCTCAGGCACTTCTCGCCCTGCGCAGTGACGTGCAGCACGACAGAACGCTTGTCTTCGTGCGACGGCTTTCGCACCAGGAAGGATTTGCCCTCCAGCGTCTTCACGATCTGCGATGCAGTGGCCCTGGTGGCGCCGATGAAGCCGGCCAGCGCGGACGGCGTGCGCGAAAACCTGTTGGCGCGGCCGAGGAAGCGCAGCGCCATCCATTCTCGATCGCGCAACCCATGCTGATTGCCTTCGAAATACCAAGCCCTCGCCGCCTGAACCAGCAGCTCCACGGCTTCTCTTGCCAATGGCATGAATTCCTACCTTGCCCCGGGAAAAACGTTTGCGGCGCCCCGGAGCCGCCTTCGGTCGTTGCGCACCAGCCGTTCGCGAGAAGCTGCAGCACCGGCAATGTCCGATACATGCACCGTGCTCTTCTCTCGCATGAAGGCACGGACTGCCCGGGGCCCGACCCGGACCGATGGGCATTGCAAGCTATGGCGCGGGAAGCGGTGTTGCTGATGGTATGCCATTCGCGGCGTCGTCGCACGGGAGCCCGAGTAGCCGTCGCCAGCAGACGATGGATCGGAGTAGTTCAACCGAAGCCCCTAAGGTTCAAGTCACACGCAGACGTTTCTTATCTTCGACGAAACGATGAATGAGCTTCTCAACAAAATCAAGTAGAGACCCTCTCGGAGACTGGATGTCGTCGCAGGCGAATGTAACGTTCAAGACAATCTCGCGCTTCGGGACACATGATGGTGAACGCAATACGCTGTCCCACCAGCAACATGCACGCGACTATGCGACAGTTTTATTGCACGGCCCATTGTTGGCAGTCGTTGATGCAAGTTGATCGAAGCTTGTGCACGACGACGATGTGCCTCGGCATGTCATCCACAACTTGTGCGTTCTGCCAAGAATTGTCCGAGGGAACTCACAGGAAGTACACGCGGCGGTTGTCCGGGCCGGAGGATGGAGTCGCATTCGGCGCGGCTGCCTCACCCGAACGGTGGAGAAGATCACGGCCGAAACCGGAGACGGTCGCGCAGGCGCATGCGCTGTAAGCGTGGCGGCATGCGCAATCGCCTGTCGAAAACAACGAGCAAGGTGCGATCGCGGGCGCCTCGCGGCCGACCCAAGTTGAGACTTGCTAGTCGCCCTTGAGCATATCCCGCAGTTCGCGAAACGGATCGGCGCTTGGCGCGGCCGAGGCGTCCTGCCGCATCGCGCCGTAGATTCTCGGAACCATGTCGACCGCCTGATCGAGCCCCGAATCACGTCCCGTTTGGTATCCGCCCATCAGGCGAAGGTCGCGCGTGTCCTCGTATTTGGCGATCATGGCGCGCAGCTTGCTCACCAATTCGCGCTCTTCGGGATCCCAGACGTTATGGGCGAGGCGGGAGACCGAACCCAGAACGTCCACCGCCGGGTAGCGCGCCTGGTCGGCGATGTGCCTGGAGAGCACGATGTGTCCATCGAGTGTGCTGCGGATGGTATCGGCGATCGGCTCGTTGTGATCGTCGCCGTCCACCAGCACGGAGAAAATCCCGGTGATCGTCCCGGACCCCTCCTCGCCGGGGCCGGCGCGCTCCAGAAGGCGCGGCAGATCGGTGAAGACGGTGGGTGCGTAGCCGCGTGCGACCGCGGGCTCGCCGGCGGCGAGCGCAACTTCACGGGCTGCGTGGGCGAAGCGGGTGATCGAATCGACCATGAGCAGGACCGATTCGCCGCGGTCGCGGAAATATTCGGCGACCGCCATGGCCGTCTTCGGCGCCAGTCGTCGCATCATCGGGCTCTCGTCTCCCGTCGACACGATCGTGACGGCGCGGTGACGATCGGCGCCCAGCACGTCCTCGATGAACTCGCGCACCTCGCGGCCGCGCTCGCCGACCAGCGCCAGCACGACGGTGTCGAAGCCCTGACTGCGGGCGAGCATCGCAAGTAGCGTCGATTTACCGACGCCGGAACCGGCAAAGATGCCGACGCGCTGGCCGGCGCAGATCGGGGCGAACAGGTCGATGACGCGTACGCCGGTGCGCAGCGGCTTGTGGACCCGCGCGCGCTTCATGGCCGAAGGCGCCTCCGCCTCGGCCGAGACCGGACGCGACCCGGGGGTGAGAGGGCCCTGTCCGTCCAGCGGCGCCCCGAGCGCGTTGATGACGCGGCCCTTCCAGCTCGGATCGGGCGCGAAGGACAGTGGCGGCATCCGGTAGGCGACCGAGCCGAGGCCGCCGGCGAACTGCCGGTCGAACGGCTTGGCGATGATACCCTCGCTGTCGATCCGCACCACCTCGCCGATCTGGGGCTTGCCGCCGGAGTTGACGCCAATCAGTTCGCCGAGCCTGACGAAGCGCGACAGGCCGGAGACGCGGAAATGCGTCGACGCGATCTCGGAGATCGCGCCGCTGACGCTTGCCAGGGGAGTGCTCTGCTGAAGCTCCAGCAGCGCCCACTCAAGTTGCCGAAGAGCGTTCAAGGAAACCGTCCAACCTCATTGCGCGCGGAGCGCAGTCTATTTGCCGGGTTCGCCCAGCGTCCGGATTGCGTTCTGGAGCGAGCTCTCGGTGCCCTCGATCATCGAATTGGTGCCGTCGAAGGCGCGCGAGGCCGCGATCAACTTCGTCAATTCCATCATCGGATTGGCGCCGGAGCCCTCGACATAGCCCTGCTTGAAGCCGTCGCGGGAGAAGTCGGCGATGGCGGTCGCAGGCCGGTTGGGCGTGACGCCCGAATTGCCGTAGCGGTCGAGATTGGCGTCGGCGGGAATGTTGAACAGGCCGATGGTGCCGATTTCGTTGTTGTCCTGGGTGATCGCGCCGCTGCGCGCGATGGAGACCGGTCCGCCGTTCGGATCGAGGGTGATCTGGGCGCCGCCGGAATCGATGACCGGGAAGCCGGACACGGTCTGAAGGTCGCCGTTGGCGGCGATCTGGAGGCGACCGTCGCGCGTATAGACCGTGCCGTTCGGACCGGCGAAGGCGATCCAGCCCTGTCCGACCACGGCGACGTCGAGCGGGTTGCCGCTCTCGCTGATGCTGCCCATCTCGCGCGAGATGATGTTGTCGCCGGGCGAGGAGAAGGCGACCGGGTTCGCGCCCGCCTTGGACAGCACCGTCTCGAACTTCACCACGTCGGTGCGGAACGCCGCCGTGTTGACGTTGGCGACGTTGTTGGCGATCGTCTGGAGGCGCTTTTCGAGGGCGACCTGCGCCGACAATCCTACATAGAGGGCCGATTGCATGACTTACCTGTTGAACTTGATGTTCTGAAGTGTCGTGAGCACGTTGCTATCCATGCTGATCGACGGTGCGGCGCCGCCGATCAGGACCAGCGCCGGGTTGGTCGAGGTGTCGCTCTGGGCCTGGGTCGCATCCCACATCGCCGCGAAGCGCTGCACGAATTTGGTGACCTTGGCCGGGTCCTGGAAATCGGTGAGCTTGATCTTGCTCGTGATCATCTTGGCCTGGGCATCGATATCAGCCGAACTGATCGTCGACGGCAGCCCGAGCGCCGTCTGGACCACCTGCGTCATCGCCTTGTCCGCGAGGATCTGGTAGGAATTGGTGATCGTGGAGGCCTTGCGCGTGAAATAGAGCGCCAGCCGCAGGCCCTCGTTCTGGTCGCCGGCCTTCTCCTCCATCGTCTGCGTGACGTATTGGGTCGCCGTGCCGGCCGTGGCCGCGGCGGTTTGTGTCGCCTTGTCGCCGAGGGCGGCGAAATTGAACGCGGCGGCGAATTGCCGATAGCGGGTGTCGGTCAGCTTGTTGGCGAAGGTCTTGTTGTCGGCGATACCCTCGGTCAGCACCTTGCGCATGAACGCCTTGGCGTAGGTCATGTCGCTGAGGCCATATGCCTTCATCGCGTAGGAATAGAGGCGATAGTCCTTCAGGAAGTCGTCGATGGTCTTCACGTTGCCGATGTGGCTGAGGAAGTAATCGGTATCGCGGCTGACATCCGGCTGCGTCGCGACCTGTGTCAGCGACTTGCCCATGTCCTTGGTCAGTCTGGTGTAGTCCGCGATGGTGGATAGCATGACCCGCGCCCCTCTGGCCGCTCTCGCGACGTCGTCCCAAGCTGCCGTGAATCGCTTGCGCGAGGCTGGCGAGGGGGAAGCCAGCCTCGCGCAAGGCTCGCCGACTAGATATTCCCGATGGGATCGGTGATGGAGCGGCGCGTTGGGCAGTTTCGTGGGGATCGTCATCACGGTAGCGGCACTGCTGGGCGGATTCGCCGCCATGGGCGGGCATCTGGGCGTGCTCATGCAGCCGTGGGAGTTCGTGATCATCATGGGCACCGCGGCTGGCACCTTCATCATGGCCAATCCCTGGAAGACGGTCGCGGATACCGGGCTTGCCTGCGTGCAGGCAGTGACGGGGGCGGTGCCCGGCCAGCGCTACTATCTCGATCTGCTCGGCGCGCTGCACGCGCTGATGCGGGAGCTGCGGGGCAAGGGCCGCAACGAGGTCGAGGCGCATATCGACGATCCCGCGTCCTCCGAGATCTTCAAGGCGTTCCCGAGCGTGCTCGGAGATCCGTCGCTGCTCCAGTTTATCTGCGATTACGTCCGTCTCATCATCATGGGTAATGCGCGAACGCACGAGATCGAAGCGCTGATGGACGAGGAGATCCACACCATCGTGAAGAGCAAGCTGGCGCCCTATCACGCGCTGGTGGTGGTCTCGGAAGCTCTGCCTGCGCTCGGCATCGTCGCCGCGGTGCTCGGCGTCATCAAGGCCATGGGCGCACTCGACCAGTCGCCGAAGCTGCTGGGCGGCTTCATCGGCGCCGCCCTCGTCGGCACTTTCGCCGGCATTTTCCTGTCCTACGGCATCATTTCGCCCTTCGCGATGAAGGTGAAGATGACGCGGGAGAAGCGTTGCCGGCCCTACATCATCGTCAAGCAGACGCTGCTGGCGTTCATGAACGGCGCCATGCCGCAGATCGCCGTCGAGCACGGCCGCAAGATGATCGCGAGCCCCGAGCGGCCCTCGATCGACGTCGTCGAGAACGAGACGATCGCGGGCCCCAAGGCGGTCGTGACCGAAGCTGAACCGAAGGCTGCGCGCGCATCATGATGGAAGCCCTCGACGTCGATCAGCGCAAGCCGCTGCCGAACTATCTGCTGGACGCCGCCGGCATCTCGATCGAGCGCATGCCGATGCTCAATGTGATCTTCGATCGCATGGCGGCATCGTGCACGGACAGCCTGCAGCCGATGGCTGGAACGCCATGCTATTTTTCGGTCAACGGCATCACCAACGACCGTGTCGGCGACATCGTCAAGGACTACGAGGCGAACGCGGTCGCGGCCGTGCTCTATGCCGAGCAGTGGGACTCCCGCATCATCATCATGCTCGACCGCGACTTCGTGTTCACGATGGTCGAGGCGATGTTCGGCTCCGACGGCGCCGAACCGCCGCTCGACGTCGAGCGCAGCTTCTCGAACATCGAGATCCGCCTGGTCCAGGCGCTGTTCGAGCGGTTCGCCAAGGCGCTGCAATCCGCTTTCGCCGGCACCTCCAACGTCACCTTCCGCGTCGAGCGGGTCGAGACCGCCATGGCGTCGCTGGCGATCGGGCGCAGCGGCAACATGTCGATCTGCGCGAACATCATGCTGCAGGCGCTCTACCGCGGCGGTCAGATGTTCCTCATCATTCCGCACTCCGCGCTCAACCCGCTCAGGCAGAAGCTCGCGACCGTCGTCGTCAGCGACGGCCGCGCGGCCGATCCGCGCTGGCGCGAGCAGATGGAGACCGAGGTTCACCGCACCGAGGTGACGCTGAGCGCCGTGCTGGACGAGAAGATGATTTCGCTCGGCGACGTCGTGAAGTTCCAGGTCGGACAGGTGCTCGAGCTCGAAGCCACGCCGCGCACGCTGGCCCGGCTCGAGAGCAACAACCAGGTGCTGTTCTGGTGTCAGATCGGCCAGCTTGATGGCTATTACGCCATGCAGGTGGCAGATCCCGTCGATCAGAAACGGGAGTTCGTCGATGATATCCTATCTCGTTGATGCCGTGCTGCTGATCGCGCTCGCCTTCACCAGCATGCGGGTGACCCGGATGCATCGTGAGCTGGCGCGGCTGCGCAGCTACCAGGGCGAGTTCTCGACCATCGTCCAGGAGACGGCAGGCGCCTTCGACACGGTCATCACCGCGGCGCATGATTCCACCGCAAACCTCGGACGGCTTGCCAACGTGCTGAGCACGAAGATCGATCAGGCCCACGAGGCTATCGCGGCGCTCGATGCGAGGAGCGGGCTCGGATCCGCGGCGACCGCGGGCGGCGCCGACGTGAACAAGCATTGAAGCCGAAACCGGCGGAATAAATACGGTCGGAACGTTGCGGCGCTCCGGGAGTGGAAATACCAAGAGGCGATACCAGATGGCGCAATCCTTCGATTATGAGTCAGCATCGGCGTCCGACGAGGGGCATACCGAGACATCTCCGCTGGAGCGGCTGGCGGAGATCGCCGCGCGCACTGCGGAGGAGACCGGCAAGTTCGCCAATGTCGACGCTATCCTGCGCATTCCCGTGACCATGCAGGTGGTGCTGGGATCGGCCACCATTCCGGTGGCAAACCTGATGAAGCTCGGCCGCGGCGCGGTGGTTCCGCTCGACCACCGGGTCGGCGAACCCGTCGACGTCGTCGTCAACGGCCGCGTCGTCGCCCGCGGCGAGGTGGTCGTGGTCGAAGAAGACAATTCCCGCTTCGGCGTCTCGCTCACCGAAATTGTCGGGCCGTTGGGACAGGGTGATACCTGACCATGGCGGCACAGGTCGGCATGGCTCCCATCAAGCAGCGAGGCGTTGCCACGCTGGGCGGGACGGAGAAGGTCGCGGCACTCCTGCTCGCCATGGGCCGGCAGGCGGCCGCGAGCGTGCTCGCGCAGTTCGAGCCGCAGGATATCCGCACCGTTACAAAGGCCGCGGCCGAGCTGCGGCCGATCACGGCGCAGGAACTCGAAGCGATCGTCGAGGAGTTCGCCCAGCAATTCTCGATGGGCGCCAACATTCTCGGCACCCTCGGCGGCCTGGAAGCCGTGCTCGGCGACGTGCTTCCGGCCGACCAGGTCTCGGCCATCATGTCGGACCTGCTCGGCAATTCGAGCCGGTCCGTGTGGGACCGCGTCTCGTCGGTGTCGGAAAACTCACTGGCAAGCTACCTGTCCAAGGAGCATCCGCAGACCGCGGCGCTCATCCTGTCCAAGGTCAAGCCGTCCTGCGCCGCCAAGGTCATGAGCCAGCTGCCGTCGAGCCTGCGCAACGAGCTGATGCGGCGCGTGCTCAGCCTCAAGCCGATCGCCGACGACGCCCTGAGGGTCCTCGAGAAGACGCTGCATGAGGATTTGACGCTGAATTTCGCCCGCAACCTCGGCGCGGACACTTATGCCCGCGTCGCCGACATCATCAACAAGATGGAGCGCGGACACATCGAGGACATGCTGAAGAGCCTGTCGGAGAAGCGGCCGAAGTCGGCCGAAGTGCTGAAGGAGCTGCTGTTCACCTTCGACGACGTGACCAACCTGACGCCGAAGGCGCGCACCATGATCTTCGACCAGGTGCCGACCGATCGCATCGTCATCGCGCTGAAGGGCACGGACAAGCACTTCCGCGAGATGATCCTGTCCTCGGTCGCCTCGCGCGTCCGCCGGGTCGTCGAGCACGAACTCGCCATTGGCGAACCGTCGAACCAGCGCGATGTGCTGGAGGCGCGGCGCGTGATCACCGACCTCGCGCTCGACCTCGCGGAAAAGGGCGAAATCGAGCTCAACCCCGAGCAGGAGGATGAGCTGGTCTTCCGCTGACCGCTGAACCGGCATGGCAGAAACAACCGATCAGGAGAGCAAGACAGAAGAGCCGACCGAGAAGAAAGTCCGCGATGCGCTCGAACAGGGCAAAATCCCGGTCTCTCGGGAGGCTTCCATCTTCGCGTCGATGGCGGCTCTGATGGTGATCCAGATGTTTCTGATCGGTCAGGGCGTGCAGCAATTGACGCCGATGCTGTCGGGCTTTCTCGACGATCCCGACGGCTTCCCTCTCAGCACCGGGGCCGACGCCCTCAACCTTCTCACAGTGGTAGGCCTTCAGGCATTGCGATTCCTGGTGCCGCTAGTTGTCACTCTGTCGGCGTTCGGGCTGGCAGCCTCGCTGTTGCAAAATGCTCCCAGCCTGGTGCTCCAGCGCATCACGCCGGATCTATCGCGAATCTCGCCGCTCAGCGGCTGGAGCCGGCTGTTTGGATCGCAGGGCCTTGTCGAGTTCGCCAAGTCGCTGTTCAAGCTCGCCGCGGTGACTATCGTCGTCGTGTTCGTTCTGCGCTCGTCGGAAGCGAAGGCGTTCGAGGCGATGTACACTGATCCGGTCGCGCTGCCGGAGATGATTCTCAATATCGCCATGCGAATCGTCTCGGCGATCTGCATCGCGACCATCGTCCTGGTCGCGGTCGATCTCGCCTGGGCGCGCTTCCACTGGCGGCGCGAGCTGCGCATGACGCGGCAGGAGATCAAGGACGAGCACAAGCAGGCCGAAGGCGATCCGCTGATCAAGGCGCGCCTGCGCTCGCTGGCGCGCGACCGCTCGCGCCAGCGCATGATCGCCTCCGCATCGCGCGCGACGTTGGTGATCGCGAACCCGACGCACTTCGCGATCGCGCTGCGCTACAATCGCGAAGAAAATCCGGCCCCGATCGTCGTGGCGAAGGGCATGGACGTGATTGCGCTGAAGATCCGCGAAGTCGCCGAGCAGAACCGAATTCCGGTGATCGAGAACAAGGCGCTGGCGCGCGCGCTCTACGAGGCGGTTCAGGTCGACCAGGTGATTCCGGCGGAGTTCTTCCGGCCGGTCGCCGAGATCATCTACTTCCTGCAGTCCAAGCAGACGCCGCGATCCGAGAAGGTCCAGTAGAATTCCGAGGACGGCGTCCCTTCCATCAGCCTGACGAAAGCTTGCGACCCTAAGGTTACACCGTCTGAACCAGAATGGTGCTGCCGTGGGACCGCTCTATCTCTTCGAACTCGCATCGTCGCAGGCGCGATATCTCGAGCTCCGCCAATCGACGATCGCCACCAACGTCGCCAACGCCAACACGCCGGGCTTCAAGGCGCGCGACGTCGAGCCCTTCAACAAGGTGCTCGATGGCATGCCGGTGAGGCTCGCGACGACGGCGCCATCCCACATGCAGCTCTCCGCTGCCGAGAGCGACACCCGGGCGACCGCGAAGAAGGACAGCTGGGACGTGGTTCACTCCGGCAATTCCGTCAGTCTCGAGCAGGAAATGATCAAGGGCAGCGACGTCAGTCGCGACTACTCGATGAACTCGGCTATCGTGCGGTCGTTTCACCGCATGCTGCTGTCGAGTGCGAAGACCTGAGGTGAACTGACATGCTGGACTCACTGCAATCCTCGTTGACGGTCGCGAGCTCCGGGCTCGAAGCGCAGTCGACGCGCATGCGCATCGTCTCGGAGAACCTCGCCAACGCGACGTCGACAGGGCGCGCCGCGGGCGCCGATCCCTATCAACGCAAGACGATCACCTTCGATGCCGCGATGGACCGCGCCTCGGGCGCGCAGCTGGCGAAGGTCAAGGAAATCGGCGTCGACACCACGCCGTACCGCGTGGAGTACGAGCCGGGGCATCCCGCTGCCGACAAGGCCGGCTACGTCAAGCTGCCGAACGTCAACATGATGATCGAGATGGCGGACATGCGGGAAGTCAACCGCTCCTATGAAGCCAATCTCCAGGTCGTGAAACAGGTGAGGTCGATGCTGGGCATGACCATCGACCTGCTGAGGAGCTGACAATGCTTGAAGCAATTTCATCCACGGCGATCTCAACTGCGCAGGCGGCGAGCCGCGCGACCGAGGCGCAGGCCATCTCGCCGGCGGCCACGCCCGCGATCCAGTCCGGCGGCGACGTCGGATTCGAATCGGTCATGAAGCAGGTGACGACGGACGCGATCGGGACGCTGAAGGCGGGCGAGGCTGCCTCGATCTCGGCGATGCAGGGCAAGGAATCGACGCGGCGCGTCGTGGAGGCGCTGATGTCGGCCGAGCAGGCCTTGCAGACGGCGGTCGCAGTTCGCGACAAGGTCGTGCAGGCCTATCAAGAAGTCGTTCGGATGTCGATCTGATCAAGGAGTGACGCTGTGAAATCGCTTGCTATCGCGGCCACGGGCATGAACGCCCAACAGACCAACATCGAAGTCATCGCGAACAACATCGCCAACATCAACTCGACGTCGTACAAGCGGGCGCGTGCCGAGTTCACCGATCTGTTCTACCAGATGGACCGCATGCAGGGCGTTGCCAACACCAGCGGCTCCTCGCCGATTCCGGAAGGCGCCAATCTCGGCCTCGGCGTCAAGTCGGCGGCGATCCGCAAGCTGCACATCCAGGGCGCGCTCACGCAGACAGGCAATCCCTACGACATGGCGATCAACGGCCGCGGCTGGTTTCAGGTGCTCGGCCCGAACAACGAGGTGCAGTATACCCGTGCCGGCTCGTTTAACACCAATGCCAACAGCCAGCTCGTCACGACCGACGGCTATCTGCTGGATCCCGCTATCACGGTGCCGCAGGGAACGGTCCAGGTCACGGTCAACCAGACCGGACAGGTGTTTGCCAAGCTGGATACGGAAGTGAACCCGAGGCAAATCGGCCAGCTCAACCTCGCCAATTTCGCCAACGAGGCCGGCCTCGAACCGCTGGGCAGCAATCTCTATCGCGAAACCACGGCGTCCGGCACGCCGGTCGTCGGGCTGCCCGGCGATTCCGGCTACGGCAAGATCAACCAGCAATATCTCGAAGCCTCGAACGTCGACCCGGTCAAGGAAATCACCGAGTTGATCTCTGCCCAGCGTGCCTACGAAATGAATGCCAAGGTCATCCAGGCCTCGGATGAAATGGCCCAGACGGTCTCGAAGGGCATGCGCTAGTTCCGGTGTATCCATGTTGAACAGGATGGGCTCGATCATGCGCGGGTTGGCCGCCGTGCTGCTGGTTCTCGTCTCGGCGCGTCCCGCCGCGGCCGAGGAGAAGCGGCTTCCCGTGCCGGCCGTCTCGATCCGCGCCGGCGAGCTGATCCGGGACGACATGATCACCGAGCGCGCCTTCGCGCCGAACGTGCTCGGCGTGGCCATGTTCATCGAAGGACGCCAGGTCCTGGTCGGCCGTATGGCGCGTCGCGCGCTGCTCCCCGGCCAGCCGATCCCGACCAACTCGGTGGAGGATCCCTGGACGGTCGCCCGCGGCGCGATGGTCAAGGTCGTGGTCGAAGACAGCGGCCTGTCGATCGTGACCTACGGCGCAGCGATGCAGTCGGGTGCGCCCGGCGCGCTGATCCCGATACGAAACACCGACACCGGTGTGATCATCAGGGCCGTCGTCCAGCCGGACGGCACCGTCAAGGTCGTGGACGGGTCATGACCAGAGTCCTGCTTGCGCTCGTCCTGCTCGTTTCCGCCGCCAGCGCCCAGGCCGCCGTCCGCATCAAGGACATCGCGGACATCAAGGGATTGCGCGAAAACCAGATCGTCGGCTACGGCCTCGTCATCGGCCTGAACGGCACCGGCGACACGCTCCGCAATGCGCCGTTCACGGAGCAGTCCCTGCAATCGATGCTCGAGAACATGGGCATCAATGTCCGGAACGAGACCACGAGCACCAACAATCCGCCGCGTCCGACGACGCTGCGCACGCGCAATGTCGCGGCCGTGATGGTGACCGCGGACCTGCAGCCCTCGATCGGTGCGGGCGAGCGCATGGACGTGACCGTGTCGTCGCTCGGCGATGCGACCTCGCTGCTCGGCGGCACCCTGGTGATGACGTCGCTGCGCGCGGCGGACGGCGCGGTCTATGCAGTGGCGCAAGGCGCGGTCACGGTCGCCGGTTACAGCGTCGGTGGCCAGGCCCAGAACGTCAGCCAGGGCTCGCCGACCGCGGGCCGCATTCCGAACGGCGCGCTGGTCGAGCGCGAGGTGCAGGGTAGCCTCCACGAAATGGAGTATCTTGTGCTGGAGCTCAAGAACCCCGACTTCGTCACCGCAACGCGAATCCTCGACGCCATCAATCGCTACGCGGGCGGACGCTACCGCGCGCAGATCGCCTTCGAGCGCGACTACCGCACCATCGTGCTGTCGAAGCCGCGCCATATCGGACCGGTCCGCTTCCTCGCCGAAATCGGCGAGCTGACCGTAGAGCCGGACACGCCGGCGCGGGTCGTGATCAACGAACGTACCGGCACCGTGGTGATCGGACGCGACGTACGGATATCGACCGTTGCCGTGACGCACGGCAATCTGACGGTCCGCGTCACCGAGCTTCCCGTGGTGTCGCAACCGGCGCCCTTCTCGAAAGGGCAGACGGTGGTCGTGCCCCAGACCGTGGTCGAGGCCAACGAAGCCGGATCGCAGGTGGCGATCCTGAGCGGCGTCGATCTCCAGCGCCTGGTGCGCGGCCTGAACCAGATCGGCCTGAAACCATCCGGCATCATCGCGATCCTCCAGGCGATCAAGACGGCCGGCGCCCTCCAGGCGGATGTCATCGTGCAATGACGCGTAAGCGCCGTGCAAGCTTGGTCGCTCAATGCTCTCTCGACCGAGAATCGTACGCGGGCCGATGTTGAAGCTGGATCATAAAGCCAAACTCCTCCTCCTGGTCGCGGCCTCCGCGCTCGCGAGCGCTTCGCCCGTCCTGGCGCTGGATGAGGCCAAGCCGTCGAAGCCGCTCAACCTGCTGTCCTTCGCACGCGCCCGCGCGCCTGGCCCGCAGAAGCCGATCTCGTCGATCCCGAGCGACAATGCATCGATGCGAGCGACGGCGTGGGCAGCCGAAGATTCGGGACCCGCGACCACGGGTGCCGTGCCGGCCTCCGAGAAGCCCGCGCCGGCAGCCACAGCCGCGCCGCGACCGGCCAAGCCCGGCAGCGTCACGGCGCCGCCGAAGCCGGTGCCGCCCCCGGCCGCTGCAACCGCGGACAACGAAGTCGCCCTGTTCTGCAGCAATGTCGCCGACCCCGCCGTCGATGCAAGGCTGGCTTGGCAGCTCAAGGAGCTGGAAAAGGCCGAGAACCAGCTTCGCGAGCGGATCGCCGAGGTTGAGGCCAAGCGCGCGGAATATGAGAAGTGGATGGCGTTGCGCGACGACTTCCTGAAGAAGGCCGAAGCGAGCGTCGTCGAGATCTACTCGCGCATGAAGCCGGATGCCGCCGCAACCCAGATCGCCGGAATGGCAGACGAGACGGCTGCGGCCGTGCTCGCAAAGCTCAGCCCGAGGAGCTCGAGCGCAATCTTCAACGAGATGGAGACGGGGCGCGCGGCGCACCTCGCCGATCTGCTCGGCGGAATGCGTCGCGTGGATGACGGAAAGACCAAATAGATGAAGAACCTGATCCTCATCCTGTCGCTGTTCTCGCTTGCCGGATGCGTCACTGATCCGGCCGAGGTCCTGACTGGCCCGCGATTGTCGCCGGTCGGGAGCGGGCTGAGGACGCAGGCCGATCCGATTCCCGTGACGCCCCGTATGCACTCGCCCGTCAGCTATCGCTCGACCTGGGACGATGGCACCGACCTCTACCGCGATCCCCGCGCCCGGCGCGTTGGCGACGTCGTGACGGTGATCATCTCGATGCAGGACAAGGCCAAGCTGGACAACAAGACCGGCCGCTCGCGAGATTCGCAGATCAAGTTCGGGCTCGACTGGCTGATGGACGTTGCGGGATGGCAAGACAAGGGCTCGGCGAGCGCCAACCTCAACACCAACACCCAAATCAAGGGCAACGGCCAGATCGACCGCACAGAGGATATCAAGCTGTCGATCGCGGCCATCGTCACCGACGTGTTGCCGAACGGCAATATGATGATCAGCGGCTCGCAGGAATTCAAGGTCAACACGGAAATGCGCGTGCTCAACGTCGGCGGCATCGTGCGTCCACGTGATATCTCGCGAACCAACACGATCTCCTACGAGAAGATCGCCGAGGCACGCGTGGCCTATGGCGGTCGCGGAAATCTCTCTGACGTGCAGCAGCCTGGATGGGGACATCGGATCTATGACGCCGTGGCACCGTTCTGAGATGCGCGACCGTCGGGCCGCGTCGCGGGGGCAGGGGACGTCATGCGCCTGATTGCAGCCATCCTGGTGTTGACCCTGATCGCGATCGGTGCGGGCGCGCTTGCCGGCCTGCATCTGTTTGCGGCCGCCGAGCGCGTCGCCGATGCGAAGAAAACCGCCACGCCGCCGCCTCTTGCCTCGAGCTACGCCGGCAGCGCGCGGCTCAGGAAGCTGTCCCCGATCGTGACTAATCTTGGCGCGCCGGCCAACAACTGGGCCCGCATCGAAGCCTCCATGGTGACCGAGAGCATGAGCGACGAGGATGCCGGCATCCTGGCGGCCCATGTCAGCGAGGACATCGTCACCTATCTGCGGTCGGCGACGGTGGCGCAGTTCGAGGGATCGCGCGGGCTTCAGCACCTGCGTGACGACCTGACCGAACGCGCCAATATCCGCTCCTCGGGCAAGATCCGCGAATTGATCATTGAGACGTTGGTGATTCAGTGAAACTGAGAGTCCTGCTGCTTGCGTTGCTCCTGGTCGTGCTGCCCGAAGTGGCACTGGCCCAGATTCCGGACCTCAATTCGCTGCTGCCGCCGGGCAACGGCTCGACCAGCGGCCGGATCATCCAGCTGATGGCGGTGATCACGGTGCTGTCCGTGGCGCCGGGACTGCTCATCATGGTGACGAGCTTCACGCGATTTGCGGTGGCGCTGTCGTTCCTGCGGGCCGGTCTCGGCCTCCAGACCACGCCGGCAAATCTGGTGCTGATCAGCCTTGCGCTGTTCATGACCTTCTACGTGATGGCGCCGACCTTCGACCGCGCCTGGGAAACCGGCATCCAGCCGCTGATGAAGAATGAGATATCGGAGGAAGAGGCCTATCTGAAGATCACCGATCCGTTCCGCGAATTCATGCTGGCCCATGTTCGCGACAAGGATCTGCAGACGTTCGAATCGCTGGCCGCGGAGAGCTTCCGCAGGAAGTTCGACGACAAGCGCGTCGACATGCGCGTCATCATTCCGGCCTTCATGATTTCCGAGCTCAGGCGCTCGTTCGAAATCGGATTCCTCATTATCCTGCCGTTCCTCGTCATCGACATGATCGTGGCGACGCTGACCATGTCGATGGGCATGATGATGATGCCGCCGACGATCCTCGCACTTCCGTTCAAGATGCTGTTCTTCGTGCTGATCGACGGCTGGAACCTGCTCGCCTCCGGGCTGGTGCGGTCGTTCTCGTAACGGCAACGAGCGCCAGAGGGATCGTTATGGTTAGCGAGAAGTACCGCCCTATGGTTAGCAATAGGTACTGTTAACCATCTGATTTTACGGCGTAATTCAAGCCGATCTTAATCTGCGCGCAAGATTCGGCGTGTTAGTAATGCGGCACGGCGGGTTGGACCCCACCCATATCAGTCCAAAGGCATGATGCCGCCCCTCCGTACCGGTGAAAGCCCGGTATGTCCCCTCGTGAAAATGTAACGCGTACATAAAGGGACATTCGCAATGTCAAGCCTGCTTACGAACTCGACCGCCATGACCGCACTCCAGACCTTGCGGTCTGTGAGCTCGCAGCTCTCCACCACGCAGACCCGCATCTCCACCGGCCAGCGCGTCTCGACCGCCTCGGACAACGCTGCCTATTGGTCGATCGCGACGTCTATGCGCGCCGACAACGCCGCGCTCTCGGCGGTCTCCGACTCGCTTGGTCTGTCGGCCGCGACCGTCGACACCGAATATACCGCTCTGACCACGGTCATCGGCGACAAGGACTCCGGGCTGACCAAGCTCCAGTCCCTGCTGGTCGAAGCCAAGACCGCCGGTATCGACCGCAGCAAGATCCAGGCCGACGTCACCCAGATCCAGCAGCAGATGAAGGCGACAGCCAGTGCGGCGACCTTCAACGGCATCAACTGGCTGAGCACGACCGCCACGACGCCGACGACCTTCAGCCTCGTGTCATCGTATTCGCGTATCGGCGGCACGCCCACCATCGGCTCCATCACCGTGACGACCGCCAACTACTCGCTCTACACCTCGGCGCAGGGCGGCATTCTGGACACGGCTGGTTCGACCGCTCCGTCGATCGACACGATGAGCATCTCCGCGCTGACCGACTCGGCAGCTGACCAGACCACGCTCGATGGCTACATCGCGCAGGTCACCGCTGGCATCAACTCGGTTGCCTCGGCCGCCGCCAATCTCGGTGCCGTCAAGAACCGCCTCTCGACCAACACGGACTTCGTGAAGTCGCTGATGGACTCGGTGGACCGCGGTATCGGTCAGCTCGTCGACGCCGACATGAACCAGGAGTCCACCCGGCTGTCGGCCCTCCAGGTCCAGCAGCAGCTTGGCGTGCAGGCGCTCTCGATCGCCAATAACAGCAGCCAGAGCATCCTGTCGCTGTTCCGCTAAACCTCGAACCATCCGGGGAGGGCCGCGCTTCTCGCGAAGCGCGGCCCTTTCGCTTGGCCGTGACGTCGCGCGCCGTAATTTCGGCTGCCCTGTTGCGGTCAAGACACAGGGCCACAAGCCCCGCACAAGCTTCGCGGGCTATCGTCGCCGTTACGACAGGTTGGGCCTTGACGCTTTTGCGCAGCCCAAAGGCATGACGCCGCCCTGCCGTACCGGTGCAAGTCCGGTATGTCCCCAACTCAATCCAATCTCCAAAGGGACATCAAAATGGGTTCTAGCCTCCTCACCAACTCGTCTGCAATGACCGCGCTGCAGACCCTTCGCAACGTCAGCTCGCAGCTCGCGACGACGCAGAACCGGATCTCAACCGGTATGCGTGTTTCGACCGCCTCAGACAACGCCGCCTATTGGTCGATCGCGACGTCGATGCGCTCCGACAACGCCGCGCTTTCCGCGGTTTCCGACTCGCTCGGTCTGTCGGCTGCGACCGTCGACACCGAATATACTGCTCTGACCTCGGTCATCGGCGACAAGGACTCCGGCCTGACCAAGCTCCAGGCGCTGCTGGTCGAAGCCAAGACCGCTGGTATCGACCGCACCAAGATCCAGGCTGACATCACCCAGATCCAGCAGGATATGAAGCTCAAGGCCAACTCGGCGACCTTCAACGGCATCAACTGGCTGAGCACGACCGCCACGACGCCGACGACCTTCAACCTGGTGTCGTCGTACTCGCGCGTCGGCGGTACGCCCACCATCGGCTCCATCACGGTGACCACCGCCAACTACTCGCTTTACACCTCGGCGCAGGGCGGCATTCTGGACACGGCCGGTTCGACCTCTCCGTCGATCGACACGATGAGCATCTCCGTGCTGACCGACTCGGCAGCTGACCAGACCACGCTCGATGGCTACATCGCGCAGGTCACCGCCGGCATCAACTCGGTGGCCTCGGCCGCCGCCAATCTCGGTGCCGTCAAGAACCGCCTCGCGACCAACACTGAGTTCGTCAAGACCCTGATGGACTCCGTGGATCGCGGTGTCGGCCAGCTCGTCGACGCCGACATGAACGCGGAATCGACCCGGCTGCAGGCGCTCCAGACCCAGCAGCAGCTCGGCGTTCAGGCGCTCTCGATCGCCAACCAGAACAGCCAGAGCATCCTGTCGCTGTTCCGCTAAGTCGCGGCTTCGAAAACGACCGTGCTCCTCAGGGAGCACGGTCTCCGTCATGAACGGCGGATCTGACGGCACACGACGTGCCAACATCGATCTCCTGACGCCACCTTCCAGGCAACACGCCGTCGCCGATCGCGCCGCGATGCGACCGGCCGTCCGCTTGTTGCCGACGCGCGCGATTGCGTCACTCAGTCTCTTGTAAAATTGCAACGCCTCGCCTGCGAACCGACACATTCGTGGTCTCGCGCAACCTTCAGACAAGGTTGGCAGCAGAGTGTCCTCTACGTTCGCATTGGTATGAGGTCACATGCTGTTCAGTCGTGCGCAGATACAGCAACTGCTCAACAATCTGCTGGAGCTTGGGCCGCGACGCCTGATGGCCTTGGGATTGATCGGTTTCGCCGTTCTCGTCACCGTCGTGGGCGGCGCCTATTATCTGAGCCGGCCTGAATTCGAAACGCTCTATACGGGCCTTTCCCGCGAAGATGTGACGCGCATGGGTGCCGCCCTGCGCGAGCAGAACATCACCTTCGACGTCAGTACGGCCGGCGACGCGGTCTCGGTGCGTCCGAGCCAGACCATGCAAGCGCGGATGCTGCTCGCCGAGAAGGGGCTGCCGACCAGCGCAAATTCCGGCTACGAGCTGTTCGACAAGATCGGGTCGCTGGGTTTGACCTCGTTCATGCAGGAGGTCACCAAGCTCCGGGCGCTGGAAGGCGAAATCGCCCGCACGGTGCAGTTGATGAAGGGCGTGAAGGCGGCGCGGGTGCATATCGTGATGCCGGTGCGGGGGTCGTTCCGCGCGACGCAGCAGCCGCCTTCGGCATCGGTCGTGCTGCGCACCGACGGCGCGATCGAGGCACGCACGGCGCAGTCGATCCGTCATCTCGTCGCGGCGGCCATTCCGGGCATGACTCGCGACAAGGTCACGGTGCTGGACGCCGACGGTTCGATGCTGCTTGCCGAAGAGGACGAGGCGACTGCTGCTCCGACCAAGATGGCGAGCCTGCAGAAGACGGTCGGCGGGATGGTGCAGGAGAACATCCGCAAGGCGCTGACGCCGTATCTTGGCCTCGACAATTTCGAAGTGAGCGTTGCATCGCAGCTCTCCACCGACAAGCGGCAGATCAACGAAACTGTCTACGACCCCGAAAGCCGCGCCGAGCGCTCGGTCCGGAATGTCCGCGAGAACGAGAAGTCACAGAACGCGGATCGTTCGCAGCCGACCACGGTGCAGCAGAATCTTCCCGACCAGCAGGTGAACGCCGGCGGCACCAAGAACTCCAGCGAGGACAAGACGCGCCGCGAGGACGTCACCAATTTCGAGGTCTCGTCCAAGACCACGACGACGGTGAGCGACGGCTATTCGGTGAAGAAGCTGTTCATTGCCGTGCTGGTGAACCGCGGACGGCTCATTGCCGACCTCGGCGACAAGAGCAACCAGGCCATCGTCGACAGCAAGCTCGCCGAGATCAGCCAACTCGCGGCCACGGCCGGCGGTCTGGACAAGGCGCGCGGCGACCAGATCCAGGTGACGGCCGTCGATTTCATCGAAGGCTCGCGCGAACTGGCGCCGGTGCCCCCGATCAGCTTCGTCGAGATGATCAACAAGCAGCTCGGCAGCGTCATCAACGCGGTCACGATCCTGGCCGTCGCTTCGATGCTGGTGTGGTTCGGACTTCGTCCTGCGGTCAACGGCATTTTGACCCATCGCGCGGCGCAGGAGCAGACCGAGGCGGCGGAAGCTGCCCAGCTCGAGGCTGCCGCCGGCGCCCTTGCATTGGCAGACAGCGAGGAGAGCGAGCTCAACCTGGTCGAAGACCTCGAAGGCAAGATGCAACGAACGCCGCAGAAGCGGCTGGAGCAGATCGTCCGTCTCGATCAGATGCAGGCGGCAGCGATCCTTAAAGACTGGATGCGACGCGAGGAGGCGGCATGAACGCGGCAATCGGAAAGCTCCTGACGCAATTCGACGCGAACGGGCGGGTCAAATCGCCTCCGCCTCCACCGCCGCCCAAAATCCAGGATGTGCTGACGAGGCCGAAGGAAGCCCGGCGCGAGCCTCAGCCGCAGCCCCAGACCCATTCGCAACCGCAGCTTCAGTCGCCGCCTCCGGCGCCGAAGGCGGAAGCCCCGGCGGCCAATCTCCTGGACGATGCCTTTCGGCGCGGGCATGCGGCCGGCGTCGCGGAGGGCGAGTCCAGGATCGCCGAGGAAAGAGTTCGCAGCGCGATCCGGCTCGGTGAAGAGCGGGCCAAGTGGTCCGACCAGCAGGCGGTGGCGGTGGTCAGCGGCTTCGAGACGGCTTGCCGCGAAATCGAGACCAACATCGCGAGCTCCGTTGCGCGGATATTGCTGCCGTTCCTCGCCGATGCGGTCCGCGACAAGGCGATCGGGTCGCTGGTCGAGCAGATTGCGGCGCTGACCGGCAATTCGCCGGTGCCGGTGTTCAAGGTCACCGGCCCGAGCGAACTGCTCGACCTGGTGAGGACGCAGCTCGGGACGGCGCGTCGAACCGGCTTCGAGTATGAGGCCGCCGATACTTTCGAGGTTCGCGTCGTGGCCGACCAGACCGTGATCGAGACGCAGATCACAGCCTGGAGCGAGCGCCTGAAAGAGGCGCGCCGGTAGTCCGTCATGAATGAGGTGAAGTCAGAACTCGTCATCATCCGCCGGCGGAGCGCCTTCGACGACGAGAAACCGCACGGCGGCGTCTGGAAGATCGCCTATGCGGACTTCATGACAGCGATGATGGCGTTCTTCCTGGTGATGTGGCTGATCAATGCACTCAACCAGGATCAGAAGCAGGTGGTCGCGAGCTATTTCAATCCGATCAAGCTCGCGGAGAACGCACCTGCCCCGAAGGGACTCAAGGATCTCTCCAAGAAGGAGCCGTCGTCGTTCGACGGCCAGGACGGCAGGCGCCAGCCGGGAGGACCGAGCGAGGAACGTCGCGGTGACTCTCCGACGGCCGAGAAGCCGCCCTTCTACGAGGAGAAGGTCCTGTTCCGCGATCCCTATACGACGCTCGCCGAGATCGCCAGCAGTGCGAACCAGGCCTCGGGCCAGCGGCGCGCCGGCGCCCTGACGTCCGCCGAAGAGGATGGCCTCAAGGGAGGCGACGCCTACCGAGATCCGTTCGATCCGGGCTATTGGAAGCTTGCGCCGCAGGCGGCCAAGGATGCCGATCGCATCATCGAGGGCGAACCCAAGCCCAAGCCAGAGCCCGAGTTCAAGTCGAATGCGTCCACGCGCGACACTGCGTCCGGGACAGGCCAGGGCGAGCCGCAGGCACGCCGAGCCAGGCAGGACGATGCCGGCGGAAGCGTGGCTCCGAACGGCGACGCGTCGTCCGCAAGCCTGTCGCCTCTGCTGCCGCCGGGGCCCGCGTCGTCGCTGTTCTCACGCGAAGGGAGCGCGCAGCCGGGTGCCCAGGCTGGTAATCAAGCCAATGCCGCCGCGCAGCCGCGTCCCAACGATGCGACGAAGGAATCCGAGCCGCGCGACGCGGTTCAGGCCCAGCAATTAACGGTCAAACAGCTTCAGTCGGCGATCGCGGATGCGCTGTCAGACGTCAAGGCCGGCGCGGGACCGGTGGCCGAGGTGCGTCAGGTCGAGGAAGGCCTGCTGATCAGCCTAACCGACGATGCGAACTTCGGCATGTTCGCGGTCGGCTCGGCTGAGCCGCGGCCCGAACTCATCCGTGTGATCGACAAAATCGGCCCGCTGCTGACAAAGCGTCCCGGCGTGATCATCGTCCGCGGCCACACCGACAATCGGCCGTACCGTTCGGAGACCTACGACAACTGGCGGCTGTCGACGGCCCGTGCGCAGATGGCCTATTACATGCTGGTCCGCTCCGGCGTCGATGCGCAGCGCATCGAGCATGTCGAGGGTTATGCCGATCGGCGGCCGAAGCTTCAAAACGATCCGGCGGCCGCGCAGAACAGGCGGATCGAGATCATGGTCCGGGAGAAGCGTCCTTGATCTGGCCCCTTCTCCGAGCCGCGCTGCTGCTGCCGTTCACGGCGGCGGCCGCATTCGCCGAGGCGGCGCCGGTGCCGGCACCGGCGGCATCGACATCGAGCGAGCCGTATGAGCTCGTTCGGGCGTTGCAGACCGTGCAGGACGGCATCGCTAATGGCGATAGTGCGGCACACGGCAGCCACGGCGCATTGATCAGGCAGATCGGCGAAAAATTTCTCGCCGCCGATCCGGGCGTGTGGAGTAATTCGCAGAACGGTCAGGCCGCCGTCATCTATCTGCTCAGCGGCGGCGCACCGCAAATCATCCGCAAGCTGCCGCGAGACAAGCTGAACGTCGACGGACGGCTGTTCGATGGCGCGCTTGCCTATGTCGAAGGTCGTCAGGACGAAGCGCGCGAACTGCTCAAGGACGTCAAGCCGCGGACAATTCCGTCGGGCCTGGGCGGACAGCTCGCGCTGGTGCAGGGCGCGCTGTTCGCACGCGCCGAGGCATCGCTCGCAATCGAGCGTCTGGATGACGCGCGCCTGCTCCTGCCGGGCACATTGGTGGAGGAGGCAGCGCTGCGGCGAGAGATCTTGCTGGTCGGGCAAGCCGAGGATTTCGACAAGTTCGAGTTCCTGGCGCTGGCTTATATCCGGCACTACCACAACTCGGTCTATGCGGGGGACTTCTGGCAGCGTTTTTCCACGGGTCTGACGCAGTCGAGCCTCGCGCTCGACGAGCGTCGGTTTGCGCGGATCAGCACTTTGCTGGAGCAGATCGACCGCGCGAGCCGCCTCAAGCTCTATCTCGTGATCGCGCGCACCGCGATGGTGCGCGGAGGGCTGGCCGTGACCCGGCTTGCCGGCGAACGCGCGCTGGCACTCAGCGCCGATGCCTCGGCGGAGCGCGAGCGGGCGCATTTGTTTCGCGGCGTGTCGCGGGCGCTCACCGACGAATATGACGGCGGTCTCGCCGAGTTGAAGGCGCTCGACCGGTCGAAGCTGCCGGAGCGCGACATTCCCTTTCTCAATGCAACGGTGCAGCTCGCACTCGACGTTCGCAAGCCGTTCGCTGGCGGATCCGCCGCCGCAGCCGACAAGCCTCCGGTCACGCCGGCGCGTCTCGACCTCGCGTCGTCGACCGCAACGCTTGCTCGCGCGCAGAAGCAGCTCGGCGAGCTCGAACTCCTCACCAGGGATCGCCGTCCATGACGAAGCTCAGTGGAACCTCCGGACAGGTCTTTTCGAGTCTCGCCGAAAGCCTCAACATGCGGGGCACATCGCGCTCCGGCAAGAGCGCCGGGGCGAAAGCGCCGGCGGACTCGTCCTTCAACGATCTGCTGCACACCGTCTCGAATCTCGCGAAGCGGGCGCTCAACGACGGGGGCAGCGACACGGCCGTCAAAGCCGGAACGCTGCGGACGCGCCTGGCGCACCAGAGCGGGAAGGACAACGCGAGCGACGAGGAAGAGCCCGGATCCAGCGAGAATCTCACCGAGAAATCTTCCGACAAAAAGGTCGACAAACCCTCCGGGAAACATGGACTTCTCGATCATACCGAGCAGGCCGACGTCCAGAGCCGATCGAGCATTGCCGGGATCATCGGGCAGGAGAGCGTCGCCGGGCCGCAGGTCGTGATGCCGCAGATGCAAGCACCGGCCGGCGACAAGAAGGGTGCGTCCGGGCGCGACGAGCGGTCTGCCACGACGAAGCGCGACGTTCAGGCCATGGGCACGTCGAAGGCGACAGCCGAGCTCCCATCTCCGGTGGCTCCAGCCGCCGCGCATTCGCAGGCCGCGACTTCGCACGCCGGAGTTACCGACCAGGCGTCATCGCCGGAAAGCAGTGTGCCGCCGACGGCAACGGCACCCGGCTTCGAGGCCATCGCGGCCAATGTCGAGCGTGCCGCCAAGGCTTCGGCGCGGGATACATTGCCCGGAACGACCAAGGTCACCGTGGTCCAGCAGGAGACCCATCTGCCGCCGGCGCAGTTCAACGCTCCGCAGCAGGTTGCCAACGCTGTCGTCGCCGAGCTGAAAGAAGCTCCGGCACCGACGGCCTCCGCAGCTCCAGATCTTACCACGTCCCAAGCCAATGCGCCGGATCAGCCGCTCAAGATCCTGACTATCAATCTCGAGCCGGCCGCGCTCGGCAATGTCACCGTGCGCCTTCGTCTCGTCGGCAACGAAGTGTCCGTCCACCTCGCCGCCGAGCGCAAGGACACGAGCCAGATGCTGGACCAGCAGCGCGATTCGATCCGCGACCTGATGCAGTCGGCGGGCTACGTCGCCGATGTTGCACCCGTCCAGCACGGCTCGCTGGATGGTTTCCAGAGCGGCTCCGGCCAGTCGCAGCCGCAGCTTTCGGGCCAGCAACAGCCCTCGTCGCAGTCGCAAGGCACGTTCGACGGTACCAGCAATTCGTCGGGACAAGCGGACAGCGGCGCGAAGCAAGCCCGACAGGAGCGCCAGTCCAACCAGGAGACGCGTCATGACCAGGACGTGGCGCCGCAGATTCGTCGCGGCCCTGTTTATCTGTAACGCCGGCGCTGCGGCTGCAGCAACCGACAATTCGCGCCCGTGCGAGCGCGAGATGGCGCGTGCGTCCCAGCAGCACGGAATCCCGCTCGGCATTCTCTACGCGGTCGGCTTGACCGAGACCGGGCGGCGCGGCGCACTTTATCCTTACGCGCTCGGCGCCGAAGGACAGACCGTATTCGCCAAGGACATGAACGACGCGATCGCCAACTTTGAAGCCATGCGAGCCAAGGGGATCAAGCTGATCGACCTCGGCTGCATGCAGATCAACCATTACTATCACGGCGACAAGTTCGCCTCGGTGCGGGCGATGTTCGATCCCGCAGGGAATGTCGACTACGCCGCGCGCTTCCTGAAGGAGTTGAAGCAGCGTGAGGGCAGCTGGACCATGGCTGTCGCCCGCTACAATGCAGGCCCCAACAACCAGCCGGCACAGAAGCGCTACGTCTGTCACATCGTCGCGCATCTCGTCTCGAGCGGCTTCGGCGCGTGGACCGACAAGGCGCGCTCGTTCTGTCAGCCGAAGACGACCTGAAGGGCCGACACCAAGTTGTGCATTGGCCTCCATCATCAGCCCCGCGCAAGCAACAGCCTCCATTGTAACTGCAACCTACCAAAGGAGCCTAATTCATGAGCCTGTATGGTGTTATGCGCACCGGCGTTTCCGGGATGAGCGCGCAGTCCAACAAGCTGTCGACGGTTTCGGACAACATCGCGAACGTCAACACCACCGGCTACAAGCGGGCTTCGACCGAGTTTTCCTCGCTGATCCTGAAGAGCGGCTCGGGCAATTACGATTCCGGCGCGGTCGAGACCACGGTGCGTTACGCGATCTCCGATGCCGGCAATTACCAGTTCACGACCTCGGCGACGGATCTCGCGGTTCAAGGCAACGGCTTCTTCGTGGTGCAGGATCCGAACGGCAACAACTTCCTGACGCGCGCCGGTGCGTTCGTGCCCGACAGCACGGGCAATCTCGTCAACGCCGCCGGCTTCCAGCTGATGGGCTACAACATCCAGAACGGAGCCGTGCCCAATACTGTCGCCAACGGTTTCGGCAACCTGCAGGTCGTCAACGTCAACCAGATGGCGCTCCAGGCGTCGGCTTCGACCAAAGCGACGGTGGCTGCCAACCTGGATCCCAGTGCTGCGGTCGTCGCGTTTCCGGCCACGCCTGCAGGTCCGGGCAACTATACGTCGAAGACGTCAATGGTGACTTACGACAACATCGGCAACCCGATAACTCTCAACGTCTATGCGGCAAAGACAGCGGCCGATACATGGGATATCGAGGTTTACGATCCGACGGGAGCTATGATTTCGACGCCGGGTCCTGCTACGACTTTCACTTTCGACGTCACAGCCGTCGGCAAGGGTGCGCTCGCTGCGGCGAGTACAAAAACGATGCCTCTGACCGTCCCCAGCGGTTCGACGAGTTTCCCTCTCACGATCGACCTCTCGGCGATGACCCAGGTCGCTTCCAGCTTCGACTTCAAGGCCACGGTCGACGGCAACGCTCCGTCCGCGGTGGACAAGGTGAACATCGACAGCAAGGGCGTGGTCACCGCCGTCCTCAAGAACGGCACCACGCTGCCGAGCTTTCAGATCGCGCTCGCGACCGTTCCGAGCCCGGACCATCTGACGCCCGAAGTCGGCAACGTCTATTCGCCGAACCTGGATTCTGGAAACGTGCAGGTCGATGTGTCTGGCAAGAGCGGGCTCGGCACGATCCAGTCCGGTGCTCTGGAAGATTCCAACGTCGATCTCGCGGACGAGTTGACCTCGATGATCGAGGCGCAGCGAGGTTTCACCGCGAATTCGAAATCATTCCAGACCGGCGCCGATCTGCTGGACGTCGTCGTCAACCTGAAGCGCTGAGTCTCTCAGCGCTCGTTCCCGGCAAGAGCAGATCATGAACCTTACCGCCGCTCTCGAATCCGCCCGCTCCTCGCTGATGGCGTCGGGCATCCAGTCGTCGGTCATTTCGCGCAACATAGCCGGTGCCAGCTCCACCGGCTATTCGCGCAAGATTGCCGTGCTGGACAACCTCCCGGGAACCGGCGTCTACGTGGCGGCGATCCAGCGCGCCGCGAGCTCGGGTCTCTACACCAACGTGCTGACCGCAACCTCGACGTCGGCCAAGCAGAGCGCGATCCTTGACGGTCTCCAGAAGATCGCGTCTGCCACGGTGGACGATCCGGAACTCGACCAGTCGCCGACGGCGCAGCTCAATGCGCTGAAGAAGGCGCTCCAGCAATATGCCAACGCCCCGGATAACACCACGCTGGCGCAGGCAGCGGTGACGTCCGCCAAGGACATGGCGACCGCGCTCAATCAGGCGACTCTGACCGTGCAGTCGGCCCGTGAGGGCGCGGATGCCGACATGCAAACGTCGGTTCAAAACATCAATCGGTTGCTCTCCCAGTTCCAGACCGTCAACACCGCGATCGTGAAGGGGACGATCTCCGGCGACGACATCACGGACTACCTCGACCAGCGCGACAGCATCGTCTCGCAGATGTCGCAGGAGGTCGGGGTCTCGATGTCGCTCCGTCCCAACGGCGACGCGGCGCTCTATACCGACAGCGGCGTCGTGCTGTTCGACAAGACGGCGCGAACGGTGAGCTTTGCGCCGACGAACGCCTATACGGCCGGCACCACCGGCAATGCCGTCTATATCGACGGTGTTCCGGTGACCGGCGCCAATTCCGTGATGCCGCTCAAGTCCGGCAAGCTTGCTGGCTTGGCGCAGCTGCGCGACAATGACACGGTTACTTACCAGAGCCAGCTCGACGAAATCGCGCGCGGCCTGGTCGACGCCTTCAAGGAAAGTGACCAGTCGGCTGTTCCGACGCTGCCCGATGTCCCCGGTCTCTTCACCTACCCCGGCGCGCCGGCGATGCCGGCGAGCGCCACCGTCCTGGTGGGCCTCGCTGGTACCATTTCGGTCGCTGCATCGGTCGATCCGGCCCAGGGCGGCAATCCCAATCTGCTGCGCGACGGCGCGATCAGCGGCAACGTCGCGTACCAATACAATACCGCGGGCAACGGCGGCTACTCGGCCCGGCTGCAGCAGCTCATCGGCGCCATGGATGCCTCGCAGCCGTTCGATGCGACCACGCAAGGCAAGCCGAGCGGCAGCTTGATCGACTTCGCGTCGTCGTCGGCGAGCTGGATCGAAAACCAGCGCAAGACCGCGGACTCCAACGTCACCTACCAGAAAACGCTGCTCGACCGCAGCACCGCGGCGCTGTCGAACGTCAGCGGCGTCAACATGGATGACGAGATGTCGTTGATGCTCCAGGTCGAGCGCACCTATTCGGCCTCGTCGAAGATCATCTCGACCGTCGACGAAATGTTGCAGAGTCTGCTGGCTGCCGTGGGAAATTAAGTCATGATGAGCGCGAACTACATCTCGACCTTGATGCTGTCTTCGTCGTTGAGATCCTCGATCACCAACAATCAGGCCGCGCTGGCCAAGGCTTCGAAGGAAGCCACCACCGGCCGCTTCGCCGATGTCGGCCTCGAGCTTGGTGCCACGACGGGAGGCGACGTCACCCTGCGGGCGGATTTGAGCTTCGCCGATCAGCTCGTCGATACCAATGGGCTCGTCGCGGGGCGACTGGACATAACGCAGAGCCGGATCACCCAGCTTGGATCGACCGCGACGGACTTCCTCAAGGACCTGATCGCGGCGCGCAGTACCGATGGCGGCGGGCGCATCATCCTGCCACCTGCGTCCTCCAACCTCCAGGATCTGATTGGCGCGCTGAACGTCTCCTATAACGGCTCGTCTCTCTTTGCGGGCATCAACACGCAGAACACGCCGATCACGGCCTACACCGCGGGCTCGGCCAGCAAGAACCAGGTCGACGCCGACTTCCTTGCGACCTTCGGCTTCTCGCAATCATCGCCCAGCGTGAACACCATCACCCCGGCCCAGATGCAGACCTTCCTCGACACCACCTTCGATGCCGAGTTCGCGAGCCCGGCCTGGAACACGAATTGGTCATCGGCGACCGACCAGGTGATGCAAAGCCGCATCTCCACGACCGAGATTGCCGATACCTCCGTCAGCGCCAATCAGCCGGGCTTCCGCAAGCTCGCCGAGGCCTACACCATGATGGCGGATCTCGGGAACGCCAACCTGGACCAAGCGACGTTCCAGGTCGTCGTGGACAAGGCCATCGGCCTTGTCGGAAACGCCATCACTGACCTTGCGACCCTCGGCGGCGACATCGGCACGGTCCAGCAGCGGATCACCTCCGCAACCGACAAGCTCAAGACGCAGCAGGATATTCTGAACAATCAGATCGTCGGTATAGAGAAGGTCGATCCGACGGAAGCCTCCGTCAGGGTCAACACCTTGCAGACGCAGATCCAGACGGCACTTGCGCTCACCTCGCAGCTCCAGAAGATCAGCCTCATCAACTATCTCTGAGTCCAGCTCCTTCGTAAGGCGCGTAACCCTTGTCTTGTTGTTCGGTCTCCTGCGCAGAGTTGTCCTGATGACGTTTGAAGCCTATGAATCGGTCGTCGACGAGAGCGGCTATGAGGCGCGGGGCCGCGAGCGGCAGGCGCTCAGCCTCGGCATCGACCGGCTCGAGCGGATCCAGTCGGACCGCTTCAGCCTCGAGGATCTGGTCGAGAGCCTGCTCTATGTGCGGCGGCTGTGGACGATCTTCATCGAGGATCTCGCGCATCCGGAAAACGGACTTCCGGAAAAGCTGCGCGCCGACATCATCTCGATCGGCCTGTGGGTGGTCAAGGAAGCCGACCGCCTTCGTGAAGAAAAGTCGAACGACGTGATCCAGCTCATCGAAATCAACCGCCTGATCCGAGACGCACTTTGATGAAGATATCCTTGCGTGCGGGCGAACGGGTCTACATCAACGGCGCGGTGCTGCGCGTGGACCGCAAGGTCTCCGTCGAGCTCGTCAACGACGTGATGTTCCTGCTCGAAGGGCAGATCATGCAGGCCTCCGACGCCACCACGGCGCTGCGGCAGCTCTATTTCATCGTCCAGCTCATGCTGATGAATCCGACTGACGTCCGCGATGCTTCGGCTCTCTACGCGCAGCATCACGCGGCCCTGCTCGCGGTGTGCGAGAGCCAGGAGATGCTGGTCGGGCTTGGCGCGGTCGACGACCTGGTCGGAGCGACCCGTTACTTCGAGGCGCTCAAGCGGATCCGGGCACTGTTTCCAGTGGAGCAGGCGATCCTGGCCGGCGCCACGATCGATTCCCCATTCGAGGCTGCCTGACAGGAGAACTACATGAACGTCACCAGCGCGACCGATAGCACCAGCAAGTCGTCCAGTTCGACCAGCTCGACGACGCCGAAGTCGAGCACCGGCGTCGACTACAACACGTTTCTTCAGCTCCTCATCGCGGAGATGAAAAACCAGGATCCGACCAATCCGATGGATACCTCGCAATATATGAGTCAGTTTGCACAGCTCTCGTCGGTCGAGCAGGCGATGCAGACCAATACCAAGCTCGACGCTCTGCTGTCTTCGCAGTCGCTGTCGCAGGCCGACGGGCTGATCGGAAAGACCGTCAGCTTCACGGACGCGACCGGAGCGAGCTTCAGCGGCAAGGTCGCTTCGATCTCCATCAACAGCGACGGCTCGGTCGCGACGCTCGAGAACGGCACCAAAGTCGCGATCGGCCCCGGTCTCACCATCAGCCAGTCATGAACGAACGGGATGCTCTCGACATCGTCCAGGCGGCGATCTGGACCATCATCGTCGCCTCCGGGCCTGCCGTCGGTGCCGCGATGCTGGTCGGCACCATCATCGCGCTGATCCAGGCGCTGACCCAGATCCAGGAGGTGACGCTGACCTTCGTTCCGAAGATCATCGTCATTCTCGTGGTCGTTGCCGTCTCCGGCTCCTTCATCGGAGCCCATCTCTCCACCTTCACCGAGATGGTCTATTCGCACATCGAGCGCGGCTTCTGATCCGGACGGTCCCGGCCGCCTCTGCCACCCCTGCCACCACCCCCGCGTAAGCTTTGCACGGCAGATTACGGGCCGGATCCTCTGCCGGTGACCCATGTCCGATACGTTAGCCGCTAGCCTGCCGACCCCGCGACGATTGGGCGCCGACGCCTTTTTCGCAGGCGGCATCGTGGCCATGCTCACGATCCTGTTCCTGCCCATACCGCCGATCCTGATCGATCTCGGCCTCGCGTTCTCGATCGCGCTGTCGGCGCTGATCCTGATGGTCGCGCTGTGGATCCAGCGGCCGCTCGATTTCTCGGCCTTCCCGACCGTGCTCCTGATCGCGACGATCCTGCGGCTTGCGCTCAACGTCGCAACGACCCGTCTCATCCTGTCGCGCGGCGGGGAGGGGGAAAACGCCGCGGGCCATGTCGTTGCCGGTTTCTCGAAGTTCGTCATGGGCGGCGACTTCGTCATCGGCCTGATCATTTTCGCGATTCTGGTCACGGTGAACTTCGTCGTGATCACCAAGGGCGCGACGCGTATCGCCGAAGTCGGCGCCCGTTTCACTCTGGATGCCATCCCCGGCAAGCAGATGGCGATCGACGCGGATCTGTCCGCGGGCCTGATCGACGACAAGGAAGCCCAGCGCCGGCGCCGCGAGCTGGAAGAGGAGAGCGCGTTCTTCGGCGCCATGGACGGTGCCTCGAAATTCGTTCGCGGCGACGCCGTCGCCGGTTTGATCATCACCGCGATCAACATTTTCGGCGGTATCATCATTGGCGTGACGCATCACGGGTTGACGCTGGCACGCGCCGCCGACGTCTACACCAAGCTGTCCGTGGGCGACGGTCTGGTAACGCAGATGCCGGCGCTGATCGTGTCGCTGTCGGCGGGCCTGCTCGTCTCGAAGGGCGGCACCAGGGGTTCGGCCGAGCAGGCCGTGTTGCGGCAGCTCGGCGGCTATCCGCGCGCGGTGTCGGCCGCCGCGCTGATGATGTTCGTGCTCGCCTTGATGCCGGGGCTGCCGACGGCGCCCTTCCTGCTGCTCGGCGGCGTCATGGCCTTCGTAGGATACTCGTTGCCCAGGCGGCAGGCAGCCCTGAAGCAGAAGGAAGATGCGCGCAAGGCCGACGAACGTGCCCAGGTCGATGCCAAGGAATCCGTCAAGGAATCGCTCAAGACCGCGGAGATCGAGCTGGCGCTCGGCGGGCACCTCTCGGTCCATCTGCTCGGGTCGCGCAACGAACTGGCGCACCGCGTGGCCAAGATCCGCAAGAAGTTCGCCAAGCAGTACGGCTTCGTGGTTCCCGAGATCAAGCTCACCGACAATCTGTCGATCGATCCCAAGGGATACCAGATCCGGATCCACGACACTCGTGTCGCCCAGGGCGAGCTCCGGCTCGGCGAAGTGCTGGTGCTGGTCGACAAGGACGGCAAGCCCGACGTGCCCGGCGAAGAGGTGATCGAGCCGGCCTTCGGCATGAAGGCGCTGTGGGTGACGGACGCGTTCACCGACGAGGTCAAGCGTCAGGGCTGCAAGCCGGTCGACAATCTGTCGGTGCTGCTCACGCATCTGAGCGAAGTGATCAGGGCCAACCTCGCCCAGCTGCTGTCCTACAAGGACATGCGCGGCCTGCTCGACCGGCTCGATCCCGAATACAAGCGCCTGGTCGAGGATCTCTGCCCGTCGCAGATATCGTATTCGGGGCTGCTGGCGATCCTGAAGATCCTGCTGGCCGAGCGCGTGTCGATCCGCAACCTGCATCTGATCCTCGAAGCCATCGCCGAGATCGCGCCCCATGTGCGGCGCTCCGAGCAGGTGGCAGAGCATGTGCGTACGCGTCTTGCCCAGCAGATTTGCGGCGATCTCTCCGACAACGGCGTGCTCAACGTCGTCCGTCTCGGCAACCGCTGGGATCTCGCGTTCCACCAGAGCTTGAAGCGCGACGCCAAGGGCGACGTCGTCGAATTCGACGCCGATCCGCGCCTGATCGAGCAGTTCGCGACCGAAGCCAGCGCCGCGATCCGCAAGTTTACCGAGAACGGCACCAGCGTGGTGCTGGCCGTGACCCCGGAAGCGCGTCCCTACGTCCGGATGATCCTGGAGCGGGTCTTTCCGACACTGCCGATCCTGTCGCATGTCGAAGTCGCGCGCAGCACCGAAATCAGGGCCCTCGGAGCGATATCGTGATCAGCGGCCTCACCGACAGCGTGCTGGTGACGTTCATCGTGTTCTGCCGCATCGGTGCCTGCCTGATGCTGGTCCCCGGCTATTCCAGCGTCAATGTTCCGGCCCAGGTCCGCTTGTTCGTTGCGCTGGTGACGACGTTCGCACTGACGCCGATCCTGGCCGCCGTCCTGAAACCTCTCACGGACAACGCGGCGCCGCTGACGCTCGCGCTCCTGATCTGCTCCGAACTCGTGGTCGGTGCCGTCATCGGGCTCGGCGGTCGCGTGTTCTTTCTCGCACTCCAGACCATGGCCACCGTGATGGCCAGCGCGATCGGGCTGAGCAACATCCCGGGGACGCCGGTCGGCGACACCGATCCGGCGCCGGCCCTGGTGCCGCTGATCATGACGTCGGTCACGACGCTGTTCTTCATGACCGACCAGCACTGGCAGGTCCTGCGCGGGCTGATGAACTCCTACGACGTCTGGCATCCCGGCGACCGGCTCGGCGGCAGCATGCCGCTCGACCAGCTCGTCGGCCGGCTATCGGAGGCATTCGTGCTGACGCTGCGGATCGCCAGCCCTTTCATCGTCTATTCGGTCGTCGTCAACCTGGCGGTCGGCCTGATCAACAAGCTGACGCCGGCGATTCCGGTCTATTTCATCTCGGTGCCCTTCGTGCTGTTCGGCGGCTTCCTGCTGCTCTACCTCACCAGCGACGAGCTCCTGAGGCAATTCATGCTCGGCGTCTCATCGTGGCTGGCGGAGTGATCGCCATGACGTCGCGCGCGGACAAGCTCGGCCGGATGGTCTCGCTCGTGAAGCTCCAGCTCCGGTTGTCAGAGTGGCAGCTCGCGCAGCTGCGGCAGCAGGAGCGCAGCTTGCAGGACGAACAGGAATGGCTGGTCGGAACTCTCAACGAGGGGAAGCCGCCGGCGGGATCATCGAGCGAATCGATCGCGCGGCGCCTGACCAGAACCAGCGTCGGCGCGCGCGCGATTCAGGCCCAGGCCTCGCAGCAGCTCGACCAGGTTCGCGCGGAGAGCCGCCGTGTGAAGCAGTTCGAGCAGGTCGCGAAGGCGGCGCTCGCGGACAAGCTTCGCGACGTCGAGAAGCGATCGCTCGAGGAGATGACGGGAACAAGCCTCACCGTGCGCGAGTGGACGCCACGGCCAGCCAATCGGACCAAGACATGATCGTGGCCGCGACACCCGACCTCGTTCTCGACGTCCTCGACGCCGCCGATCCCGTGACACAGCGCGCGGCCACAGCGAAGCTCGACGCGCTCAAATCATCGGACACGGATTTCGCCGCCACGATGGATGCGGAGGTCGGCAAGGCCAAGGCGGCGGCTGCCGATCAATCCGCGACGAAGCTTTCGGAACCGCAGTCGGGTGCGGTGAACGGAGCGCCGGTGCAGGTGATCAAGGCGCCGGCATCCGGCGAGGTGTACCGCAAGTTCGAGGCCTTCATCCTCCAGACCTTCGTCGAGACGATGTTGCCGAAGGAGTCGGAGGAGGTCTTTGGAAAAGGCACGGCCGGCGGCGTCTGGAAGTCGATGCTGGCGGAGCAACTTGGTGCTCAGCTGGCAAAGGGCAAGGGCATTGGCATTGCCAAGCAGCTCGCCGCCGCGCATCCGGCGGGGCCGGATGCTACGGGCAAGGCCGGATGACGATCCGGGAATGGATGACAGAAGTTGAAGGGTGACTTTCCTATGCAGGCACAAGAAGGCGCGGCGGCCATGGTGATGGAACAGCCGGCCGTGGACACCGAGGCGACGACGATGGCAGCCGTGTCGGGCGATGGGCTGTTGCCCGTTCTGCTGCCGAATGTCGGTGGTGAGGTGGCGAACGACGGTGCGGACCCGGCGAGATCGGACGAGGTACGCGGCCTGTTAGCCGCGATCCGCCGGCTCGAAGCCATCGTCGAAGAGGAGACGGCAGCGCTCGCGACGGGCAAGAAAATCGACTTCGACGAGTTCAGCGCCCGGAAGAGCCGGAGCATGCTGGAATTCGTCCGCCTGATGCGGGCACGAATGCACCTCGGCGGCGAGGTCGAGATCACTGAGGAGATCCAGCGGCTGCGCGAGAAGCTCGAGCGAAACCGTTCCATCCTCGAAATGCATTACGATGCGGTGCGCGAGGTCGCGACCATCATAGTCAAGGCCATCAAGGACGCCGAGTCGGACGGCACCTATACCGGTCGCGCAGCACAGGACGGAAAATGATCAGACTCGTGCTAGCCGGGCTCTGGGTATGCATCCTCACCGCGGGAACGAGCTACGCCGTGGCCTATTGGAAGGAAAATGGCAGCCTGCTGCCGGCAAAGGACGAATACCTTGACGGGCTGCAGTACCAGAAGACGCGGGCGCTGAGCGTGCCCATGGTCGAGGGTGGCAACGTTCAGGGCTACATCGTCGCGCGCTTTGTCTACACCGTTGAGGCGCGAACCATGCACCAGCTCAACGTGCCGCCCGAGCCGTTCGTCGTCGATGAAGCCTTCCGCAGGATCTATGCCGACGACCGCCTCGATTTCAGAAAACTCGCTCGTTACGACCTCTCCATCCTCACGACGGCCATCAAGCAGCGTGTCAACGAGCGAATGCAGGCCGAAGTCGTCCAGGACGTCCTTGTCGAGGACTTCAATTACGTGTCGAAGGAAGAATTCCAGCAGAAGCCCTAGGGCATTATCGGTTCTGATTGAATCGGAAGCGAGCCTCTAGAATTATACTTAGACGCGAGCCGCAGCGCCGGTACTGCCGCGGCTCTGTTCGCCGTTGACGTCGCCGAAACTATAACGGCCTCTGCGAAGATGGTTCGCAGAGGCCGTTGTCGGTTGCGTGGCAGCGCCCTGCCGATCAGTTTCCGGCTGGATACGCCACTGGGGCGGTATGCGCCCTGTTCAGCAGGATGCCGACCTCGTCGAGCTCCTGCATCGGCACGTCGATGGTTTCGCCGGCCGGGATGTCGAGGCGGTACCCGACGTAACGGCGGGCCACGATCGCATCGAAGCCGAGGCGATCGCGGAGTTTCTTGCGCAGCTTGCTGACGTGGCTCTCGATCACGCTCTCGTCGAACGTCGCTTCGAAGATGCCGTAGACCGCGTTGAAGATCTGCGTCTTGGTGACCCACTTGCCGTGGTTGCTGACCATATATTCGAGAATGCGCAGTTCGCGGCGGGGCAGGGTGAGAGCGTGGCCAGCGATCTCGGGGTCACGTCCGTTGAAGAAGACCTGGATCCTGGTCTCGCAGGGCCGCGGCAGTTCCCCGACCCGGCGGCGCGCAATCGCGGCCGTTCGGGCGAGGATCTCGCGGAGGTGAATCGGCACGTGGACGACGTCGTCGACGCCCGATTCGAAGAGCTCCAGCGTGTTCTTGAGCATCTTCTGGCCGCTCATGGCGATGATGGGAGCCGAGGAGCGCTTGCGCATCGCCCGCGGCAGGCTTCCGCGGGTGTCGCAATCCCCGAGGAGGAAGGCGTCCACCGCGGCCAGATCCGATTCACTCGCAGATTGCAGCCAGTCCCAGAATTCTCCGGAGGAGAAGCCGATCGACGATACACCTTCGCGAACGAGCCCTCCGACATAGCTGTTCGTGACGCTCTCGCGATCATCAACGATAATATACATCAGTTTTTCGCCCCTGTTTCGCACTTGTTACGGCCGGTTGGTTGTTGTGATGCCCGGCTCGGCAACTGTGCTGTTTGACGATATTCCTTCCCGCGAACCGTTATTATGGTTTCGATATTCGCGGGCAGCCCTACGCATTCAGTGCCTGCGTCTCGCAGGCCTGCTACTTCGACTCGATACTGAACGCTTACTGCGTGAGGCTCGGCGGGTGTCTTGCGGATCACCTCGCGGAGCGGATTGAGAAAGCGACCTAGAACAGTTGCGCCAAGTTGCTCATGCGTCCGAACGCCACTGTACTTTGTCGATCTCCTCGCTAACTGGCGAGAATCACTTGAGTAGGACCGTAACAATTGCCGATTTCCGATCAAGCGTGCGCAACTAAGCGTTTGCTACACGTGCTTGATGCTGTTGATTCGTTTCGAGTTGTTTCTTTGTATATTCAATCGCATCAGTTGATTTGGAATTCGAACTAGTTTTGCACCTTGGCGGTTCTAAAGTTCCGCATCCCCGTATGATTACAGGTATTTTGGGCGGTGCTGCGCTTCATGCAAATCGAGGGTTTTCAACCCGGGATTGACTCCCGTCATCGTCTTTCCACATGCGACAATTCGACTCATGTATGGCGAGGCGACTCCAGCTTGGCGAAATCTTGGCGAGGGTGTGTCTTTCGAGTCGCACTCTCGCCACGTGCGTGACGCGTTTGACTCATGTGACGTCGCACCGCGCGTGATGAAAAGTTTTGGACGCGCACGTTTCAGGCAAGCTTCGGCAAATAACGTCACCGTTCGACAGATCGAACCGAACGGAGCATTCTCGCATGTTGTCCGATGGACAAGCTCGTCCCAACGCGACCGCGGATGTCTCCGCAGCGGCGAAACCGGCTGCGGAGACGCGCGATGCCAAAGACAATGCGGCGCCGACGGTCAAGCCTTCTGCAAATACCAAGCTTTTTGCAAACACCAAGCCTTTTGCAAATACCAATCCTTCTGGGACTAGCAAGCCTGCTGCGAACACCAAGCCTGCGCCGGCAGCAGCGAGTGATGAAACTCTGGCGAAAGAGGCGCTCGAGGGTCTGAAGCGTATTCGCGCCAAGGCGCGCCTCGACAAGATGGCAATCCCCAAGCCTACGCCCATCGTGATCAAGCCGGCCGTGATCGTGGCCAAGCCGCCGCCGCCGCGTCCGACATGGGTCGCGCCGCTCGCGACATTGGCGGTCGCTGCGATCCTGGTCGTCTGTGCCTGCACCGGCGTGATCGCCTATTTCGCCATGCAGCCCGCCCAGAACAACGTCGCGGCCAATACTGAGATCAGGAATCTGCGCGAGACGGTGGCACAACTGCGCAGGCAGGTGTCGGGCGTGTCCGACAATCTCGACGGCCTGCGCACCGCGGTCGATCAGTCGAGCAAGGCGACCAATGACCGTTTTGGCCGTTTTGGCGAGAATCTGGATCGCATCGAACGGGTGAGCTCGTCCTCTACGGTGAAGCTCGACAAGCTTGCCCAGGTGCAGGCCCAGGCTCCGGCGCCCGTCGCTTCACAGCCAATGCCGATGATGGCCTCGGCCGCTACGCCCGAGGTCACGGGATCGGTAGCACCGTCCGAGCGCATTTCGGCTCCGCGCAAGACGGTCAAAGGCTGGTCGGTCCGCCAGGCCTACGAGGGGATTGCGATCCTGCAAGGCCCGAACGGCGTCGTCGAGGCGGTGCTGGGGCAGCAGGTGCCCGGCCTTGGCCGCATCGAGGAGATCAAAAACGAGAACGGACGTCTGGTGGTCGAGTCCAGCGGGGGCGTCATCTATTCGTCACGCAAGGCAACGCCCTGATCAAGGGCCGCCGCCTTCTATTTACGGTGATGCTCGAAACTGGTGCATAGCAGATCGACCTCAGCCTCCGCGATCGGCGCGCGAAACAGGCGGCAGCTGAACTCGGCGGTCGTCCTGCTGTCCGTGGTGCTGCGATCTTCGCGGAGGAAGATGCATCGCTTGCAGACGTCGGTATGGTGCCGCTGTTCGGCTGCGTCCGACTGATCCAGCACGTGGCGGAGCGCGTCGCGGAAGCTGACTTTCGCCTCGTCCTCGAGCACGGCGATGGACTCGACGAGGACGTTGACGGGGTCGCGCACCAGGAACTTCTTGCCCTGTTGTGTCACGCTCAGCATCACTGACCGCTTGTCCTGGGCCGAGCGCTTTCGCTCGAGATAGCCGAGCCGCTCCAGCTCGCCAATGATGAACGAGGCGGTGCCGCGCGTGGTGCCGACGTAACTCGCGAGCGCCGACGGCGTCCGGGAAAACCGGTTGGCGCGGGAAAGGAAACGCAGCGCCATCCACTCGCGGTCGCGCAAGCCGTGCTTGGCGCCTTCGAACCACAGGATACGGGCGACCTGTTCCAGCAGTTCGATCGATTCGCGAGCCAAGTTCATTTCAATTCCAGGTCGGATAAATCTTGATTCAATTGAGCTTTTGGTAGCGCAATCCGGGCGGCTGATAATGAAGATCCCGAGGGATGCGGAACCTTCCGACCGTGGAACTAGAGTGTCACGAAGAAAGTTCGAGTAAATCGCCCGGCTCAACTCTTCTGAAAATTTCAGTCAAATGACCGCGGCTTTGCGTGCAAATTCCGCTAGCGCGGGATGTGCGTGCGGCACGATGTGTCGTTGCGACTACCGCAAAGCCCATTTGTTGCGCGATGCGCCTCGAATTGCGCCAGCGGACGGGGCGGCCGCAACTGGGGCAGCGGAAAAGGGGACGGGGGAACCACCGTTTTCGGTTAATGAATGTTGCGTTGCAATGCGGCCAGGCGGTTAAATCGAAATAGGATCGAGCCCGGGAATGCCAGAGTGTCGTCCGTGATCGAGCAAGTGAAGCCGTTCAGCGTCAAGCGCGCAGCATTGGCCGCCACCGTCGGCAACATGCTCGAATTCTACGACTTCATCACCTACAGCTTCTTCGCCATCCAGATCGGCCATACCTTCTTCCCGACGGGAAGCGAGTACGGCAGCCTGATGCTGTCGCTGGCGACCTTCGGCGCCGGCTTCGTGACGCGGCCGATCGGCGGAATCGTGCTCGGGATCTATTCCGACCGGATCGGCCGGCGGCCTGCCATGCTGCTGAGCTTCGCGCTGATGGGGCTATCGATCCTGACCATCGCGCTCACGCCGTCCTATCAATCGATCGGCCTTGCAGCGCCCGTCATCGTGATCGCGGCGCGTATGGCGCAAGGCTTTGCTTTGGGCGGGGAGGTTGGACCGACCACCGCCTATCTGATCGAGATCGCCCCGCCCCAGCATCGCGCGCTGGTGGTGGCTTGGCAGCCGGCGAGCCAGGAGATCGCCGCGACCGCGGGCGCACTCGTCGGCGTCATCCTGAGCAGGACGATGGCGCCAGAGATGCTCGACGCCTATGGCTGGCGGGTGGCGTTTCTGATCGGAGCGGTGTGCCTGCCGTTCGGGTTCTGGATGCGCCGGACGCTGCCCGAGACGATCCCGCAGGCCGAAGCCGGTGCCCGCACCGTCGAGCACACCAGTCATCTTTCGCAGGCGAGACGGCACCTTGGCGTCATCGGACTTGCACTGATGATCCTGGCAAGCGGCACGATCTCGACCTACGTCACCCAATATATGACGACCTATGCGCAGAACACGCTGCATGTGTCGTCGACACTGGCTTTCGCCGTGTCGCTGGTCAGCAATGGCATCCAGTTTGTCGGTGCGCTGGTCGGGGGCTGGCTGGCAGATCGTCTCGGTCGCCAGCCGGTGATGATCTGGCCGCAGCTCGCAACGCTGCTGCTGACCTACCCGACCTTCCTGTGGATCGTCCATGCCCCCGGCGCGTTGTCGCTCCTGGTTGGTTTCGGTGTCCTGTCCGTCATCGGCTCGCTGCCGTTCACTGCGTTCTACGCGACCTTCACCGAGGCGCTGCCCCAGAGCATCCGCGGCGGTGTGTTCGCGACCGTCTATGCGGTCGCGATCGCCAGCTTCGGCGGTACGGCGCAGCTCGTGGTCACCTGGCTCCTCCACGTCACCGGCAATCCGCTGGCGCCGGCCTGGTACCTGCTGCTTGCGGCGATCGTCGGACTAGTCGCGATGAGCCTCATGCCCGAGACTGCGCCAGTGAAACAGCGTCAGAACAAGACCTGAAAACAAGGCCTGAAAGCGGCGCGCTCGCAGGCTGGTGATTTGCGTTTCGCTGGCAATTATTGGCGAATGCGTCGCCTGAAGGATCAGGGGCACGCATCAGGAAGGACGAACCGATGAGTATCGAGACCACCATGACATCCGACGTCGTCGGGCTGACCAAGGTCGCCCCTGTCTCGCGCCGCGGGTTCATGAGCGCGACTGCGGCCGTCGCCGCCGGCTACACGCTTGCAGCCGGGCCCGTGCGCGCCGAGGCGATCACGACGACACCGGCGGCCTCCAGACCGGCGACGCCAAGATCAAGGTCGGCTCCGAGCAGATGCCTGCGTATTTTGCCCGCCCCGCCGGCAACACCAATGCGCCGGTGATCATCGTGGCGATGGAGACTTTCGGCCTGCACGAATACATCAAGGACGTGACGCGGCGCCTCGCCAAGCTCGGCGCATTCGCGATCGCGCCCGACTATTACTTTCGCAAGGGCGTCGATTTGACCAAGGTCACCGAGATCAAGGACCTGCTGCCGATCGTCAATGCCAAGCCGGACGCCGAGCTGCTGTCCGATCTCGACGCGACCGTGGCGTGGGCGGGATCGCAAGGCGGCGACACCGGTAAGCTCGGCATCATCGGCTTCTGCCGCGGCGGACGCACCGTGTGGGAATATGCCGCCCACAGCGGCACGCTCAAGGCCGGCGTCGCCTTCTACGGTCCGCCCGTCGATCCAGCCAATCCGCTGTGGCCGAAGAGCCCGATGCAGCTCGCACCCGAGATGAAGGCACCGGTGCTCGGCCTCTATGGCGGCGCCGATACCGGCATTCCCGTCGCCCAGGTCGAGCAGCTCAAGACAGCCTTGGAGCAGAACAAGAAGACGGCCGAGTTCAAGATCTATCCGGAAGCGCCGCACGGCTTCCATGCCGACTACCGCGGCAGCTACCGCAAGGACGCCGCCGAAGATGCCTGGAAGCAGGCCCAGGCCTGGTTCAAGAAGTATGGCGTGTTGAGCTGAGGTCGAAGCATGATCCTCGTTCCCCCGCTTGCCACAACGTCTCTAGGGCGTGACGGTAGGTCGGATAAGCAAGCGTGACGCCGAGCTCGCGCTTCATTTTCGCGTTGGAGACGCGGGCGCTGCTGGCATAGAAGCTGCGGGCCATCGCCGACATCTCGGCGGTCTCGAACGGCTCTTCCGGCGGCGGTGCAACGTTCATCAGCTTCGCCGCGTAAGCGATCACGTCCTGCGGCGGCGCCGGCTCGTCGTCACAGACGTTCCAGATGCCGCCGCTCGGGTGATGAATCGCGGCCATGATCGCGCTTGCGATGTCGTCGACGTGGATGCGGTTGAACACCTGTCCCGGCTTGATGATGCGCCGGGCCGTTCCAGCGCGCAGCGTCACCAGTGCGTTACGGCCGGGGCCATAGATACCCGCAAGCCGCAGGATCGCGGCGTCGCCACCGGTCGTGTCGGTCCATGCCTGTTCCGCCGCGACCCGCATGCGCGTGCGGTCGAGGCCGGCCTGCGGCGGCGTGCTCTCGTCGACCCATCCGCCGGCGTGATCACCATACACGCCGATCGTGGAGAGATAGATGATCCTGCGGTGGCGGTCCGCCGCCAGGACGTCCGAGAAGGTCGCGATGGCAGGATCGCCGGCGCTGCCAGGTGGGATCGATATGAGAAGGACGTGGGCGTCTCTCATACGTTCGACCGTCTCGCGTGCCGGACTGCTCCCGGAGAAGGCGTGTACCTCGATGCCGGCGAGGTCGCCCCGCTGCGCGGGATCGCGCACCGTGCCGGCGATATGCGAGAAGCCGCCACCGAACAGGCGGACGAAGTGCCGGGCACTGTAGCCGAGACCCAGGATAAAGAGCCGCATACGTCTTCCTTGCAGGTCGGAGTTCCCGTTCGCGCCGCAGCGCGCCCTCCGCTCATAAGAGATTTTTGGGTCCGGCAAAAGATATTGCGATTTGTCCCGCCCGCCTGTGCGGGCGATGGTCGCTCGTCGGAGGGACGCATCGAACATGCAGGCAGAAGCGCCCGCCATAATGGTATCTGACGCGGCTGAGCTGGTCCGCCGCGCCGCCGCGCTGATCTTCGATGTCGACGGCACGTTGGCCGAGACCGAAGAGCTGCATCGGCAGGCCTTCAACCATGCCTTCGCCCGCCACGGTCTCGACTGGCAGTGGGACCGGGCCGTCTACAAGGACCTGCTGCGGGTCACCGGCGGCAAGGAACGGATCCGCGCCCATCATGAAAGGCTGAGGATCGCCGCGCCATTATCGGATGTGGACATCGCGGAACTCCACCGCATCAAGACTGCGCATTTTGCCGAACTGGTCGAGACCGGCTGCTGCCCCTTACGGCCCGGGGTGACGGATCTGTTCGCTGCTGCCAAGGCGCGCGGCCAGCGGCTCGCGATCGCGACGACCACGTCACACGGCAATATCGATGCGCTGCTGTCGCGGGCCTTGGGAAAAAGCTGGGCCGCGGATTTTGATGCGATCGTGGCCGGGGATGACGTGCGGCATAAAAAGCCTGCGCCGGATGTCTATTTCGAGATCCTGGCGCGGCTGAAGCTCAACGCGTCCGACTGCATCGCGATCGAGGATTCCGCCAACGGCCTGATCGCGGCCTCACGAGCGAACATTCCCGTGCTCATCACCAGAAGCATGTTCTTCCGGGACGACGATTTTAGCCAGGCGCGGGTCGTGCTGGATGATCTGTCCGGGCTCGGGTGAGGCCAAAACAAAAAAACCGAAAAACAACCCCATGCACAGTAGAATGTGCCTGCGGGCCGGCCGCCCTCAATGGACGCGGTGGCTCGCTCTATCGTCCTCAGCTTGCTCGACAATCTGCGCGATCGGGCTGGACTGGTGGTGCACCAGGCGCCAGTCGTCGCCGACGCGCCGAAAATGGTTGGCCGCAGCCAATGCCGTGCCGTCGACGATCTCGATGCAGAGCACGCGCGCGCTGTCGCCATCGACGATGGCCTGCGGTTCCGCGCACACGATCTGCGGCCGTTCCGGGCTCTGCAGGATATCGCGCCAGCTTCCGATCACCGTGGCCCGGCCGATGATGGCCGGCCAGCCGGGATGAATGCAGGAAATGGCGTCATCGTCCGCCCACATCCGCTCCATTTCGTCGAAATCGCCGGTCGAAAAGGCGGCGTAGAACGCTGCGTTCGCCGCGATCACCTTGCTGTCCTTTGCCATGCCTCTCGGGTGGGGCAATGACAGACAAAAATCAAGCAAGACTTCCGTCGACTTTCCGTCGATCTGGACCGCAATGCAGCATTGCTGCCCGTTTTGTGGTCACGCCGAGACCAGAGTCTCCACCGCACGCCGCGCGCCATCCTGGTAGAGTCGGCCGAGTGCTCCGGTCACGGCCTCGCGCAGGCGCGGCTCCGCGCCCAGCGACCCGAACACTTTTCCGACGCCGAGCAGTGCGGGCGCCAATCGTTCGGCAACGGGACCTGCCTCGCGCGCCAAGCCACCGAATTCGGCGGCGAGCGGATCGCGCACGTCGATGGTGCGGCCGTTCTCGTCGAGACCGGTGACGTAGCGCATCCAGCCGGCCACCGCGAGCGCATGCGTCGCGATCGGTAGGTTGCCGGCGAGACGATCCTGGATCGCGCCGAGCAGGCGCTGCGGCAGCTTTTGGGAGCCGTCCATCGCGATCTGCCAGGTGCGGTGATGCAGTGCCGGATTGGCGAAGCGCTTGAGCAGCGAGGCGCGATAGGCGGCCAGATCGGTGCCCGCGGGCATCGTCAGCGTCACCGCGGCCTCTTCCATCACCTGCGCGGCGAGGCGCGCGAAATGCGGATCCTGCATGGTGTCGGCGATGGTCTCGTAGCCGGCCAGATAGCCGAGATAGGCCAGCGCCGAATGGCTGGCGTTGAGCAGCCGCAGCTTCATCAGCTCGAATGGCTTGACGTCGTTCACCAGTTCGACCCCGGCGGCGGCAAGATCGGGCCGGCCCGCCGTAAAGCGATCCTCGACTACCCATTGCGTGAACGGCTCGGTCATGACGGGCCATGCGTCGCGCAAACCGAGCGCCGACGAAACCACGTCGCGGTCACCATCCGTCGTCTCCGGCACGATGCGGTCGACCATAGTCGAGGGGAAGGCCGCCGTATCCGCGATCCACTTGCCGAGATCCTTCGAGCGCAGCGCGGCGAATTGCGTCACGATCCGCTGCACGGTGTGGCCATTGGCGGCGAGGTTGTCGCAGCTCAGCACGGTGAACGGCGGCGCGCCCAGGGCTCGCCGGCGCGCCAGCGCTGCAACGATGAAGCCGGGAGCCGAGCGCGGCGCGTCGAAATTGTTGAGGTCGTGCACGACATCAGGATGGCGTTCGTCGAGATCGCCGGTCTGCGGCGTGTGGCAATAGCCTTTCTCGGTGACGGTGAGGGAGACGATGCGAATGGCGGGATCGGCCATTCGCTCGACCAATCGTGCCGGGCTTTCGCGCGCGACCACGCTGTCGAGCAGCGCACCGATGATGCGGTGTTCGGTGGCTTCGGCTGCACGGACGGCAACCGTGTAGAGATGATCCTGCGGGGCGAGGGCGTCGCGTGTGTCAGGGCTGCGCAAGCTGGCGCCGACGATGCCCCACGAGGTGGCGCCGGCGGCAAGGCAATCGTCGATGACCACGGCCTGGTGGGCGCGATGAAACGCGCCAAGGCCGAGATGCACGATGCCGGGCGTGACCCGCGAACGGTCGTAGGCCGGGCGGCGGATGCCTTGTGGCAGCCGGTCGAGATTGGCGCGGCCAAGGCGCGTTGGATCAGGGCGCATGGTCGTCTCTCCCCTTGTTTGGCCGCTGCTTGACATGGCGCCTGTCCTCGGTCAATGCTGCGGTCAATTGGTAAGACCAATTTTCCAAAATTGGCGGGCCGCGGGCAGCGAGAGCTGCCGGCATGACCCTTTCGGGAGGACCAGCGTGCCGCTGGAAGCTGTGGAGGCGAGACGGCTTTATCGCCAGGTCGCCGATCAATTGCGAAGCCTGATCGACAGCGGCGAGTACGCGGTCGGCAGCCGCTTGCCGACCGAACGCGAACTCGCCGAGCAGCTCAAGATTTCCAGGCCGACGGTGCGCGAGGCCCTGATCGCGCTCGAAGTCGAAGGCCGCCTCCGCATCCGCGTCGGTTCCGGCATTTATGTGATCGAGCCCGCGGCGGTTGCGGCGACCGCGCCTGCTTCCGTCATCGAGGGTCCGTTTGAGCTGCTGCGCGCCCGCGAGTTCCTGGAAAGCGCCATCGCCGAAGAAGCCGCGCGCGTGGCGACGAAGGACGACGTTGCTCGCATCGATGCGTCCCTTGTCGCGATGGAGAATGTAGAGCACCCTGGCGAAGCCTCGATGGTCCACGACCGCGCCTTCCACGTCGCGATCGCCGGAAGCCTCGGCAATGCCGTTCTGGTGCGCGTGGTCGGCGAGTTGTTCGACCAGCGCCTTAATCCCTATTTCGCGCAGCTTGCGCATTATTTCGAGAGCCCGGGCACGTGGCGCACTGCGCTCGACGAGCATCGCGCGGTGCGCGACGCCATCGCCGCACACCATCCTGAAGCGGCTCGCGATGCCATGCGCGATCATCTCGCGCGATCCCAGGAGCGCTTTGCGCAGAACTTCGGCGCTGAGAACGCGGCAGGACCGTCTTCCGGGCGCGCGGGGCGATCGACGGCAAAGCCGTCAAAACCGGAACGTGCGCCGAAGAAGAAGCGAGCTGCGAGCAGCAGCGCGCGACGGTGATGAGATTGTGCGGCCCGCACCCGCGTCGGGGGCGGGCGGACAAGAAGCAGATTTAAAAGAAGCAGACTTGAAAAATGGAGGAAAAGTCAGTGTTGAAAAAGATGACAATGGTGCTGGCGGTCTCGGCCGCGGCGATGATTGCGACGACTGGCGCCGGCATGGCGCAGACCAAGCTCAAATGGGCCCATGTCTACGAGACCTCGGAGCCCTTCCACACCGCCTCAGTGTGGGCCGCGCAGGAAATCGGCAAGCGCACCAATGGGCGTTATGCGATCGACGTCTATCCGGCGTCGCAGCTCGGCAAGGAAGCCGACATCAACCAGGGCCTCTCGCTTGGCTCGGTCGACATCATCATCTCCGGCTCGAGCTTTGCGGCCAAGAGCTTTCCGCCGATCGGCGTGACCTATTATCCCTACACCTTCCGCGATGCCGATCATCTGCTCGCCTACACCAAGAGCGACATCTTCAAGGAGCTCACCAAGGGTTACGAGGACAAGAGCGGCCACCACATCCTCGCGGTGACCTATTACGGCGTGCGCCAGACTTCGTCGAACAAGCCGATCAAGACCTGTGCCGACCTCAAGGGTCTCAAGATGCGCGTGCCCGACGTGCCCGCTTATCTGGCGATGCCGCGCGCCTGCGGCGCCAACACCGCGCCGATCGCGTTCGCCGAAGTCTATCTGGCGCTCCAGAACGGCACCGTCGAGGCGCAGGAGAATCCGCTCACCACGATCGAGGCCAAGAAGTTCTACGAGGTGCAGAAGCACATCGTGCTGACCGGCCACATTGTCGACCATCTCAACACGGTGGTGGCCGGTGCGCTCTGGAAGAAGCTCAGCGACGAGGACAAGAAGATCTTCACCGACGTCGCGCAGGAAGCCGCCGCCAAGGCGACCGCGGAGATCAAGCAGAATGAGGCCAAGCTGGTTGCCTTCTTCAAGGAGAAGGGCCTGACCGTGACCGAGGTCGACAAGAACGAGTTCCGCGACACCGTTCTGAAGAACGTCGCGTTCGAGACGTTTGGCTATCGCAAGGCCGACTGGGAACGCATTCAGGCGGTGAAATGACGACGTAGTCGTCATCCCGGGGCGGTCCGCAGGACCGAACTACGGTGCGCAATCGCGCACCTGAGAATCTCGAGGTTCCGGGTCTGGTGCTAACGCACCATCCCGGAACGACGTGACCAGTTTGGAGAGCACACCCATGTCCACCGCCGAAACGCACCGGCAGATCACCGCGGACGAGATCGCCCACACCTTCGAGGAAGAGGCGGCACCCAAGGTCGATCTCGGCATCTACGCTTTCGAGGACTGGGTGGCGCTGGCGATCTTCTGGGTGATGGCGCTCGCCGTCTTCCTGCAGTTCTTTACCCGCTACGTGCTCAACGACAGCTACGCCTGGACCGAGGAGATCGCGACCTACTGCCTGATCGGCGTGGTCTTCATCGGCTCCTCGATGTGCGTGCGGCTGTCGCGGCACATCCAGGTCGATCTGCTCTATCGCTATCTGCCCCACCTCGTGGCGCGCGCGTTGTCGACAGTGATCGACCTGATCCGGATCGTCTTCTTCGGCTACGCCATCAAGCTGGTCTGGGTCTACATCCAGATCATCGGCGACGAATCCATGACCACGATCAATCTTCCCAAGGACTACGTCTATTACGCGGTGCTGCTCGGCTTCGTGCTGATGTTCGTGCGCTCCGTGCAGGTGGCCGTGCAACATTTGCGACAGGGCTATTCGATCCTCGAACGTCCCGGCGCCTACGACGGTTTTGAAGGGTAATTTCATGCTGCTGTTGCTTGGAGGCTTTCTCGTCCTGATGCTGCTCGGCGTTCCCGTGGCGATTGCCATGGCGTCGTCGTCGCTGCTCTACATCCTGGTCAGCGGCGTGACGCCCGACGTCACGCTGGCGCAGCGCATGATCGCCGGCGTGGAAAGCTTTCCGCTGCTCGCCGTGCCGTTCTTCATCCTGGCCGGAAATCTCATGAACATCGCCGGCGTCACCGGACGCATCTACAAATTCGCCGTCGCGCTGGTCGGCTGGATGCGCGGCGGCCTCGGCCACGTCAACATCATCGGCTCGGTGATCTTCTCCGGCATGTCCGGCACCGCGATCGCGGATGCCGCGGGTCTCGGTACCATCGAGATCAAGGCGATGAAGGATCACGGCTACACCACGGAGTTCTCGGTCGGCGTCACCGCGGCGTCCGCCACGCTCGGCCCGATCATCCCGCCGTCGCTGCCTTTCGTGATTTACGGCATGATGGCGAACGTCTCGATCGGCGCGTTGTTTCTGGGGGGCGTCATTCCAGGCGTCGTGCTGACGCTGCTGATGATGGCCACCGTCACCTACTTCGCGCACAAGAACAAATGGGGCAGCGATACGCCGTTCTCCTGGCCGCAATTGGGATCGGCGGGGCTCGAGATCCTCGTCGTACTGAGCTTCCCGATGGCCGTCTGGCTTCTGACGGTCGCCGGCCTCTCCACCAATTGGGCAGTTGGGCTTGGCCTGGTCGCGCTGCTCGCGCTCGACTGGTACTTCGACTTCTCCGCGGTAATGGCGCTGATGGCGCCGGTGATCCTGATCGGCGGCATGACGCTCGGCTGGTTCACCCCGACGGAAGCCGCGGTCGCCGCCGTGATCTGGTCGCTGTTCCTCGGCCTGGTGCGCTATCGCACCATGACGATGAAAACGGTCGCGAAGGCGACTTTCGACACCATCGAGACCACGGCTTCGGTGCTGTTCATCGTCACGGCAGCCTCGATCTTCGCCTGGTTGCTGACGGTGTCGCAGGCAGCCCAGATGCTGTCGGACTGGATGCTTAGTATCACCCATAACAAATGGGTGTTCCTGGCGCTCGCCAACGTCCTGATCCTGTTCGTCGGCTGCTTCATCGACACCACGGCCGCGATCACCATTCTGGTGCCGATCCTGCTGCCGATCGTGCTCAAGCTCGGCATCGACCCGATCCATTTCGGTCTGATCATGACGCTGAACCTGATGATCGGCCTGTTGCATCCGCCGCTCGGCATGGTGTTGTTCGTGCTCGCGCGCGTCGCGAAGCTTTCGGTCGAGCGCACGACGGTGGCGATCCTGCCCTGGCTGGTGCCGCTGATGCTCGCGCTGATCGCGATCACCTACATTCCCGAACTGACCCTCTGGCTGCCAAAATACATGGGACTTTCCAAATGACATCCACAGCTCTCGCCGCAACCCTGTTCGGCCCCGAAGACCTGCGCATGGTCGAGCATCCGCTCGACAAGCTCGCTGAAGGCATGGTGCGCCTCCGTTTCGGCGCCGGCGGCATCTGCGGCTCGGACATGCATTATTTCCGTCATGCTCGCACCGGCGATTTCGTGGTGAAATCGCCGCTGGTGCTCGGTCACGAAATTTCAGGCGAGGTCATGGAGATCGCGGGCTCCGCGGCGAACCTGAAGGTCGGCGACCGCGTTGCCGTCAACCCGTCGCGCTGGTGCGGCCATTGCGGCGCTTGCCGCGAAGGCCGGCAAAACCTCTGCGAAAATATCTACTTCATGGGCTCGGCCTCGAAGACGCCGCATATGCAGGGCGGCTTTGCCAACTATTTCGACGCGATCCAGGCGCAGTGCGTGAAAATCCCCGATCATGTGTCCTATCAGGCCGCGGCGCTGGCCGAGCCGCTCGCGGTCTGCCTGCACGCGGTGGCGCGTGCCGGCAACATCGAAGGCAAGCGCGGCATCATCTTCGGTGCCGGTCCGATCGGGCTTCTGACCATGCTCGCCGCGCGCCGCGCCGGCATGACCGACGTCACGGTGGCCGACATCGCGCCGGCGCCGCTGGCCTTTGCGACCCGGCTCGGCGCCTCTCACGTCGAGAATGTCGCAGCCGGCGAGGAAGGCCTGAAGGCGCAGGCCGCGTCGCGCCCGTACGATGTCGCTTTCGAAGTCTCAGGCACGGCTGCAGGCCTTGCCAGTGCGATCGGTATCGTCAGGCGCGGCGGCGTTGTGGTGCAGATCGGTAATTTGCCGGGCGGTCAGATTCCGGTGCCCGCGAATGCGGTGATGGCCAAGGAGATCGACCTGCGCGGTTCGTTCCGCTTCGGGCTCGAGTTCATGACGGCGGTGGAGCTGATTGCGGACGGCAGCATCGACGTGCTGTCGCTGGTCACCGCCGAGCGGCCGCTGTCCACCGCGCCGGACGCGCTGCGGCTGGCGCTCGACCGCTCGCAGAGCGTCAAGGTCGTGCTGACCGCGAACTGATCCGGGAGAATTTCGATGATGCTGGAGGGATGGCGCTGGTACGGGCCGGATGATCCGGTCTCGCTCGACGATGTCAGGCAGGCCGGGGCGAGCGACATCGTCTCGGCGCTGCATCAGGTGCCGATCGGCGAAGCCTGGACCCGCAAGGCGGTCGAGGAGCGCAAGAACTTCATCGAGAACGGTCAGCCCGGCCGTTCGCAGCTGACCTGGTCGGTGGTGGAATCGATTCCGATCCCCGACGACGTCAAGCGTCTCGGGGCTAAGGCAACGCGCTCGATCGAGACGTGGATCGCCAGCCTGGAGGCGGTTGCCGCGGCCGGTATCAAGATCATCTGCTACAATTTCATGCCCGTCGTGGATTGGTGCCGCACCGATCTCGAATGGGAGCTGCCGAACGGCGCCCGTGCCATGCGCTTCGACCAGGACCGTTTCGCCGCCTTCGAGCTGCACATCCTGAAGCGGCCGGCCGCGACCGCTGAGTATTCGCCGGAGCAGCAGGGTCGCGCGAAAAAGCTGTTCGATGGGATGACCCAAGCCGATATCGATTATCTCGTCATGGTGATCGCCAGCGCGCTGCCGGGCTCGACGACCGAGCCGATGACCATCCCGCAATTCCGCGACCGGCTCGAAGCATATCACGACGTCACGCCAAGAATCCTGCGGCAGCATCTCGCCGAGTTTTTGGGTCGCGTCGCGCCGGTGGCCGAGCAGCTCGGGGTGTCGTTGACGCTGCATCCGGACGATCCGCCGCGTCCGCTGTTCGGGCTGCCGCGCATCGCGTCCAGCGCCGACGACTATCAGGCGTTGTTTGATGCCGTACCGTCAAAGGCGAATGGTATCTGCCTGTGCACAGGGTCGCTCGGCGTGCGGCCTGAGAACAATCTCCCCGCCATGGCCGAGCGCTTCGGCCCGCGCATCGCCTTTGCACATCTGCGCGCGACCAAGCGCGAGGCCGACGGCCTGTCGTTCTACGAGTCCGATCATCTCGACGGTGACGTCGACATGGTCCCTGTGCTCAAGGCGCTGTTGAAGGAGAACGCGCGACGTTCGCCCGACAAGAGGATTGTGTTCCGGCCCGATCACGGCCACCGCATGCTGGACGATCTCGCCGCGACCAAGCGCACCAATCCGGGCTACACCGCGATCGGTCGCCTCCGCGGTCTCGCCGAGCTGCGCGGCGCAATCCGCGCGATCGAGCATCAATAGGGGCCAAAGCTCTATCCGCACCGTCATTGCGAGCGCAGCGAAGCAATCCAGAATCCCGCCGCGGAAAGACTCTGGATTGCTTCGCTGCGCTCGCAATGACGTGGAGGAGAGGTGCCTCGTCTCAACCTTGTCCTCTTAAGCGCGACGGCAGAATACGTCCCGGGCACGCGCACAGATTGTCAAAGTTCCAGCCATATGCGAAGGTAGCGCCATTCCGTTTTCGATCGACGCATTGCAGCAATAAGCCATTTAGGAGCTTGATGTGAGCATTCTGGTCGAACTTCCTCCCGATCAATATGACCGACGGGCATTTGCAAAATTCAACGAGACATCAACCGGCTTTGATCTCGACATCGCTCGCGCGATGATGTGGATGTCGCAACTCGCCTACGAGACCCATGTGCCGGACACGATCAGCAGGGTCTCTCCGTTCTTTGATCTGTCCGGTGTCAAGCTGCTGAGCCAGCCGGCGCATTCGACGCTGCCGCTGACCGACACGCGCGGGATCATCGCGAGCAAGGGCGACGCAACAATTGTCGCCTTCGCCGGCACCGACCCGCTTCATCTCCTGAACTGGGTCAGCGATTTCACGCTTGGCCGACCGAAGGCGCCCGTGCACCAGGGGTTCGTCGATGCGGCGGCAGCCGTGTGGGACGACGTGAAGAGCGCACTGGCGGCAGCGCTGGCGCGCAAATCACCGATCTTCATCACTGGGCACAGCCTCGGCGCCGCGATCGCGGTGGCAACGGTGGACTTCGCGCGGGAGCAGCTCCAACTCGCGGATGCGCAGATCTATCTTTACGGTTGTCCGCGCGTGGGCCGCGACGATTTCGTCGCACTCTACAACGGTACGTTCGGCAGGATGACCTATCGTCTCGTGCACGGCACCGACATCGTCCCGACCGTGCCTCCGCCCGGGCTTGGCTTTCATCACGTCGGCCGTTATCTCGCCTGTGCACGCGGCGCCAAATTCAGCGCCAGCCAGCTCACGACGAATGTTGGTTCGGATGAGCCAATGGCGAATGCTGGAATTGGTGAGCAGGTCCGCAATCTCCTCAGCGGCGTATCCGAGAACACGCGGTCGGATGTCATCGGCAGGCTTACGGTGCTGCTCCCGGCGGGCATCGGCGATCACCTGCCCGATCGTTACTGTGCCGCGCTGACACCCGCCTAGACTCCGGTTTTGACGCGTTTTCTTCACGCGAGCCGGTATATCCACTTCGCCCGAAAACGCTCTAGTAGCACGCAGCCATCGCGCCGAGCTTTGGATAGAGCCGGTCGATCGCGGCGATCTCGCCTTGCATCTGTGCGGTGATCCAGTCTCGGATCTCGGCGGCGATGGGGCGCATCGGCCGGTTGCGCGGTGGCAGGAATTCGCAGATGCGGCGCGTGGTGGTAAGCGTGTCGGACGCCGGCACCAGCGCGCCGGTCAGCAGCCAGTGCGAGGCGACCGTCAGCCAACCGAGCGCGATACCCTGGCCGAGCAGGGCGGCCTGCATCACGACGGCATAGTCCGTGAAGCTCAGCGCCTTGGCCGCACCGCGACGCCCGGTGAGAAGCGATGCGTAATCCGCGGCCCAGTCGCCCGGCGTCTCGGCGAGCCTAATGATGGTGTTGCCCTCCGCGGGATCGGTTTCGCCGAGATAGGCAGGGCTGCACATCGGCAGCATGACCTCCTTCATCACCAGCGTGCCGCCGGATGACGGCTCCTCGCGATCGCGGAAGCGCATGCCGAGGTCGACATTCTCCACCGGTCCGCGCAGCGCGCCGGAGATCAGTTGGAAGCGCAAATCGACCTGAGGAAATTGCTTCTGCAGCTTGTCGATGCGCGGCATCAGCCAATGCGTGGTGAAGGCGGAGGAGACCGACAGTGTCACCGTCTCGGTGCCCTTGCGGCGCCGCTCGATCTCGACTAGCCCGCTTTCGATGCTGCGAAAGCCTTCGAGCACGCGGCGATACAAGAGTTCGCCTTCCTCGGTGAGCACCGCGCGTCCCGCCTTGCGGTCGAACAGGCGGACGCCGAGATGGTCCTCGAACTGACCCAGCATCCGGCTCACCGCAGGCTGGGTGACGTTCAGTTCGGCGGCAGCCGCAGTGAAGCTGCCATTGCGTGCCGCTGCGTCGAAGACGAACAGGGCGTTACTTGAGGGCAGCATGCGGCGCAGCTCGGGCATAACCCCATGTTATGAGCCAGGTGAGAATTTGGCAATTGCCGAGTTTTGCCAAGTCTGGTGTCATTGGCGTCACAGCCTAAAGACAGGGCTTGCGAGCGAAGATGTTGGTGCGGTGCACGCTTCGACCGTGAGTGCTCAAGTTCCCTGTCTATAAACCAGGCTTATGGCGTGCAGTGAGGCACGCCGTTGCATGGCGAGGTCGATCGTTGGACAAACGAGCGGAAAGCGTCGAGATCAGATCCGCGAGCAAGGCCTATGGTGCCGTTCGCGCCCTCGACGACGTGTCCCTCAATGTCGCCGCCGGCGAGTTCGTCTCGCTGCTGGGCCCCTCCGGCTCCGGCAAGACCACGTTGCTCGGCATCCTCGGCGGCTTCATCCTGCCATCGAGCGGAACGATCCTGTTTGGCGGCCGCGACGTCACCTGGATGCCGCCGCACAAGCGCGACATCGGCGTCGTTTTCCAGAATTACGCGCTGTTCCCGCATATGAGCGTCGGCGAGAATGTCGCCTTTCCCTTGCGCGCGCGACGGCTGCCGAAGGCGGTCTGGCCGGACAAGGTGCGCACGGCACTTTCGATGGTTGGCCTTGCCGGCTACGAAGAGCGCGGTATCGCGCAGCTCTCCGGCGGCCAGCGCCAGCGCGTGGCGCTCGCACGCGCCATGATCTTCGAGCCGCGGCTGATCCTGATGGACGAACCGCTGTCCGCGCTCGACAAGCAGCTGCGCGAATCCATGCAGATCGAGCTGCGCGCGCTGCACAAGCGCATCGGCGCCACCATCATCTACGTCACCCACGATCAACGCGAAGCACTGACCATGAGCGACCGCGTCGCCGTGATGAAAGACGGCAGGCTGATCCAGATCGACGCGCCCGAGCGTCTGCACGATCATCCCGCGGATTCCTTCGTCGCGAGTTTCATTGGCGAAGCCACGATGCTTCCCGTGCGACGCGTCGATGCCTCCGGCGTTGCGCTCGGCAATGTGCTTCTGCGCAGCACCCGCGCCATTCCCGACGGAGACGCGCTGATGCTCGCCGTGCACAGCGAAAAGCTGCTCATCGACGACGGCGCGCCGGACTCAGCCTGCAATCGGCTCACCGGCACGGTCACCGACATTGTCTATCAGGGCGAGAGCCTGCGCATCTTCCTGGCGCTCGCCGACGGCATCGTGCTCAGCCTGCGCCAAGCCAGTCATCACGAAGCCTACAGCCGCATCCCGCCACTCGGCGGCAGCCTCACCGTGACCCTTCACCCCGAGGACACCATCGTCGTACCCAGGGTGAGGGACTGAACCCAAGCCTTGTCCAACCGAGAGAAGAAGCCAAAATGTCGTCAGCAGCCTCGTTCAGCAATTTCAAGGTTCTCACCTTCGACGTCGTCGGCACCTTGATCGATTTCGAGACCGGCGTGCTCTCCGCGGTGCGCAGGATCTCGGGCAAGTCGCCGGCCGAGCTCAGCGACGACAAGATCTTCGAATCCTACAAGCGTGGCCGCGACAAGCACCATGAGCGTTCGAGCGAGGTGATGTTCCATGTCTATCGCCATCTCGCCAAGGAGCTCGGGCTGCAGGCCGATGACGCCTCCTGCGACGTCTTCCAACTCGCGGTGCTGCGCTGGGGACCGTTCCCGGACTCGGTTGAGGCGCTCAAGCGCCTGCGCACCAAATTCAGGCTGGTCGCGATGACCAACGCCGACCGCGTCGCGCTCTCCTGTTACGCGCATGCGCTCGGCAATCCCTTCGACGATACCGTTTGCGCCGACGAGACTGGCGTCGCCAAACCGAACCCGGAATTCTTTGCCTACAACAAGGGCCGCCAGTCGGCGTTCGGCTACAAGCAGTCCGACATTCTGCACGTGGCGCAGAGCCAGTATCACGACATCGGGATCGCGCGGAAGCTCGGTTACAAGGTGTGCTGGATCGAACGGCGTCAGGGCATGGCAGGCTTCGGCGGCACGCCGGCCGTGGAGACGCTGACCAAGCCGGACTTCCATTTCCCGACATTGAAGGCACTCGCCGACGCGGCGATCGGGCCGGCGGTGTAACTTTGTGAGCGCGGAGATGACGCAGAACTGGGGCGCATTGCCGTCGGCCAACTCGCTGTGGGAAGCCACGGCGGAGCCGGCGCGCGCGTTTCCGGTCCTGTCCGGCGAGAGCCAGGCTGACGTGGTGATCATCGGTGCCGGCTATACCGGCCTGTCCGCGGCCCACCACATCGCCAAGAGCGGGCTCAGCCCCATCGTGCTCGAGGCCAACCGCCCGGGCTGGGGCGCCAGTGGGCGCAATGGCGGCGTGATCACCGCAAAATTCCGTCTCTCGTTCCGCGAGATCGACGCCGTGCACGGCCGCGCCATGGCGCGGCGAATGTACGAGATCGCGCATGAATCCACCGACATGGTCGAGGAGCTGGTCTCCGAATTCGGCATCACCAGCGCTCAGCTTGCCCGCACCGGCCAGGTCAAGGCCGCACACAATGAGACCACGCTGAAGGCCGCGATCGACGAAGCCAACTGGATGACGCGCGAGATGGGCTCCGCCGAGGTCCGTATTCTCGACAAGCGCGGCGTACGCGACGAGACCGGCTCCGACAGCTTCGTTGGCGGCGTGCTCAATCCCGGCTCTGGCGGCATTCATCCGCTGAACTATTTGCGCGGTCTCGCCGACGGCGTCGCGCGCCGCGGGGTGCCGATCTTCCAGGAGTCGCCGGTCGTAAGACTCCGGCGCGACAACGGCGGCATCGTCGCGGAGACGCCGCAAGGTGCGGTGCGGGCGAAGCAGGCGATCATTGCCACCAACAGCTATTCGGACCTGACGGATGCCACCGCGCAGATGCAGCGCACCCTGATTCCCTTCCGCAGCGCCATGGTCGCTACCGAGCAGCTGCCGCGCAATCTCGCGGGCAAGCTGATGCTGACGGGCCGCACCTACACCGAGACCAAGCGCATGATGCGCTGGTTCCGCATGGTCGACAATCGCGTCATCTTCGGCGGGCGCGGCGCCTTCGGCAGGCAGGACTCGGAAGCCGCATTCGATGCGCTGCGCAAGGCGATGGTCGGCATCTTTCCGGACCTGGCCGATGTGCCGCTCGCGTACAAATGGTCGGGCCTCGTTGCCATGACGCTGGATTCGGTGCCGCATCTCGGCCGGCTCGACGACCGCACGCTGTTCTCGATGGGCTACAACGGCGCGGGCGTCGCGATGTCGAGCCTGATGGGCCGTTATCTCGCCGCCTTCGTCCGCGGCGAGACGCCTGACGTCGGGCTGCTCGACGCGCGGCGATTGAAAGCCATCCCGTTCTATCCGTTGCGCGAGCCCGCCGTGCGCATGATCGCCGGCTGGTACCAGTTTCTCGACGCGATCGGTCAGTGACATTCAATTGGTGACAGAGGAGGCGAGGATGACGACGAAACGAGATATTCGATTTGGCTACGCATTGTTGGGCGGATCGCTCGGATTGTTCGCAATAACCGGCACCGCCGCCGCTGCCGAACAGATCACCTTTGTCTCGCAAGGCGGCGCCTATCAGCAGGCGCAGACGGTGGCGATCCTCGATCCTTCCGCCAAGAAGCTCGGCATCACCATCAACCAGGATTCCATTCCCGATGCCTGGCCGGCGATCAAGACCCAGGTCGGCAGCGGCAAGCCGATCTGGGACGTCGTGGATACGCCGACCGGCAACTGCCTGCGTGGCGGCGAGCAGGGGCTGATCGAGAAGCTCGACTTCTCAAAGATTCCGAATGGCGCGGCGATGCCGGAATCCTATCGCAGCCCCTATTCGGTTTCCTACGAGTTCTATTCCAGCGTCCTGGCCTACAGTCAGAAGACCTTTCCGAAGGACGCGCCGAACAGCTGGGCCGATTTCTGGGACGTGAAGAAATTTCCCGGGCGCCGCGCACTGCGCAACCACCCGTTCGCCACACTCGAGGCGGCACTGATGGCCGACGGCGTCGCGCCCGATAAGCTCTATCCGCTCGACGTCGACCGCGCCTTCAAGAAGCTCGAAGAGATCAAGCCGAATATCACGGTGTGGTGGACCTCCGGCGCGCAGTCGGCGCAACTGCTCAACGACGGCGAGGTCGACATGGAGATGGCCTGGAACGGGCGCGTCAGCGCGGTCGCCAAGGAGGGTGCCAAGGTCGCCTTCACCTACAACCAGGGCGTTTTGCAAAGCACCTCGCTCTGCATCCTCAAGGGCGCGCCGAATCTCGAGACGGCCGTCAAGTTTCTCAACGAGGCCGTCGATCCCGTGCACCAGGCCAATCTGCCGCTGCATATCGACTATGGTCCGGGAAATCCAAAGGCGTTCGAGACCAACGTGATCAAGCCCGAGCGCGCCGCGCAATTGCCGAGCGAGCCGGCCAATGCGGCCAAGCAGGCGCTGATGTCCTACGCGTGGTGGTCGTCGCCAGCCGGCGAAGCGGCGGAGAAGCGTTGGGCGTCGTTCATGCAGAAGTAAGCGAAGCGAGGCTGCGTTGACGACATCAATGCCAGATCCCTCCCAAAAGCATCAGCGCCGCGAGCATGCGCTGATGCTGGCATTGGTGTCGCCGGCGCTGCTGGTGATCTTGGCTCTGATCGTGCTGCCGGTCGGCTGGCTCGCCTGGCAGTCGATCTACCATGACGGCTTCACGCTGGAGAATTATCGCCGCGTCTTCACCGAAGACATCTACTGGCGAAGTTTTGCGCTGACCTTCGAGATCAGCCTCGCGGTCACGGGGATCGCACTGCTGCTTGGCTATCCCGTGGCCTACCTCGCCAACTCGGTGCCGAAAGGATGGAGTATTCTCATCCTGTCGCTGGTCGTGCTGCCGTTCTGGACCAGTGTGCTGGTGCGGGCCTATGCCTGGCTGGCGCTGCTCCAGCGCACCGGCGTGATCAACCAGCTTTTGCGTTATCTCGACGTCACGAGCGAACCGCTCGCACTGGTGCACAACACCTTCGGCACGGTGGTTGCGACGGTACACATCCTCCTGCCATTCATGGTGCTGCCGCTCTATGCCACCATGCAGAAGATTCCGAGCGATCTCATGCAGGCCGGCGCCAGCCTGGGGGCGAGCCCGTCGCTCACCTTCGTCCGCGTCTTTCTGCCGCTGTCTCTGCCCGGCGTGCTCGCAGGCTGCACCATGGTGTTCGTGCTCTGCCTCGGCTTCTACATCACGCCGGAACTGCTCGGCGGCGGCCGCACGGTGATGGTGTCGATGCTGGTGAGCCGCAATGTCGAGCTCTACAACCAGTTCGGTGCTGCGAGCGCGGTCGCCGTCGTGCTGCTCTTAAGCGTGCTCGCGATCTTTTTCGCCGTCAGCCGCTTCATCTCGCTCGATCGCATATTGGGGCAGAAATGACGCGATTGTCGCCCGCCCGGATCGCCCTCTATATGATCAGCGCGCTGGTGCTGGTCTACCTGATCCTGCCGGTGCTGATCATCGCGCCGATCTCCTTCTCCAGCGCGCGCTTTCTGACCTTTCCGCCGCCGTCGTTCTCGCTGCGCTGGTATCAGCAGTATTTCTCCAACTCGGCCTGGATGCAGGCGACGCGGGTGACGCTGACGGTCGCGCTTCTGACCGTGTTTATCGCAACGCCGCTCGGCGTCGCCGCCGCCTATGGCATCAGCCAGTCGAAGCTGCGGATCATGCGGCTGATCCACATGATGCTGCTGTTGCCGCTGGTGGTGCCGATCATCATCACTGCGGTGGGCATCTTCTTCCTCTATGCGAAAGTCGGCTTGGTCGCGACGCTGCCGGGCCTGGTGCTGGCGAACGTCATGTTGGGCCTGCCATACGTCATCATCTCGGTGCTGGCGGGCCTGCAAAGCTTCGATCCGGCGCAGGAGATGGTCGCACGCAGCCTCGGCATGAACCGCCTGCGCAGCTTCTTCGCGGTGACCTTGCCGCAGATCAAGTCCAGCGTGGTCGCAGGCGGCATCTTCGCCTTCATCTCGGCGATGGACGAGACCATCGTCGCGCTGTTCATCTCCGGCGGCCAGTATCAGCCGCTGACCAAGCGTATGTTCACCGCGCTCCGCGACGAGATCGACCCAACCATCGCCGCCATCTCGACACTGATGACGGCGGCCTCGTTCATGCTGGTGCTGCTGGCAAGCGCTCGGCAGAAAAAGGGCGGGTGAGTTTTGTTCGTCGTCCTGGCGAAAGCCCACTGGCGCTAAGATAGTTTGATCATGGTCTAATAGCGCCGCTTGTGTCTGGGCGGCTCGCATAGGTGTCGCTGGCATGCGTGCTCGTCGCCGTCAGTCCGGACAGGGCTGTCCGGCGGCGCCCCACACGGCCATGTCCTTGACGTGATCCTCAAACGTGCCGGGCGGCGTCGTACGACCCGCCCCGGGCGCCCATCCGCGCGGGATGAAGCCGTTCAGCGATGCATCGTGCCTGAGATGCTCGAGGAGACCCACGGCGTCGCGACCGCCATTGCGCTTGGGGTCCTTCAGCTGCGCACAGATCTCGGCGCCGCTCTTGCCGTACCAGATGAACTCGACCGGGGCGAGCTGCCAGTCGATGCCGGCGCGCGGCGGCGACGGTGCCGGTTCGTTGGCCTGGGTGGAGGTCATATGACAGGTCGAGCAGGCGATCTTCTCGGCGCCGATGCGGCTGTCGCCGCCGTGGATGTTCATGCCATGGACGCGCGGCTTGGTTTCGCCTGCCGGCGTCCAGATCGGGATGGCCTTGATGTCGACGTGGCAATTGGCGCAACGCGGATGCGTCACCACGGCCTCGATGCGCTTCCAGGCCTCCAGCCCTTCGGTGCGGCTGACGCTGCCCGGCGGCAAGGCATCCTTCCTGGCTTCGTCCTTGGCCACGACGATTCCGGTGAGGGCGGCAACGGCCGACGCGGCAAGGGCTGTCGCAATCAAAGATCTCTTCATGGCCCGCCTCAGACGAAATCGATAAACTTGTTGAAGGGCATTTCGCGGATGCGCTGTCCGGTCGCCGCGAAGATCGCGTTCGCAAGGGCGGGCGCGGCCGGCGGAACAGGCGGCTCGCCGACGCCTCTCACTTTCGGATCGTTCTCGAGCCCGCGAACCTCGATCACGGGGCATTGGTAGATCCGCATCGCTTCGTGATGATTGTAGTTGGTCTGCTGTACCGCGCCCTTGGCGTAGGTCAGCTCGCAATTGATGGCGTGGCCGAGCCCCCAGATGACGCCGCCCTGCACCTGGTTCTCGAAATTGACGGGATCGACGACCTTGCCGACGTCGACCGCGATCCACACCTTGTCGATCCGGATGCCTCGCTCGGTCTTCGTCACTTCGACGACTTCAGCCGTCGGTGTGCCGAAGGATTCCACGAAGGCGACGCCGCGGCCCCTGCCGTTGCCGAGCGGTCCCTTCCAGTCCGACATCTCAGCGACCGTCTCGAGTACCTTGCGATAGTGCGGCACAGTGCACATCGCGATGCGCGCCTTCATGGGATCGAGACCTGCCGCGTGGATCAACTCGTCGATGAAGCTCTCGGTGAAGAACCCTGACGTCGAGGCGCCGACCGACCGCCACGTGGTGCTCGGCGACAATCCTTGCGCCTCGTAGCTCGTGGCCCGGAAGTTGGGGATATCGTAATAGACGTTCCACAGGCCGGCGGCCAACTGTCCGTCGGGATCCTTCGACGGCGTGCCCGAACGTTCGAGCAGCCCCTTGAGTGGGGCGGTCGAGGCCAGTTGCAGATCGGCCGGGACGATCTTGCTCTTGTCGACGCTGCCGCGGTGCCGCGCGATCGCGATCTGCCGCGGAATGTCCTGGAGGAAATCCTCCTCGCGCGAGAACACCAGCTTGATCGGTGTTCCCTTCATCTGATTTGCGATCTCCGCAAGGACCCGTACGTTCTCGTATTCGAGACGATGGCCAAAACTTCCACCAGCCCATTGATTGTGGAAGGTGACCTGCTCCGGCTGGAGGCCGATCGCTGTCGCCGCGACGTACTGCACGAAACGGGGGCTCTGATGACTGACCCAGATCTCCATCCCCTTTTCGGTGACGAGGCCGATCCCGTTCAGCGGCTCGAGCGGCTGATGCCCCACGTAAGGAGCGCGATATTCGGCCTCGACGAGCTTGCCCGTCTTCAAGCCGGCCTCGATATCGCCGATTTTCCGCCACTCCTTGCCGAGGAATTCCGGCTTGAACGAGGATTCCAGCACCTTCCAATGGTCGGCCTGCTCGGCGGGATACGCCGAGGGCGCCCATTCGCAAGCGATGGCATCGACCGCCTTCATGGCGTACCAGCTGTTCGTCGCGATCACGGCGACGCCGTTCTTGATTTCGAGGATGTTCTTGACCCCCGGCATCGCGCGCGCCTTGCTGGCGTCGTAGGACTTCAGCGGCTGGCCCTTGCCAGGGTTCAGCTTGACGGCGGCATACAGCATGCCGTCCATTTTCATGTCGATGCCGAACTTCAGCTCGCCCATGACCTTGTCGCGGATGTCGAGGCGCGTCATCGGCTTGCCCAGCATGCGCCATTTCGAGGGATCGCGCGGCTTGGCATCGAGTACGGGCGGAATTTGTGCGGCGTCCGCAGAGAGATCGACATAGGCGATCTTGGTGCCGTTGGGCAGGATCACATGGCCCGATTGGGTGCGCAGGTCAGCCACAGCGATGCCCGACCGCTTGGCGGCAGCCGCCTTCAGCGTCTCGCGCGCGACCGCGCCGGCAACGCGCAGCTTTTCATAGGTGTCCGGCAGCGTGCTCGACCCGCCGGTCATCTGGAGGCCGGACTGCCTGAGCCATTCGAGCGTCTTGGCGCGCGCTTCCTCGGCGGCGGGACTTTGGTCCGCAGCCACGAACGGCGCGAACTCGTCTGCGAAGCCGGTATTGAAATAGGCGGGGCTGGGTCCGGCGAAGCGAACTTCGAACTGGCCGGGATCGAGATCCATCTCCTCGGCGATCATGATCGGCTGTATCGAGCCGACGCCCTGACCGATGTCGGCATGCTGCGCGATCAGCGTAATTTTCTCCGGGCTGATCTCGACCCAGGGATTGAAGCTTGCGGAATTCGGTCCGAGCCCGGCGGACAAGGGATTGTCACCGGCCGCCGCGGCTTGCGCTGCGTCGCCGTAGGAGCCGAATGCAATGCCGCCGGCCACCGCAGCGGAGCCGAAAACGAATGCGCGGCGGGACAGCCTCTGCAATTCGCCCATCTCACTTCTCCGCCATCTTCTTTGCAGCGGCCGCGTGGATCGCGGCGCGGATGCGCGGATAGGTGCCGCAACGGCAGAGATTGCCGGACATCACCTCGTTGATGTCCTCGTCGGTCGGCTGGGAGATCAGGTTGAGAAGCGAGATGGCCTGCATGATCTGCCCGGTCTGGCAGTAGCCGCACTGTGGAACCTGATGCTCGATCCAGGCCTGCAGAACCGGGTGCTGGTCCCGCTTTTCCAGCCCTTCGAGCGTGACGACCGACTTGCCTGCAATCTCGCCGATATGCGCCTGACAAGACCGGACCGCCATTCCGTCGATCTGCACGGTGCAGGCTCCGCATTGCGCGACCCCGCAGCCGTATTTGGGACTGGTGATAGCGAGCTCGTCGCGGAGCACCCAGAGCAGGGGCATCTCCGGAACAACATCGACCTGGCGCTTGATCCCATTGACCGTGAGCTCGATCATGTCAGTGTCCTTTCGTGCGTCCTCGCGGGACGTGAGGTCGAACGAGTACGCTCCAGCGAGCGTCGTCGAATTGTTGTACCGGCATACTGAGCGTGTCGCTGATGCGCCTAAGTTGTCAAACCGTACCGCCGCGGGATTTGCAAAATCGCACGAGGACGACGGTGTGTGATTTCGCCGCGCCCTTCAGGACGATCAAATAGAAATCAGAAATAGATCCAATTGTCGTTGATCGTCCGGTAGGTAATCAGCGCAAGAACGGCACCGGATTGGCCGCGCGGTAGAACAGATTGATCAGCGTGTTGGTGTCGAACACCGGCAGGCACGATACCTCGGCCACGTCCCTCGAGAACGGGCACATGTTGGTGCATTCGAACAGGATGGCGCCGGGAGTTTGGAGGACGCCATGAAGGCTTGCGTCATCTCGATCATCTTGGCGTGCCGCACCTCGATGTCCAGTTCCTCGCGGCCGAGGATGTAGGCCGCAGGAAATTGCGCATCTGGCTGCATGCCTTGGACCTGAACGGGAATCTGCTGCTGCGACCACCCGACGCCGCGAAATGCTCGTCGTTCATGTGATGGCCGCGTTCGGTGAAGACGCCGATGACCTTGTCCGGCGGCAGCATGGCGTGGATCAGCGGGCGCCTGGATCAGGCTCGAGGTGAAGACAGGGATGTTCATCATCGCTGCAGGGCGGTAGTGCAAACGGCAGGGGCGGGCATGACGCCTGCGCAGGGTGCGAGAAGCCTTTCGATCTTGCGCGCCCTCTCGGCCTGTCCTACGCCAGCTCCGAACAAAGTTTCGCGAAGCTGCGAAACGCATCGCCAAAGCCTTGAGGGAGCCGTCATGACCATTCGCAACACCCGCACCGGGGGCCAGATCCTGATCGATCAGCTGGTCGCGCAAGGCGTCGAGCGCGTCACCTGCGTGCCGGGCGAGAGCTACCTTGCGGCGCTCGATGCGCTGCACGACAGCCCGATCGACGTCATGATCTGCCGCGCCGAGGGCGGTGCCGCGATGATGGCGGAGGCCTATGGCAAGCTCACCGGCCGTCCCGGTATCTGCTTCGTCACCCGCGGCCCGGGCGCCACCAATGCCAGCCACGGCGTGCACATCGCGATGCAGGATTCCACGCCGATGATCCTGTTCGTCGGTCAGGTCGACACCGGCATGCGCGAGCGCGAGGCGTTCCAGGAGCTCGACTACAAGGCGGTGTTCGGCACCATGGCGAAATGGGCGGTCGAGATCGATCGTCCCGATCGCATTCCGGAGCTGGTCGCGCGCGCCTTCCGCGTCGCCATGCAGGGCCGTCCCGGTCCCGTGGTGATCTCGCTGCCCGAGAACATGCTGACCGAGACCGCAGCCGTTGCGGACGCAATGCGGATCGAGCCGGCGATGAGCTGGCCGGCGCCCACCGATATCGAGCGTGTCGGCGCCATGCTTGCGAGCGCCAAAGCACCGCTCGTCATTCTCGGCGGCTCGCGCTGGACCGATGAGGCGACCAGGAGCATCGCGCGCTTTGCCGAGCGGTTCGACCTGCCGGTCGCGACCTCGTTCCGCCGCGCGTCGCTGATCGACGCCGATCACTCGCATTATGCCGGCGACCTCGGCATCGGCCCGAGCCCGGGCCTGAAGGCGCGGATCGACGGCGCCGATGTCATTCTTCTCATCGGCGGCCGCATGTCGGAGATGCCGTCCTCATCCTACACGCTGCTCGACATTCCGACCCCGCGGCAGAAGCTGATCCACGTTCATCCCGGCTCCGAAGAGCTCGGCCGCATCTATCAGCCTGAGCTCGCGATCCAGGCCACGCCCGCTGCGTTCGCGGCCGCGGTCGAGACGCTGAAGCCGGCAGGCGCCGTTGCCTGGAAGGGCGAGGCCGCCAAGGCGCATGCCGATTATCTCGCCTGGACCGACAAGGCGCGCGAGCTGCCCGGCACGTTCCAGTATGGCCAGGTCATGACCTGGCTGCGCGATCGCCTGCCTGAGGACGCGATCGTCTGCAACGGTGCGGGCAATTATGCCGGCTGGATTCATCGCCATCACCGCTTCCACAGCTTTGCCTCGCAGCTCGCGCCGACGTCGGGCTCGATGGGCTATGGCGTGCCGGCCGCGGTGCTCGCCAAGCGACAATATCCGGACCGTACCGTCATAGCCTTCGCCGGCGACGGCTGTTTCCTGATGAACGGACAGGAGTTCGCGACCGCCGTGCAGTACGACGCAGCCCTCGTCGTCATCGTCGTCGACAATGCGCAATACGGCACCATCCGCATGCACCAGGAGCGCGACTATCCCGGACGCGTGGTCGGCACCCAGCTCAAGAACCCGGATTTTGCGATGTACGCAAAAGCATTCGGCGGCCATGGCGAGCGCGTCGAGCGCACCGAAGAGTTCGCGCCGGCGTTCGAGCGTGCGCTCGCCTCGGGCAAGCCGTCGATCCTCCACTGCATCATCGATCCGCGTGCGATGTCGGTCGGCAAGGACTTTGCCCCTGCGGTGAAGGCATAGCCGATGCCGCAAGGCCGTCACGTCGCCATCATCGGTGCCGGCGCGGTCGGCGTGATCAGCGCGATCGAGGCGCTGCGCGAGGGACATCGCGTCACGCTGATCGATCCGGGCGAGCCCGGTGGCGAACAGGCGGCGAGCTACGGCAATGCCGGCTGGCTCTCCTCGCATTCGGTGATCCCGCCGGCCGAGCCCGGTGTTTGGAAGAAGGTGCCGGGTTATCTGATGGATCCGCTCGGACCGCTCGCGATCCGCTGGTCTTATCTGCCGAAGGCGCTGCCCTGGTTGATCAAATATCTGCTCTCGGGCTGGACCGAGGCGCGGGTCGAGAAGACGGCATTTGCGCTGCGCGACCTCCTGAAGGACGCGCCGCTATTGCACAGGAAGCTCGCGGAGGAGGCGGGCGTCCCTGAATTGATCGAGCGTAACGGCGTGATGCATGTCTTCCGGTCACGCGGCAATTTCGACAATGATCTCGGCTGGCGCGTGCGCAAGGGCGTCGGTGTCGAATGGCTGGAGCTTTCGGCCGACGAGATGCGTCAGCGCGAGCCCGATCTGCATCCGCGCTACACTTTTGGCGTGGTGGTGGAGGAAGCCGGTCGCTGCCGCGACCCCGGTGCCTATGTCGCGGCCCTCGCGCAACATGCGCTGGCAAGCGGCGCCGAGCTCGTGCGGGCCAAGGCAATTGGGCTGAAACTATCCGGCAACAAGCTCGTGGCTGTCCTGTCCGAGGCCGGCGAGATTGCGTGTGATGCCGCGGTGATTGCCGCCGGTGCGCATTCGAAGCGGCTCACGGCGTCCATCGGCGATCCGCTGCCGCTGGAGACCGAGCGCGGCTATCACGTGATGATCGAGAATCCGGAAACGGGCCCGCGCAGCTCGATGATGGCCTCGGATGCGAAGATGGTGGTGAACTGGACCGACAAGGGTTTGCGCGCCGCCGGCACGGTCGAGATCGCAGGCCTCGAGGCCGCGCCGAACTGGAAACGTGCCGAGATTCTGCGCAACCATCTCGTCAGCATGTTCCCAAAACTGCCCAAGGACATTCCGGCCTCCCGCATCAAGACCTGGTTCGGTCATCGGCCGAGCATGCCGGACGGACGTCCCTGCATCGGTTACGCGCGGGCCTCGCGCGATATCGTCTATGCCTTCGGCCACGGCCATATCGGCCTGGTCGGTTCGGCCCGCACCGGCCGTCTCGTCGCCCAGCTTCTGAGCGGCAGGCCGCCGGAAATTCCTCTCGCACCGTTTTCGCCCGATCGTTTTCTCTGAGACCGCATCATGACCGCTCCAGCCAACTCGTCCCTCCGAATCGCCCGCGGCGGCAAGGCCGTCTATGGAGCACCGCTCGGCATCCTGATGTTGGAGGCGCGCTTTCCCCGCATTCCCGGCGACATGGGCAACGGCACCACCTGGCCTTTCCCCGTGCTCTATCGCGTGGTGAGCGGTGCCTCGCCCGAGAAAGTGGTGCTGAAGGGGGCAGCCGGTCTGCTGCCCGATTTCATCGACGCGGCGAAGGATCTGGTGCGCCTCGGGGCGGAAGCCATCACCACCAATTGCGGCTTCCTCTCGCTGTTCCAGAAGGAGATCGCAGCCGCGGTCGGCGTTCCCGTCGCGACCTCGTCACTGATGCAGGTGCCGTGGGTGCAGGCGACCTTGCCGCCGGGCAAGCGCGTCGGCCTCGTCACGGTCTCAGGTTCATCCTTGACGCCGGCTCATCTCGAAGGCGCCGGCGTGCCGCTCGATACGCCGCTGGTCGGCACCGAGCACGGCAAGGAATTCTTCCGCGTCCTGATCAAGGCCGAGAAGGACGACATGGATATCGCGCAGGCCGAACGTGACGTGGTCGAGGCCGGCAAGGAGCTGGTCGCCAGCAACCCGGATGTCGGCGCGATCGTGCTGGAATGCACCAACATGCCGCCTTATGCGGCGGCGCTTCAGGCCGAGGTCGGATTGCCCGTCTACGATATCTATTCCATGATCACCTGGTTTCATGCAGGACTGCGGCCGCGCCAGTTTGGCTAGAGGTCGAGAAGTTGCCTATGGCTCCTCTTCCTTCTACCCTTGTGGGAGAAGGTGGCGCGAAGCGCCGGATGAGGGGTATCTCTCCGCGCATATAGATGCGGATGAGTGCACGGAGAGATACCCCTCATCCAAATGAGTTTGTATCTGTCAGCGGTGATGCCCTCTCCCGCAAGGGGAGAGGGCGCAGCCATGCGCATCGTGCGCTGTCCCACCGGCAGCGGAAGAGGCAGCTATACAATCCCTCGATACCTGATCGCGCCAGACGGTCAGAGCTTTCGCGCCTGAACATCGTTAGAGTGCCGCTCGAAATCCACGGAGACATGCGGTGCACAGCCTTCAATCCAATCCCGACACGCGCGCAGACAATTGGCCGTCCGAGCTCTACCGCATCCTGAAAGCCGCCGACGTGCGGCAGATGTCATACGTCCCCGATGCCGGCCACAGCCAGCTCATCAGCCTGTTCTCGGCCGATCGCGACGTCACCACCAACGTGCTGACGACGGAAGAGGAGGGCGTCGCCATCGCCGCCGGCGCCTGGCTCGGCGGCCAGCGCAGCGTGCTCTTGATGCAGTCGAGCGGGGTCGGCAATTGCATCAACATGCTGTCGCTGTCGGCGATCGGACGATTTCCACTGCTGATGCTGGTGACGATGCGCGGCGAATGGGCCGAGTTCAATCCCTGGCAGGTGCCGATGAGCCGGGCGACGCAGCCCTCGCTGGAAGCGATTGGTTTGAAGGTGATGCGGGCGGAGACGGCGGAGGATCTGGTCGAGACGGTCGAATCGGCCGCAGCGCTCGCCTACGATTCCGATCAGCAGATCGCGGTGCTGATCGGGCAGCGCCTGATCGGCAAGAAGAAGTGGTGATGCCAATGCAAGCCCAACTCGACCGCCGTGCCGCCGTCGCCGCGCTCCTGAAGAATCGCAACGACACTCTGGTCGTCTCCGGCCTCGGCTCGCCGACCTATGACCTTCATTCGATCGGCGACCACGACGGCAATTTCTATCTCTGGGGCGCCATGGGCGGCGCCGCGCTGATCGGGCTTGGCCTCGCGCAAGCCCAGCCGGGAAAACGCGTCCTCGCCTTGACCGGGGATGGCGAGCAATTGATGGGCCTCGGCGGCATCGCCACCATCGGAGTCGCGCGCCCGCGCAATCTCGACATCGTCGTGATCGACAACCAGCATTTTGGCGAGACCGGGATGCAGGCCAGCCACACCGGGCGCGGCGTCGATCTCACCGCAATCGCCGTGGCTTGCGGCTTTGCCGCTGCCGGAACCGTGCGGACGATCGAGGAGGTGCAGCGCCTCGCAACCCAAATCGCCGAGCCGGCCGATGGCCCGCGGCTGTTTGTCATCAAGGTTCTGGCGGAAAATCCACCGCGCTCGCTGCCCTCGCGCGATGCTGTCTTTATCAAGAACCGGTTCCGTGCTCATCTCGGCTTCGCGGCGGCCTGAGCCGGGTTTCTCACCCGGCGACAGTCTGCTGTGAAGCAGCTATCCTGGAGTGAGACCATGAAATTATCCGGCAAGGTCGCCGCCATCACCGGCGCGGCGCGCGGTATCGGCAAGGCTTGCGCAAAGCGATTTCTGGATGACGGCGTCAAGGTCGTCATTTCGGACGTCGATGCCGAGGGTTTGGCCGCGACGGCCGCCGAACTCGCGCGGCCGGATGCCTTGCGCACTGTCGTCGGCAATGTCGCCAAGCGTGTCGATGTCGACCAGCTGGTCGCAACGGCTGCAAGAGAGTTCGGCCGGCTCGACATCATGGTCAACAATGCCGGCGTCGCCCGCAACCGGGACCTCCTGGAGATATCCGAAGAAGAATTCGACGAGATCATCGGCATCAACCTGAAGGGCGCCTTCTTCGGCGTGCAGGCGGCGGCCAAGCAGATGATTGCGCAAGGTAGCGGCGGCGGGGTCATCATCAACATGTCGTCGGTCAATGCACTGCTGGCAATCCCGGCACTTGCGACCTACGCCATGTCCAAGGGCGGCATGAAGCAGCTCACATCAGTGGCCGCCGTCGCGCTCGCGCCGCACAACATTCGCGTCGTCGCGGTCGGGCCGGGCACGATCCTGACCGACATGGTGGCGTCGTCCATCTACACCTCGGAGGATGCCCGCAAAACCGTGATGTCACGCACGCCGGCCGGCCGTGGCGGCGAGCCGAGCGAGGTTGCCTCCGTCGTCGCGTTCCTGGCGAGCGACGATGCGTCCTATATCACGGGGCAGACGATCTATCCGGATGGCGGGCGGTTGATCCTGAACTACACGGTGCCGGTGAAGGAGAAGTAGGACTCGGAAGGTTGTCCCACACTCGCTGTCATCGCCCGGCTTGACCGGGCGATCCAGTACTCCGAGATAGCAGCGACAGGGCCGATGGGCCGCGGCGTACTGGATGCCCCGCCTTCGCGGGGCATGACAGCGGTGGTTGCAGGCAACCTCACTCCGCCGCAACCGTCATCCCGTAACCGAGCCGCTTCGAGATCCCGCCGGCGCAGTCGCGTAGCGCGTGGGCGATCGCGCTGTCCCAGCGGGCATCGAACGTGCCTTCCGGCCCCATCGCGGTGATCACCAGTGCGACATGGCCGGAATGGTCGAACACCGGCGCGGCGAACGCATTGACGCCGGGCAGGGGGTCGCCGAGCGCGCGGGCGAGGCCGTGCTTGCGCACTTCGGTGAGCATGTCAGCGAGCTTCACGCCCTTGATCGGCCGCTTCGGATTATAGCCGACACCGTGACGATCGAGGCCGCTTGCGAGTGCGGCGTCGATGGTCTTCTCCGGCAGGAAGGCGGCAAAGGCGCGGCCGGTCGCGGTCTCCAGCAGTGCCATCACCGAGCCGGCCCGCATCACGATGTGCACGGGCTGGCCGGGTTCTTCGAGCTGCACCACGGTCGGGCCATGCGTGCCCCAGACCGCCAGCGAGACCGCGTGCCCAATCTGGCTCGCAAGCGCCGCGATCTTCGGTCCGGCGATACGCACGCCGGAGAGGCGGCGCAGGCTGATCAGGCCGAGCTCCAGCGCCAGCGCGCCGATCTCGTAGCGGCCGGTGGTCTCGTCCTGCTCGATCAGGCCGATGCGGGAGAAGCTGGCGAGATAGGGATGCGCCTTGGCCGGCGTCATGCCGGCCTCGCGCGCGAGATCGCGCAGCATCATCGGCCCGCCGCTTCTCGCAAGCGCGCGGAGCAATTCTCCGCCGACCTCGATCGACTGGATGCCGCGGCTCTCTCTCTTCATGCGCCTCCTGGCGTGGCTTATGCCGCGTTGCGCTTGGCGGCGCTGTCGGCGAGATGACGGCCGGCAATGTAGCCGAAGGTCAGCGCCGGCCCAAGCGTGATGCCGGCGCCGGGATAATTGCCGCCCATGATGCTCGCCATGTCGTTACCGGCGGCATAGAGCCCCGGAATGACCCGTCCTTCTGCATCCAGCGCCCGCGCATTCTCGTCGGTGACGATGCCGGCATAGGTGCCGAGATCGCCGACCACCATCTTGATGGCGTAGAACGGCCCGTTCTCGATCGGCGCGACGCAAGGGTTCGGGCCGTGCAGCGCATCGCCCTGATAACGGTTATAGGCCTTTGAGCCCTTGCCGAAGGCCGCATCATGCCCCTGTGGTGCGGTCGCATTGAACTGCTTGACGGTCTCGACGAACGCCATGCTGTCGATGTCCGCCTTTGCCGCGAGCGCCTCCAGTGTCTCGCCGCGCATGAGATAGCCGGTCTTGATGTGATGACCCAGCGGCATCGGGAATGGCGGCACGCAGCCGAGGCCATATTTGCGCAGGGTCTGGTGATCGCAGACGAGATAGGCCGCGATCTCCTCGCCGGGCTTCGCAGCCTTCACCATGGCCTGGACGAAGTCGTGATAGGAATTGCCCTCGTTGGCAAAGCGCTTGCCGTCACGCATCACCGCGATCACGCCGGGTTTGGCGCGGTCGATGAAATGCGGCATCACACCGCTTGAGCCGTCCTTGCGCTTAGTGACCGAGACCGGGACCCAGGCTGCCGCGTTCGGCAGCCGGTCCTCGACATGTCCGCCGGCGCTTTCCGCAAGGCGCAGGCCGTCGCCGGTGTTGCCGGTCGGTCCCGGCGAAAAATGCTCGTTGCCGGTCGGCGCGTGCGGGAACATCTTCTTGCGCCGTTCGACATCATGCGGGAAACCGCCGCAGGCGAGCACGACGCCTTGTCTTGCATGAATACGGACGTCGCGTCCCTCGCGGGCGACAATGGCGCCGGTGACGGTGCCGTTCTCGACCGTCAGCTCGCGCACCGGCGCGGACAGCCACATCGGAATCTTCAGGTCCTGCGCAGATTTCGCCAGGCGCCCGGCCAGCGCATTGCCGTTGGTCAGCGTCATGCCGCGGCCATAGCGCAGCACGTCCATCAGATGCCGCGACAGTCGCTTTGCGACATAGACCGCCGAATTCAGCGACTTCGTCGCGCGCATGAAGTGGACGATGTCCTTGCCGGATCCAAGCATCATTCCGAATACGGTCAGCTCGGGCAGCGGCATGCCGAGGGTCTTGATCTGGTCGCCGAGCTCGCGGCCGTCGAACGGGCGTGCCACCATCGAACGACCGCCCTGGGCGCCGCCGGGCGCCTCGGCGTGGTAGTCCGGGAACACCAGCGGCATGTCGAAACGGAGCGCGGTCTTGCTGGTGAAAAAATCGACCGCCTCGGGCCCGGCGCTCAGGAATGCATCGACGCGGGCGGCGTCATAATTGTTGCCGGCTTCGTGCCGCAGATAGGTGCGGGCCTGCTCAGGCGTCTCCTCGATGCCATAGGCCTTTGCCAGCGACGTCCCGGGAATCCACAACCAGCCGCCGGAGCGAGCGGTGGTGCCGCCGAAGCGCGGCTCCTTTTCGACGATCAGGACGTCGAGGCCGCGATAGCGCGCGGTGATCGCGGCCGACATGCCGGAGCAGCCCGATCCAGCCACGAGCACATCGCACTCGTAACTCTCAATTGCGTTGCGCTCGTTGCCGGTCATGCAGGCCTCACTTCTTGAGCAGCGGACATTTGGACTCGGAGACCGGGCGGAAGGCGTCCTCGCCCTTCACCGTCTTGATGATCTCGAGGTAATCCCACGGCTCCTTGGACTGCTCGGGTGTTTTCACCTTGGCGAGATACATGTCGCGAATGACGCGGCCGTCCTCGCGCAAGCGTCCGCCATGAACAAATGTATCCTCGATTGGCAGCTCGCGCATCTTGGCCATCGCCTTGGCGGGATCATCGGTGCCGGCGGCCTTGATGGCCTTGAGATAATGCAGCACCGAGCCGTAAACGCCGGTCTGGATCATGGTCGGCATCACCTTGGTGCGCTCGTAGAATTTCCGCGACCAAGCGCGGGTCGCCTCGTCCATGTTCCAGTACGACGCCGTGGTCATGTAGGTGCCCTGCGCGGCCTTGAGGCCGACCGCATGCACGTCGGTGTCGAACATCAGGAGGCCGACCAGCTTCTGACCACCCTGGACCAGGCCGAACTCGCCGGATTGTTTGATGGCATTGTCGGTGTCCTGGCCGGCATTCGCGAACGCGACGACCTCGGCTTTCGAGCTCTGCGCCTGCAGCGCGAAAGAGGAGAAATCGGCGGTGTTGGTCGGGTGCTTCACGCCGCCCAAGACCTTGCCGTCCATCTCGTTGATGAAGCGCGTGGCGTCCTTCTCGAGCTGCTGGCCGAAGGCGTAGTCGGCGGTGATGAAGTACCAGGATTTGCCGCCTTCCTTGATCACGGCGGAGGCCGTCACCTTCGACAGCGCGTAGGTATCATAGGTGAAGTGCACGGTGTTCGGGCTGCAAAGCTCGTCGGTCAACGAACTCGCGCCGGGGCCTGACAGCAGCGCGATCTTGTTGCGCTCGCGCACCATGTTGTGGACGGCGATCGCGATGCCGGAATTGGGAATGTCGACGACGGCATCGACCTTGCCGTTGTCGAACCAGCCGCGCACGATCTGCACGCCGACGTCGGTCTTCATCTGATGGTCGGCGTTGATGATCTCGATCGGCTTGCCGAGCACGGTGGGCCCGAATTCCTCCACCGCCATTTTCGCGGCCTCCACGGAGCCTGGCCCGCTGTTGTCGCGGCCCCAGCTCGACAGATCCGTCAGCACGCCGATCCGCACAGCGTCGTCGGAGATTTGCGCGTTCGCAACGGTGGTTATGGCAGCCGAAGTCATGGCCCCGAGCATAGCGCAGGCCAAAAGCCCTCTCATCGTCGTTCCCTCTCGTTTATGGGCCGCTTGGCGCGGCTGGTTATTGTGAGAGCAAGTTAGATAATGTTGAATAAGTTTGTCAATGGCGAATAAAGGGATGCAGGTTCCGTGAAGGCCGCGAAGAGGTTGCGGAGCGGCGCACGCGACTGTTTCAACAACGTCATTGCGAGCGAAGCGAAGCAATCCAGGTTCTTTCCGCGGCGGGATTCTGGATTGCTTCGTCGCAAGGGCTCCTCGCAATGACGGTGCTGAAGCAGTAGCGCGCAATTGTCACCCACTGTGATCCTCGTCGACGACTATGCCCGGACAAGTTGCAACCGCCATCGCGATTGGCCATGATGGCGCCCAGGAATCTTGGGGCGCGGCAATGACGGCAGCATCGGGGGTCTCCACTGCGGCGGGGAAATCGACGACGGCGCATGTGGTGTGGGCGAGCGCGCTCGGCACGGCTATCGAGTGGTACGACTTCCTGATCTACGGCACGGCGGCGGCGCTGGTGCTGAACAAGCTGTTCTTCCCGAGCTTCGATCCCTTCGTCGGCACACTGGCGGCGTTCTCGACCTATGCGGTCGGCTTCGTCGCGCGGCCGATCGGCGGCGCGATCATCGGGCATTATGGCGACCGGCTCGGCCGCAAGAAGATGCTGGTCGCGACCATGATCGCGATGGGACTGGGCACGTTCCTGATCGGTTGCCTGCCGACCTACAGTCAGATCGGCGTCTGGGCGCCGATCTTCCTCGTCATCTTGCGCTTCGTCCAGGGCATCGGGCTCGGTGGCGAGTGGAGCGGCGCGGTGGTCATGGTGGCCGAGCACGCCGGCAACCGCCGCGGCTTCTACGGCAGCCTGGTGCAGATCGGCTTCCCCGTCGGAGTCGCCGCGTCCACCGGCATTTTCGGTCTGATGACGCAGCTGCCCGAAGCGGACTTCTTGAGCTGGGGCTGGCGCGTGCCGTTTCTGATCAGCATCCTGCTCGTCGGCGTCGGCTTCATCGTAAGGCTGAAACTCGCGGAGACGCCGCACTTCAAGGAGGTGCTCGAGCGCAAGGAGGTGCTGGCGCAGCCGGCGCTGGAAGTCCTGCGCCGCGACTGGCGCAGCTTCCTGCTCGCGATCGGCATCACGGTGTCCGAAGTCGGGCTTGCTTATCTCCTCACTGTTTTCACCGTGGTCTATACCACGACGCAGCTCGGCCTGCCGCGGCAGGTGATCCTCAATGCGGTGGTCTATGCCGCGCTCGTCGAGCTCGCGACGTTGCCCCTCGCAGGCTGGCTGTCCGACATCTTCGGCCGCAAAGCGCTGTATCTCGCCGGTGGCGTGTTCTCGGTGGCGCTGGCGTTTCCGTTGTTCTGGTTCCTCGACACCAGGGAGCCGGCGCTGATCACGCTCGCGCTCGTCGTCACGATGACACTGACGCATGCGCTGCTGTTCGGGCCGAAGGCGGCCTTCATGCCGGAGCTGTTCCGCACCCAGGTGCGCTACAGCGGCGCATCGCTGGGAGCCAACGTCGCCGCGGCGCTCAGCGGCGGCTTTTCGCCGCTGATTGCGACAGCACTGCTGGCATGGGCGGGTTCTTATTGGGCCGTGTCGGTCTACATCATCGCGCTGTCGGTCATCACCATCATCGCAACGCTGATAGCGCCGGAGACGGCGCGGGACCAGCTCAGGTCCTGAGGACCGCCTTGATCACGTCTGCGGCGCGAACGGGCCCGCACGTTCGAAGCTATCGGTTTTGTATGCACGTCCTGACGCCTTCTTATGCGCGCTGCCAAAAGCCGATGCAGCGGGGCGAACCATTAGCCGCGTTTATGCAGCGAATTTTTACTTCCAATTTTACTTCACAACATCCCGCCCATAGCCTCCTGCGCAATTGGTCACATCCGCAGCCGGTCAATGGCGACCGGTGCGCAGCGTTCATCGTAGCCAACGAGGGTTGCCATGCTTGACAGGGACAAGGGGACATCCACTGCCAATCCGGCGGGGACGAGCGACAGGTCTGCGAAAAAGCTGAGCCGACGCACGCTGTTGAAGGGCGCTGCGGCGGTGGCCGGCGCTGCCGCAGGATCGGACGCGATCCGCGGATTCCCAACCATCTGGGCGCAGGAGATCAAGGACATCGAGCTGCGCCATGTCGGCGTGTCCTATTCGGTGGTGAAGGCGATCGGCGACCAGGCGGCCAAGGATCTCGGCTTCAAGGTGACGATGCAGAACCTCGACACCTCCGCTGCCATCAACCGCTTCATAAGCCAGCCTAATACGGTCGATATCGCCGATCTCGAGGGCTGGCAGGCCAAGCTCGCCGCCAAGCGCGGCGTGATCCAGGGCATCGAGGTCAAGAAGGTCAAGGAGTTCGACAACATCCTGCCGATCTTCACCAAGGGCGAGATCGACGGTCACAAGATCCCGCGCCAGGGCATCTCGCCCTACGAGGCCATGTATATCGCCAAGCCCGATTCGACCGAGCTCAACGATGGCGTGACCGAATGGGCGACCTTCCTGCCGCAGGTCTACAACGCGGACTCCATCGGTTACCGCCCCGACCTCGTCGGCCATGAAGTCACGGAATGGAAGGATCTGATCGATCCGAAATTCAAGGGCAAGGCCGCGATCCTCGACGTGCCCGCGATCGGCATCATGGACGCCGCGCTCTGCTTCGAAAGCGCCGGGCTGATCAAGTACGGCAACAAGGGCAACATGACCAAGGAGGAGATCGACTTCACCTGCAACAAGCTGATCGAGCTCAAGAAGCAGGGCCAGTTCCGCGCGACCTGGACCACCTTCGACCAGTCGGTGCAACTGATGGCGGCGGGCGAAGTGGTCATCCAGTCGATGTGGTCGCCGGCGGTTGCTGCGGTGCGCGTGAAAGAAATCCCCTGCGTCTACGCGCCGGTCAACATCAAGAACGGCAAGGAAGGCTATCGCGGCTGGTGCAACGGCATGGGCCTGATGAAGCATCTCTCCGGCAAGAAGCTGGACGCGGCCTACGAATATCTCAACTGGTATCTGTCGGGCTGGCAGGGCGGCTTCGTCGCGCGCTACGGCTATTACAGCCCGGTGCCTTCGACTGCGAAGAAATTCCTCACGCCGGCCGAATGGGCGTTCTGGTACGAGGGCCAGCCCGCGCCGGAGGTGGTCAACGATCCCTATGGCGTTGCGATGGAGAAGGCGGGCACCAAGCGCGACGGCGGTTCGTTCCTCGACCGCGTCAAGAACATCTCCTGCTGGAATACGCTGATGGACGAAGCCGCCTACATGAACAAGCGCTGGAACGACTTCAAGGTGGCCTGAAACCTGCTTTTCCTGACGTGAACGAAGCGCCGGCGTGGCGATGCGCCGGTGCCAAATGACCGAGTTCGAGGCGTTTGCCGACATGCAGCCAAGCCTTAGTCCAGCTCTTAGTCCAGCTCAAACCTCACCACGCGCAAATCTCGCCGGCTGGCTCTACGTGTCTCCGCTCGTGCTGGTGCTCGTGCCATTCTTCGTGGCGCCGATCCTGGTCGTGCTGGCCGCGAGCTTCTTTGCCACCGACGGCTTTGGCGGGCTGACGCCGGGCTTCACGCTCGCAAGCTATGTCGAGGTGCTGCATTCGGCGCTGACGCTGAAGCTGTATCTCGCGACCATCAAATTCACGGTGCTGACCTGGATCTTCACACTGATCATCGGCTTCTTCGTCGCCTACTTCCTGGTGTTCCACGTCCGCAACCAGTTGCTGGCGATTGGCCTGTTCCTGCTCTGCACGGTGCCGTTCTGGACCTCGAACATCATCCGGATGATTTCCTGGATTCCGCTGCTCGGCAAGGAAGGCCTGATCAACCAGGCGCTGCTGGGGCTTGGCGTGATCCGCCAGCCGTTGGAAGTGCTGCTGTTCTCGGACCTGGCGGTCGTCATCGCCTATGTCCATCAGCTCACCATTTTCATGATCGTGCCGATCTTCAATTCCATGGCACGGATCGACAAGAAGCTGATCGAGGCCGCGATCGATGCCGGCGCCAGCCGTTTCGACATCATGCGCCTGATCGTGGTGCCGATGTCCAAGAGCGGCATCGCCCTCGGCACCATCTTCGTCGTCTCGATCGTGATGGGCGATTTCTTCGTGGTCAAGGTGATGTCCGGCGGCGGCTCGGCTTCGGTGGTAAGCGCGTTCTACGAGGACGTCGGCGTGCTGCAATATCCGACCGCGGCGGCCAGCGCAGTGTTGCTGACGCTGGTGCTGGTCGCGATCGTCTCGCTGATCCTGCGCACCGTCGACATCAGGCAGGAGATCACGCGATGAGCGCGGTTCTCGCCGACATGCCCGAAACGGTTGCTCCCGCGACTACCAAGGCGATCGCGCCGAACACAGGCGGCCGGCCGTGGACGTTTTACGCGCTGGCAACGCTGTTTGCGTTCTATGTGCTGGCGCTGTACGGCCCGATGTTCTGTATCTACGTCCTGTCGTTCCAGGACATCCGCGGCGGCCTCGTCTTCCCGATGAAGGGACAGTCGCTACACTGGTTCGTCGATCTCTTCACCCAGGTGCGGACCGGCGACGTCAAGGGCTCGTTCGACCGCTCGATCAAGCTCGCCGTCATTGTCACGGTCATCACGGTGATTGTCTCGTTCCTCGCCGGGCTCGGTTTTCGCAAGCGCTTTCGCGGCGACACCGTCGTGTTCTACATGATGATCGGCAGCCTGGTCGCGCCGGGTCTCGTGCTCGGCCTCGGCACCGGTCTGTTGTTCCAGGCGCTCGGGCTCAATGCGAGCTGGTACACCTCGGCGCTCGGCGCGCAACTGTCCTGGACGCTGCCGTTCGGCGTGCTCGTGATGTTCGCGGTGATGTCGCGCTTCAACCATGTCTGGGAGGAGGCGGCCTACGACCTCGGCGCCAGCCGCTGGCAATCGATCCGGCTGGTGATGATTCCGGTGCTGGCGCCCGGCCTCGTCGCGGTCGCGCTGTTCGGCTTCACGCTCTCCTACGACGAGTTTGCGCGCAGCCTCCAGACCGCGGGCTCACTGAACACGCTGCCGCTGGAGATCTGGAGCATGACGCTGAACGTCACGTCCCCCTCACTCTATGCGCTCGGGACGGTGACGACGATCGTCTCCTTCATCGTGATCGGCGCAAGCCTGGGCAGCATCGTGCTGATCCAGAAAAAGCGCGGCAGCAGCACAAAGGGTTGAGCTGAGAATGAAGAGTGATCGCGGCGATATCGAACTGGCGGGCGTCTGCAAGAGCTTTGACGGCGTCACCAATGTGGTGGACGGTGTCAATCTCAAGATCGCCGACGGCGCCTATTGCTGCTTCATCGGTCCCTCCGGCTGCGGCAAGACCACGATTTTGCGCATGATCGCCGGCCACGAGGACCCGACCGCCGGCGAGATCGTGATCGGCGGGCAGAACGTCGTCGGTCTTGCGCCGGTGCAGCGGCGCACCGCGATGATGTTCCAGTCCTACGCGCTGTTCCCGCATCTCACCGTGCGCGACAACATCGCGTTCGCCTTGCGCGTGCGCGGCATGTCGAAGGCTGACCGCCTGCGCGCTGCGGATGCCATGATCGAGAAGGTGCGGCTGACGCAATTCGCCGACCGCCTGCCGGCGCAGCTCTCCGGCGGCCAGCAGCAGCGTGTGGCGCTGGCGCGCGCCGCGATCACCGAGCCGAGGGTACTCTTGCTCGACGAACCGCTGTCCGCCCTGGACGAGCAGCTCCGCGTGCAGATGCGCCAGGAGCTCAGGCGGATGCAGCAGGAGCTCGGTATCACCTTCATCCACGTCACCCATACCCAGCTCGAGGCGATCGCGCTCGCCGATCTGGTGGTGGTGATGGAGCAGGGCAGGATCAAGCAGGCGGGCGCGGCCCGCGACGTCTATGCCCATCCGCACGATCGTTACGTCGCTGAGTTCATGGGCGGGCAGAACGTGCTGTCGGGGCGGGTCGAGAAGGTCAACGGTTCGACCTTTACGCTCGCGCAGGCCGCGCCTGATGGCATCGAGGTCCCGCTTCAGGCGCGGTCCACGGTGAGCGTCGGTGACAAGATCGATATCGCCGTGCGCCGCGACGATGTCGCGCTGGTCCGGCCGGGCAGGGAACTACCGCCGGGCTGCACCACGTTGCTGCCGAGTCGTGTGCTCGCGATCGAATACCAGGGATATTTCGTCAAGGTCATGCTCGACACGGTGCCGGACGACGCGTTCGTGGCCTACGTGCCGGAAAAGACCTTCTTCGCGGATCCCTTCACCGTCGGCGACGTCGTGATGGCCACATGGGCCACCGGCAGCGCGCTTCCACTCGCCTAAAGACCCGTCGCGCACAGGAGTATGATCGTGCAGATATCCTTCACACTCAACGGACGGCCGACCACTGTCGATGTCGAACCGGCGATGCTAGTCGCCGAGCTGCTGCGCGAGCGGCTCAACCTCACCGGTACCCATATCGGCTGCGACACCAGCCAGTGCGGCGCCTGCGTGGTGCACCTCGACGGCCTGCCGGTGAAGAGCTGCACGCTGCTCGCGCCCGCGCTCGACGGCGCGACGCTCCTCACTATCGAAGGGCTTCATGGAGCGCCCGGTTCGAACCAGCTGCATCCGATGCAGGAAGCGTTTCGCGAGCATCACGGCCTGCAATGCGGCTTTTGCACGCCCGGTATGCTGATGACAGCGGTGGCGCTCGCGACCGAGAAGCCGGACCTGACGGAAGCCGACGTCCGTCACGGCCTCGAAGGCAATATCTGCCGCTGCACCGGCTATCAGAACATCGTCGTCTCGGTCATGGCTGGCGCTGCCGCCATGAACACCGCGAGGGGAGAGTGACCATGGGCAATGTGATCGGGATCGGCGCTTCACCCAAACGGAAAGAGGACCAGCGCTTCCTCACCGGCCGCGGCAATTACGTCTCCGACATCAAGCGTCCCGGCATGACGGCGGGTGTGTTCGTGCGCTCGCCGCACGGACACGCGATCCTGCGCGGCATCGACAAGAGTGCGGCGCTCGCATCGCCCGGCGTCATCGCGGTCCTGACCGGCGAGGATGCCGCCGCGGACAAGCTGGGATCGCTGCCCTGCGGCTGGGGTATCTCGGATGCCAAGGGCGTGCCGATGAAGGAGCCCCCATTCCCGATGCTGGCGCAGGGCAAGGTGCGCTTCGTCGGCGACATGGTGGCCTTCGTCGTCGCGGAGACGCCGGCGCAGGCCAGCGCGGCGGCCGAACTGCTCACGGTCGATTACGAGGTGCTGCCCTCAGTGGTCGGCGTGCTCGAAGCCGTGCGGCCCGGCGCGCCGCAATTGTTCGACGACGTGCCGAACAACCTCTGTTGCGATTGGGAGCTCGGCGACAAGGCCGCGGTCGAGACTGCGTTCCGGAAAGCGGCGCATGTCGCAAAGCTCAGCCTCGTCAACAACAGGCTGATCGGCAACCCGATGGAGCCGCGCGCGGCGATCGCCGAATATGAGCCCGGCACGGATCGCTTCACGCTGTGGACCACCAGCCAGTTCCCGCATGTCGTACGCTTCCTGATGGGCGCGCTGGTGCTGAACATTCCGCAGCACAAGCTGCGCGTGGTCGCGCCCGATGTCGGCGGCGGCTTTGGAGTCAAGCAGTTCCACTACGGCGAGGAGGCCGTGATCACCTGGGCCGCCAAGCGCGTGATGCGGCCGATCAAATGGGTCGCGAGCCGGTCGGAAGGCTACGTCTCCGATCGTCACGGCCGCGATCACGTCACCGAGGCCGAGCTTGCACTGGACGAGACCGGGAAGTTCCTGGCCTTCCGTGTCAACACGCTCGCCAATATGGGCGGCTATCTCTCGACCTTCGGGCCGAACATCCCGACCAATCTCTACGGACCGCTGCTCGGCGGCGTCTACACCACGCCGGCAATCTACTGCAACGTGAAGGTGGTGTTCACCAATACCGTTCCGGTCGACGCTTATCGCGGCGCCGGCCGTCCCGAGGCGACCTTCGTGCTGGAGCGCATCGTCGACGTCGCAGCCAGCGAGATGGGCATCGATCGCGTCGAGATCCGCCGGCGCAATATGATCCCGAAGGAGGCCTATCCCTACCAGACGCCGGTGCTGGTGCAGTATGATTCCGGCGATCCGATGGGATGTCTCGACGGCGCTCTTGTCGCGGCCGACGTCAGGAATTTCGGTATCCGCAAGGCGGAGTCGGCGCGCAGGGGCAAACTCCGCGGGCTCGGCTACTCGACCTATGTCGAGGCCTGCGGCCTCGCGCCGTCGCGCTTCGCGGGACGATTGGGCGCGCGCGGCGGGCTCTATGAGAGCGCCACGGTGCGGGTGCATCCGACCGGCCAGGTCACGGTCATGATCGGCACGCACAATCACGGCCAGGGCCACGAGACGACGTTCGCGCAGATCGTCTCGGAAAAGCTCGGCGTCGCGTTTGACAATGTCGACATCGTGTTTGGCGATACCGATCGCGTGCAGTTCGGCATGGGTACCTATGGCTCGCGTTCGCTGGTGGTTGGCGGCGCGGCGCTGTCGAAGGCGACCGACAAGGTGGTCGCGAAAGGCAAGAAGATCGCGGCGCATCTGCTTGAAGCGGCCGAGATGGACATCCAGTTCGAGGCCGGAAAATTCTCGGTCGCAGGCACCGACCGCATGAAGACGTTCGAGGAGATCGCGGGCGCCGCTTACGTGCCGCACGACTATCCGCTCGAAGTGCTGGAGCCGGGACTGGAAGAGCAGGCTTATTATGATCCCGTCAACTTCACCTATCCCGGCGGCTGCCACATCGCCGAGGTCGAGATCGACCCGGAAACCGGCACGGTGACGCTGGTCAATTACACCGCGGTGGACGACGTCGGCACGGTCATCAACCCGATGATCGTCGAGGGCCAGTTGCACGGCGGCATCGTGCAGGGCGTCGGTCAGGCGCTGTACGAGAACGCGGTCTATGACGAGGGCTCGGGCCAGCTGCTATCGGGCTCGCTGATGGACTACTGCATGCCGCGCGCCGACCATATGCCGATGATGAACATCTCGACCCATTCGACGCTGTGCACGCACACGCCGATGGGCGTGAAGGGCTGCGGCGAGGTCGGCACCATCGGTTCGCCGGCCGCGGTGATCAACGCGGTGGTCGATGCGCTGTCGCATCTCGGCGTCACCCATGTCGACATGCCGGCGACGCCGAACCGGATTTGGCGCCTGCTTCAGAATGCATCGCTGCCGGTCGCTGCGGAATAGGGAGGACAATCATGAAACCGTTTGCCTATCACCAGCCGGACCGGATTCCCGACGCTGCCAAACTGCTGACCTCGATCGAGGACAGCAAGCTCGTCGCCGGCGGCATGACGCTGATCCCAACGCTGAAGCAGCGGCTGGCGAGCCCGCCTGCCTTGATCGATCTGTCGAAGCTCGGGAATCTGAAGGGCATCACCGACGGCGGCGCCACCATCACCATCGGTGCGATGACGCCACACGCGGTGGTGGCCGCCTCGAAGCTGGTGCAAGGAAAGATTCCCGGTCTCGCCGCGCTGGCGTCGATGATCGGCGATCCCGCCGTGCGCATTCGCGGCACGATCGGCGGCTCCGTCGCGAACAACGATCCAGCGGCCGATTATCCGGCAGGTGTGCTCGGTCTTGGCGCGACCGTCGTCACCAGCACGCGCGAGATCGCGGCCGACGGGTTCCTCCGCGGCCTGTTCGAGACCGCGCTCGAGCCTGGCGAGATCATCACGGCGATCCGCTTTCCGGTGCCGCTCAAGGCGGGCTACGCCAAGTTCAAGGCGCCAGCGTCGCGCTATGCGCTGGTCGGCGTGTTCGTCGCGAAATTCGCCGATGGCGTTCGCGTGGCCGTGACCGGAGCGGGCTCCGGCGTATTCCGCGTTCCCCCGATGGAAGATGCGCTGTCTCGAAGTTTCGATCCGTCCGCGATCGCGGCGATCAAGATCGACACCGAGGGTCTCACCTCCGACATCCATGCCGAAGCCGACTACCGTGCGCATCTCGTCACGGTCATGGCCAAGCGCGCCGTCGACGCGGCGCTCAGCTAGCACTTTAGGGTTGATGATGACTGATGGTTTTGGCCGAACGGCCTTCCCGCCGGCGCTGACTGGCCTTGGCTCGCTTTCCGCAACCGAGATCCTGGCCGGCTACCGGCGCAAGGCGTTCACTCCGCGCGATGTCGTCGACGACACCATTGCCGCCCTGGAGGTGACGAATGGGGCCTGCAACGCGGTGGTGACGCCGATGTACGAGCAGGCGAGGGCGGAGGCCGATCGTCTCACCAGGGAGATGCGTGCCGGCGAGGCCAAGGGGCCGCTCGCCGGTATACCTGTGACGATCAAGGACCTGGTCTTTGTCGCAGGCGTGCCGGCCTATGGCGGCTCGCCGATGAACAAGGCATTCGTGCCCGATGCCGATGCGGCCGTTGTCTCGGCGCTGAAGGAGGCGGGTGCAATCGTCACCTGCAAGACCACGACCTGCGAGTCCGGATACAAGTTGACGGCGGACAGCCCGGTCACTGGCACCACGCGCAATCCCTGGAACGCCGGTCGCACCAGCGGCGGATCGAGCGGCGGCGCGGCGGCGGGCGTTGCCGCCGGCTGCGGTCCGATCGCGATCGGAACCGATGGCGTTGGCTCGATCCGCGTGCCCTCGTCCTTCTGCGGTGTGTTTGGCCTGAAGCCGACCTTTGGCCTGGTGCCGCGTTCGCCCGGCTTCTCGCCACCGTCCTGGGGCTCGCTCGCACATACCGGGCCGATCACGCGCACGGTTGCGGATGCCGCGCTGACGCTGGAGATCATCGCCGGCTACGATCTGCGCGATCCCGCGAGCCTGCCGGTGGCGGCGCGGCGGTTCGATACGAAGGCCGCGCCGTTGAACGGCATTCGTATCGGCGCCAGCGTCGATCTCGGCTACGCCGCTGTCAGCCCCGATGTGCGCGCGGCGTTCGGCAAGGCGTTGGCCATTCTCGATGCCTGCGGCGCGCAGGTCACCATGGATGGTCCGGGCCTCGATCCCGGCATCCTCGAGCACACGCTGAAGCCGATCGCCTTTACCGAACAGGCGGCGGCTGTCGCGAGCAAGACCACGGCCGATCTCGCCAGCTCCGAAGCAGATTATCTTGACGTCATCAGTGCCGGCCGGCGCTACAGCGGCACGGACTATATCGAAGCGGGGTATCGCCGCGGCCAGGCTCGCAGCGGCTTCCTGAAGCTTTTCGAGCGCGTCGATGCGCTGGTGACGCCGACCGTCGCGGTGACTGCGTTCGAGGCCGGCCGTCTCGGCGTCGAGACGATCGACGGCGGCAAGGTCGATCCGCATCTCGGCTGGTCGCCCTTCACCTGGCCGATCAACCTCGCCGGCCTACCGGCCGCGACGCTGCCCTGCGGCTTCGATCGCGAGGGAATGCCGATCGGCTTGCAGATCGTCGCTGCCTGGCTCGACGAGCCCACGATCTTCCGCATCGCCGCTGCGTTCGAAGCGGCGCAGCCCTGGGCAGCGTTCTGGCCGTCACTGGCGCTCCGCGAAAAGCCGGCGCGCGCGAAGGCATGAAGCTCAGGACAGCTCGATCGGATCGCCGCGGCCGCTGAGCTCCTCGTCGAGGCGCAGATAGTGCGCGAGATAGTCGTGCAAGGCGGTCGCCGCCTTCGAGGTCGCGCCGCTCGACTTGTAGAGCAGCAGCTCGATCTTCGGCAGCGGCGGCAGGCCCTCGTTCGGGCCGATCTCGCGCATCGCCGGCACCAGCGCGCTGCGGCCAAGTACAGTCACGGCCATGCCGGCGAAGGCCGCCGCCTGGAGGCCGCCGACGCTTTCGCTGACGCAAGCGATGCGCCAGCGCAAATTCGCGCGTTCCAGCGTGTCGATCGCGTAGTCGCGATAGATGTTGCCCGGCGGTAGCAATGCCAGCGGAATGGGCCGTTCCTGGTGCGCGGCGGACTGCTCGCCGGTCATCCAGACCAGTTGCTCGCGCCGTACCACCTGGCCGCCCGTAAAATCGTTCATGCGGGTGACGAGCGCGATGTCGACATCGCCGCGCTTGACCAGGCCCACCAGCGGCGTCGAGAGCGCGCAATTGAGCTCGACCTGGACGCGCGGGAAGGATTTTCGGAACACGCTGAGGATCTGCGGCAGCATGAAGGCGGCATAGAGGTCGGGCGTGCCGAGTACGACCTGACCCTCGATCTCCTGCGACGCCAGCTGCGAAATCAACTCGTCATGCAACCGCAGGATGGATTTGGCGTAGGTGAGAACCGTGGTGCCGTCCTCACTCAGCGTCAGCCGGCGGCCGGCATGCTCGAACAATTGTTTCCCGGTGAGCTCCTCCAGCCGCTGCAATTGCAGGGTGATCGCCGGCTGGGTGCGGCCCAGCCGCCGCGCGGTCTCGGTAATGCTGCCGGTCTCGACCACGGAGATCAGCGACCGGAGCATGCGGATATCGAGGCTGATGAGGTTCATGCGGCATCCATGTCGCCCAGAATTTATGCAAGTTCCATGCTAGTGGCGAAAGGGAGCCGGTTTGGAAGGCGCGGCTGCAGGTGGCCTGTTCTCGTCGATCAGAGGACGTGCCGGTGCAGCATTGCTGGCATACTGAATATTGATTATCAGGCGGGTCGGCGCGCATGATGCGCCCAACGAACATAAAAAGGGAGCACAAAACATGAAAGAGATCTCACCAACGCGACGAGAGCTGCTCGCAATTGCCGCGGCCGCAGGTGCTGTTTCGATCGCGGAAGTTGCGCCGGCTGCGGCGCAGACGGGGCCGAAGCCGATCTTTCCAGTGCCGATGGTCACCATCCCGATCGTCGGCGAAACCCAGGTGTTCCAGGTCCGACGCATCTACTGCATCGGGCGCAACTACGCGGCGCATGCGATCGAGCGCGGCTCGGACCCGAACCGCGAGCCGCCGTTCTTCTTCCAGAAGCCGACCGACGCAATCCAGAACGTCGCGATCGGCGAGGTCGCCGATCATCCCTATCCGTCGCTGACCAAGAACTATCACCACGAGGTCGAGCTGGTCGCCGCGCTGAAATCCGGCGGCAGCAACATCCCGGCCGAGAAGGCGCTCGACCACGTCTATGGTTACGCGCTCGGCCTCGACATGACCCGGCGCGATCTCCAGAACGGCATGGCCGCGGAGAAGAAGCCCTGGGAGATCGGCAAGAGCTTCGACCACGCCGCGGTGCTCGGCCCGATCCACCCGGCCAGCAAGACCGGTCATTTCGACAAAGGCGCCATTTCGCTGGCGATAAATGGCACCGTGAAGCAGAGCTCGGATCTCAGCAAGATGATCTGGAGCGTGGCCGAGCAGATCGCAAAACTGTCGGAAGCGTTCGAGCTCAAGGCCGGCGACATCATCTATTCCGGCACGCCGGAGAATGTCGGTCCGGTCGTGAAGGGCGACGTGCTCTTGTGCAAGCTCGACGGCTTGCCGGACATGTCGATCAAGATCGTCTGATCTTGGCCTCTCCCCGCGTGCGGGGAGAGGCCGGAATTTGCGCGAGCAAATTCCGGGTGAGGGGGACTCTCCGCGAGTTCAGTTTATTCCGTTCCTGATCTAGCTCTGGCCGAGAATCTTCATCGCAGCACGAAGATGCGGCTTGTCGATCATCTGGCCGTCGAGGCGCAGCGTGCCGGAGTTCGGATTGCTCGCGAATGCTGCGATCACCTTCTCGGCCCAATTGCGCTCGGCCTCGGTCGGTTCGAACGCCGCGTTGACCACGTCGACGTGCTTAGGATGGATCAGCGCTTTCGCCGAAAAACCGTCGCGCCGCGCCGCGCGCGTTTCCTGTTCGAGCCCGATGAGATTGTCGATCTCGGTATAGACGGTGTCGATTGGCGCGACTTCGGCCGCGGCGGCCGCCATCAGGCAGAGATCGCGCGCCAGGCGATAAGGGCTGTGGAACACGCCGCCTGACGCTTTCTCGGTCGCACCGAGCGAGGCCGAGAGATCCTCCGCGCCCCACATCAGGCCCGCGAGGCGAGGAGAGCAGCCCTTGTAGCTGCCGAGCCCGAAGATCGATCCTGCGGTTTCGGTCGCGACGCAGACGATGCGCGTTGCGCCGATGGCGATGCCAGCCGCAGCCTCCAAAGCTTCCAGCCAGGTCGCGACCTGCCGCACGTCGTCGCCGCCCTGCGATTTCGGCAGCACGATGCCGTCGGGCTTGCCCGGCATCACCGCCGCGAGATCGGCGAGCGTCATGCCGGTGTCGAGCGCGTTGACCCGGACATAGAGCTGATGGGGCTTGTTGCGGCCGTTGAGCATCGCCAGCGTCAATCCGCGCGCCTCCGGCTTCTTGTCGGTGACGACGGAATCCTCGAGATCGATGATCAGCGCGTCGGCGTTGCCTTCGCTGGCCTTCTCGAATTTGCGCGGGGAGTCGCCCGGCACGAACAGCATCGAACGCATCAGACCGGCCTCTTGTGCATCATCGCCATGCGGCGGCATTTTCCGACGATCTCGTCGTTCTGGTTGAGAGCGTGGTGCTCGAACTCGACGATGCCCGCCTTGGGGCGCGATTTGGATTCCCGCAACGAAAGCACCTTCGTCGTCGCCCGCAAAGTGTCGCCATGGAAGACCGGTTTCGGAAAAGTGACGTCGGTCATGCCGAGATTGGCGACGGTGGTTCCCATGGTCGTATCATAGACCGTCATGCCGATCATGATGCCGAGGGTGTAAAGGCTGTTGAAAATGCGCTGGCCGAACTCGGTCTGGGCCGAAAAATGCGCGTCGATGTGCAGCGGCTGCGGATTGAGGGTCAGCAGGCTGAACATGGTGTTGTCCATCTCCGTGACGGTCCGCGTCAGGGGATGCCTGAACTCCTGGCCCACCGAAAACTCCTCGAAATAAAGTCCGGCCATCGCGGTCTTCCTCCCTGCGAAATAACGGCGCGTTCACACCGTGGCGCCGCATGATCCCATGCATGGTACACACAGTTGGCAGGCAAATTCACGTATCTGTGCCCGGTTTTTCAAGCTAAAGAACGCAAGCGAGGGCACGTCCGGGTACAGTCATCGGCCACGGCCCTCGCATGGGAAACGCGAAGAGGCGGGAGATTGCGCGGGCGCGGCTCCCAGCAAGGAGACCATCATGGATTTCGCGCTCACGGATCAGCAGGAGGCCATTCGCGACGCTATCGCGAAGATCTGCGAAGACTTTCCCGACGCCTATTGGCTGAAGAAGGACCACGACGGCGGTTTTCCGCACGACTTCCATAAGGCGCTCGCCGACGCGGGCTGGCTCGGCATCTGCGTGCCGGAGGCCTACGGCGGCTCCGGCCTCGGCATCACCGAGGCCGCGATCATGATGCGCGCCATCGCGGAATCCGGCGCCGGCATGTCCGGCGCATCCGCGGTGCACATCAACGTGTTCGGCCTCAATCCCGTGGTCGTGTTCGGCACCGAGGAGCAGCGCAAGCGCATGCTGCCGCCAATGGTCGAGGGCCGCGAGAAGGCGTGCTTTGCCGTGACCGAGCCCAACACCGGCCTCAACACCACCCAGCTCAAGACCCGCGCGGTGGCCAAGAACGACCGCTACATCGTCAACGGCCAGAAGGTGTGGATCTCGACCGCGCAGGTCGCGCACAAGATCCTGCTGCTGGCGCGCACCACGCCGTTGGAGGAGGTGCGCTCGCCGACGCATGGGTTGAGCCTGTTCTATACGGACTTCGATCGCAACAGGATCAAGGTCCACGAGATCGAGAAGATGGGCCGCAAGGTCGTCGATTCCAACGAGCTGTTCTTCGAGGATTTCGAGATCCCCATGGAAGACCGCATCGGCGAAGAAGGCAAAGGCTTCCAGTATATCCTCGAGGGCATGAACCCGGAGCGCATTCTGATCGCAGCGGAAGCCGTCGGTCTCGGCAAGCTCGCACTGTCGCGCGCGACCGAATACGCCAAGACCCGCGTGGTGTTCAACCGGCCCATCGGCAAGAACCAGGGCATTCAGCATCCGCTGGCCGTCAACTGGGTGGAGCTCGAGGCGGCCTGGCTGATGGTGATGTCGGCCGCCTGGCAATACGACAAGGGCATGCCTTGCGGTGGCGCCGCCAATGCCGCGAAATACATTGCGGGCGAAGCCGGATATCATGCCTGCGAGCAGGCGGTGATGACCCATGGCGGCTTCGGCTATGCCAAGGAGTTCCACGTCGAACGTTACTTGCGCGAAGTTCTGATCCCGCGCATCGCACCGGTCAGCCCGCAGCTTGCGCTCAGCTTCATTGCGGAAAAGGTGCTGGGGCTGGCCAAGTCATACTAGGCTTGAGCGCGCACCATTGTGGGGCGCTGCGATGGTCGCCTCCAAGCGAAGCCCATAGACGTTATTCGGCAGCGATCCGCTCCATCGCCATGGCTCGAAGCCGGGCGCGCTGGATCTTGACGCCGTTGGCACTGTCGGTGACGGGGAAAGCTTCCACGACATAGATCCGCGCCGGGACCTTGTAGCCGGCCAGCCGCTCGCGCAGACGCGCGATCAACGCGTCCTGCTGCGGCGGCTCGTGGTGGGGTTCCCGGGCGGGGATCACGAAGGCAACGCAGCGGGCGTTTCCCTTCAAATCGACCGCGACGACCTGGGCATCGGCCACGCCAGCGCACGATTTGAGCTCGTCCTCGATCTCGCCGGGCGCAACCAGGAAGCCGCCGAGCCGCATGGCATCGCCCGCGCGGGTTTCGTAGACGAAGGAGCCGTCGCCGCGCAGCCGGCCGATATCGCCGGTGCGGAAGAAGCCATCCGCGGTGATGGCGTCGCGCGTCGCATCGGGATTGTTGTAGTAGCCGAGGAAGCGTGACGGCGCCCGGATCTCGATCTCTCCGGATACACCAGGAGCCGCAAGTTCGCCGCTCTCCGTGTCGCGCACACGGACCCTTGCCTCCGGCGACATCGGCCAGCCGCCGCCCTCGATGCGATCGGTGAAGCCATCACTCGAGTGTGCGATCGAGAACAGCGCCTGCACCTCGCTCGAACCGTAGAGGCCGTGCAACGGCATGCCGCGCGCCTCGGCCTCGGCAGCGAGCTCGCGCCAGCCGGGCTGGAACGCGGCAAAGCCGCAGAGTTCGAGATGCGGAAACGGATGCGGCGCCTCGGCGAGGGCGAGGATGCGGCGGAACATTTCATCCGAGCCAAAGGCGTGCGTGATCCCGCACTCGCGGAGAATTTTCAGCGCCGGCGCCGCCTCGAAGGCGTCGAGCACATGGACGGTCGCGCCCGCTGCGACGAAGCCGAGCAGGCTCGTCATGCCAAAAGTGCCGCAGAACGGCAGCATGGCCAGCAGCGCATGGCGCTGTGGCGAGAGTTTGAGCGCCTTGGCAACGCAGGCGGCGTGCGTGGCCAACGTTCGCTGCGAATGCGCGACAAGCTTCGGTCCCTTGGTGGTGCCCGATGTCGTGTAGAGCAGAACCGGCAGATCGAAATCATCCTGAGCCGGCGGGGCCGGCGGATAGGGCTTCTCGAAGGCATCGAGGCGCACGCAGGGCCATTGGGCGGGAATCTCATCCGCGCCGACCACCGCGATCTCTCGCAGCGCAGGCACCTCGTCCTTCGCAATGTCGGCGAGAATAGCGACAAAGTCGATCGAGCGGAACGCGGCTTCGATCACCATCAGACGGGCGCCGGACAGCTTCAGGAGATGCGCGACCTCCGCGCTGCGGTAGCGCGTATTGACGGCGGCGACGATTGCCCCAAGCCGGGCGGCCGCGAACAGCAGCGGGATCCATTCGATCCGGTTGACCAGCCAGACCGCGACGACATCGCCCTTGCCGATACCGCGCGCGGCAAGCCAGGCGGCGGTCTGCTCGATCTTTTCCGAGAATTCCGCGCGCGAGACCGGCGTGCCGTCGAACACGAAGGCCGGGTCGGCGGCGGCTTCGGTCCGGATCAGCGATTGCAGCGAAAATTCGTTAGCGCTCATGGCAACCGGGCTAACCCGATCGCGCGAACCTGTCTACTTGGTGCCGAACATCCGGTCGCCAGCGTCGCCCAGCCCCGGCACGATGTAGCCGTGGTCGTTGAGCCGCTCGTCGATCGCGGCGGTCCAGACCGGCACGTCGGGATGCTCGCTCTGGAACTGCGCGATGCCTTCAGGCGCGGCCAGAAGGCAGACGAAGCGGATGTCGCGGGCGCCGCGCGCCTTCAGCAGCGAGGCGCCGGCGCAGGCCGAGTTACCGGTCGCCAGCATGGGATCCATCAGGATCACGGTGCGGTCCGACAGGTCCTGCGGCGCCTTGAAGTAATATTCCACGGCCTGCAACGTCTCGGGATCGCGGTAGAGCCCGATATGGGCGATGCGCGCCGAGGGCATCAACGCCAGCATGCCGTCGAGGAAGCCGACGCCGGCGCGCAGGATCGGCGCCAGCGTGAGCTTCTTGCCGGCGATCTTGGGCGCCCGCATTGGCGAAATCGGCGTCTCGATATCGACCAGCTCCAGCGGCAGGTCGCGCGTCACCTCGTAGCCGAGCAGCATCCCGATCTCGTTCAGGATCTCGCGAAAGCTCTTGGTCGAGCGGTCCTTCTCCCGCATCAGGGAGAGCTTGTGCTGGACCAGGGGATGGGCGACCACGTTGACGTTGCTGATGCTCATGAAACCGATCTACACGGTTCCGTGAAACTGCGCCAGATCGGCCGAGTGTTTTTGGCCACGCCTTTTAGCCGTGCCTCTTGGCCACGGAGCCGGTTGCTCGCCCCGTAGGCAGCCATGGTCAATTCGCGGTCGATGCGCCTGAGGGCTTATGCTCCGAGGCTGCGCGCCACGACTGTGATGACAAGCGGCGGACTAGCCGAAATTTTCGCAGCCGACCGGCTCATAGAGCGGGTCAGACGCGGGACGAACAGTGGGAACGCTCGGACGCGAAACTTCCAGGGCCAATGCCTCGACCTCGATGAAAGCCGACAGCAGCGCCAGCGAAAGATCGACGTGGCTGGCCTCGACCGCGGCGTCGAGCCAGTCCGGCAACTCGCGTTCGCGCGAGAGCGCACAGTGCCATTCGCCCTCGTCATAGGCGATGCGGCGGACCTGCCATAGCGGCAGCTCCAGCTCTACCAGCGCCAGCGTGGCATCGGCCCAGGCCTCGACATCGATCAGGCGCATGATGCGTGCGGTGCGTTCGCTTGGTCCAAGCGAAGGGAAGCGGCGGCAGACGTGCGCGATGATGTCGAGCATCAACGGCCGCGTCATCACCTGCGTGTTGCGCAAGCGGTCGCTGAGTGACGGCAGTTCGTGGTGTCGGCGTGCGGCGGTCATGTCAGGCCTCCTGGAATTGGCGTCGGTCAGTCGGCCGGCCTCTCCAAGATGGCGAAAATGGCATTTGAAAACGATATGGGGGCGGGGCGGGAGATATAGGGATTTCATAAGTGTGGGATGGGGCGGTGGCGCGCCATTCTTCGCCGGGACGACGATGTGATGTGCCTCGCGAGCGTTGTCCGACCAGGCTGTCAGCCCCGCCCCTTTATGAGATTCCTATAACTTCGCCACGGCCTTCGTCTCGAAAACCTATGCCCGCGGTGGCACTTCAGCACGGTCAAAAGTCCCGGTAGGCGCCGTGGAATGCACCGGCATTTCCTTTCACGCGCCGACCGGGTCTCCCGAGAAACGGTTGCGCCGAAATCAAGGGCGCAACGAGGAGTATCTCCATGATGGACATTCTGATGCTGGCGCTGGGCTTCGGCTTCTTCGCCCTTGCGATCGGCTACACCTACGCCTGCGAGCGGCTTTGAGGGAGCGGACCATGATCTTCGATTATTCGCTCGCCGGTGCCGTTTCGCTCGGCCTCCTGTTCTACCTCACTTACGCGCTGCTGCGGCCCGAGCGATTCTGACCGTGCTCACGAAGCCTGAAGGGTTGATTTCATGACTATGATCGGTTGGCTCCAGATCATTCTCTTTTGCGTCATTATCGTCGCGCTCGTAAAGCCGCTCGGCTGGTACATGACGCGCGTGTTCAACGGCGAGCGGACCTTCCTGTCGCCGCTGCTGCGTCCGATCGAGGCCGGCATCTACTGGTTCTCCGGCGTCGACGAGAAGCGCGAGCAGCATTGGCTGACCTATACGGTCGCCATGCTGCTGTTCCACGTCGGTGGCTTTCTCATCATCTACGGCGTGATGCGGCTTCAGGATGTATTGCCGTTCAATCCAGCCGGGCAGTCGGCGGTCGCCGCCGACTTGTCCTTTAACACCGCGATCTCCTTCATCACCAACACCAACTGGCAGAACTACGGTGGTGAGAGCACGATCTCCTATCTCGTGCAGATGCTCGGCCTGACGCACCAGAATTTCTTGTCGGCGGCGACCGGCATCGCGCTGGCGGTGGCGCTGATCCGTGGCTTCTCGCGTGCGTCGGCACGCACCGTCGGGAATTTCTGGGTCGATGTCACCCGCTGCACATTGTACGTCCTGCTGCCCATCTGTGTCTTCTACACGCTGTTCCTGGTCTGGCAGGGCATACCGCAGACGCTTGGCGATTATGTCGATGCGACAACGCTCGAAGGCGCCAAGCAGACCATTGCGGTCGGCCCGGTCGCCTCGCAGGTCGCGATCAAGATGCTCGGCACCAATGGCGGCGGCTTCTTCAATGCCAACGCCGCGCACCCCTTCGAGAACCCGACCGCGCTGTCGAACTTCGTGCAAATGCTGTCGATCTTCGCGCTCGGCGCGGCGCTGACCAACGTGTTCGGCCGCATGGTCGGCAACCAGCGCCAGGGCTGGGCAATCCTGTCCGTGATGGGCGTGCTGTTCGTCGCTGGGGTCGCCGTCACCTATTGGGCGGAAGCCAGCGGCACTTCGACCATGCACGTGCTCGGGCTGACCGGCGGCAATATGGAGGGCAAGGAGGTCCGCTTCGGCATCGTCGCGTCCTCGCTGTTCGCCGTGATCACGACGGCCGCCTCCTGCGGCGCGGTCAACGCCATGCATGACAGCTTCACCGCACTCGGCGGCATGATTCCGCTGATCAACATCGAGCTCGGCGAAGTCATTGTCGGCGGCGTCGGCGCCGGCATGTACGGCATGCTGCTGTTCGTCATCCTCGCGATCTTCGTGGCGGGCCTGATGGTCGGCCGCACGCCGGAATATGTCGGCAAGAAGATCGAGGCGCGCGAGGTCAAGATGGCGATGCTCGCGATCCTGGTGCTGCCGCTGATGATCCTCGGCTGGACCGCGGTCGGCGTGGTCTATCCGGCGGCGGTCGCCTCAATGGCGAATGCCGGGCCGCACGGCTTCACCGAGGTGCTCTACGCCTTCACCTCGGCGACCGGCAACAACGGCTCGGCCTTCGCAGGCCTCACCGGCAACACTTTCTTCTACAACCTCACGCTGGCAAGCGCGATGTTCGTCGGCCGCTTCTTCATGATCATCCCGGCGATGGCGATTGCGGGTTCGCTGGCCGCCAAGAAATCGATCCCGCCGTCCGCGGGCACCCTCCCGACCACGGGCGGGCTGTTCGTCGGCCTCGTTGTCGGCGTGATTCTGATCATCGGCGGCCTGACCTTCTTCCCGGCCCTCGCTCTCGGTCCCATCGTCGAGCATCTCGCGATGAACGCCGGCCAAGTGTTCTGACCAGCGAGTGTTCTGATCGACCGCCTTCTGACTGTTCGGAGTGACCTCCATGGATACCATGAAACTGCAAAAACGCGCGTCCGTCTCGGCGATGCTCGATCCCAAGATCGTCGTGCCTGCGATCCGCGCGTCCTTCGCCAAGCTCGATCCGCGCTTGATGATCAAGAATCCCGTGATGTTTGTGGTCGAGATCGTGGCCGCGCTCACCACTGTGATCTTCCTGCGCGATCTCGTCACGGGCGGTGGGAATCTCAGCTTTACCTTCCAGATCATCGTCTGGCTCTGGTTCACGGTGCTGTTCGCCAACTTCGCCGAAGCGGTGGCCGAAGGCCGTGGCAAGGCGCAGGCGGAATCGCTGCGCAAGACCCGCACCGAGAGCCAGGCCAAGCTGCTGACCGGCGCCGGCCTGGCCTTCAATCTCGTGCCGGGGACCAGCCTCAAGGTTGGTGACATCGTGCTGGTCGAGGCCGGCGATACCATCCCCTCCGATGGCGAGGTGATCGAGGGCGTTGCTTCCGTCAACGAAGCCGCCATCACCGGCGAGTCCGCACCCGTGATCCGCGAATCCGGCGGCGACCGTTCGGCGGTGACCGGCGGCACCCAGGTGCTGTCCGACTGGATTCGCGTGCGGATCACGGCAGCGCAAGGTTCGACCTTCATCGACCGCATGATCAAGCTGGTCGAGGGCGCTGAACGAGCAAAGACCCCGAACGAGATCGCGCTCAACATCCTGCTGGCCGGCCTCACCATCATCTTCGTGTTCGCAACCGTCACCATCCCGAGCTACGCGGCGTATGCCGGCGGCTCGATCTCGGTGGTTGTGCTGGTCGCGCTGTTCGTGACGCTGATCCCGACCACGATCGGCGCGCTGCTGTCGGCAATCGGCATCGCCGGCATGGACCGCCTGGTCCGCTTCAACGTGCTGGCGATGTCCGGCCGCGCCGTCGAGGCCGCCGGAGACGTCGACACGCTGCTGCTCGACAAGACCGGAACGATTACACTCGGCAACCGCCAGGCGACCTCCTTCCGCCCGGTGCGCGGCGTCACCGAGCAGGAGCTCGCGGACGCGGCCCAGCTCGCCTCGCTTGCCGACGAGACCCCGGAGGGCCGTTCGATCGTGGTGCTGGCCAAGGAGAAATACGGCATCCGTGGCCGCGACATGGCCGAGTTGGGAGCCACCTTCATCCCGTTCACGGCGCAGACCCGCATGAGCGGCGTCGACGCCGGCGGCTCGTCAGTGCGCAAGGGCGCGGTCGATGCCATCCTCAACTATGTCGGTGGTGGTGCACCGCTGGTGGTCGCCTCAGGCAACACGGCTCGTTCCATCCAGCCCGCCGGGCTCTCGGACATCGGTCGCGAGATCCAGACCATTGCCGACGACATTTCGAAGGCCGGCGGCACGCCGCTGGCGGTCGCCAGGGACGGTAGGCTGCTCGGCGTCATCCAGCTCAAGGACATCGTCAAGGGCGGCATCCGCGAGCGCTTTGCCGAGCTGCGGCGCATGGGCATCCGCACCGTCATGATCACCGGCGACAATCCCATGACGGCCGCCGCGATTGCAGCGGAAGCCGGCGTCGACGACTTCCTGGCGCAGGCAACCCCGGAGGACAAGCTCAAGCTGATCCGGGACGAGCAGGCCAAGGGCAAGCTGGTGGCGATGTGCGGCGACGGCACCAACGACGCGCCGGCGCTCGCGCAGGCCGACGTCGGTGTCGCCATGAACACCGGCACGCAGGCGGCCCGCGAGGCCGGCAACATGGTCGACCTCGATTCCAATCCGACCAAGCTGATCGAGGTGGTCGAGATCGGCAAGCAGCTGCTGATGACGCGCGGCGCGCTGACCACGTTCTCGATCGCCAATGACGTCGCGAAATATTTCGCGATCATCCCGGCGATGTTCCTGGCGTTCTACCCCCAGCTCAACGTGCTCAATGTCATGAACCTGTCGAGCCCGCAGAGCGCTATCCTGTCGGCGATCATCTTCAACGCGCTTGTTATCATCGCGCTGATCCCGCTGGCGCTCAAGGGCGTCGCTTATCGCGCGGTCGGGGCGGGCGCATTGCTCCGGCGCAACCTGCTGATCTACGGCCTCGGCGGCATCGTCATTCCCTTCATCTGCATCAAGGCGATCGATCTCGCGGTCGTTGCCTTGCACCTGGCTTAACCCGTCATTGCGAGGAGCGAAGCGACGAAGCAATCCAGACTGCCTCTGCGGAAAGATTCTGGATTGCTTCGCTTCGCTCGCAATGACGGAGAAATAGGAGAAACACATGCTCAGAGAAATCCGTCCCGCCATCGTCCTGCTGCTGGTGCTCACCGCCGTCACTGGCTTGGCCTATCCCCTCGCGATGACCGCTATTGCCGGCGCAATCTTCCCCGCGCAGGCGCAGGGCAGCATGATCGAGAAGGACGGCAAGGTGATTGGCTCCGCCCTGATCGGGCAGGAGTTCAAGGACGACAAATATTTCCACGGCCGTCCCTCCGCGACGGTAGCGCCGGACCCGAACGATTCGACCAAGACGGTGCCGGCGCCCTACAACGCCGCCAATTCGGGTAGCTCCAATCTCGGCCCGACCAGCAAGGCGCTCGCCGACCGGCTGAAGGAAGATGTGGACAAGCTCAAGAGCGAGAACCCCAATGTCGCCGTGCCGGTCGACCTCGTGACGACCTCGGCCAGCGGCCTCGATCCGGATATCTCGCCGGAAGCGGCGCAATTCCAGGTGCCGCGCGTAGCGAAGGCGCGAAACGTGCCGGAGGATCAGGTCAAGCAAATGGTGGCTTCCAACACCGAGGGCCGCCTGCTCGGCCTGATCGGCGAGCCCCGGGTCAACGTGCTGGCTCTCAATCTCGCGCTCGATCGTGCCACGAAGTAGTCTAGGCTAGGTCCGCGCGGATGATTATATTGAGCTGATGGTCCGAGAGCGCCGCGATCCCGAACAACGTCCTTCGCCCGAGGCGCTGCTGGAAGCTGCGCGCCGGGAGGAGGGCGTGAGCGGCAAGCTGAAGATCTTCGTCGGCGCCGCGCCCGGCGTCGGCAAGACCTACGAGATGCTGCAAAGCGCCCACGCCAGGCGCAAGTCAGGCATCGACGTCGTGGTCGGCTTCGTCGAGACCCATGGCCGGGCCGAGACTGAGGCGCTGGTGCGCGGGCTGGAAGTGATCCCGCGCAAGAAGCTCGATTATCGCGGCCAGACTGTCGAGGAAATGGACCTCGACGCCGTGATCGCGCGCCGGCCGAAAATCGCGCTGGTCGACGAGCTCGCCCACACCAATGCCGCCGGCAGCCGCCATCCAAAACGCTATCTCGATGTCCAAGAACTGCTGTCCCATGGCATCGACGTCTACACCGCCGTCAATATTCAGCACATCGAGAGCCTGAACGACGTCGTTGCGCAGATCACCCATGTGCGGGTGCGGGAGACCGTGCCGGATTCGGTGTTCGACCGCGCAGACGCCATCGAACTGATCGATCTCACGCCGGACGACCTGATCCAGCGGCTGAAAGAGGGCAAGGTCTATGTCTCCAGGCAGGCCGAGCGGGCGCTGGAGCATTATTTCTCGCCGGGCAACCTGACCGCGCTGCGCGAACTCGCGCTGCGGCGCACGGCCGAGCGGGTCGACGAGCAGCTGCTCACCCACATGCAGGCGAATGCGATCGCGGGTCCCTGGGCCGCAGGCGAGCGCATCCTCGTCTGCGTCAGCGAAGATCCGCGTGCGGCCAGCCTCGTGCGCTACACCAAGCGGCTGGCCGACCGGCTGCACGCGCCGTTCATCGCGGTCTCGATCGAGACGCGGCGCTCGCTCCAGCTCTCCGACGAGCAGCGCGACCGACTGGCCGATACGCTGCGGCTCGCGGAATCGCTTGGCGGTGAGGCGCTGACGATTCCGGGCGTCGGCCGCCGCCTCGCCGACGACGTCGTCAACTTCGCGCAGGGCAACAACGTCACCCAAATCGTGATCGGCAAGTCGACGCGCTCGCTCTGGTTCGAGATCACGCGCGGCTCCGTCGTGCACGATCTGGTGCGCCGCGCCGGGAACATCAGCGTGCATGTCATCCCTGGCGATGAGCTCACGAGCGAGCCGGCGCCAAAGACGGCGGTGCAGACCGCAACGCGATCGGAGCCGTTCGATGCGCGGCCCTATCTGAAGGCTCTCGGGATCACCGCACTTGGCCTCGCTGCTGCCGTGGCCATCAAGCCGTATTTCGGCATTGAGAACGTCGACCTGATGTTCCTGACCGCCGTGGTGACCGTTGCCGTGCGCTACGGATTGTGGCCGTCGTTACTTGCGAGTGTCGCGGCATCACTCGCCTACAATTTCTTCTTTCTGCCGCCGGTCTATACCTTCACCATCACCGATCCGACCAATGTCGCGGCGTTCTTTTTCTTCATGCTGATTGCGTTCGTGGTGTCGAACGTCGCGGGACGGGTCCGAACCCAGGCCGATGCTGCGATCGGCCGCATCCGAACCACCGAACAGCTCTATGCTTTCAGCCGCAAGCTCGCCGGCACCGGCACGCTCGACGACGTGCTGTGGGCGACCGCTTACCAGATCGCGCTGATGCTGAAAGTCCGCGTGGTGCTGCTGTTGCCGGAGGACGGCCTGCTCACGGTGAAGTCGGGCTATCCCCCCGAAGACGATCTCGATCAGGCCGATCTTGCCGCCGCCAACTGGGCCTGGAGCAACGACCGCCCTGCAGGCCGCGGCTCGGACACCCTGCCTGGCGCAAAACGGCTGTTCCTGCCGATGCGCACCGGGCGCGGCCCGATCGGCGTGATCGGCATCGACGACGACCGCACCGGTCCCTTGCTGACGCCTGACCAGCGCCGGCTGCTCGATGCGCTGGTCGACCAGGGCGCGCTGGCGATCGAGCGCGTGCTGCTGGTCGAGGACGTCGATCGCGTCAAGCGCTCCGTCGAATCCGAGCGGCTGCGTTCCGCATTGTTGACGTCGATTTCACACGACCTGAAGACGCCGCTCGCATCCGTGCTGGGTGCAGCCTCGACCATGCGCGATCTCGCCAGCGCGCTCTCCGACACCGAGAAGCGCGACCTGCTCGCGACGGTCATCGACGAATCCGAACGGCTCAACCGCTTCATCGCCAATCTGCTCGACATGACCAAGCTCGAATCCGGGGCCATCGTGCCCAACACGGCGTTGCACGATCTCGGAGAGATCGTCGGCAGCGCGCTCCGGCGGGCAGCCAAGATCCTCACCGCCCACAAGGTGGAGCTGGAGTTGGCCGCAGACCTGCCTATGCTCCAGCTCGATGCGGTGCTGTTCGAGCAGGTGCTGTTCAACCTGCTCGACAACGCCGCCAAATATTCGCAGCCCCACGCGGTGGTCTCGATCCGCAGCCGGCGCGACAGCGATCATGTGGTGCTCCAGATTGCCGACGAGGGCGACGGCATTCCGTCGGAGGAGCTCGAGAGCGTGTTCGACAAGTTTTATCGCGCGCAGAAGGGCGACCATGTCCGTCCCGGCACCGGGCTCGGGCTCGCCATCTCCCGCGGCTTCGTCGAGGCGATGCATGGCACGATCTCGGCCGCGAATCGCAGCGACCGGAGCGGCGCGGTTCTGACCATCCGCCTGCCCATTCCGGCCCCGACCCACGCATTGGATACCGCCGCATGAGCGCAGCCCCGATCAAGGTGCTGGTCATCGACGACGAGCCGCCGATCCGCAAATTGCTGCGGATGGGGCTCTCGACGCAAGGCTATGAGATACTGGAGGCGTCGAACGGCAAGACCGCGCTGGAGAAGCTCAGCGAGGGTCCCGCGCTGATCATCCTCGATCTCGGCCTTCCCGACATCCAGGGCCATGAGCTGCTGCGCACCATCCGCGCCCGCAACGAAGCTGTGCCGATCGTGGTGCTGTCGAGCCGTGGCGACGAGGCCGGCAAGGTGGAGGCGCTGGATCTCGGGGCCGACGATTACCTGACAAAGCCGTTCGGCATGGACGAGCTGCTGGCGCGCCTGCGCGCCGCGCTGCGGCACCAGCTTCAGATCCAGGGCGAACGCCCGGTGTTTCGTGCCGGCGATCTCTCGGTCGATCTGGTGCGCCGGATCGTCAAAGTCGGCGAGCGCGACGTCAAACTGTCGCCGAAGGAATATGACCTCCTGCGTGTGCTGGTGCAGCACGCCGGCAAGGTGCTCACCCACCGCTTCCTGCTGAGGGAGCTCTGGGACGAGTTGACCGACGCGCAATATCTGCGCGTCTATGTCCGCCAGCTCCGGCAGAAGATCGAGGCCGATCCGGAACGGCCGCAATATGTGCTGACGGAGACGGGCATCGGCTATCGGTTGAAGGCGGGGGATTGACGTTCCAGAGACACTTGTAGGGTGGGCAAAGGCGCAAAGCGCCGTGCCCACCATTTCGGTCGCAGTGCGCATAATGGTGGGCACGCTCCGCTTTGCCCACCCTACGAGATCTAGAATTAGGCGAGCAGTCTCCTCAGCTCGCCTTCCTCTGCCGCGCCGTCGAGCGATGCGTCTTCTTCGCGACCCTCGTTCGCCCCGATGCCCGGCGCGCATGGGACTTCGCCGCCGTCTTCTTTCCGCCGCGTCCCTTCAAGCTCTGCTTCAGCGCATCCATCAGGCTGACGACGTTGCTCGGCTTCTCCTCGGGCTCCGGCAGCTCGATTGTCTTGCCGCTGGCCTTGCGCTTCACCAGGGCCTTCAGCGCGTTCTCGTAGTCGTCCTTGAACTTGCTGGGATCGAAATGGGAAGCCTTGGTCTGGAGGATATGGCCGGCGAGCTCAACCATGTCCTTGGTGATCTTCGGGCTCTTGATGTCGTCGAAGAACTGGTCCTCGTCGCGCAGTTCGTAGGGGAAGCGCAGCGTGGTGCCGAGCAGGCCCTTGCCGAGCGGCTCGATCGCGATGATGTGCTCGCGATTGGTGAGCACGATCTTGGCCAGCGCGACGCGATCCTGGTCCTTCATGGCGTCGCGGATCACGGCAAAAGCATCGACCGCGGCCTTGCCGTCGGGCGCGATGTAGTAGGGATGGTTGAGGTAGCGCTGGTCGATCTCGTCGCTCGGCACAAAGCTCTCGATGTCGATGGTGTGATTGCTCTCGATCTGGACCGCTTCGAGCTCCTCTGGCTCGATCTCGACATATTTGCCCTTGCGCAGCTCGTAGCCGCGGCCCTTCTGGTCGCTCTCGACGACGTCGCCGGTCTCGGCGTCGATCATCTGCTGCTTCAACCGGTTGCCGGTCTCGCGGTTGATCATGTGAAACCGCGTCTTCTCGGCCGCGGTGGTCGCCGGATAAAGCACAACGGGACAACTGACCAGCGAGAGCTTCAACGTTCCCTTCCAATAGGCGCGCGGTGCCATTCCGTTCTCCAGCGTCTGCGAGTCATTTTGGAACCCCAACCGTCCCGCGGGGTTTTGGTTCCGGGTGGGATGCGGGCCGTGATAGGCTTTCACGCCAAAGAGAATCCGGGACCAGTCGTGCTGCAAAAGCTCTCCAAGTATCGACAGAAACGTGATTTCGAGAAGACGCCGGAGCCGTCGGGCAAGACCGCGGTGGCGCCGTCGAAGCAGCGCCGCTTCGTGATTCAGAAGCATGACGCCACGCGGCTGCACTACGATCTGCGGCTCGAGTTCGACGGCGTCTTCAAGTCATGGGCAGTAACGAAAGGGCCCTCGCTTGATCCGCACGACAAGCGGCTGGCCGTCGAGGTCGAGGATCACCCGCTCGACTATGGCGACTTCGAGGGCACGATTCCGGAGGGCCAGTACGGCGGCGGCACGGTCATGCTGTGGGACCGCGGCACCTGGGAATCCGAAGATCCCGAACGCGGTTTCAAGAAGGGCGATCTGAAATTCACACTGCATGGCGAGAAGCTGCACGGCAGCTGGGTCCTGGTGCGCATGCGCAACGATCGCACCGGCGGCAAACGGACCAATTGGCTCTTGATCAAGCATCGCGACGAATATGTTCGCGAGGGCGCAGACAACGACATTCTCGAGGAGGACAAGTCGGTCGCCTCAGGGCGCGCGATGGAGCAGATCGCCGGAGGCAAGGGGCGCGCGCCAAAACCGTTCATGCTGGCGAAGGGCACCAAGGCCAAGGCCGACGCGGTCTGGCAGTCCGATCGGGCGGACGAGGCGAAAGGGCGCACGGTCAAGCCGGCGCCGCGCGCGGCGTTGAAGGCCGGCAGGACGGCAAAGAAGAAAGCCACGACCGCAACGACCGCGAAGAACGCGGCGGAGATGCCGGACTTCGTCGCGCCGCAGCTCTGCACGTCGGTCGAGCGCCCGCCGGGCGGCGATGGCTGGTGCCACGAGATCAAGTTCGACGGCTACCGCGTGCAGCTGCGGGTCGAGGGCGGCAAGGCGACGTTGAAGACGCGCAAAGGCCTCGACTGGACCGAAAAATTCGCGAGCATCGCGAAAGAAGCAGGCGCGTTACCGGACATGATGATCGACGGCGAGATCGTCGCGCTCGACCATAATGGGGCACCGAACTTTTCGTCGCTCCAGGCGGCGCTGTCGGACGGCAAGACCGAGGAGCTGATCTTCTTTGCGTTCGACCTGCTGTTTGCGGAGGGTCTCGATTACCGCCGGCTGCCGCTCGGCGAGCGCAAGGCGCGGTTGAAGGAGCTGCTGGAGGCGCGCAAGCGCAAATCGAGCCAGATTCGCTATGTCGAGCATTTCGAAAGCGGCGGCGACGCCGTGCTGCAATCGGCCTGCAAGCTCGAGCTCGAGGGCGTGGTGTCGAAGAAGCTCGACGCGCCCTATCGTTCGGGGCGGACGGAAAGCTGGACCAAGGCAAAATGCCGCGCCGGCCATGAGGTCGTGATCGGCGGCTACAAGACCACCAATGGCAAATTCCGCTCGCTGATGGCCGGCGTGCACCGCGGTGACCATCTCGCGTTCGTCGGCATGGTCGGCACCGGTTTCGGCGCCGACAAGGTCAAGCGCATCATGCCGTCCTTGAAGGCCATGGAGGCGAAGCAAAGCCCCTTTGGCGGCAAGAATGCACCGAAAAAGACGCGCGAGGTGCACTGGCTGAAGCCGGAGCTCGTGGCCGAGATCGAGTTCGCCGGCTTCACCGCCGACGGGAATATCCGCCAGGCCGCCTTCAAGGGTCTGCGGCAGGACAAGCCGGCGGAGGAGGTGGAGGCTGAGACACCGGTCGATACCGAGCTTGCCGAGCCCTCGACGAAGCCGCGCGCGAAAGCGAAGACCGGCGCACGAACGGCCCAGGCCGGCGGCAGTGCCGAAGTGATGGGAGTCGTCATCTCCAAGCCGGACAAGGAGCTCTGGCCGGACGATGGCAATGGCAATCCCGTCACCAAGCTGGACCTCGCCCGCTATCTCGAAGCCGTCGGCGAATGGATGATCGCGCATCTCAAGGGCCGGCCGTGCTCGCTGATCCGCGCCCCTGACGGCATCAAGGGCGAATGCTTTTTCCAGCGTCACGCCATGCAGGGGACATCGAATCTTCTGGAGCTCGCAAGGGTCTCCGGCGATCGCAAACCCTATTTGCAGATTGATCGAATCGAGGGGCTCGCCGCCGTAGCGCAGATCGGCGGTGTCGAGCTGCATCCCTGGAATTGTGCGCCCTACGCCTACGATACCCCGGGCCGGCTGGTGTTCGATCTCGATCCCGCGCCCGACGTCGTCTTCGCCGAGGTCGTCGAGGCCGCCAAGGAGATGCGGCAGCGGCTGACCGACATCGGCATGGAAAGCTTCTGCAAGACCACCGGCGGCAAGGGCCTGCACGTCGTGGTACCGCTGCGTCATGGCGCGCGCGATCAGGTGAGCTGGAAAGAGGCCAAGGCCTTCGCACAAGGCGTTTGCCAGTGGATGGCGGACGACGCTCCCGAGCGCTATCTGCTCAACATGTCGAAGAAGCTGCGCAATGGAAAGATCTTCCTGGACTATTTGCGCAACGATCGCATGTCGACGGCGGTGGCACCGCTGTCGCCGCGTGCACGCGCCGGCGCCACCGTGTCGATGCCGCTCACCTGGGCGCAGGTGAAGACCGATCTCGATCCGAAGCGCTATACGTTGCGGGCGGTGCCGGGGCTGCTGCCGCGGTCGAAGGCGTGGGATGGTTATGACGATGCGGCCGTGTCGATCAAGGCAGCGATCAAGAAGCTCGCGGGGAAAACGAAGTAGGGTGGGTTAGCGAAGCGTAACCCACCACTTCTGTTGACGCGGAGAGAAAAAAGGTGGGTTACGCCTTGCGGCTAACCCACCCTACCGAACCCGGCTAGATCCGTCCCAGCAGGAGCAGGATCAGCAGGATCACGATGACGAGCCCGAGACCGCCGCCGCCGTAATAGCCGGTGCCGTAGAACGGGCCGCCGCCGATGCCGCTGAAGCCGCCGAGCAGCGCGATGACCAAAATGATCAGAATGATCGTACCGATAGACATGCCAAATCTCCTCCAGCCCTTCGTTGAAGGGTCTCTTGCAACCTGTCCCGTTGTGCCAGGGCAACTTGCCGCAGGTTTTATAGTTCCGCCTATGAAACACGGCGTGCACGCTCAACTTGCATGGAACCTTTGTGGTACCGGTGGGCATGATTATGTGAGGTTCAATCACTAACGGGGCAGAGCCATGTCAGCACCGCTTGTCGTCTCTATTCCCCACCGCCTCGGCCGCGAGGAGGCGGTACGCCGGCTCAAGACCGGGCTCGGCCGTGCTGCCGCCAGCATTCCGGTGATGCAGGTCGAGGAGGAGCGCTGGAACGGCGACAGCATGAATTTCCGCATCCGCGCGCTCGGGCAGATTGCGAGCGGCCAGGTCGATGTCGCCGACGATCATGTCAAGGTGCAGGTGGTGTTGCCCTGGCTGTTGCAGCGCTTTGCCGAGATGGCGCAGGCCACGATCCGCAAACGCGGCCAGCTGCTGTTGGGCAAAGACGGGAAGAGCTAGCGTTCAAGCGCGGGTGCGCTGTCGCACCGGTTTCGCCGCGTCCACGGGCCGCGCCGGGATGACCGAAGCGGGAAAACCGCGAAGCGCCTGCGCGAGCGGCAGATCGTTGCCGGCGAAACCCGGCATGCTGTAGCCCGTGACGTCGATGGTGGCGTCGGCCTCATCGAGCGCCGGCCATTCGCGTCCTGCTTGCGTGAAAGGTGCGAAGTGGCGCCCGACAATGACGATCGCAGCAGTACGGCCGTGGCGGCGGGCAAAGGCCACGACATGGTCGGCATGTGCGCCCCGCACCTGAAGCGGCTGGTAGTCGCCTCGCGCGAAGACGTCGGACAACTCGTTGCGCAGCTTGAGCAGGTGCCGCGTCCAGGCCAGCTTGAGCTGGCCGTCCGGCCAGCTCTTGATCAGGTGATTCCAATCCGGATTGTCCAGCGTGCCCAGCGCCGCGTGTCGCGCGGAAAAATCCACCGGGCGGCGGTTGTCGGGATCGACCAGCGACAGGTCCCAGAATTCGGTCCCCTGATAGAAATCGGGCACGCCCGGCAGAGTCGCTTTGAGCGTGAGCTGGCTCAGCGCGTTCAGCGCGCCGAGCAGCGCGACGCGGCGAGCCAGGGTTTGCAGCGCCTCCAGGAACTCGCCTGATTGCGCGGGATCGAGGATCTTCGCGATGAAGCTCTTGACGCCGCTCTCGTAGGCCTCGTGCGGGTTGAGCCAGCTGGTCTCCTCCTTGCCCTCGCGCGCGGCCTTGAGCGCATAGGCTTGGATACGCGCGACGAAGCCGGCTTCGGCCGACTCCCCAAGCGGCCAGGCGCCGAGCAGGGTCTGGTAGAGCATGTATTCGAACGTGGCCGACGGAGCGCGCAGATTGCCGTCGAGCGCGAGGTGCGGCGCGTTCAGGACTTTCCAGCGTGCCACGGCGCTGGTCCATTCGCCGGGAATTTCACTTAAGGCAGCGATCCGCGCGCGGGCGTCCTCGCCACGTTTGGTGTCGTGCGTGGCGGTCGCCGTCATCCCTTGCGGCCATTCCCTGGCGCGGGCCTGCATGGTCTCGTGGAAAGCGGGAATGGTGAGGCCCTTGCTCGCGGGATCGCCGCCCACTTCGTTCAGGGCGAGCAGCCGGTGAAACTGATAGAAGGCAGTGTCCTCCAGCGACTTTGCCATCATCGGCCCGGTGAACTGCTGCACCTTCAGCGCAAAGCGGCGCACGCGCGGGGCGCTGTGCGGGGGACGGCTAGGCTTGAGCAGATCCATGGTGAGCGCGTCGCGCAGGAAGTCGAAAATGCCTTCGTCTGCGGCGAACCATTCCTGGCGAGCGGCCTCGATGGTGTCGTCGATCAGCTTGCGATCGTTCGCGGTCGGCGCGCTTGTCGTCAAATAGGTGCGGTACACCGGGAAATGCAGCACGTAGAGCTCGAGCGCCTGCCGCAGGCTGTCGGCGGAAAAGTCGCGGGTCGAGTAGTGCCCGTTGGCGATGCGCGCAAGCAGGCGCGTCAGAACCGTGAATTCGCTAGTCAGCAGCGTCTCCAGCACGCGCCGTTTGGCGTCCTTGACATAAGGCGCGAGCCGCGGCGGCCGGTTGCTGATCTGCCGCCAGATTTCGTCCAGGGCCTCCAGCCCCTTGGCGTCGACCAGAACGTGAGTGATGGCGTTCATCCACTCATAGCCGGTGGTGCCCTGGACGCCGGCGAAATGCGGCAGGCGCTCGTGCTCGCACAGGATTTTCTCGATCACCGTATAGAACGGCTTTGTGGTGCCCTGGGCGTCGCGCACCAGCCGGCGCAGCCGCTGGCAATATTGCGCGGGATCGCGCAGGCCGTCGATATGATCGAGCCGGATGCCCTGCAGTTTGCCGTCGGCAATGAGTTGCTTCACCAGCCGGTGCGTGGCGGCGAACGTGCCGGGATCCTCGACGCGCATGCCGGCGAGCCCGTTGACGTCGAAGAAGCGGCGATAATTGATGTCGCTGGAGGCAAGCCGCCAGTGCCCGAGCTTGTAGTGCTGGCGCTCCAGCAAATGATGCAGCGCCAGCGTCTGTGCGGGGCGGTCCTTGGCGGCGCGATAGGCGCCGAGGCCGCGCGCGATGATGTCGGCGTCGCCTGCGATCTCTTTGAGCTCCGCCTTGAAGCCGGGCGCTTCCTTGCGGTTGGGGCGCCGCAGTCCCGTGTAGCGGGCCGCCAGCGACAGCAGGCGCTTGCCGGCCTCGGTTTCGGCGGCGTCGGCTTCCTTCACGATCATCCGCAGCATCTCGCCATAGCGCTCCGGCGCGATCGGCAATCGATGCTCGAAATACCAGGCGGAAAAACTGCCTTCGGCCGGATCGTAGCGCAGCTCGATATCGCCGCTCTCGAGCGCTTCGCCATAGGACGCTCCGAGGATCGGCAGCAGCACGCCGCCACGGGCGCGGAAAGCTAGTTGATCCCAGTCGATATCGAAGGAGACGGCGTGCGGCGAGGCCTGGCCCCATTCCAGCACGTCCAGCCACCAGGGATTGTCAGCAAAGTGCACGCCGACATGGTTCGGTACGAAGTCGATGATGAGGCCGAGGTCGTGTCGCGTCAGTGCTTCGCTCAGCCGCGCGAAGCCGGCCTCGCCGCCGAGCTCCGGATTGAACTGGCTGTGATCGACGGTGTCATAGCCGTGGGTCGAGCCCTTGCGGGCCTTCATCACCGGCGAGGTGTAGAGATGCGTGATCCCCAGCGCCTTCAGGTAGGGCACGACTGCGGCGGCCCTGTCGAAATCGAAATCCGCGGTGAGCTGAAGCCGGTAGGTTGCGAGAGGAATGGCTGGAGGCATGTCAACCTCCGAGGCGCCAGACCACCGACCAGGGCGCAAGCCGATCGCCGGTCGCGCCGCCCCAGATCAGGGTCCCCACACCGTCGTCGGAATATGCGGCGTCCTTGTCGGAGAGATTGGCCACGAGGCGCAACGTCGCGCCATCCCCCATGTGCCAATGTGCGGTGAGCAGCCCGCTATCGGCCACGGCGGCATCACCGAAGCGCGCACCTTTCAGTCGTGGCGCGACCTCCTTGTGGCGGAGTGCGAGCAGCTCCCGCACCAGCGCGAGGCGTGCATCCTGCTCCGGCGTGTGGCCGCTCCAGTCGAGCACGGCCGATCGCAGCGTTGCCGGATCGAGCGGGTCGGGCACGTCGTCGCCGTACTTTTCATAGGCCCAGGCGTATTCCTGCCTGCGCCCCTTGCGGACGGCATCAGCCAGTCCGCCCTGGAAGTCACAGAAGAACGGGAAGGGCACGGTGGAGCCCCACTCCTCGCCCTGAAACAGCATCGGCACCATCGGCGCGAGCAGGGTCACCGCGAGTGCTGCTTCGATCTGCTTGGGCGATGCCAGGCTTTCGAGCCGGTCGCCGAGCGGCCGGTTGCCGATCTGGTCGTGGTTTTGCAGGAAATTGACGAAGGTTGCCGGCGGCAGCGCGTCACTCTTCTCGCCGCGCGGCTTCTTGCCCCAGAATTCAGAGATTTCGCCCTGATAGACGAAGCCGGAGGCGAGCGCGCGTGCGAGATCGAGGCGCGGTGTTTGATAGTCCGCGTAATAACCAGCGAGCTCGCCCGTCAGCATCACGTGCCAGACGTGGTGGTAGTCGTCGTTCCACTGGGCGCGATATTTGCCGTTCGGAGGCTCCTGCGCGGCGTCGAGCAGGCTCGCGCGGTTGTCGCCGTTCTCCAGCACGAGATGGATATGCCGTCCCGTGGCCTTGGCAAGCTCGCCCGCGGCGACGCTGAGGTCCTGCAGCATCGATTGCTCGCCGGGGATCGCCATGATGTGATTGGCGGCATCAAGCCTCAGGCCGTCGAAGCGATAGTCGCTGAGCCACGACAGCGCGTTCTCGACGGCAAAAGCGCGAACCTGCGGCACGCGATAATCGATCGCACTGCCCCATGGCGTGTGCGCGTCGGTGAAGAAGGCGGACGCGTAGCGGCCGAGGTAATTTCCCTCGGGGCCGAAATGATTGTAGACGACGTCGAGGAACACCATCAGCCCGCGCAGATGGGCTTCGTCGATCAGCGCCTTCAAATCATCGGGATGACCATAAGCGCTGTCGGGCGCGTACCACAGCACGCCATCATAACCCCAGCCGCGACGACCGGCGAAGTCGGCCAGCGGCATCAGCTCGACCGCGGTGATGCCGGTCGCTACGAGATGATCGAGCTTGTCGATCATGGCACGATAGGTGCCTTCCGCAGTGAAGGTGCCGACATGCGTCTCGATCAGTACCGTCTCTTCCCAGGGACGCCCGCGCCAATCGGGCGTGCGCCAGGCGAAGGCGTCATGATCGATCACCTCGCTCGGGCCGGACACGTCGTCGGGTTGGAATGCAGACGCCGGATCCGGCACGTCGATCTCGTCGTCGATCCTGAATTTGTAGTTGCTGCCGACGGGCAGATTGGCAATCTCGGCGACATACCAGCCATCCTGCCGGCGCTGCATCGCGTGTCGTCTGTCGAGCAGGAGATCGACACGACGCGCTGCAGGCGCCCACAGCCGGAACGACACGCCGTCCTTCGTCGGCCTCGCCCCGAAGGATGGCCTCATAGCGCCCCCGCGAAAGCGAGCACGGAGCGCGGCGGCGCCTTGCTGTCGCTTCCGGGCAGGAAGTCGACCGTGTTCAGCTTGGCGTCGGTCGTGTTCAGGATTTGCTGCCAGCTCTTGTATTCGGTCAATTTTGGCAATTTGAATGCGATCTCTTCGGGGGCTGCGTTGAGTACGATAAAGATCGCGGCGCTGCCCGGTTCCATCGGCCCCATCACATAGGAGAGGAACCGCCCTTCCGGGAATTTCCAGTCGCTTTCCGTCATTTCGTCGCCGGCCGGCGTCAGCCACAGCGCGCCGTAGGAGATGCCGTCCTTGGGGCGGCCGTCGAGCCAGCGATGGCTGCGAAGCTGCGAGAACCGGCGGCGGATATCGGCGAGCTCGGCGACGAAATCGACCATGTCGTCGCCGTCCTTGCCGAGATTGTCCCAGCCGACCCAGCCAACCTCGTTGTCCTGGCAATAGGCGTTGTTGTTGCCTGATTGCGAATTCCCGACCTCGTCGCCGGCGAGGATCAGCGGAATGCCCTGCGCCAACATGAGGCAAGCCAGTACGTTCTTGCGAAGCTGCCGGCGCAAGCTGACGATTTGGGGATCGTCGGTCGGGCCCTCGACACCGCAATTGTTGCTGTGGTTGTCGTTGGAGCCGTCGCGATTGTCCTCGCCATTGGCCTCGTTGTGCTTCTCGTTGTAGCTGAAGAGATCGGCGAGGGTGAAACCGTCATGCACGGTGATGTGGTTGACGCTGGCGCGCGGCCGCCGTCCGTCGTGGTTGAACAGGTCGGAGGACGCCGTCATGCGGCTGGAGATGTCGCCGATCAGGCTGCCTTCGCCGCTCCAGTAGCGGCGCATAGCGCTGCGATAACGGTCGTTCCACTCCGACCATTGTGAAGGAAATGCGCCGACCTGGTAGCCGCCAAGGCCGAGGTCCCAGGGTTCGGCGACGAGCTTGACGCTCGCCAGCACCGGGTCCTGGCGTATCGCGGTCAGGAACGAGCTGCCGCGATCATAACCGTTCGGCCCGCGCGCCAGCGTGGTGGCGAGGTCGAAACGGAAGCCGTCGACGTGGCAGACCTCGACCCAGTAGCGCAGGGAATCCATCACCATCTGCAGCACGCGCGGATGGGTGAGGTTCACCGACGAGCCGCAGCCGGTAAAATCGTCGTAGTAGCGCGGGTTCTCGCGGTTCAGCCAGTAATAGGAGGCGTTGTCGATGCCGCGGTAGCACAGCGTCGGGCCGAGATGATTGCCCTCGGCTGTGTGGTTGTAGACGACGTCGAGCATCACCTCGATGCCGGCATCGTGCAGGCGTGCGACGGTGGTGCGGAAGGAATCGAGGGCGTTGTCCTGGGCGTAGCGCTGCTCGGGCGCGAAGAAGGACAAGGTGTTGTAGCCCCAGTAATTGGCGAGCTTCTTCTCCACCAGGATGCGGTCATCGACGAAACTGTGCACCGGCAGGAGCTCAACGGTGGTGACGCCGAGCTTCTTCAGGTGCTCGATCATCGCCGGTGAGGACAGGCCGCCATAGGTGCCGCGCAAATTCGGCGGGACGTCGTCGCGCTTCTGTGTCAGTCCCTTGACGTGGGCCTCGTAGATGATGGTGTCTTCCCAGGGAATGTTGGGCCGGATCTCGCGGCGGCCCCAGTTGAAGGTCTCGTCGACGACGACAGCCTTGGGCATGCCGCGCGCGTTGTCGCGCCGGTCGAACGACAGATCCTCGCGCGGGCTTCCGGTGCGATAGGCGAAATGCGCGTCACTCCAGACCAGCCGCCCGGAAAGCCGCTTGGCATAGGGGTCTAGCAGGAGCTTGTTGGCGTTGAAGCGGTGGCCTTGTTCGGGCTCGTAGGGGCCATGCACGCGGTAGCCGTAGAGCTGGCCGGGCGAGACGTCGTTGAGATAGCCGTGCCAGACATCCTCGGTGCGCTCCGGCAGCTCGACGCGCTCGAGTTCGCGGCGGCCCTGCATGTCAAACAGGCACAGCTCGACCTTCTGCGCGTTGGCGGAGAACAGCGCGAAATTGGTGCCGCGTCCGTCCCAGCTTGCGCCGAGGCGTGCGGGCGATCCAGCAGTCAGGCGCATCGTTCAGCTTTCCGGAACGAGGAAGATCGCGGCGAGCGGCGGAATGGTGAGGCGGAGCTCGCCATTGACGGCGTGGACTTCGCCGATATTGCCGACATTGCTGCCGCCGTAATGGGCGGAGTCGGAGTTGAACACTTCCTTCCACTTGCCACTGAGGGGCGCGCGAACGCGGTAGTTGCGATAGACGTTGGGTGAGAAGTTGACGATCACCATGCACCGGGCGTGCTCGTCAAATCCCTTGCGCAGCCATGCGAAGACGTTGCGGTTGGCGTCGTCGGTGATCAGCCATTCGAACCCGGCCTGCTCGCAGTCCATCTGGTGCAGCGCCGGCACCGCGCGATAGAGCCGGTTGAGATCGCGGATCAGCGCCTGGATGCCTGAATGGGGCTTGTACTCGAGCAAGTGCCAGTCGAGCGACTGGTCGTGATTCCATTCGCGGCTTTGTGCGATTTCGGCGCCCATGAACAGCAGCTTCTTGCCGGGATGGCCGAACATGAAGCTGTAATAGGCGCGCAAATTCGCGAAGCGCTGCCATTCGTCTCCGGGCATACGCCCGAGGATCGAGCGCTTGCCGTGCACGACTTCGTCATGCGACAGCGGCAGGACGAAATTCTCCGAGAAGGCGTAGTGCAGGCCGAACAGGATGTCGCCGTGATGATGCTTGCGGTGGATCGGATCCTTGCTGATGTAGTTCAGCGTGTCGTGCATCCAGCCCATGTTCCACTTGTAGCCGAAGCCGAGCCCGCCGAATTCTACCGGGCGCGAGACCTGCGGCCAGGCGGTGGACTCTTCGGCGGCCGTGGTCGCCTGCGGGAAACGTGCGAACAGCTCGGTGTTGAAGCGGCGCAGGAACGCGATCGCCTCGATGTTCTCCCGGCCGCCATGCTGGTTCGGAATCCACGCGCCGGGCGGACGGCTGTAGTCGAGGTAGAGCATGGACGCGACGGCATCGACGCGCAGTCCGTCGATCGCGTAGCGCTCGAGCCAGAACAGCGCGTTGGACACCAGGAAGTTCGTGACTTCGGTGCGGCCGTAATTGTAGATCAGCGTACCCCAATCGAGATGCCGGCCCTGGAGCGGATTGGCGTGCTCGTACAGCGCTGTGCCGTCAAAGCTGCCGAGCCCGTGCGGATCGTCCGGGAAGTGGCCGGGCACCCAGTCGAGCAGCACGCCGACGCCCTCGCGGTGGCAGGCATCGACCAGTGCAGCAAAATCCTCCGGCGTGCCGAAGCGGCTGGTCGGCGCATACAGGCCAGTCGGCTGATAGCCCCATGAGCCGTCGAAAGGATGCTCGCTGACGGGGAGGAATTCGAGATGGGTGAAGCCCATGTCGCGGGCGTAGGCCGGCAGCTGCTCGGCCAGTTCGCGATAGGTCAGCCATTCATTGCCGTTCTTGCGCCGCCACGAGCCGAGATGGACCTCGTAGATCGATATCGGCGCAGACAACGCGTTGATGCCGTCGGGTGCCGGTCGCGGCCGGGGCAGATGTGCTTCGTCGAACACGATGGAAGCGGTCTTCGGCCGCACCTCGCTTGCAAAGGCCATCGGATCGGACTTCAGCGGAAGCAGATGGCCATGCGGTCCGATAATTTCGAACTTGTAGTGGTCGCCCGCCTTGGCGTGCGGGATGAACAATTCCCAATAACCCGCGCCGCGCACCCGCATCGGATGGCGGCGTCCGTCCCAGAAATTGAAGTCGCCGACCACGGAGACACGCCGGGCATTGGGCGCCAGCACCACGAAGCCGATGCCATCGATGCCGTCGAGCCGCATCGGATGCGCGCCGAGCTTGTCGTAAAGGCGCTGGTGCGTGCCTTCGCCGAGCAGATAGAGGTCGAAATCGGTCAGGATCGGCGGAAAGCGATAGGTGTCCTCGAATTCGATGACGTTGTCGCCGAACTTCGCGCGGAGCTGATAGTGCTTCGCGCCGTTCGGAAGAGCGCCGATGAACAGGCCGGCATCATGGACGCGATCGAGCTTCGCCACCTCGCCGTGCTCGCCCACCGCCTCGACATTGGAAGCATCGGGAAGAAACGCGCGCACCACGCTCTTGTCGCCCTCGGGATGCAGCCCGAGATAGTGGAAGGGATCGGAGTGGCGACCCTCGATGATCGCATAGGCCTCGGCAGGGAGTTTAGGCATGGGCTTCGCTCTCGATACTGGACAGAATGCGAAGCAGTCCGGACAGCGGCGCATGGAGCCCCTCAGGCCGGTGGGACAGCTCGTACTCTACTTCCTCGAACGCTTGATCAAGCAGGAAAAACCTTAACAGGCCTGCCGCGGATTGCGGATCTTCCGGCCACAGCCGCCGATCGGTCATGGCTTCGCGGTAGGCGGTGAGGAACGTCGCGGTGGTGCGCTCGCGCCATTCGTCGAGCGCAGCCGTAAGCCGGCCCTGTTCGTCGGAAGCACCCGTGAGCGCGCGGTGGAGCGCCGCGTTAACCGAAAGATCAATCGAGCGGATCAGGCCGGCAACGTCGCGCGCCGCAGGCAGCTTGCGCCGCTTCTCCGCCAGCGGCAAACGCGGATCTCCGTCGAAGTCGATGATGAAGATATCGTCCTTCACGATCAGAGTTTGCCCGAGGCGGAAGTCGCCATGATGACGGATGTTCAACCCGCCGATCCCGGCAGGTAGTAGCGCGCTGAGCCGGCCGGACAGGGACGCGCGCTCCGCGGCGAGCTGATTGATCAGCGGTCGGTCCACCTCCCGCAGGCTGTCGGTGCTGGCGGCCAGCCGCTCGAAAACCCGCTCGGCCCGTGCCTTGAGCTCGGATGACCAGCGCTTGATGTGTGCGGAGCCAATCGGCTCCGGCGCGAGATCGCCGGGCTTTGCGGCGGCCAGAGCCACATGCAGCTCGGCGAGCCGTCGGCCGATCTGCGTAATGAAGTGCAGATAGGGCGCTTGCTCCTGGGTCTCGCGGGGCATCTCGCCCGGTGGCAGCACCCGCTGCTCGTCGATATAGCGGTCGAGATAGCCCGCAGTGACGCCCCAGCCGTCGCCCTGGTTCTCGACATAGGCGTGCAGCACGCCGACTGCGCTGCGACGGTCGTCTTCGACCAGTTCGACGCTGCCGAGCAGTGCCGGCGTATTGGCAAAGCGGGCGATTTCGGTGAGGTAGGAGCCGATCTCGATCTCGGGATTGATACCGGCTTCGAGCTGGCGATAGATCTTGGCGACATATTGATTGTCGACCAGCGCGGTGCTGTTCGACTGTTCGATCGCGCGGATGCGTTCGGGCTCCTTGATGGTGTACTCGGCAAACCGGCTGGTCGCCTTGAAGTCCAGCCGCAGATTGTTTTCTTCCACCACCAGGTTCTGCGACAGATTGCGCAGGAACAGGCCAATGAAGATCTGCTCGGTTGCCACATCCAGCAGCGTCCCTTCGCGGGCACCCTGACGTACGGCGGCGAGTGCCCTGGGATTGAAGCGTTCGCGGTCGAAACGCACCCATTCGATCTGCATCGGCAGCACGTAGCGCGTGGTGACGTCGCCCTGCGCCGCCTCGAAAAACGCGATCCAAGGCCTGTTGTCGCCGATGTCGCAGAACGGCACCGCCGAGGTCAGCGTCGGCTTGATGTGCTTGGGATTGTGCTCGGGATACCAGCGCGTGCGCGACAGGAATCCCGGCAGCACCTCGTGCTCGAACACGCCCCGCTCGCGCGCCAGCGACACCCAGGTCGAGTTCACCGGCACCACCAGCGTCTCGAATTCCGGCACCGCGCGCGGCGTCACCGGCTCGGACTTGTCGCGCTCGGTGAGCTGGAACCAGTAGAAGCCATAGGGCCCCAGCGTGACCATGTAGGGCAGTTCGCCGATCGCCGGAAAACGCGTGCGGCCGAGCATCTCCTGCGGGATGCGGTCCTTCCAGGGCGACAGATCGAGCTCGGTCGCCTGGGCCGCCCGCGACAGGTTGGCGACGCAAAGGATCACCTCGTCGCGGTACTGTCGGACATAGGCCAGCACGGCGCGGTTGGCCGGGCGGATGAAGGTCATGGTGCCGCGGCCGAAGGCGAGCGTCGATTTGCGCACCGAGATCAGGCGCTTGGTCGCGCTGAGCAGCGAGGACAGGCTGCGCGACTGCGCCTCCACGTTCACCGATTCGTAGCCGTAGACCGGATCCATGATCAGCGGCGCATAGAGGCGGGCCGGGTCGCAGCGCGAGAAGCCGCCGTTGCGATCCGGGCTCCACTGCATCGGCGTGCGCACGCCGTTGCGGTCGCCGAGATAGATGTTGTCGCCCATCCCGATCTCGTCGCCGTAATAGATGATCGGCGTTCCCGGGAAGGACAGCAGCAGCGAGTTCATCAGCTCGATCTTGCGCCGGTCGTTGTCCATCAGCGGCGCGAGGCGCCGGCGGATGCCGACATTGATGCGGGCACGTGGATCGTTGGCGTAGGTGGTCCACAGGTAGTCGCGCTCGACGTCGGTCACCATCTCCAGCGTCAGCTCGTCATGGTTGCGCAGGAACAGCGCCCATTGGCAGCTCGCGGGAATGTCCGGCGTCTGGCGCAGGATGTCGGTGATCGGGAAGCGGTCCTCCTGGGCGATCGCCATGTAGATGCGCGGCATCAGCGGGAAGTGGTAGGCCATGTGGCACTCGTCGCCGCGGCCGAAATATTCCTGCACGTCCTCCGGCCATTGATTGGCCTCGGCCAGCAGCAGCTTGCCCTTGGAGTAGGAATCCAGCTCGTGGCGCAGCCGCTTGATGATGGCATGCGTCTCGGGAAGGTTCTCGTTCGAGGTGCCTTCGCGCTCGCAGAGATAGGGAATGGCGTCCAGACGGAAGCCGTCGACACCGGCATCGAGCCAGCGCTTCATTACCTGGATCAGGGCGCTGACGACGCGCGGATTGTCGAAATTGAGATCCGGCTGGTGCGAGAAGAAGCGGTGCCAGTAGAAAGCGCCGGCCTCGTGATCCCAGGTCCAGTTCGACTTCTCGGTGTCGGTGAAGATGATGCGGGTGCCCTGGTATTTCTGGTCGGTGTCGCTCCAGACATACCAGTTGCGGGCGCTCGAGCCCGGAGGGCTGCGGCGCGCGCGCTTGAACCAATTGTGCTGGTCCGAGGTGTGGTTGACGACGAGCTCGGTGATGACGCGCAGCCCGCGCTTCTGCGCTTCCTGGATGAAGCGCTTGAAATCCTTCATCGTCCCGAAATCGGGATTGACCGCGCCGTAGTCGGCGATGTCGTAGCCGTCGTCGCGGCCGGGCGAAGGATAGAACGGCAGCAGCCACAGCGCGGTGACGCCGAGCTCCTGGAGATAAGGCAGCTTCTCTGTCAGCCCTGCGAAATCGCCGATGCCGTCCTGATTGCTGTCGGCAAACGCCTTGACGTGGAGCTGATAGATGATGGCGTCCTTGTACCAGAGCTCGTCCACGATCTCGGCAGCCTCGGCTTTCTTGGTGTCGACGGAAGACAATACGTTCATGGCGTGCGCCCTTACGCCAGGCAGCGGAACAGTAGCGCCGGATCGCGCTCGGGATCGCTACGCAATTTGATCCCGCCCCATTCGATGCGGGCCTGTTCGCCGGTGAGGAGGTTTTCGAGTGCCGACACATGGTGTCGCTGCCCGCCGGCGTCAACCGTGACGTCGCCGAGCGGCAACCAGAATTCGCGCACGTGGCGCGACAGTGCAACCACGGCGACGACGACGTTGGCCGGGCCGGTCGCCTCCTTCACGAAGGCGATCGTCTCGCCGTCTTCGATGCCGAGGAAGCGCAGGTTCGCGGTCTGGTGAAGCGCAGCATTCTCGTTGCGGATGCGATTGAGCTCCGCGATGTAGGCCTTGATGTTGCCGGGCTTGTTCCAGTCGCGCTGCTTGATCTGGTATTTCTCAGAATCGAGATATTCCTCGCGGCCGGGGATCGCGTCATGCTCCAGCAACTCGAACCCGCTGTAGAGGCCGTAATTGCCGGACAGCGTCGCCGCCAGCGCGAGGCGCGATTTGAACGCCCATGTCTCGCCGCCCTGGAGATGATAGGGCAAGAGATCGGGCGTATTCACGAACAGGTTCGGCCGATAGAAATCACGTTCGGGATAGCGCGTCAGCTCGCCGAGATATTGCTCCAGCTCCCACTTCGCCGTGCGCCAGGGGAAATAGCTGAACGATTGTGCAAAGCCGAGCTTGGCAAGCCCCTTCATCAGCTTCGGGCGCGCAAACGTCTTGGAGAACAGGATCACCTCGGGATGCCGGCGGCGGATGTCACGGATCAGCCACTCCCAGAAGGCGAGCGGCGCGGTGTCATGATTGTCGATGGCGAAGATGGTGACGCCGTGGTCGATCCAGAACAGCATGGCGTCGCGAAACGTGTTCCACAGTCCAGCCCGGTCGACGGACGTGAAATCGGGGATGACGATATCGGAATAGGGCCCGTCAGCCGTCCGCACCGAGCGATCCGGGCGCCATTTGAACCATTCCGGATGCTGCGTCAGCCACGGGTGGTCCGGCGAGCATTGCACGGCGAAGTCGAGCGCGAGTTCGAGGCCGTATTCCAGGCAGGTCGCGACCAGCGCGCGAAAATCCTCGATTGTGCCGAGTTCGGGGTGCAGCGCATCGTGCCCGCCCTCGATGGCGCCGATCGCATAAGGCGAGCCGGGATCGCCTTCGGCCGCCACCGGCGTGTTGTTGCGGCCCTTGCGCCGGGTGCGGCCGATGGGATGGATCGGCGTGAAGTAGAGCACGTCAAAGCCCATCGCGGCGATGTCGGGCACGCGCGCGATGCAGTCGCGGAGCGTGCCATGCTGTCCCGGCACCACGCTCTGGCTGCGCGGCATCATCTGATACCAGGTGCCGAAGCGTGCCTTGTCGCGGTCGACGAACAGTGGGAATAGCGCCGAGCGCGTGAGATCAGGCCGCGACTGGCTCTCGGCCATGGCTGCGCCGAGCTCGGTTGCCAGCAGCGGGGCAACGTCGCCGGTCTGAAGATAGTCCTCGCATTGCCTGACGATGACGGCGGCGGCGTCCTGCTGCGCGCCATGCGCCTTGGTCAGGAGGCCCGCGCCCTCGATCGCATCGAGAGTGACATCGGCGCCGGAGCGCTGCTTGCGCGCGACCGCGCGCGACCACGTCGCGAACTCGTCGGTCCAGGCTTCGATCGCATAGACATATTTGCCGGGCTCGACCGGTGTGAACGCGCCGGACCAGCGGTCATTGCCGTGAGGGATCATCGGCTCGCTCTGCCATTCGCGGTCCTGCTCCTGTCGCCAGATCAGCGCTGCGCCGATCACGGCGTCGCCGTCCCGGTAGATGTCGGCCCAGACCTCGACCGGTTCGCGCGCGATCCGCTTCACGGGGAAGCGCCCGCCGTCGATCAGGGGATAGACGTCCTCGATGAGGAAAGTGCTGCCCGCTGCGGCACTCTCGACAGTTTGAATTGTCTTGTTCACGGTGATGCCATTGACAAGAAAGCAGGAGCCCGTTTCCCTTGCCGGGAACCTACGCTTGATACCACTATAGAAAGCCGCTTGTGTGTCATTGGTTCCCTGGGGAACGGCAGGCGCGGCTCGCGAGTTACCCCTGACTAACCTCTTCCGCGACCTCGTTAAAATCGATGCCCCCGGCCAAAAAATGGCCTGCAAGCTGCGTGCCGAATGGATCTTTTAGCTCAAGCCCGGATCAAGGGCGTTCAATCCGAATTCGTCGATGCCCTCGGAAAGCTGCGGGTCACCGATCCCGTGGCCCTCAAATCCATCCTCGACGCCCTGCCGGAAAAGCGGGTTTACCGCTTCGTCAGCGGGCCCGTGGTGGTACGCGCCTTGGGACATCCGCGCACCGAATTGGTGACGATCGGTGCGCCGCCGCTCAAATGGAAGATGACCGGCAACGGCAATTTGATCGCCCAAGGTGAGACGCGCGAGCCCGTGATTGCCTGGCCCGCCGGCCTGCCGCTCGGCTATCACCGCCTGACGCTGATCGATGCCGAAGGCGTGACCGAAGAGGTGCCGATGATCGTGGCGCCGGAGCGGGCCTTTGGCGGCGATTTCGACCGCGGCTGGCTGCTTGCCGTGCAGCTCTACAGCGTCCGCTCGGACCGCAATTGGGGCATCGGCGATTTCACCGACCTCGCCGGTCTCGTCCGGCTCGCCAAGCAGTTGGGGGCCGACGGCGTCGGGCTCAATCCCCTGCATGTGTTGTTCGACGACCATCCGGCCGATTGCAGTCCCTATTCGCCGAACAGCCGGCTGTTTCTCAATCCGCTCTATATCGACGTCGAGGCGATCCCGGAATTTTCCCCCGACCTCGTCCCCGATGCGGCCGCGACCGCCGCGCGGCTCCGCGACGGCGATCGCGTGCCCTATCACGACATGGCGGCCTTGAAATGGCTCGGCCTCCGCGCCGCCTTCGACAGCTTCGTCAAAACCGCGAGCGGCGTCCGCCGCAACCAGTTCGACGCCTTCCGCGCGGCTCGCGCGCCGCTATTGTCCCGCTTTGCCTGCTTCGAGGTGCTCCGTCATCGCTTCGCGGCGCCGTGGTGGGAATGGCCGGAGGAATGGCAAAAGCCGGACGAGACGAAATGCGCCGAGCTGCGCAATGGCCCGGACAAGCACGAGGTCGAGTTCGTCGAATTCGTGCAATGGACGGCTGATAGCCAATTGCATGCCGCCAAGGAGCTGGCCGGCCAGCTCGGCATGCGGGTTGGGCTCTATCTCGACGTTGCCGTCGGCGTGCAGTCGAACGGCTTCGATGCCTGGAACGAGCAGGGGGCGATCTCCCGTCATCTCGCCGTCGGCGCGCCGCCGGACGTGCTCAATACCATCGGCCAGGATTGGGGCCTCGCCGGCTTCAATGCCGGCGGCCTGGAGGCGCAATCCTTCGTGCCATTCGCCGATATGCTCGCGGCTTCAATGCGCCATTCCGGGGCCATCCGTCTCGATCACGTGCTGGGCCTGAAGCGACTTTATCTGGTGCCGCGCGGCTTCAAGCCCGACAACGGCGCCTATGTGCAAATGCCGTTCGAGGCGCTGCTGGCGACTGTGGCGCGCGAGAGCGCGGCCCATAAGTGCATCGTGATCGGCGAGGACCTCGGCACGGTGCCGGAAGGTTTTCGCGAGACCATGCAGGATTTCGGCATCTGGTCCTACCTCGTCATGATGTTCGAGCGCGACGATGCCGGTCATTTCCGGCCCGTCGATCACTACCGGCCCAACGCGCTGGTGACGCTGAACACGCATGATTTGTCGACCTATGCCGGCTGGCGCTCATTCAGCGATCTCAGGATGAAGCGCTCGCTCGGGCTCGATCCCGGCGAGAACGATCAGGCCCGCTGGGATGCGCTCGGCCTGCTCGACGAGATCCTGCGCGCCAACGGCATCCGTGCCAATGATGTCTATTCGGTGCTCGCCTTCCTGTCGCGCACGCCGTCGCGGCTGCTTGCGGTGTCGCTGGAGGATCTGCTCGGGGTGATCGACCAGCCCAACATTCCCGGTACGATCGACGAGCATCCGAACTGGCGCCAGCGCCTGCCTGTGACGCTCGACAAGATTGCCTCGAAAGTCGATCTCGGGGCTTTGAAGGCCGCGACACGGGAACGCTCGTTGCCCGGCGGGCGTTGATCGCCTGGGCTCCAAGGGTGCCGTTTTCGAGGCTCGTACGACATTGTCTCAGAGGATTGAGGACTATGCGCTGATCGGCGACTGCGAGACCGCGGCGCTGGTCGGCCGCAACGGCTCGATCGATTGGCTGTGCTGGCCGGCCTTCGATTCCGACGCCTGCTTTGCCGCGCTCCTCGGCACGCACAAGAACGGCCGCTGGCTGATCGCGCCGAGGGAGGACGTCACCGCGACGTCGCGCCGCTATCTCGGCGACACCCTCATCCTCGAGACGCGCTTTGAGACGAAGAGCGGCACCGTTGCGCTGATCGACTTCATGCCGCCGCGCGGCAAGGCCTCCGATATCGTGCGGCTGGTCCGCGGCGTCAGCGGCACGGTGAAGATACGGATGGAGCTCGTCATCCGCTTCGGCTTCGGCGTCGACATCCCGTGGGTGCGGCGGATCGACCATTCCCTGCTGGCGGTCGCCGGGCAGGACATGACGGTGCTGCGGACTCCCGCGAAGACCCGCGGCGAGGATCTGACCACGGTCTCCGATTTCGAGGTGAAGGCGGGCGAGACCGTGCCGTTCGTGCTGACCTACGGCCCCTCGCATCTCGAGCCACCCGCACCGATCGACCCGGAGCTCGCGCTGCAGGAGACGGAAAAGTTCTGGCAGGACTGGTGCAGCCACTGTAATCGCGATGGCGACTATCGCGACCTGATCGTGCGCTCGCTGATCACACTCAAGGCGCTGACCTTCGGTCCGACCGGCGGCATCGTCGCGGCGCCGACCACCTCCTTGCCGGAGAAGCTCGGCGGCGCCAGGAATTGGGACTACCGCTTCTGCTGGCTGCGCGATGCCACCTTCACGCTGCTGGCGCTGATGAACTCGGGTTACACCGAGGAAGCCTCGGCCTGGCACAATTGGCTGTTGCGGGCGGCTGCAGGCTCACCGTCGAACATGCAGATCATGTACGGCATCTGGGGCCAGCGGCGACTGCTGGAATGGGAAGCCGGTTGGCTCGACGGCTACGAGGGCGCCCAGCCGGTGCGCGTCGGCAATGCCGCGCATGCGCAGCTCCAGCTCGACGTCTACGGCGAACTGATCGACGCCTTCCACCAATCGCGGATGGCCAAGCTCAAGCTCGACGACGAGAGCTGGGCGCTGGAATGCGCCGTGCTCAAGCATCTCGCCGAAGTCTGGGACCAGCCCGATCACGGCATCTGGGAGCGGCGCGGAGAGCCGAAGCACTATGTCTTCTCCAAGGTGATGACCTGGGTCGCCTTCGACCGCGGCATCAAGAGCGCCGAGACCTTCGGCTTCAAGGCGCCGCTGCTGCACTGGCGCACCTTGCGCGACGCCATTCATCGCGACGTCTGCAACCGGGGCTTCAACACGGAGGAGAATGCCTTCGTGGAGTCCTACGGCTCGAAGCTGCTCGACGCCAGCGTGCTGCTGCTGCCGGCCGTCGGCTTCCTGGAAGCGTCGGATCCGCGCATTCGCGGCACCATAGTGGCGATGGAAAAGCACATGATGCCTGACGGCTTCGTGCTGCGGCACGATCCCCGCGAGGTGCCTGCGGGGCAGCCGCCGCTCGAAGGCGCCTTCCTCGCCTGCAGCCTGTGGCTGGCCGATGCCCATGTGCTGGCGGGCGATCTCGACAAGGCGCAAGCCTTGTTCGATCGCGTGGTCGGGATCGCGAATGATGTCGGGCTGCTGGCCGAGGAATATGATTCAGGCGCCAAGCGTCAGACCGGCAATTTCCCCCAGGCGCTGACGCATATCGCGCTGGTCAACACCGCGCATAATCTGTCGGCGGCAAGGCAGGGCAGCGAGAAGCCCGCGATGCAGCGGTCGAAGTAGTGACCTAGGCGACCCCGTTCCGCTTCAAGATCATCTCCATCGCCTCCGCAAAACCGTCCTGCTCGTTGGACGCGGTGACGTGGGTCGCCTGGTCCTTGACGTTGTCGGCCGCATTGCCCATCGCGATCGAGGTGCCGCTGACGCGGAACATGGCGAGGTCGTTCTGCATGTCGCCGATGGTTGCGACCGCGTCGGTTGAAATGCCGAGGCGCTTGGCCATGGCTTGCACGAATGTGCCCTTGTCGAAACCGGGCGGGGTGATGTCGAGGTAATAGGTTTGCGAACGCACAGCAGTGGCCTCGCTGCCGAGCGCCTGCTGCATTACCTTCTCGCATGCTTCGAGGCCGGCCGCATCGGCGCTGGCGCCGACGATCTTGCAGGCGCTCGCGAGATACGGTGAAAAGTCCGTGACGATGGTGGGATCGGAGCGGATGGTGTGCTGCTCGTGAGCGACGTATTGGCCATCAGGCTTGTCGATCAGCCATTTGTCGGTGGTGAACAGCCAGATGTCGGCGCGGAAGTCCCGGAGGATTTGCAGGGACCGCTCGGCGGCGCTCGCCGGAATCAAATGCTGCTCGACCGGATTCATCTCGGGATCGACGATCGAGGAGCCATTGAACGGGCCGACCGGCAGCCAGAGCGCCAGCGGTTCGATCAGGAAGCGCATGCCGATCGCGGGCCGGCTCGACGTAATCGTGAAACCGATGCCGGCCTGGTGCAGACGCTGCACCGCGGACCTCGCGCGGCCGGTCAGCGTCTTGTCCTTCGTCAGCAGCGTACCGTCGACGTCGGAGACGACGAGCGAGATTTTTGTCATGACAATCCCTTGGGTGTTTGGCCTCAGCGTTTCGCGCCGCCCAGTTTCAGCTGTCGCACCGCGCCGTCCACGATCGCTTCCACGGATTCGTCGATCGAGACGGTGATCACGTGCTCGCCAGCCTCGGGCGGCTCCAGCGTGTTGAACTGGCTCGTCAGCAGGCCGGGCGGCATGAAATGCCCCTTGCGTTGCGCAAGGCGAGCGGCGATCAGCTCCTTCGTGCCCCGCAGGAATATGAAGCGGACGTCGTCGCGTCCGCGCAGCAGCACGTCCCGATAAGTATGCTTTAGCGCCGAGCAGGCGATGATCACGTGCTCGCCCTTGTCACAGACCCGCGCGATCTCGTCGGCAATGGCGTTGAGCCAGGGCCAGCGGTCCTCGTCGGTGAGGGGATGGCCGGCCCGCATCTTCTCGACATTGCTGGCGGGATGAAAGCTGTCTCCGTCCTCGAATCGCCAGCCGAGGCGCTCGCCCAGCGCTTTTGCAACCGTACTCTTGCCCGAACCCGACACGCCCATCACGATCAATGCACAAGGTGCTTCAACGCCCGTCACGAATTCCCCCCGGAAGCGCGGCTTGGTCGACCAGCCAGACGGTCTCGCCATTCGAGCGCGCGCGTACAGCCGGCAGAGTCTCGCCATTGAGGAGGCGCGTCAAGATCGGCTGCTTGTCGTGCCCCGCAATCTCGAACAGCATTTCGCGGCAGGACGCCAGCGCGGGCAGGGTGAGCGAGACCCGCGGCACGAAGGGGGCAACATTGGCCTTTGGGACGCCGACGACCCAGCGCTCGGTCTCCTCGATCGCGGCGTAGCCCGGGAAGAGCGAAGCCGTGTGGCCGTCGGGACCTGCGCCCATCAAAACGATGTCGAACAGCGGCCGCGCCGGATCCAGGCTTTCCGCGCCGTAGAAAGACTGCAGCTCGCGCGCATAGACCTCGGCGCTCTGATCAGGGTCGTCAGCCGTCGTCGGGATCGGGTGAACATGGCCGGAGGGTGCGTTGCGATCGAGAAAGGTCGCGCGCGCGACCGCCATGTTGTTGAGGGGATCGCTTTGGGGCACGAAGCGCTCGTCACCGATGAACCAGTGCACGCGCTCCCACGGGATTTTTTCGCGCCAGGCCTCGCTGCCCAGCAGCTGGTAGAGCTTCTTCGGGCTGGAGCCGCCGGTCAGGCAGATCGCGATGCGCCCGGGATTGGCCGCGATTCGCGCCATCACCCGTTCGGCCGCGGCCCGGGCGAGAGCCTCGGCGTCGGCCGCGACGATCAGCTTCGGCTGTCCGGCCATCGCCGTCACGAAAACTTACGCCAGCTTCGGCCGTCGCGGCGGAGCAATTCATCGGCGCAGGCGGGGCCGTCGCTGCCGGCTTGATAGGTCTCGATGCCGTTGCTGCCCGCGTTCTTCCAGGCGTCCAGGAACGGCTGCACCGCCTGCCACCCGGCTTCGATGCCGTCGGCGCGCTGGAACAGGATGTTGTCGCCGATCATGCAGTCGTAGATCAGCGTCTCGTAGCCGGTCGAGGGATCGGCCCGGAAATAGTCGCCATAGCGGAACTTCATCTCGACGCCGTCGATGGTGACGCTCGGCCCCGGGATCTTGGCGTTGAACTGGAGCTCGATGGTCTCCGTCGGTGCGATGCCGATCGTGAGGAAGTTCTGGGAGAGGCGATCGACAGCCGTGCCTGAGAACATCGACAGCGGCGCCTGCTTGAACTTGATCGCGACCTCGGTGCGCTTGTGGCCGAGCGCCTTGCCGGTCCGCAAATAGAACGGCACGCCGGCCCAGCGCCAATTGTCGATCATCAGTTTCAGCGCGACATAGGTCTCGGTGGTGCTGCCGGGTTTGACGTCCTCGGTCTTGCGATAGTCCGGGATCTCATCGTCGCCGATGCGCCCCGAGAGATATTGGGCGCGCACCGAGCTCTTCAGCGCTTCTTCTTCGCTCGGGCGCTGAATCGAGGTCAGAATCTCGGCTTTCTCGGAGCGCACGGAATGGGCATCGAAACGCGCCGGCGGCTCCATCGCGACCAGCGACATCAGCTGAAACAGATGGTTCGGCACCATGTCGCGCAGCGCGCCGGTGGCATCGTAGAAGCCGCCGCGATGGCCGACGCCGAGTTTTTCCTCCACCGTGATCTGGATGTGGTCGATATGGTTGCGATTCCAGATCGGCTCGAACATGCCGTTGGCAAAGCGCAGCACCAGGATGTTCTGCACCGTCTCCTTGCCGAGATAGTGATCGATCCGGTAGATCTGGTGCTCGTCCATGATCTTCAGCAGCTCGCCATTCAGCGCGCGCGCGGAGGCGAGGTCGGTGCCGAACGGCTTTTCGATCACCAGCCGCCGCCACGCGCCGTTCTCCTTCATCATGCCGGTGCGGCCGAGCTCGCGCGCGGTCGGCGCGAACGCGGCCGGCGGGGTCGCCAGGTAGAACAGCCGGTTGCCGCCGGTGTCCTGCGCGCATTCCAGGGAATCCAGATGCTCGCGCAGGCGATCAAAGGATGGCGGATCCTTTGCGTCGGCTTCGACGAAGGTCACGCATTCCAGCAGCTTCTTGGCAATGTCGTCGTCCACCGGCCGGGTCGCGAACTGGCGCAAGCCCTTCAACAGGCTGTCGCGCAGCTCGTCGTCCGACTGGCCCCGGCGGGCGACGCCGACCACGCAGAACTTTTCCGGTAACAGATGCTCGGCCGCCAGATTGTAGAGCGATGGCATCACCAGCCGATGGGTGAGGTCGCCGGTGACACCAAAGATGACGAAGGCGCAATTTTCCGGCTTGCGCTTGGCTTGCGGGTCTTTTGTCACGAACTATTGGCCTTCGCTCTGCTAATTGCTATTTCGGCTTCGAAGCAGCCGGCTGCTTCGGCTCCTTGTGGCCGCCGAAGCCGGCTCGCATCGCTGAGAGAATTTTCTCGGCGAAGGTGTGTTCCTTGCGGGAACGGAAACGTGCGAACAGCGCCGCGGTCAGGACTTCGGCCGGCACGGCCTCGTCGATCGCCGCGTTCACAGTCCAGCGTCCTTCGCCGGAATCGTCGACGAAACCGGAATATTCCGTCAACGCCGGGCTGTCGGCGAGCGCCGTCGAGGTGAGATCGAGCAGCCAGGACGGGATCACGCTGCCACGCCGCCACACCTCGGCGATATCGGCGAGATCGAAATCGTAACGATGATCCGCCGGCAAGGCCTCGATGTTGGCGTTCTTGAGGATGTCAAAACCTTCGGCATAGGCCTGCATCAGGCCGTATTCGATACCGTTGTGGATCATCTTGACGAAATGCCCGGCGCCGACGGGGCCGGCATGGATGTAGCCCTGCTCGATGCGGGTATCGCGGCCCTCACGTCCCTCCGTGCGCGAAATGTCGCCGGCGCCGGGCGCGAGCGCGGCGAAGATCGGATCGAGCCGATCGACCACCTGTTTCTCGCCGCCGATCATCATGCAATAGCCGCGGTCGAGGCCCCAGACGCCGCCGGAGGTGCCGACGTCGACATAGTGGATGCCGCGCTGCTTCAGCGCCTTGCCGCGGCGGACGTCGTCCTGCCAGAACGTGTTGCCGCCGTCGATGATGACGTCGCCTTCCTGCATCGCGCCCGCGATCGTGTCGATCGTGGTCTCGGTGATGTGGCCGGCCGGCAGCATCACCCACGCCGCGCGCGGCCGCTCCAGTTTCGCAATGAACTCTTCGAGCGTCGCCGAGCCGACCGCGCCGTCTGCGGCAAGGCCGGCGACGGCCTTGGCGTCCTTGTCGTAGACCACGGTCGAATGGCCGTGGCGCATCAGGCGGCGAACGATGTTGCCGCCCATCCGGCCGAGGCCGATCATGCCGAGTTGCATTTGAGGAATTCCCTTAGTTCAGTGCGTCGTTGAGCGCGGCATTGAGCGCCGCGAGACCCTTCTTGAGCCCGCCCTTCAGGTGGACCCGCAGCGCGCGCCGGCCGCGCTCGGTGAGCACGTCGAAGTCGCCGCGCGCCTGCGCGGCCTTGATGACGCCGAAGCTGGCCTTCTGGCCCGGCACCGGCAGGTCCCTGGCATCGTCGGCGGTGATCTGGAGGAACACGCCGCTGTCGGGGCCGCCCTTGTAGGCCTGTCCTGTCGAGTGCAGGAAACGCGGTCCGAACTCGGCGCAGGTTGCGACATGTCGCTTCTCGCGCACTTCGAGCCGCATGGTCTGGAGTGCGTCGATCGTCGCCTTGTCGCGCGCGATGTAGCCGAGCAGGGCGACATAATCGCCATGGTTGGAGCGCGACAGATGCGCCTTCAGCCATGAGGTGAGGTCACCGTTGGCGCCGGCGGCGCGCAGGGCCGCGGCATTGGCCTCGTCGGTGTAGAGATCGGCCTCGGCGGTGCTGACCACCGGCTGCTCGGCCGGCAGCGCGCCGGTCTTTTCGAACGACGCGGTGAGCTCTCGGGTCTTGATCTTGGCCGCTTCCACGTCCGGCTGGTCGAACGGGTTGATGCCGAGGATGCTGCCCGCCACCGCCGTTGCCATCTCGAAGCGGAAGAACTCCTGGCCGAGATGATCGATCGACTTCATCACGATGCGCACGACGGGATGACCGGCCGCTTCGATCGCAGCAAGCTGCGAGTCATGGGCGGCGTCCGCTTCGCCCTCGATACGGATGTCGATGAAGAGCCGGTCATTGCCGTAGACCGCAGGCTCGCCCAGCGGCTCGCCGTCGATCGGGACCAGACCCTTGCCATCCTTGCCGGTCGATTCCGCGATGAGCTGCTCGGCCCAGGCGCCGAAATCGGCAATCTTCTTCGACGACAGGATCGTCACCTTGTCGCGGCCTTCGAGCGCTGCATGGCCCATGGCAAGGCCGAGCTGCACGCCGGGGTTCTCAGCCGGCGGCACGTCCGGTCCGCAGGAGCGGGCCATGGCAAGCGCATGCTTGACGAAGGTCTTGATGTCGATGCCCGCAGTTGCCGCCGGCACCAGGCCAAACGGCGAGAGCACCGAGTAGCGTCCGCCGATGGAGGGCTCGCCATGGAAGATGCGCGCATAGCTCAGCGTCTTCGCCGCCTTCTCCAGCGACGATCCGGGATCGGTGACCGCAATGAAGCGATAGCCGGTCTTGACCTTCGGCCCGACCGCCTGCGTGACGCGCTCGTGGAAATAATCCTTCATCGCATTCGGTTCGGTGGTGCCGCCGGACTTGCTTGAGACGATGAAAACGGTGTTGGCGATGTCGATCCTGGCCTCCATCGCCCGCACCTGCGCCGGATCGGTGGAATCCAGCACGTGCAGCTTCGGGAACCCGGGTTTCTTGCCAAAGGTCTCGGCCAGCACCTCCGGCCCGAGGCTTGATCCGCCCATGCCGAGCACGACGGCGTCGGAGAATTTCTGGCCTTTCACGCGACTGGCATAGTCCTCATAGTCGGCAACATCGGCCTTGGCGGCGCTGTCGAGCCAGCCGAGCCATTTGTCCTCGTCAGTGCCGGTCCAGACCGATTTGTCGCGCTGCCACAGCCTACGGATCTTGGCCGACGCGCGCCATTCCTCGGTGCTCTTGGCCACGGCCTTGCCGAGACCGTCGCCGAGCGAGAGCAGCTGGCGGTCGATCGCGGGCCCGAGCACGGTGGCGCGCTTGTGGGCGACCGCACCATAGAGCTTGTCGGCGGCGTCGGCGAACTGCTTGACGCCGTCCTTGACGAGCTCCTCTGTGATGGCATCGAGCGAGACGCCGGAGCGCTCCAGCTCTTCCAGCACGCGGCAGGCGTCGTCGAGGTTTTCTTCAAGGCTGTCGCGCGGCTTGCCGTGGTCACGGAATGCGTCGAGCGTCGCCGGCGGCACGGTGTTGATGGTGTCGGGGCCGATCAGCTCCTCGACATAGAGGACGTCGCTGTAGTCCTTGTTCTTGGTGCCGGTCGACGCCCACAGCATGCGCTGCGGCTTGGCGCCCTTGGCGGCGAGCTTGTCCCAGCGGGGACCCGAGAACAGGCGCTTGTAATCCTGATAGGCGACCTTGGCATTGGCGATCGCGACCTTGCCCTTCAGCGCGGCCAGCCGCTCCTTCTCGGACGGATCGTTGGCGCGAGCGATCTTCTCGTCGAGCTGCTTGTCGACCACCGAGTCGATGCGGCTGACGAAGAAGCTCGCCACGCTCGCCACGTGCGAGGGGTCGCCGCCACCTGCGACGTATGTCTCCAGACCGGCGAGATAGGCCTCGGCAACCTGCAGATAGACGTCCCTGGAGAACAGCAGCGTGATGTTAATGCTGATGCCGTCGCCGATCAGGGTCTCGATCGCCGGCAGGCCCTCCGGCGTTGCCGGCACCTTCACCATCAGGTTCTTGCGGTTGACGTCCTTCCAGAGCCGCCGCGCCTCGGTGACCGTGCCGGCGGTGTCCATCGCCAGATAGGGCGAGACTTCAAGGCTGACATACCCGTCGCCACCCTTGAGGCGGTCGTAGACCGGGCGCAGCACGTCGGCGGCGTTCTGGATGTCCTCGACCGCGACGGCCTCGAACAGGTCGGCGACCGACCGATCGCCGCGCTTCAACGCCTTGCCGATCGGCGCGTCGTACTCGTCCGAGCTGCCGATCGCTTTCTCGAAGATCGAGGGGTTGGAGGTGACGCCCTTGACGCCGTCGGTGTCGATCAGCCGCTTCAGGTCGCCCTTGGCGATGAAGCCGCGGGCCAGGAAGTCCAGCCAGACGGCTTGTCCGTGCTTTTCCAGTTCTTTGACGGGATTCATGATGCTAATTTATCTCCAAGCCTGCGGGCGAGGGGTTTCCGCACCGGTCCTGACGCGCTATCCTCTAGCTTACATGCTTCCTTGAGGGAACCAATCAAGGGTATGGGCGTCATATCCTCCAGTGTAACTCCGTCGCGATCATGGCGATCCGCGTAAAGGGAGCCGAGTTGCGTAAAAAGGTCGTTGGCCGTGAGGAATCGGTCGGGCCCTTGTTGTGTAACGCCAGCTGTCTCGCCTCGCCGCTAGCGGCTGCGCGGAGTACTCATCAGCGGATTCCGGTCCGGCTGGTGCATTGTGGCTCGGTCGCGAATGGCCATGCTGGGGGAAGGCATGCAAGCACATCATGACCGTCTGGCGCTCGCTGTCACAGACAGCCCCCAGTCGGTCACGTCGACCGGATGCGTCGATGCGTCCCACGATCTCGAAATCGGTCCGTGTACGACCCAAACGCGGCTGCTGGTCGTAGCGGGCTTCGCCATGACGCTGCTCAGCGCAACGCTCGCCTTGGGCTGGTCGAGCGCTTTTGGCGATTACGACGCGACGGTCGGCTCTGCCGGCGTGGTGGTGTTCGCCGTGATGACCGGTCGGCTGATCTGGATGCTCCCCGCCGAGCGGGGATCGGTGGTGATCGTCACCCCCTATGGCATCCGCGATCTCCGCATCGGCAATGAATTTCTGCTGTGGGACTCGATCGCGGAGATTTCGGCTGAAGAACGCCGCGGGCGCAAGGTGATCGTGCTGACGCCGACGCCGGCCTTGCAGCGGCAGCTCTGCAGCATCCGCGGCTTGGCCCGCTCCGTGAGGGACGATCGCATCGTCATCCGGTCGGAGGGCCTAGCGACCGATTTTGATACACTGCTGCGCGCTTGCCGCGACTATCACGCCGCCGGCGGTCCGCGCACCGCATTGCAGCAGGAAGATGAACGCGGCACGCAAGGCTTCGCCGCACAAGCGTCATAAGATCGCCGTTCGCAGACCGCTATGATGCGAGGCCGGATGAACGCATCCCCGGTAACGCCCGGATGTTGCGAGCGAGTGACATTTTCTGGAAATGAGCCAATATAGACAAAGATTCGCTCAAATATCAGGCAGGTGCCTGTTCGTAACTCACCCTGTGCCTACGTTGTGCGTTGCGCCGAGAAGGCGCCCGGGTGTCGAATGATCGTCATGTGCTCACGCTGATTCGAGAGTGGCGCTAAGGAACGGTCCGGTCGCTGCTTTCGTTCAATTGTGTAGCGGAACTCACGCGGAGAGGGATCATGTACAACGATTCTCTATTCAACGCTTTCGCTAAGTCGTTCGAGGCGAGAAGCCAACACGACATGTCGATGGCGGAATATCTGGAATCGTGTCGAAGCGATCCCATGAAATACGCGAACGCGGCCGAACGACTGCTAGCAGCGATCGGTGAGCCCCAGACGATTGACACGGCCAAGGACCCACGCCTTGGCCGTATTTTTTTGAACCGCACGATCCGCACCTATCCGGCCTTCGCCGGCTTCTACGGCATGGAAGAAACCATCGAGCGCATCGTCGGTTTCTTCCGTCACGCGGCGCAGGGCCTCGAAGAGCGCAAGCAGATCCTGTATCTGCTCGGTCCGGTCGGCGGCGGCAAATCCTCGCTCGCCGAGCGGCTGAAGTCGCTGATGGAAGTGCATCCGATCTACGTGCTCAAGGCTGGCGACGAGCTCTCGCCCGTGTTCGAAAGTCCGCTCAGCCTGTTCGATCCGGATCAGCTCGGCCCGATGCTGGAAGAGAAATACGGCATTCCACGCCGCCGTCTCACCGGCCTGATGAGCCCGTGGTGCTACAAGCGGCTGGAAGCCTTCGGCGGCGACATTTCCCAGTTTCGGGTTGCAAAAATCCAGCCGTCGCGGCTGCGCCAGATCGGGATCGCCAAGACCGAGCCGGGTGACGAGAACAACCAGGACATCTCCTCGCTGGTCGGCAAGGTCGACATCCGCAAGCTCGAAACCTATGCGCAGAACGATCCCGACGCCTACAGCTATTCCGGCGGCCTCAATCGCGCCAACCAGGGCGTGCTCGAGTTCGTCGAGATGTTCAAGGCGCCGATCAAGATGCTGCATCCGCTGCTCACCGCGACGCAGGAAGGCAACTACATCGGCACCGAGAACATCGGCGCGATTCCGTTCACCGGCGTCATCCTCGCGCACTCCAACGAAGCCGAGTGGTCGAGCTTCAAGGCCAACAAGAATAACGAGGCCTTCATCGACCGCATCTGCGTGATCAAGGTGCCGTACTGCCTGCGGATCACGGAGGAGCAGAAGATCTACGAGAAGCTGATCCAGGGCTCCGAGCTCGCGGCCGCGCCTTGCGCGCCCGCGACGCTGGAAACGCTGGCGCGGTTCTCGGTGATGTCGCGCCTGCGCAAGCACGAAAATTCCACGACCTACGCCAAGATGAGGGTCTACGACGGCGAGAGCCTGAAGGAGACCGATCCGAAGGCGCGCAGCGTCCAGGAATATCGCGATGCCGCCGGCGTCGACGAGGGCATGGACGGTGTTTCCACCCGCTTTGCCTTCAAGATCCTGGCTGCGACCTTCAACCACGATCCGCAGGAAGTCGCCGCCGACGCCGTGCATCTGATGTACGCGCTGGAGCAATCGATCAAGCGCGAGCAGCTGCCCGAGGAAGTCGAGAAGCGCTACCTCGAATTCATCAAGGCGGACCTTGCTCCGCGTTATGCCGAGTTCATCGGCAACGAGATCCAGAAGGCTTATCTCGAATCCTACTCGGATTACGGCCAGAACCTGTTCGACCGCTACGTCGACTACGCCGATGCCTGGATCGAGGACCAGGATTTCAAGGACGCCGACACCGGCCAGCTGTTGGATCGCGAGCTTTTGAACCAGGAGCTGACCAAGATCGAGAAGCCGGCGGGCATCGCCAATCCGAAGGATTTCCGCAACGAGGTGGTCAAATTCTCGTTACGGTCGCGCGCCCAGAACGGCGGCAAGAATCCGACCTGGATCTCCTACGAGAAGATTCGCGATGTGATCGAAAAGCGGATATTCTCCCAGGTCGAGGACCTGCTTCCGGTCATCTCCTTCGGGTCGAAGAAGGACGGCGAGACGGAGAAGAAGCACGGCGAGTTCGTCGCACGCATGGTGGAGCGCGGCTACACCGAGCGTCAGGTTCGCCGGCTCGTCGAATGGTACATGCGCGTGAAGCAGGCCGGTTGAGGCGGATGGAAAAGTGCCGATTCACATTATTGACAGGCGCCTGAATCCAGGCGGCAAGAGTCTCGAGAACCGGCAGCGGTTCTTGCGTCGGGCCAAATCCCTGGTGCAGGGCGCCGTCAAGAAGACCTCGCAGGAACGCGACATCAAGGACGTCCTGGAGGGTGGCGAGGTCACCATTCCGCTCGACGGCATGCATGAGCCGCGTTTCCGCCGCGACGGCGGAACGCGCGACATGGTGTTGCCCGGGAACAAGAAGTTCATCGAGGGCGACTACCTCCAGCGCTCGGGCCAGGGCAGCGCCAAGGATTCCGGACCGGGCGAAGGCGACAGCGAGGACGCCTTCCGTTTCGTGCTCAGCCGCGACGAATTCGTCGATCTCTTTCTCGACGATCTCGAATTGCCCGACCTTGCCAAGCGCAAGATCGCGCACACCGAGAGCGAGGGCATCCAGCGCACCGGCTACACCACGTCGGGCTCGCCATCCAACATCTCGGTGAGCCGGACGGTTCGGCGCGCACTGGCGCGCCGTATCGCGCTCAAGCGTCCCAGCAAGGAGGAGATCGAAGAGCTGGAAGCCGCCATCGCCGCCTGCGCGGACGAGGACGAGCGTCTGGTGCTGATGGCCCAGCTCGAAAAACTGAAGGCGAAGTCCAAGCGCATTCCCTTCATCGATCCGCTCGATATCCGCTACCGCCGCTTCGAGACGGTGCCCAAGCCCGTTGCCCAGGCCGTGATGTTCTGCCTGATGGACGTGTCGGGCTCGATGTCCGAGCACATGAAGGATCTCGCCAAGCGCTTCTACATGCTGCTCTACGTGTTCCTGAAGCGCCGCTACAAGCATGTCGACATCGTCTTCATCCGCCACACCGATCGCGCCGAGGAGGTGGACGAGCAGACCTTCTTCTACGGCCCGGCTTCCGGCGGCACGCTGGTCTCCAGCGCCCTGCAGGCGATGCACGAGATCGTGCGCGAACGCTTCAGCCCGTCGGACTGGAATATCTACGCCGCCCAAGCCTCCGACGGCGACAATTCCTATTCCGACGGCGAGCTCGCGGGCATGCTGCTGACCGACAAGATCCTGCCGGTCTGCCAGTTCTTTGCCTATCTCGAGGTCGGCGAGTCCGGCGGCAGCGCTTTCGATCTGTCCGACTCCTCGCTCTGGACTCTCTACGAGCGCCTGCGCAACAGCGGCGCACCGCTCTCGATGCGCAAGGTCAGCGAGCGCAGCGAGATTTTTCCGGTGTTCCACGATCTGTTTCAGCGCCGCGACACTGCCCAGGAGAAAGCCGCTCCATGACAGAACGCTTGTTCGAAGGCGCCGATTGGGATTTTCACACCTTGCAGCGCATCACGGATGCCTGCGAGGAGGTGGCGACGAAAGATCTCGGGCTCGACGTCTATCCGAACCAGATCGAAGTCATCACCGCCGAGCAGATGCTGGACGCCTATTCGTCGGTCGGCATGCCGCTGTTCTACAAGCACTGGTCATTCGGAAAGCACTTCGCGTATCACGAGGCCTCATACCGCAAGGGCCTGATGGGACTTGCCTATGAGATCGTGATCAACTCCTCGCCCTGCATCTCCTACCTGATGGAGGAGAACACGGCGACGATGCAGACCCTGGTGATCGCGCACGCCGCCTTCGGCCACAACCACTTCTTCAAGAACAACTATCTGTTCAAGCAGTGGACCGACGCCGACGGCATCCTGGACTATCTGGATTTCGCCAAGAACTACGTCATGCAATGCGAGGATCGCTACGGCCGCGTCGAGGTCGAGCGCACCCTCGATGCCGCGCATGCGCTGATGTCGCATGGGATCGACCGCTATCCCGGCAAGAAGAAGCTCGACCTCCGCGCCGAAGAGAAGCGGGCAGGGCGCCGCCGCCAGCATGAGGAGGAGGTCTTCAACGACCTCTGGCGCACCGTGCCGGCGGGAAAGAGCAAGACCCGGTCCGCACTCAGCGTCGAACGGCGCCGCAAGCTGCTCGGCCTGCCGCAGGAAAACCTGCTGTATTTCCTAGAGAAGAGCGCGCCGCGGCTGGCGCCATGGCAGCGCGAGCTGTTGCGCATCGTTCGCCACATCGCGCAATATTTCTATCCGCAGAGCCAGACCAAGGTGATGAACGAGGGGACGGCGACCTACGTCCACTATCGCATCATGACCAAGCTGCATCAGCAGGGCCGCATCAGCGACGGCAATTTTCTCGAATTCCTGCAGTCGCACACCAACGTCGTGTTCCAGCCCGAATTCGACGACCAGCGCTTTTCCGGCTTCAATCCCTATGCGCTCGGCTTCGCCATGATGCAGGACATCGAGCGCATCGTCACCCGGCCGGAAGACGAGGACCGCGAGTGGTTCCCGGACATCGCCGGCAAGAACGACGTGATGGGCGTGCTGCGCGACGTCTGGGCCAATTACCGCGACGAGAGTTTTATCGCCCAGTTCCTGAGTCCGAAGCTGATGCGGCATCTCCGCATGTTCCACCTGCATGACGATCCCGAGGAGCGCGCCGGCATCCGGGTCGACGCCATTCACGACGAGCGCGGCTTCCGCCGCGTCCGGCGCGAGCTGGCACGGCAGCACGATGTCGGCTACATCGACGCGAATATCGAGGTGGTCGACGTCGATCTCTCCGGCGACCGGCGGCTGATCCTGCATCACCATGTCATCAAGGGCGCGCAGCTCAACGAGACCGACGCCAAGCGCGTGCTCCAGCATCTCGCCGATCTCTGGACCTACGATGTCGCACTGATCGAGGTCGATTCCAACGACAAGGTGCTGCGCGAATACGTCGTGAGCCCGCGGCCGATCTCGGCGGTGGCGTGAGGGCGGGGCAGCTTCCGGAGCGCGACGAGATTAGCCTTGTGGCTTCTGCCAGGGAGGTGCGCTCCCTCCCCCGCTTGCGGCCGAGAGGGTGTCTCCGCAGCGGGATTCCCCCAGAGGATAGAGCCCTCACCCGGCGCTACGCGCCGACCTCTCCCGCAAGCGGGAGAGGTTGCAGCCAGTCCGCGGCTGCTAAAGCGATCAACGTGAATCAATCGTGCTCTAAGTCGATCGCTTCTTCGCCGGCTTCTTCTTGGCTTTCGACGCATTCAGCTCCACGGCTGCGCGGATCAGCGCCTTCAACGCCTTCTCGTTGATCTTGTCGCCTTCGCGAATATCGATCGCGCGGCGCACGTTGCCGTCGAGGCTCGAGTTGAACAGGCCGGCGGGATCGTCCAGCGCGGCGCCCTTGGCAAAGGTCATCTTCACCACGGCCTTGTAGGTCTCGCCGGTGCAGATGATGCCGTCGTGCTCCCACACCGGAACGCCGCGCCACTTCCATTCCTCGACGACATCAGGGTCGGCCTCCTTGATCAGGCCGCGGATTCGCCCGAGCATGTCGCCGCGCCAGTCGCCGAGCTCCTTGATCCTGCCGTCGATCATCCTGGATGGCGAAGCGCCATTCGTCTTCATCGCGCTGCTGGTTTTCGCGGTCACGGCCTTCTTCATGCTCACGCCTCTTGTCGGGCGCCGCGGCCGCGGCCGAGATATGGCAGCGCGAACATGTAGAGCCCGGTCGCAAGCAACGGGATCAATGGGACGAAGGCGAGCAAGCCGATCCACGTCGCCTGGACTTGCATCGTCAGGGCGACGATGTTGGCGATGACGGCCAGCGTGAAAGCAATCGACAGCCAGCGATGGATCTGTCGAATCCACATATTTCCGGTCAATGAAACCTCCTCTTGAGATGATCGAAATGAAGGCCGGCGGCCGAGCTAGTCTGCCTTGGCCAGCAGCTCGTCCAGCTTGGTGAGGAACTGCTTCCAGCCGGCATGCGCGCCGCCAAATGCCTGCTTCTGCGCCGGGCTGAAGCCCGCTTGCTCGACACGCAGATGAGTGCCTGCGCCCGTCGGCGTCAGCGTGAAGGTCACGACGCTCTTGAGATCGAACGCCGCGTCCTCGTGCGAGAAATTCCAGGTGTAGGCGAGCGTCTTCTGCGGCTCGATGGTGAGGACTTCGCAGTCCAGCACGCCGCCCCATTCGCCGCGAAGGTTGAAGCGGTGGCCCACGTTCGGCTTGAAGTCGTTCTTCATCAGCCATTCCTCGATCAGATGCGGCTGCGTCAGCGCGCGCCAGATCCGCTCTGCCGGAAAGGCAAATTCGCGCTCGACGACGACAGATCGGGTTTCGGTCGCGGATTCGTTCATTGGTCCATCCTCTTCAGGAGATCGTCGAGCGCGTCGAGCCGGTTCTGCCAGAATCCGGCCATCTGGCTGGTCCAGTCGATCAGCGGATTGAGCGCGCCGGGTTGGGCGCTGTAATGCGTCTGCCGTCCTTGATGCCGGTCGCGCACGAGGCCAGCCTGCTTCAGCGCGCCGAGATGTTTTGAGACCGCCGGCTGGGACACGCCCGACAGTGCCGTCAGGGCCCCGACCGTCTGTTCGCCCTCGCGGCACAATCGCTCGAAGATCGCCCGACGGGTGGGGTCGGCGAGCGTCCTGAACAGAAGGTCGTGGGCGGCGGCGGGCATATAATCCATAATCTGTAAGTTATGGGTATATTCATAACCGTGGAGTTATGGATGTGTCAAGTGGGAAGCGGTGTGGGAAGCGATCCCGCAAACTCCTCTTACCTCTCCCGCTTGCGGGAGAGGTCGGCGCGCAGCGCCGGGTGAGGGCTCTCTCCACTTGGGGGTTCTCGATTGCTGAGACACCCTCTCCCCGACCCTCCCCCGCAAGCGGGGGAGGGAGCCCACCACTTTCGCTGCTACCTACGGCCGCAGATAGAGATAGCCCTGCGACTGGAGCTCGGCCAAACGGACGACGCCGCCCTTCTCCGCGCTGACGAAGCCCGGCAAGAGATCCGTAAGCGTGACGTTCTGCGCCTTCATCGTGTTGCCGCAGGCGGCAAGCTCGACGCCATCCTTGGAGAAATCGCCGACGCGCTTGCTGATGTCAGGGTTGGCCTGCGCCGAGTGAAACGCCTTCAGCGCCGGCCCGTGGATCACCAGTGCGATCGTCACATGCTCGGGGCCGCCGACGCCCTCGATGTGGTTCTGGATGTTGCCAAGGACGAAATTGACCTTCTCGGCATCGCTCAGGTGATACACCACCTTCAGCTTGTTGCCCGCGCCGGCGTCCGTCGCGGCGTTCGCGCTGGAGGCGCCAAGCGCTGCGCCCAGGCCTGAGATGGCGCTCCACAACATGTTCCGGCGGTTCATGACGATCTCCTCGATTGCGCCGGAGACATATCATTTGTGGCGGAGCGCGGCGAGTTCCTTGCGGTCGGTCACGAGCGAGGCGCATTCCTTATTGTCCGTTCGATCCAGGCGGAAAATCCCGTCGTCGGCGCCGGCGACCAGTGACAGTTCGGCATCCTCATCCGGCTTGTTGTTCTGCCAGACCCTGACCCGCGCCAGCCGCACGATCGCCGATTTGTCGTCGTTTGCGAGCGCGACGCCGATGCCGCCGCCCTCGCAGTCGACGCCGCAGCCGAGGCGGATTTCGGTGCCGTCCTTGGTGAACACGGTGTGATGACAGGAGCCGCTGGAATCGAAATCGCCCGAGCGGTGACGATACTTAAAACCGAGGCGGAAGGAATTGTGGAGCTGCTTGTCTTCGGTGTCCATCTCCGCCGAGATCAGCAGCTTCATCGCGGCGACCTTCTGCTTCGGATGACGCGCCAGGTGCTCGGCATCGTAGCGCCGCACGAAGCAGGCATAGGCCTTATTGGCGGGTGCGCCGGCATACATGCGCGCGTTGAAGGTCTCGGCTTCGGCCTTGCTGGCCTCACGGATATCGTCGGCCTCCTCGGCGTGGGCCGCGCCGGCGAAGGCGGCGAGGAAGACGGCAGCAACGAGAAAAAACTTCATGATGGCCTCGCGTGCAGCAACTGAGCTGTACTTTAGACGCGAACCCGGTGCGACGCGTTCATGGTTCGCACATCAATGACACGAGCATCGCAGGGCGGAGCGAGGTGATTAGTTCCACGCGGGGCGTTAGTCATCGGTGGGGTCATAAAGGTTCATTCGATGTAACGCCTTCGCCTTTCGGAAATCGACTCCTGCGATCCCCACGGACATTGCCCGATTTCGTCGATGTGATAGCCTTCACAGACGATCGCCTTTGGCAGTCGTAGGTTGGGGTCTGCCTTTGTAAGTTTGTGGAGTCCCCGCAATGGGCGAAATTCGCAACTTCAGATCCGGGAATGACGAGCCGCCTTCGCACGGCCCTATGCCTCGTCGCCTCGCGGCCATCATTGTCGGTGACATCGCTTCCTACAGCCGCCTGATGCAGGCCGACGAGGAGGGCACGCACGTCCGCGTCAAGCGGATCGAGCGGGATCTCATCCAGCCCAGCATCGTCGAGCACAATGGAAGTCTGGTGAAGACGACGGGCGATGGCTTCATCGCGATTTTCGACAGTCCGGTCGAGGCCGTCCGATGCAGCATCGTCATCCAGCAGAATCTCATCGGCCGCAACGCCTCGCTTCCGAAGGACACCCGGATCGAGTACCGGATTGGCGTCAATCTCGGTGATGTCATCGTGGAGCCGGACGACGTCTACGGCGACGGCGTCAACATCGCCACGCGCATCGAGGGCATCGCCGAGCCAGGCCAGGTCTTTATCTCCGGCGCGATCTACGAGCAGATCAAGCACAAGGTCGTGTGCGGTTACGAGTCGCTCGGGGACCGCAAGGTCAAGAACATCACCGATCCCGTGCGCGTCTATAAAGTGCTGCCGGATGCAGACGCGGTCGGCAGGACGCGGGGGCGGCGCGAGAATACTCTGATCTTTCTCCTGGGTATCACGCTGTCGGTGATTGCCGCCGGTGTGCTGTGGTATCTGCTGGCTCAGACACCGGGCAGGGTGAGCGAGCAGGCCACCGGGCCCACCGCTTCTCCCACCGCTTCGCCTGCCGCATCACCGAGCCCGCAGCCTCCGTCGCGCGAAGCAGCGCCGCAGACGCCGCAGCCTTCTCCCTCGTCGGCTTCGTCATCTCCGTCGCCCGCTCCCGCGCCGAGTCAATCGGCAAGTCAATCGGCCATTCCCGTCCGCGAACCCGAGATGGTCGCCATTCGCGGCGGCAGCTTTGCGATGGGAAGCAATGACGACCCGACCGAGCGTCCTGTCCATCAGGTGACGGTCAAGCCGTTCTCGATCGGAAAATATCCGGTGACCGTGCAGGAATGGAATGAGTGCGCCGCTGCAAAGGCGTGCGGCTTCACGGCCATCGGCAAGGACGATGCGCCGGTCAGCAATGTGAGCTGGACCGACGCGCAGCAATATGCGGCCTATCTCGCGCAGGCGACGAAGAAGACTTATCGGCTTCCGAGCGAAGCCGAATGGGAATATGCCGCGCGTGGCGGAACGCAGACCAAATATTGGTGGGGCGACAAGCTGCAGCCGGGCATGGCCGGTTGCAAGGATTGCGGTGATCTCGCGGCCGAGCAGCCGGCGAAGGTCGGCAGCTTCAGGCCTAATCCGTTCGGGCTCCACGACATGGGCGGCGGGGTCGATCAGTGGGTCGAGGACTGCTGGCACAAGACCTATCAGGGCGCGCCCGGTGACGGCTCGGCATGGAGCAGCGGGGAATGCAGCGCTCATGTCCTGCGCTCGGGCTCCTGGAAGAACGATTCGAGATATGTGCGGCCGTCCAACCGCGATGGCTACGACACCAACGTTCGTTATCCGACGCACGGATTCCGCGTGGCGCTCAGCCCTTAAGTGGAGGAGTTGGTTTGATGCAGATCCTTCGTTGCGTCGCGCTGGCGGCGGCGCTCGCATTGCTCCCGGGGGTGGCCTTTTCGCAGGGCAAGGCAGCGCCCAAGGACGCCAAGCTCTATTTCATCACCCCGCATGACGGGCAGAAGGTCCGCGGCGGATTCTGGGTCCGGTTCGGCTTGCGCAACATGGGAGTGACCCATGCCGGCGACGAGTATCAGAACGCCGGTCATCATCATTTGCTGATCGACGTCAACGACCCCATCGATCCCAAGGAGCCGATCCTGCAGGACAAGTCGCATCTGCATTTCGGGGCAGGGCAGACCGAAACGCTGCTCGAGCTTCCGCCCGGGTCGCACACGCTTCAACTTGTGCTGGGCGATGCCAAGCACTATCCGTTCGAGCCGCCCATCGTGTCGGAGAAGATCACCATACGGGTCAGGCAACCTGCCACGGCGCGGTAGCAATCACCGCAGGCTGGCGTTGAATTTGTCCAGCGCCGCCGAGCCCGGGCAGAGCGTGTCCGCTTCCAGCGTGTTGAGCGGCGTCTCGACCGTGTTGAGATGCTCGTGCAGATCTTCCGCATCAGGATCAACGTAGAGCAGGCCGGTGACGATCTGTCCCTTTGCGGCGTGCTTTTGCAGGAAGGTCTGGGCGCCGAGCCGGTCGTGCGGATCGTAGTCGGCGTCGATCTTGCGCAGCGCGATCCTGCTGCCGTCATGCTGCTCGACCATTTGCACCGTGCCGGGTGCGTAATCCACCGCGATCGGATCGCGGCCGACCAGCACGTCGAGCCGGTTCACCGCGTCATTGTGCTCGCGGACATAGTCGAAGCTCTTGGTCGAGCCGGCGTGATTGTTGAAGGCGATGCAGGGGCTGATGACGTCGATGAACGACGCGCCCTTGTGGCGGATCGCGGCCGCGATCAGCGGCACGAGCTGGGTCTTGTCGCCGGAGAACGAGCGCGCGACGAAAGTCGCCCCCAACTGCAGCGCGATGGCGACGAGGTCGATGGCGTTGTCGGTGTTGGTGACGCCCTTCTTGGACTTCGAGCCGCGGTCGGCGGTCGCCGAGAACTGGCCCTTGGTCAGGCCGTAGACGCCGTTGTTCTCGACGATATAGGTCATGTTCACCCCGCGCCGGATCGAATGGGCGAACTGGCCGAAGCCGATCGAGGCGGAATCGCCGTCGCCGGAGACACCTAGATAGATCAGGTCGCGATTGGCGAGATTGGCGCCGGTCAGCACGCTGGGCATGCGGCCGTGCACGGAGTTGAAGCCGTGCGAATTGCCGAGGAAATAGTCCGGCGTCTTCGACGAGCAGCCGATGCCCGAGATCTTCGCAACCCGGTGCGGCTCGATCGAAAGCTCATAGCAGGCCTCGATGATCGAGGCCGTGATCGAATCGTGGCCGCAGCCGGCGCACAGCGTCGAGATCTTGCCTTCGTAGTCGCGATGGGTGTAGCCGAGCTCGTTCTTCTTCAGCCCGGGATGGTGGAATTTCGGCTTTGCAATGTAGGTCATGACACGGCCTTGCGGAGCGGGGTCACCTTGAGGTGATCCTGGTGGTCGCCAATGGCTTTTGCGATGAAGCGGGCGGTGATCGGCGAGCCGTCGTAGTGCACGATCGGCACCAGCCGCACCGGGTCGATGCCGTTTTCGTTGACGATGAGCTGGCGCAGCTGGCTGTCGCGGTTCTGCTCGACCACGTAGACGAAATCGTGCTCGGCGAGGAAGCTCGCCACGCTGGAGTGGAACGGGAAGGCGCGGATGCGCAGGCGATCGAGCTGATGGCCTCGTGCCTCCAACAATCCGATCGCCTCGTCCATCGCCGGCGTGGTCGAGCCGAAATAGATCACGCCGTATTTGGTCGGCCGTTCCGCATTGGCCTGAAGCGGCCGTGGCACCAGATCCTGCGCGGTCTCGAACTTGCGCATCAGCCGCTGCATGTTGTCGGCGTAGACCGAGCCTTCTTCGGAGTAACGCGCATAGCGGTCGCGCGACGTGCCGCGGGTAAAATATGAGCCCTTGGTCGGATGCGTGCCGGGATAGGTTCGGTAGGGGATGCCGTCGCCGTCGACGTCGAGATAGCGGCCGAAGTCGCGGCCTTCCTCCAGCATCTCCGAAGTCATCACCTTGCCGCGGTCATATTGCTTGGCGTCGTCCCACTTCAAGGGACGGCAGAGCCGGTGGTTCATGCCGATGTCGAGGTCGAGCATCAGGAAGATGGTGGTCTGGAGCCGCTCGGCGAGATCGAAGGCCGCGGCCGCGAACTCGAACGCCTCGGCGGGATCCTCAGGGAACAGCAGCACATGCTTGGTGTCGCCATGCGAAGCATAGGCGCAGGCGATGATGTCGCATTGCTGGGTCCGGGTCGGCATGCCGGTCGAGGGACCGGCGCGCTGGATGTTCATGATCACGGCCGGGATTTCGGCGAAATATGACAGGCCGATGAACTCGGTCATCAGCGAGATGCCGGGGCCGGAGGTTGCGGTGAAGGCGCGCGCGCCGTTCCAGGAGGCGCCGATCACGATGCCGATCGAAGCGAGCTCGTCCTCGCCCTGCACGATGGCGTATTTCGCCTTGCCGGTTTCCGGATCGTGCCGGTACTTCTTGCAGTGGGCGGTGAAAGCCTCGGCCACGGACGAGGACGGCGTGATCGGATACCAGGCGCACACCGTGGCGCCACCATAGACGGCGCCGAGCGCGGCGGCGCTGTTGCCCTCGATGAAGATGCGGTCGCCGACCTTGTCGGACTTCTTCACCCGCAGCCCGGTCGGACATTTCAGGTTTTGCAGCGCCCAGTCGCGGCCGAGATGCAGCGCGTGGACGTTGGACGAGAGCAGCTTCTCCTTGCCCTTGTACTGCTCGCCGATCAGCTGCTCGATCAGCTTCGGATCCATGTCGAGCAGCGCCGAGAGCGCCCCGAGATAGATGATGTTCTTGAACAGCTGGCGCTGGCGCGGATCGGTATAGGTCGAGTTGGTGATCGCGGTCAGGGGGACCCCGATCACGGTGATGTCGTCGCGGAATTTGGTCGACGGCATCGGCTTGGTGGAATCGTAGAACAGATAGCCGCCGGGCTCGATGCCTGCGACGTCCTTGTCCCAGGTCTGCGGGTTCATCGCCACCATCATGTCGACGCCGCCGCGGGCGCCGAGATGGCCCTGTTCGGTCACCCGCACCTCGTACCAGGTCGGCAGGCCCTGGATGTTGGAGGGGAAGATGTTACGAGGGCTCACCGGAACGCCATGGCGCAGAATCGCGCGCGCAAACATCTCGTTGGCGCTGGCCGAGCCCGATCCGTTGACGTTGGCGAAGCGGACGACGAAGTCGTTTACGCTGCTGATCGGCTTTTTGTCGGACATGCTGAACCTGCGTGAGTCATCTCGATCAAATATTTCTGCATGTCCCAGGCGCCGGTGGGACAGCGCTCGGCACACAGCCCGCAATGCAGGCAGACATCCTCGTCCTTGATCATCACGCGCCCGGTCTTGAGGTCGCTCGAGACATAGAGATCCTGGTCCGGATGCAGCGAGGGCGCTTTCAGGCGCTGACGGAGATCGCCTTCCTCGCCATTGTCGGTGAAGGTGATGCAGTCCATCGGACAGATGTCGACGCAGGCGTCGCACTCGATGCAGAGCGAGGTCGAGAACACGGTCTGGACGTCGCAGTTCAGGCAGCGCTCGGCCTCGCCCAGCGCCAGCTTGACGTCGTAGCCGAGCTCGACCTCCGTGCGGACGTCCTTCAGCGCGATCACCTTGTCGCGATGCGGCACCTTGTAGCGCTTGTCGTTGGAGATGTCGTTGTCATAGCTCCATTCGTGGATGCCCATCTTCTGCGAGGAGATGTGCACCTCCGGCAATGGACGCTCGGTGACGTCCTCGCCCGAGAGCATCTTGTGGATCGACAGCGCGGCATCATGGCCCTGCGCCACCGCCCAGATGATATTCTTCGGCCCGAACGCGGCGTCGCCGCCGAAGAATACTTTCGGGTTGGTCGAGACGAAGGTTTGCGGATCGACCTTGGGCATGTGCCATTTGTCGAACTCGATCCCGCAGTCCTGCTCGATCCAGGGAAAGGCGTTCTCCTGGCCGACCGCGACCAGCACGTCGTCGCATTCGATGGTTTGGTCCGGCTCGCCCGAGGGCACGAGGTTGCGGCGGCCCTTGGCGTCGTATTCGGCCTTCACCTTCTGGAAGGTGATGCCGGTGAGCTTGCCGTTGTCGTGGACGAAGGCTGTGGGCACGAGGAAGTTGAGGATCGGGATGTCTTCGTGGAGCGCGTCTTCCTTCTCCCAGGGCGAGGCCTTCATTTCCTCGAAGCCGGAGCGCACGACGACCTTCACCTCTTCGCCGCCGAGGCGACGCGCGGTGCGGCAGCAATCCATCGCGGTGTTGCCGCCGCCGAGCACGATGACGCGCTTGCCGATCTTGTCGGTATGGCCGAACGAGACCGAGGACAGCCAGTCGATGCCGATATGGACGTTGGCGGCTGCTTCCTTGCGTCCGGGGATGTCGAGCTCGCGTCCGCGCGGTGCGCCGGAGCCGACGAAGATCGCGTCATACTTCTCCGCGAGCAGCGCCTTCATGCTTTCGATGCGGTGGCCGCCCTTGAAGTCAACGCCGAGACCCAGGATGTAGCCGGTCTCCTCGTCGATGACTGAATCCGGCAGGCGAAATTTCGGGATCTGCGAGCGCATCATGCCGCCGGCTCGTGGATCGCCGTCGAACACCGTGCAGTGATAGCCGAGCGGTGCGAGATCGCGCGCAACCGTCAGCGAAGCGGGACCGCCACCGACGAAGGCGACGCGCTTGCCGTTCTTGGCCGAGGGCCGCGGCAGGCGTTGGGTGATGTCGTCCTTGAAGTCGGCGGCGACGCGCTTCAGGCGACAGATCGCGACCGGGGTCTCCTCGACGCGTCCGCGGCGGCACGCCGGCTCGCATGGACGATCGCAGGTGCGTCCCAGAATTCCGGGAAACACGTTCGATTTCCAGTTGATCATATAGGCGTCGCTGTAGCGGCCTTGGGCGATCAGTCGGATGTATTCGGGAACGGGGGTGTGCGCAGGACAGGCCCATTGGCAATCGACCACTTTGTGAAAGTAGTCGGGGGCCGCAATGTCGGTCGGTTTCATTCCTACCCTGTCCGCGCAGGCTCAAAGACCCGGCGGCCTTTTCTTGAGCTTGGCGAACGCTAACGCGCGGCGATCTGGTTTCTGAATGACGTCATTGGGTTAGCTTATTAGAACCGGTCCGAAGTACAACGGCAAAATTCGCGCTTCCCCTCTTTCATGGGAGCTACGCGCGCACAGCATTAACGGCCGCGCGCGCTATGTGGCGGTGCAACATGTTGCGATGCGTCCTAGTTGCGCGCGATGTCGCTCTTCGCGAGGTCCCACATCAGGCTGTAGGTGCCGACCGACACGGGAAGCGGGAATGGCGAGGCGGCAGGGCCGGTGAAGCGCGCGGCGATCACGGCCGAGACCGCGCCGACATGCGTGCCGTCGATCAGCACGAACCAGTCGCGTGCGCCTTCGTTGCGCAGCGCCGGAATGTCCGCGGTCGCGCCCGACAATTCCGGCTCGCTTTCGAGCAGATGCATGGAGATGATGCCGTCGTGTTTTTCAGGCGCCAGCCGTTCTTGCAGTGCGTCACGCCACGCGGCTGCATTGTCCGGCGTCGGCCGCAGCCGCACGAGGCCGAGCGCCGCGCCGCGTCCGGTGCCGTTGCTGATCGTGATGCGTGCGACCACGCGCAGCATGTCCTTGAAATGCGCCATGCTCCGCCGCGACCATTCAGTCTGATTGGCGAGCCGCGCCCGGTAGGCGGGACTGTCGAGCACGTCGAGCGTCGCGGTTGAATACAGCGAGAGGTATTTGGGATTGGCAGCGTGCGCGACATAGCGCCGCGCCTCCAGAAAACCCTCGATCGCAACGCGCTCTTCCAGATGCTCGCGATCGTACCATCGATTGAAATCGGCTTCATCTGAAACGTCGATATTCATCGACGTCAGCAGCATGCTTTTTCCAGCGAGTGGCATTTTCTTGTTGTCCCGCTATCGAGAAATCTTCGAGGCGATATCCGCGATCGACTTCATGACCGCGTCTCGCACGCCGGTATCATAGAGCGAATGGCCGGCTTCTTCCACGATGCGAATCTCGGAACCCGGCCACGCTTTCGCTAGCCGCTCGGATGTCTCGGGAGGGCACAACAGATCGTAGCGGCCTTGGACGATGATGCCGGGAATGCCGTCGAGCTTGCCGGCGTTCCGCAACAACTGGTTCTCCGTCATGAAGCTGTCGTGAATGAAATAATGCGCCTCCATGAACGGTGTCGCCGGCAATGTGCGCCAGACGTTCAGCGACGCCAGGTCCAGCCGGGTCTTTGCCGCCTTGTGCTCGGACAAGGCGCGCTCGGTATCGTACCAGGCGCGCGAGGCCGGGCCATGCACGGCCGGATCGGGATCGAGGATGCGGCGATAATAGGCTTCCACCGGCCGCGCGCGCTCCTCGAGCGGCAGCACGCTCAGAAAATCCTCGTAGAGCGCGGGGTAGAATTGCGACAGGCGCGAGGTGAAGGCGATCTCGACTTCAGCACGCGTGCCGAGAAACGTCGCGCGGAGCGCAATCCCGGAAACGCGCTCGGGATGCGCCTGCGCATAAGCCAGCGCCAGCGTCGCGCCCCAGGATCCGCCGACCACCATCCAGCGCGCGACCCCGAATTTCTCGCGGATTTTTTCCATGTCCGCGATCAGATGCTGCGTGGTGTTGTGCTGGCGCGATCCCTTCGGCCGGCTGCGGCCGCAGCCGCGCTGGTCGAACAGCACGGTATGAAAACGGTCGGGATCAAACAGCCGGCGATGGTCGGGCTGGCAGCCGCTGCCGGGGCCGCCATGCAGGTAGACCGCGGGGATTCCGTCGGTGCGGCCGACGCTCTCGACATAGAGCTCGTGGCCGTCGCCGACGTCGAGCGTTTCGGAGGTCAGCGGCGCAAAGGGATCGGTGCGCTTGACTGAGCTGGCCGCGTCGGCGTCAGGCATCGTTCCCGGATTCCAGAGTGCCGCCGGCGAAATTGCGGTAGATGAAGCGGTTGGTGTCGCCCTCGGCCTCGCGCTCGGCCTGCTTGAAGATGGTCTCGTGCAGCGGCGACAGCGCACAGGCCGGATCGGTGTTGGCGGCGTCACCGGTCAGCGCAAAGGCCTGGCAGCGGCAGCCGCCGAAATCGATCTCGCGGAATTCGCAACTCTTGCACGGTTCCTTCATCCAGCCGGTGCCGCGATAGCGGTTGAAGGCCTCCGAGTTCTGCCAGATCCATGCGATCGAATGGTTGGAGCGCACGGATTCGAAGTCGAGCCCGGTGATGCTCTCGGCGGCGTGGCAGGGCAGCACCTTGCCGGCCGGCGAAATGTTGAAGAACTGCCGGCCCCAGCCGCCCATGCACTTCTTCGGCCGCAGCGCGTAGTAATCGGGCACGACATAGTCGATCGTCAGCCGGCCCTTCAGCCGCTCGCGCGCGTCCTCGACGATACGGGTGCACTCGTCGAGCTGCGCCACCGTCGGCATCAGCGCGGCGCGGTTCCTCAGCGCCCAGCCGTAATATTGGACATTGGCGACCTCGAGCCGGTCGGCGTCGAGATCGATCGACATCTGGATGATATCAGGCAGCTGGTGCAGGTTCTGCCGGTGCATCACCGCGTTCACGGTGAGCGGCAAATCGAGATCGCGCGTCCATTTTGCCACTTCGAGCTTCTTGCGATGCCCGTTTTTGTAACCGCCGACGCGATCGGCGAGGGCTTCTTCAACGCCCTGGAAGCTGATCTGCACGTGGCAGAGCCCGGCATCGGCCAGCTCGCTCAGCCGCTCGCGCGTCAGCAGCACGGCCGAGGTGATGAGGTTGGTGTAGAGGCCGACGTCGCTGGCATGCTTGACCAGTTCGACCAGATCCTTGCGCGCGGTCGGTTCGCCGCCGGAGAAATGCACCTGGAGCACGCCGATCTCGGCGAGCTCGCTCAGGACTTTCTTCCATTCCTCGGTGGTCAGCTCCTTGCCCGAGCGGTCGAGCTCGACCGGGTTGGAGCAATAGGGACATTGCAGCGGGCAGCGGTGGGTGATCTCGAGCAGCACGGCGAGCGGAATGCCGAACGTCTCCGCCGTCGAGCGGCTCTTCTCCAGCACCGCGAGGCTGTCACTGGCGTCGGGCGGAATGGTGGGATTGCCGAGCACATCGCTCATGACGTCTTCTCCCGGGCCTCCGTGAGAAAGCCCTTGTCGGCGAGATCCTGCAGCATGACGATGACGTCGGCCAGGATCGCCTCTCGCGGCGCGGCGTATTTTGCCGCGAGCTGGTCGGACATGTCGCCGACATTGCGCTCGCCGTCGCAGAGCTGCAAGACCTCGACCGCGATCTCGTCCGGCGCCAGCACGCGTTCGGGCGCCAGGATCACCCAGACTTTTCGCGTCTCGTCATATTTCAGCTTGGCGTGCCGCGGCAGCACCGGCCGGCTGGTCTCGCTGACGCTGATGTGACGCGGCCCGGCCATCGGTTGTTCCTCAGCTCGCTTTTTGGTGTTCTTGGGGCACGAACGCGCCCGGCGGAATGTGGCCCTCGACATAGGCGTGTTGGAGCGCGTCGAGCTGCACCCATAGCACGTTGGTCTTGAAGATCAGCGCGTTGCAGACCGACGCGCGTTGCTCGGGCGTGGTGGCGTGCGCCTTGACATAGTCGAGCGCAAACCCGGCGTCGCGCGGCGCCTGTGCCAGGCGGCGCTTGAAGTAGCTCATGGTGTCAGGATTGACGAAGTCATAGTGCTCCAGCATGCCGGCAATGCGCTCCTCGTGCAGGTTCGGCGCGAACAATTCGGTGAGCGAGGAGGCGATTGCCTCCAGCGGCGACTTCTCGCGGCAATAGTGGACATAGGCTTCGACCGCGAAGCGCGTCGCGGGCAGGATGCCCTCGGTCGATTCCACATAAGCCGTGTCCAGCCCGAGGCCGTCGGTCAGCTTCAGCCAGCGCTCGATCCCGCCTTCGGAGCCGATATCGCCGTCATGGTCCTCGATGCGGTGGCGCCATTCCACGCGCGTGGCGCGGTCGCGGAAGCGCGAGATCACCACCGCGTCCTTGATCGGGATGGTGCTCTGATAATAGTAGCGGTTCAGGGCCCAGGCCTGGACCTGGCCCTTGTTCAGCTTGCCGCCGTGCAGCAGTCTATGGAACGGATGCAGGCTGTGATAGCGCGTCGCACCGATATGGCGCAGCGTCGCCTCCAGCTCCTCGGCGCTAGTGAGCCTGATGTCCTTGCCGATCGAGAGCGCGGTCATTCCAGTCAGTGACGCGGCATTCACAGCACGATCTCCGTTCCGTCAGCGGGTATCTGCCAGCCCGCCGCTTCAGCGGCCTTGCGCTCGGGGGATGCGGGCAGCAGTGCCGGGTTCGAGTTATTGATATGCAGAAATATCTTCCTGTCGAGTGTGAGGTCGGCGAGCCGCGCGATGGCGCCGTGGTCACCGGACATCGCGACGTGGCCCATGCTCTTGCCGGTCTTGTGGCCGAGCCCAGCCTTGATCATCTCGTCGTCCTGCCACACCGTGCCGTCGAAGAACACCAGCGAAGCGCCGTCGATCTCGGCCTTGAGCGCGTCGGTGACCTCGGCGCAGGCGGCGATGAAATAGAAGCATTTGCCGGTCGCTTTGTCGGTGATCTTCAGCCCCAGCGTATCGCCCTCGCCGGTGTCGCCGCCCGGATGCGCCTTGCCTTCCAGGTACCAGGCCGATTTGCCCGAGACCGCGAAGGGCCGCACCTCAAGTCCTGAGCGCGCCCCGTCCGGCAGCCGCGGCTCGAACGGCTCGTTGATGCCGACCGGCAGGCGCTGCACGTTCTTCTCGTTCAGCACGTTGAAGATGCTGTTGGCCTTCAGGATCGCCAGCACCTTCTCATGCGCATAGACCGCGAAGGGCGAGCCCTCGCGCATCGACAGCAGGCCTGCCACCGCGTCCACTTCGCTGTTGGTCAGGATCACGCCTGCGATCGGCGTATGGCGCAGCGCGCCTGCCTTCGGATGCAGCTGTGGCGTCGCATTCAATTGCTGGCGGAGGTCGGGGGAGGCGTTGATCAAGAACCAGTGCTCGCCGTCGCCAGTGAAGGCGACCGAGGCTTGGGTCCGTTGCAGCTCTTGGCCGTTATCACGGGCCGTCCGGCAGCCCTCGCAGCCGCAATTCCATTGCGGCACTCCGCCGCCGGCTGCGGCGCCCAGGACGACGACGCGAAGCATGATCCGTCTCCTGGAGGCAATGTCGCGAGGTGGACCTCACGCCAACACAAATCCTGTCTTCCGGACATGCATCGTGACCGAAAGATCCACCTGCGCAGAACGCGAACTCACCAACCGCTTACTTGCGGGTAGCGCTCACATACATGTTGATTTCCATGCCACAGGGCACTTCGACGATCTTCGGGGCTTTCCAGGCCATTTCGGCTCTCCATTTTCGAGATTTCGGACGTATCCGCCCGGGGCTAAGTTACTGCGAGCACAAAAGTTCGCCAGTGAAATTTTCCCGAGGACGGGCATATTGCGCCGCGAAAAAAGCGTGGGGAACAGTACTTTCTGGTGATGCGGCCCTGCGCTCGGCGCATTCGGTCGCGAACCCTGTCCTGATAAAGCAGTTGTGAGTGCAGTGCAGCTTTCAATCCGGTACAGGCGACCCAACTGGAACTTCGTGATGCCCAGATATTTCTTCAACACCCGTATCGGCAACGAACTGATCTTGGATCCTGAGGGAGAGGATCTGCGCAATCCCGACCGTGCCTGGGAGGTTGCCCGCCAGATGATTCTGGAGGTGCTGAGATCGGAAGGCACCCAGCCGGCCCTGCTTGAGGCCGTGATCGAAGTTACCGACCGCGAAGGCGAGATCGTGCTCGAATTCCCCTTCACCGAGGCATTGCTGGACATCCCGGACCAGTCCGCCACCCGGCATTAGAGGTCCGCCGCTCTTTCCCCGTCATTGCGAGGAGCCCTTGCGACGAAGCAATCCAGACTGCTTCCGCGGAGGCACTCTGGATTGCTTCGCTTCGCTCGCAATGACGGCGAATGAGGCGTCACCCGGCTCTCGCCCTTCGCCCCTGCGAAATCCGCATGGCTTTGCCGCGTTCCCGGGGCTAAAAGACGCCGGTTAAACGGAGCAAGCCATGCAAGATCTCTGGCGCCTGTCGGCCGCCGACCTCGCCACCCTCGTCAAAACCAAAAAGGTCTCCGCCAGGGAGGCCGCGCAGGCCGGCCTCGCCCGGCTCGACGCCGTCAATCCCCAGCTCAACGCCGTGATCGACCACCGGCCCGAGGACGTGCTCAAGCAGGCCGACGCCGTCGATGCCGCCATCGCCAGGGGCGAGGACCCAGGCCCTCTCGCCGGCGTGCCCGTCACCATCAAGGCCAATGTCGACCAGGAGGGCTTTGCCACCACCAACGGCCTCAAGCTCCAGCGCGACCTGATCGCGCGCGAGGACAATCCGGTGGTCGCCAATTTCCGCAAAGCCGGCGCCGTTCTGCTTGGTCGCACCAATTGCCCCGCCTTCTCCTATCGCTGGTTCACCACCAATTTGGTCCATGGCGACACCAAGAACCCGCGCGATGCCTCGCTGACGCCGGGCGGCTCGTCCGGCGGCGCCGGCTCGGCGGTCGCGGCCGGCATCGGCCATATCGCCCATGGCACCGACATTGCGGGCTCGATCCGCTATCCCGCCTATGCCTGCGGCGTGCATGGTCTGCGCCCGACGCTGGGCCGCATCCCCGCCTTCAACGCGGCGTTGCCGGAGCGCCCGATCGGCCCGCAGATCATGGCGGTGTCGGGCCCGCTGGCGCGCACCGTCAACGACATCAGGATTTCGCTCGCGGCCATGTCGGCCCGCGACATCCGCGATCCCTGGTTCGTGCCCGAGCCGCTGGAAGGCCCCGCGCGGCCGAAGCGCGCCGCGCTGTGTCTCAATCCGGACGGCCTTGCGACCACACCGGAGGTGAAGGCAGCCGTGACCGATGCCGGCAAGCGCCTGGAGGGTGCGGGCTGGACGGTCGATGTGATCGAGAACACACCGCCAATGCGCGAGGCGGTCGAGTGGCAGATCAAGCTCTGGCTCGGCGACGGCTTTGAGGCGCAGCTGGAGATGGCCGAGCGTGAGGGCGATCCCGGTGCGCTGGCGTGCCTGCGCGGCAACCGCGCCAGGGTCACGCCGATGGACCAGGCGAATTACGCCAAGGCATTGACCCGCCGCGCCACGCTGACCCGCGACTGGATGCTGTTCTTCGAGACCTATGCCGTGCTGCTGACACCGGTCTCCGGCGAGCTGCCGTTCCCGGATCATCTCGACCGCAAGGACGAGGAATCCTTTAAGCGGGTCTGGGAAGCGCAACTGCCGCAGATCGCCACTCCCTTCATGGGCCTGCCGGGCCTCGTGGTCTCCACCGGCCTCGTCGGCAAGGCGCCGGTCGGCGTGCACATCGTGTCCGGCCGCTATCGCGAGGATCTCTGTCTGCTCGCAGGCGAGGCGATCGAGGCGGGCGGCGTGCCGCCGTCGCCGATCGATCCTGTGGGTTAGCGATGGCCGTGATCTACGACTTCAAGGCCAACTCGCTTCTCGGCGAAGAAGTGCCCATGCGCCGCTTCGAGGGACAGGTGCTGCTGATCGTCAACACCGCGAGCAAATGCGGCTTCACGCCGCAATATCGCGGGCTGGAGGATCTGCATCGCGATCTCAATCCGCGCGGCTTCTCGGTGCTCGGCTTTCCCTGCAACCAGTTCGGTGCGCAGGAGCCTGGGCCGGCGAGCGAGATCCAGGCGTTCTGCTCGACCAACTACGACGTCACCTTTCCCCTGTTCGAGAAGATCGACGTCAACGGCAGCAATGCGCATCCGTTGTATGAGTACCTGAAACGCCAGCAATCCGGCCTGCTGGGCGCCTCCATCAAATGGAATTTCACCAAATTCCTGGTGGATCGCGCCGGCAAGGTGGTTTCGCGCTATGCGCCGACCGCGCGGCCCGAAGGATTACGGCAGCAAATCGAGACCCTGTTATGAGCGAGACAATCATGAGCGACGAATTTCCGGACCGCCTCTCGGTCGATCCGAGCAGCCCCTATTACAACGCGGACATTTTGGCGCGCGACGTCGGCATCCGCTTCAAGGGCGTCGAGAAGACCAATGTCGAGGAGTACTGCATCAGCGAAGGCTGGGTCCGCGTCACCGCCGGCAACGCCAAGGACCGTCACGGCAACCCGCTGACCATCAAGGTGCACGGCCCGGTCGAGCCGTATTTCAGGGATAAGAAGTAAGAGCGCGCTCTCTCCACTCGTCATCGCGAGCGCTCTCTCCTCCGTCATTGCGAGCGAAGCGAAGCAATCCAGGATCTTTCCGCGAAGGCAGTCTGGATTGCTTCGTCGCTTCGCTCCTCGCAATGACGAAAGTGAAAGGCCAAACCCCATGTCCGTCCGCATCGTCGACGTCCGCGAGATCACGAAACCGATCTCTTCGCCGATCCGCAACGCCTATATCGATTTCACCAAGATGACGACGAGCCTGGTTGCCGTCGTCACCGACGTCGTGCGCGACGGCAAGCGCGTCGTCGGCTACGGCTTCAACTCCAACGGCCGCTACGGGCAGGGCGGCCTGATCCGCGAGCGCTTTGCCTCGCGCATCCTGGAGGCCGATCCGAAATCGCTGCTGAATGCGGCCGGCGACAATCTCGACCCCGACAAGGTCTGGGGTGCGATGATGACCAACGAGAAGCCGGGGGGCCACGGCGAGCGCTCCGTCGCGGTCGGCACCATCGACATGGCGGTGTGGGATGCGGTAGCGAAGATCGCAGGGAAACCGCTTTTCCGCCTGCTGGCTGAGCGTCACGGCGTCAAAGCCAATCCGCGCGTGTTCGTCTACGCCGCCGGCGGCTATTATTATCCGGGCAAGGACCTCTCGATGCTGCGCGGCGAGATGCGCGGCTATCTCGATCGCGGCTACAACGTCGTGAAGATGAAGATCGGCGGCGCCGATATCGAGGACGACCGCGCCCGCATCGAGGCGGTGCTGAAAGAGATCGGCAAGGACGCGCAGCTCGCCGTCGATGCCAACGGCCGCTTCGATCTCGAGACCGGAATCGCCTACGCCAAGATGCTGCGGGATTATCCCTTGTTCTGGTACGAGGAAGTCGGCGACCCCCTCGACTACGCGCTGCAGGCAGCCCTCGCCGAATTCTATCCGGGACCGATGGCAACGGGCGAAAACCTGTTCAGCCACCAGGACGCCCGCAATTTGATCCGCTACGGCGGCATGCGGCCCGACCGCGACTGGCTGCAATTCGACTGCGCGTTGTCCTACGGCCTGTGCGAATACCAGCGCACGCTGGAGGTGCTGAAAACTCATGGCTGGTCGCCGAGCCGCTGCATCCCCCACGGCGGCCACCAGATGTCGCTCAACATCGCAGCCGGCTTAGGCCTCGGCGGCAACGAGAGCTATCCCGATCTGTTCCAGCCCTACGGCGGCTTCCCCGACGGCGTCCGCGTCGAGAACGGCCACATCACCATGCCGGAGCTGTCAGGCATCGGCTTCGAAGGCAAGTCGGATCTCTACAAGGAGATGAAGGCGCTGGCGGAGTAGCGCAACGCGAGGGGCGCGACGGCCGCGCCACACACTCCGTCATTGCGAGCGCAGCGAAGCAATCCAGAGTGTTTCCAAGGAGGCAGTCTGGATTGCTTCGTCGCATCAGCGCAAATTGCTTTGCAATTTTGTCGCGAGCTCCTCGCAGTGACGATGTCGGCGAAAGTCTCGCAATCATCTCTTGGATATCATGAAAGCTCTCCTCAGATGAGCACGATCATGAAGCAGCCTTGCGTGTACATGTTCGCCAATCGCCGCAACGGGACGATCTATACAGGCGTCACGTCCAATCCACCGCGCCGCGCGTTCGAGCACCGCGAGGGCTTGGTGAAGGGGTTCTCGTCAAAGTATGGCTGCAAGCTTCTCGTCTGGTACGAGCTGCATGCGACGATGACCGACGCGATCACACGCGAGAAGCAGATCAAGGCCGGCAGCCGGGAAAAGAAGCTTGCGCTGATCGAGAGCGTCAATCCGGATTGGATGGATTTGTACGAGACGCTAATCTGATTGCACCAGGTGTCACCACACACCCCGTCATTGCGAGCGCAGCGAAGCAATCCAGAGTATTTCCACGGGAGCAGTCTGGATTGCTTCGTCGCAAGGGCTCCTCGCAATGACGGTGGCGAGAGGGGAGCGCTTCGACGGGCGCTTCGCCTGCTGCGGGCGAATTGCTGGGATTGCGCGAGGTGTCGCCACAATCTCCGTCATTGCGAGCGCAGCGAAACAATCCAGAATCTTTCCGCGGAGGCAGTCTGGATTGCTTCGTCGCAGAGCTCCTCGCAATGACGGCGGAGAGAGCGTCGTCGGCTGGGTTCGCCTTGACGATGTGCCGTGAGCCGAATGTCTCTACGACAGCCGCATGTCCAGCAGCCGCCGCCCTTCGCCCTTCAGCAGCTTCTTCACCGCGCTCGAGGCCACGACCTCGCCGTCATTGGCGTAGGCTTCGTGGTTCTTCTCGATGTCGTCGAGGCGGTAGAGATAGTTGACCATCACGCCGGCGGACTCGCGCACCCCCTTGGGCGAGAGATCGCCTAACCAATTGATGCGCTCGAGGCGGGCGCCGTTGCCGAGATGGAAGCGCGCGACGGAATCGATCAGCTTGCCTTTCGGCGTGCGTGCCTTGAGGAAGTAGTGCGCCGCGAGGGGTTCGATCACGCCACGTAGCAGTGTCGTGGTCTCGGGGTTCTCGAACCATTTGGGATCGTCGAGGCGCTTCAGGATCTCGCGGTCCTCGTCCGACAGCGGCAAATCCTTGTCCTGCTTCACCCATGGCATGAAGCCCGGCACCGGCGACAGCGTCACGAAATTGTCGAGCTTGGGCAATTCGCGGCGCAGCTCCTCCACCACCTGCTTGATCAGGAAGCTGCCGAAGGAGATGCCGCCGAGACCGCGCTGGGTGTTGGAGATCGAGTAGAACACGGCGGTGCGGGCGCGCTCGATCGGGACGGAGGGGCGGTCGACCGCGAGCAGCGGCGCGATCGCGCCGGGGATCGTCTCCGTCAGCGCCACCTCGACGAAGATCAGGGGCTCGTCGACCATCGCGGGATGGAAGAAGGCGTAGCAGCGACGGTCGACCGGATCGATGCGGCGGCGCAGATCGTCCCAGTCGCTGATCTCGTGTACGGCTTCATAACGGATGATCTTTTCGAGGATGTTGGCCGGGGTCGACCAGTCGATCCTGCGCAGCACGAGAAACCCCCTGTTGAACCATGACGAGAGAAGATGCGAGACGTCGCGATCGAGTGCGGCGAGATCGGCGTGCCCGTTCATCATGTCGAGCAGGTCGGCGCGCATCTTGACGAGATCGCCGGTGCCGCCGGGCGCGCGGTTGAGGCGGCGGATCAGCTCCTGCCGGCGCGGCTCGGAGGCGAAGTGCAAGGCGCTGGCATCCTCGTCGGCCGGCTTGGCGCGCCATGTCTCGATCGCCTTGGACAGGCGTTCCCGATCCGGGCCGAAATCGCGCACCAGTGCTTCGAAAAAGGCGCGACGTCCCGCCGCATCCAGGTCCTGGTAGATGTCGAGCACCTCACGCGCCATGGCGGTGCCCGAAGCTTCGCCCCGGCCCGACAGCAGCGCGCCGCAGAGCTCGATGAGCCCATCGGCGTCCTGCTTGGTGTCGGCAGAATCCCCGCGGCGAAGCAGAGTGCGGCCACGCTCGGAGATGGTGGTGAGCAGGTCGGAGAAGAAAGCGTTGGCCATCGGGGCTTTCGTGTCAGGTTTGTGCGGTGCGGGAATCTTACACGGGATTTGGGCGGAAGCCGATCACAATCAAGCGGGGGATTTTGGCAAGTTTAGCGGGGGCGGGCGGTTCGAAAACCCAAAGAAAGCTGTCATGCTCCGGCTTGACCGGGGCATCCAGTACGCCGCAGCTTTTCGGTTCTAGCCGCGCCGTCCCAGAGTACTGGATCGCCCGGTCAAGCCGGGCGATGACACCGAATGTGTGACAAACTCCGTCGGCGTCCGCCCCGTCACCTGGCGGAACGCCGCCGAAAACGCCGGCACGCTGGCATAGCCGAGCTGGGTCGCGAGCTGCTTCACCGACACGTTTGCATCGGTCGACAGCCGCTGGATCGCCGCCGCGATTCTTGCGCGCTGGCACCAGCTCTTGAAGCTCAGCTGCGTCTCGGTCGAAAACAGCCGCGACAGCGTGCGCGCGGAGGTTCCGACCTCGCGCGCCAGCGTGCCGATGTCGTGCAGGGCGGTGGGATCGTCGAGCACGATCATGGCCGCGCGCCGGCAGCGCGGCTCGTGCGGCAGCGGCACGAAGGTTGCGGAATCCTCGGCCTGAACCAGTTCCAGCATCACCAGGCGCACCAGCAGATCGGTCCGCTCCTCGGTATTGCGCGCGTCGAACAGCGCGAGGATCGCCTGGTTCAGCAGCGGCGACACCCGCACCACGAATTCCTTGGTCAGTCCCTCATGGCGCTGCTCGCGCTTCAGCCAGGCGAGGTCGAAATACAGCGTGCGCATCTCGATGTCGGCGAGCAGATCGATGGCGTGCTGGAGCCCGGCGGGGACCCAGACCGCGCGGTCCGGCGGCACCAGCCAGCGCCCCCCGGGCGTCGTCACCTGCATGGTGCCCCTGGCGGCATAGATCAGCTGTGCCTCGCGGTGCATATGCGGATCGATCCGCATGCCCTTGGGGTAGTCGCGCGCGACCAGATGCACGCCCGCGGGCGAGCGATGATTGCTCCGGACCGCCCGGAGGATTGGCGTCTCGACGACAGTCATTGGCGGCATCCCGTCACTCGCCCGACATATAACTCATTTCGGAGCAGGAGAGGATTCGGAATGAACAGCCCCAGCCGGGTGATCAGTTTCGTCAACGCGGGCCATTTCATCGACCATTACGCGATGCTGATTTTCGCGGCCGCGGTGATCATCATGGGGCCGGCGCTCGGCATGGCCTATTCGGAACTCTTGCCTTATGCGACGCCGGGCTTCGTCGCCTTCGGCGCGGGCTCGCTGCTCACCGGCTGGCTCGGCGACCGCTGGAGCCGTCGCCACATGATGCTGATCTTTTTCGTCGGCATCGGCGCCTCCATGATCTCGGTCGGGTTCGTGCAGACGCAGGCTGAGCTTGGCGCGGCGCTGTTCGCGATCGGCATTTTTGCCTCGATCTATCATCCCGTCGGCACCGCCATGATCGTGTCCTACGCCGACAGGCTCGGCCGCGAGATGGGCATCAACGGCGTCTGGGGCAATCTCGGCGTCGCATCGTCAGCGCTGGTCACAGGCGTGATCGGCCAGTACCTCGGCTGGCGCTTCGCCTTCATCGTCCCGGGCATCGTCACCATCCTGATCGGTATCGCCTTTGCGATGATGGTCGTGCACGAGGACCGCAAGGGCTCGAAGCAGGCGGCAGCGCAGGCGCGGGTCGCCAAGCAGGACATGTGGCGCGTGATCCTGTCGCTGCTGATCGTGGTGATCGCGATCTCCACCACGTTCAATGCCGTCACCGTGGCGCTGCCAAAGCTGTTCGCGGAGCGGCTCGCCGATCTCACCAAAAGCCCGGCGCTGCTTGGTGTTATTGCCGCCTGCGTCTACGTGTTCGGCGCGATGACGCAATACACGATCGGCCGGCTGCTCGACCGCTATTCGCTGAAGACGGTGGCGCTGCCGCTGTCCTTCATGCTGGCGCCGTTCCTGTATCTGGCCGCGAGCCTGTCCAATTTGCCGCTGATCCTGGTCTCGATCGGCATCGTCATGGGCGCGTTCGGGCAGGTCACGGTCAACGACGCCATGGTCGGCAAATACACCAGCGAGGAATGGCGCTCGCGCGCCTATGCCGTGCGCTACTTCATCGGCTTCACCGCGGCCGGCGCCTCGGTCGGCCTGGTCGCCTGGCTCTACGAGCAGGGCGGCTTCGTCACCATGCTGCATGCCTTCGCCGCACTCTGCCTGCTCGCGATCGCAGCCGCGATCATTCTGCCGCGCGAGATCAGGACACCGCACGCGGTGTGAGGGCAATAGTCTCGTGTTCCGGACAAGCTGCAACGCGCGAGCGTTGCGGCGCAGAGCCGGGACCCAGAGGCTGCGAATTCCCGTGCCGCATGGGCCCCGGCTCTGCAGCGTACCGCCGAAGTGGCGCTGCGCTGCGTCCGGGGCACGAGGGGGCGTAACATCAGCTCTTTCCACGCCGTCATTGCGAGGAGCGCAGCGACGAAGCAATCCAGAATCTTTCCAGGGAGGGATTCTGGATTGCTTCCGCCTTCGCTAAGCTTCGGCGGACAAGTCGCTGCGCTCGCAATGACGGGGATGTGGCGGCGGCTCGCTTAGTCTGCCGATGATGCCATCATGCCAGTGTTTTGCCCGACGGAGCAAGTGATTTTCGGCAAAGACGAAATTTGAGTTTCGCAGAGACAAAATTTTTCTTCAGTCTTTTCAACCTCATCCCTACTGTGCATGGGGTTGTTTTCGCGTTTTTTGGTGTTGTCCCCTTACCCGGCCGCGAACTCAAGGAACTCCGGTTGCCTGCCGCGGGTTCTATCCCCGTCATCCCGGCACCTCGCCGGGGCAGATGAAGGGGGAAAATTCTTGCATGCAGTGGAGCCTGCTCCGACCGGTCGGCCTTGTCCCCGCGGCGCTTGTCCTCACCACAGTTGCGGCCAGTGCCGAGGGCGGCAAATCGGCCGGTCCGTCGGAATTCCTGCTGGTGGCCCAAATCGTGCTGTTGATCGCGGTCGGCCGCGGTCTCGGCGAGATCATGCAGCGCCTCGGCCAGCCCTCGGTGATCGGCGAATTGCTCGCCGGCATCCTGCTCGGTCCCTCGCTGTTCGGTTGGGTCTGGCCTGACGCGCAGCACGCGATCTTCCCCAAGACGCCCGAGCAGAAAGCGATGATCGACGGCATCGCCCAGTTCGGCATCCTGCTGCTGTTGCTGCTGACCGGCATGGAGACCGACCTCAAGCTGGTCAGGAAGGTCGGCAAGGCCGCGATCGCGATCTCGATCGCCGGCATCCTCGTGCCCTTCGCCTGCGGCTTCGCGCTCGGCGAGTTCCTGCCGGACACGCTGTTGCCGAATCCGCAAGCCCGCCTGGTGGCGTCGCTGTTCATGGGCACGGCGCTGTCGATTTCCTCGGTGAAGATCGTCGCGGTGGTGGTGCGCGAGATGAACTTCATGCGCCGCAATGTCGGCCAGATCATCGTCGCCACCGCCGTCATCGACGACACCATCGGCTGGATCATCATCGCCGTCATCTTCAGCCTGGCGTCGCACGGCACGCTGGATATCGCCTCGGTGGCGAAAGCCGTGCTCGGCACGCTCGCCTTCCTCGCCATCAGCTTCACCATCGGCCGCCGCCTCGCGTTCCAGCTCATCCGCTGGGCCAACGACAATCTCGTCAGCACCGCGCCGGTCATCACGGTGATCCTGCTGATGATGTGCGCCATGGCGCTGATCACGCATCTGATCGGCGTTCACACCGTGCTCGGCGCCTTTGTCGCCGGCATTCTGGTCGGCGAGTCCCCGATCCTGACGCGGCAGATCGACGAGCGCCTGCGCGGGTTGATATCCAGCTTCTTCATGCCGGTGTTCTTCGGTCTGGCCGGCTTGAGCGCCGACCTCACGGTGCTGCGCGATCCCCATCTGCTGATGCTCACCGGCCTGCTGGTCGTGATCGCCAGTGTCGGCAAGTTCGGCGGCGCCTTCGTCGGCGGAACCGTGGGCGGGCTGAACACACGGGAGTCGCTGGCCCTCGCAAGCGGGATGAACGCGCGCGGCTCGACCGAGGTGATCATCGCCACCATCGGTCTTTCGATCGGCGTGCTCAGCCAGAACCTGTTCACGATGATCGTGACCATGGCGATCGTGACCACGATGGCGATGCCGCCGATGCTGCGCGCGGCGCTGGCGAAGCTGCCGATGAACAAGGAGGAGCAGGAGCGCCTGGAGCGCGAAGAGTTCGAGAGGCGCGGCTTCGTCGCCAATCTCGAACGTCCTTTGCTGGCAGTGGACGAAAGTGTCAACGCCACCTTCGCCGCCCACATTGCCGGCCTGATCGCCGGCATGCGCGGTCTGCCGATCACGGTGCTGCACGTCGGCAAGCGCGCCAAGGAGCAGGAGAAGGAGAGCGGCGAGGCGGAAAGCCACGAGGCGGTGGTGAAGAAGGCCGCCGAGACCGTCTCGGCCCATGGCGATGGCGATTCCGGCAGCGTCGATGTCGTCACCCGGGCAAGGCGTGCGGAGCTCGGCGCGTCCATCGCCGACGAAGCGCGCAAGGGCTTCGACCTCCTGGTCATCGGCGTCGACAAGGTTGCTGCCGCCAAGGATCGCTTCGATCGGAGGATCGAGGACATCGCAGCGCAATTCGAAGGACCGCTCGCGATCGTGGCGGCCAAGGGCAAGCACCTGAAGCAGCCGATGCCCGAGGCGCTCAACATCCTCGTTCCGGTCTCCGGCAGCGGCGTCTCCAAGCGCGGCGCCGAGGTCGCGGTCGCGCTGGCGCAGGCGGGATCAGGCTCGCTCCGGGTGATCTATGTCGCGACGACGCGGGACAAGGGCGCGCAGCGCGGCGCCTCTCGGGGTCTGAGCCACGAGGCCGGCATCCTGAAGGACGCCAGCGATCTCGCCGCCCGCTACGAGGTCGACATCACCACGACCTTGCGCGCGAATCGGACGCCGGAAGCGGCGATCCTGCGCGAGATCGAGACCACCGACGTCGATCTCGTGGTGATGGGCGTCGACCGCATCCAGGCCGATCACCTCTCCTTCGGCGGCGTCGCCGACGCCGTGCTCAGGCAGGCAAAGGTTTCGGTGCTCCTGGTCTCGAGCGGCGAGGCGCGGCAGGTGGCTGCGGAGCAAGCCTAGGACTTCACCTCGGCCACTGCCACCGCCTTCGGAATCTTCTTCGACGCACGCCAGTTCTCGAAGCGCTGCACCACCACGAAGAACGCCGGCACGAACAGCACCGCAAGGCAGGTCGAGGCCAGCATGCCCGAGAACACGGTGATACCGATCGACTTGCGCGCGCTGGCGCCGGCGCCGGTCGCGATCACCAGCGGCACCACCCCGAGGATGAAGGCGAACGACGTCATCAAGATCGGGCGGAAGCGGGCGCGCGCAGCTTCGATGGCGGATTCCAGCACCGGCTTGCCGTCGCGGCCGTGCAGCTCGAGCCCGACCTCGACGATCAGGATGGCGTTCTTGGCCGACAGCGCAATCAGCAGGATCAGGCCGATCTGGCAATAGAGGTTGTTGTCGATCTTCAGGGCATTGAGGATCAGCATGGGGCCGAGCAACGACAGCGGCACCGCCAGGATCACCGAGATCGGCGCGTACCAGCTCTCGTACTGGCCGGCGAGCACGAGATAGACCAGCAGCATGGCGAGCCCGAACACCCAGTAGATCTGGTTGGAGACGGCCTTCTCCTGATAGGACATCGCGGTCCATTCGTAGCCGGTGCCCGGCGGCAGCGTCTTGTCCGCGATCTCCTCCATCAGCTTCAGCGACTGGCCGGAGGAGTAGCCCTGCGCGGGGAGGCCGATGACGGTTGAGGACGGATAGAGATTGTAGAGGCTGATCAGCGAGGGGCCGGTGGCCGGCGTGATCGTGGCGACCGTGCCGATCGGGATCATGTCGCCGTTCGAGTTGCGCACCATCATGTTGGCGATGTCGCGCTCGGTGACGCGGAAGGCCGGATCGGCTTGCGTGTAGACCTGGAACACGCGGCCGAACTTGTTGAACTGGTTGACATAGGACGAGCCGAGATAGGTCGATAGCGCCGCGAACACCTGGTCCGTCGTGACATGCAGCGTCTGGGTCTTGATGCGGTCGATTTCGACGTTGAATTGCGGCACCGAAGAGCGGAACGAGGACTGCACGCGCTGCAGCGCGCTCTGGCTCTGGCCGTTGGAGACCATCGCGCCCGTGATGGCCTGGAGCTTGGCGAAATCGCTGTTGCCGTCGCGCAGCTCGACCTGCATCGAGAAGCCGGCCGCGTTGCCGATGCCCTGGATCGGCGGCGGCGGCAGCACCAGCGTGCGCGCCTCCATGATGACCGCGAGCTTGTCGTTCAGCCCGTAGACCAGCGAGCGCAGATCCTCGCCCGGTCCTTTGCGCGCGTCCCAGTCCTTCAGGATGATGTAGGCGACGCCGGCGTTGGCAAGGCTGGCGCTGTTGTCGAGCGCGGAGATGCCGGCGATGGTGATGACCTGCTGGACTCCGGGCGTGTCCTTGATCAGCTCGCTCGCTCTGTCGAGCACCTTCTGGGTCCGCTCCAGCGCGGCACCGTCAGGGAGTTGCACGGCGGCGATCAGATAGCCCTGATCTTCGATCGGAAGGAAGCCGGTCGGCACGCGGGACAGGCCATAGCCGCCGATCACGATCAGCACCAGTGCGATCGCGACCGAGATCGTGCTGTTCCTGCACAGCACGCCGATCAGTCGGATGTAGCCGCGCTCGACGCGGTTATAGACCGCGTTGAAGCCGCGATAGAAGAAGTTGCGCTGCTCCGGCGGCACCGTCGGCCGCAGCCAGAGCGCGCACTGGGTCGGCTTCAGCGTCGCCGCGTTGATGGCGGACAGAAGCGCGGTCGCGGCGATCACTAGCGCGAATTGCGAATAGATGCGGCCGGTGAGCCCGGCGAGGAACGACGCCGGCAAAAACACCGAGATCAACACCAGCGTGATGCCGACGATCGGCGCGAACAACTGGTCCATTGCTTTGATCGCGGCGTCGTGGCCGTTCATGCCCTGCTCGATGTTGTGGGCCGCGCCTTCCACCACGACGATGGCGTCGTCGACGACGATGCCAATCGCGAGGACGATCGCGAACAGCGTCGACATGTTGATGGTGAAGCCGAGCGCCGCCATGGCGGCGAAGGCGCCGATGATGGTCACCGGCACCGTGGTGGCCGGCACCAGCATCGCGCGCCAGTCCTGCAGGAACACCAGGATCACGACCAGCACCAGCAGGCCGGCCTCGATCAGCGTCATGTAGACCTCGTGCACCGAGGCCTGCACGAACTTTGTGGTGTCGAACGGCGTATCGTACTTCATGCCTTGCGGGAACGCCTTCGCGAGCTCCGCCATCTTCTTCTCGACGGCCTGTTCGACCTGGAGTGCATTGGCGCCCGGCGACTGGAACACGCCGATGCCGGTGGCCGGCTGCTTGTTGAGCGAGAAGATCTGGCTGTAGGTCTGCGCGCCGAGCTCGACCCAGCCGACGTCGCGCACCCGCGTGACGTCGCCGCTGGTGCCCGATTTGACGATGATGTTCTCGAACTCGGCGGTGTCGTCGAGCCTGCCGTTGACGTTGAGGGTGTACTGAAACGCCTGGCCCGGCGGCGTCGGCGGCGCACCGACCTGGCCGGCCGAGACCTGCTGGCTCTGCTGCTGGATCGCCTGGATGACGTCCTGCGGCACCAGGCCACGGACCTGCAGCTTGTTCGGATCGAGCCACACCCGCATCGAATACTGACCGGCGCCGAACACGGTGACGTTGCCGACGCCAGGCAGGCGCGAGAGTTCGTCGCGGAGGTTGATGGTGGCGTAGTTGCTCAAATAAAGGCTGTCGAACGTCTTGTCGGGCGAGGTCAGCGTCACGAATAGCAGGATCGAGGTCGATTTCTTCTGGACAGTGACGCCCTGGTTCTGCACGGACTGGGGCAGTTGCGACAGCGCGCTGGAGACGCGGTTCTGCACCAGCACCTGCGCGAAGTTGAGGTCGGTGCCGATCTTGAACGTCACGGTCAACGTATAGGTGCCGTCGGAGCCGCTGTAGGACTGCATATAGAGCATGTCCTCGACGCCGTTGACCTGCTGCTCGATCGGCAGTGCCACGGTGTCGATCACGGTCTTGGCGCTGGCGCCGGGATAGCGGGTCGTGACCTGCACCGTCGGCGGCACCACGTCGGGATATTGCGCGATCGCGAGGTTGAACAGCGCGACGCCGCCGATCAGGATCATCAACAGCGCGATGACGTTCGAGAGGACCGGCCGCTCGATGAAGAATTTTGAGATCATGGCAGGCGCTCCTACTTACTTGGCAGACGCCTGCGGCTGCTCGATCTTCGTCATCTGAGGGTCGATCTTCTGGCCCGGAATCACCCGCAGCAGCCCTGCGGTCACCACGCGGTCGTCCGGCTTCAACCCGCTCTCGATCACGCGCAGGCCGTTGTCGACGGGGCCGATCTGCACCTTGCGCTGCTCGACGACGTTGTCGCCGTTGACGACGAGGAGATAGCGGCCGCCCTGGTCGCTGCCGAGCGCGGTGTCGGGCACGAGCAGGGCGTCCTTCTCCTGGGTGAAGGGCACGCGGACGCGGACGAAATAGCCGGGCAGCAGCACCCGCTTGTCGTTGGGCACGAGACCGCGCACCGCGAGCGTGCCGGTCGACTGGGTGAGGGTCGGGGCGACATAGTCGAGCTTGCCCTCATGCGGATAGCCTGCCTCGGTCTGCAAACCGACTTGAATCGGGAATTGCTTCATGTCGGCGGCGGTGAGCCCCCGGCGGGCGGCCTCGGCACGGATGCGCAGCACGTCCTGCTCGTTGACTGTGAAGTTCACATAGATCGGATCCATCGCGACGATGGAGGCGAGTTGAGTGGGCGAGGAGACCCCGACGAGTTCGCCGATCGAGACCATATGCGCGCTGACGACGCCGTCGAATGGTGCGCTCACCTTGGTGTAGCCGTAGTTGACTTCGGCGAGGCGGGTGTTGGCCTGGGCCTGCTGGAGGCTGGCCTGTGCGTTGTCGCGGTTCGAGGTCGAGCTGTCCAAAGTCGCTTGCGAGACCGCTTGCCGCTGCACGAGATCGCTCTGCCGCTTGAAGTCGGCTTCCGCCTGCCGGAGCGAGGCCTGCGCGCCGGCCTCGGCCGCCTGCGCCTGGTCGAGCTTGAGCTTGTAGGTTTCGGGCTCGATCGTGAACAGCTGGGTGCCCTGCTTGACGAACGCGCCGTCCTGGTAGTCGATCGATTGCAGGAATCCCTGCACGCGCGCGACGAGATCGACATTCTTGACCGGCGCGGTGTTGCCGGTGGCCTCGACATACCGCGTCACCGGGCGCTGTACGGGCGTAGCCACGTCCACCTTGGGCGGGGGCGGGGCGACGAAACTGTTCTTGTCCTCGCAGCCGGTGAGTGCGGCCACGGCCATCGCGGCGGCCAGTGCCCGCCCGACATGTCTCCACGCTCCGTTGCTTCGTGCGGGAGATGCGGGATTCGCGCAGGTCATTCGGTGGCCCCCGGTTGCTGTCTGTCGGGGCGGGAGGCTATCAACAAATGCCCGGACGTGGAACACCATAGCCATGGCAGTCGTCGGCCTTGCACCGCAGACTGCGCTGTGGCCTTTGGCAGCTTTGCCGTCACAAACCGCTTTTCATCGCGCGCACGATCGACCAGAATTATGTCACAGGCTGAGCGACGGCGCGCGAAGCGGTCGGGACAAAAAAGAGAAGAATAAAAGAAGAAAAGGTCGGGAGATCATGACATGCCCACGCCTCTCCAGTCGGTGCTTAAATCGGTCCTTGCCGGCCTCGTTCTCGCCGCGGCGGTTGCCATGCCCGCGCTAGCCGATGGCCTGAAGGACGAGATCGCGCCGACCGGCAGGCTGCGGGTCGCGATCGCGATCAGCCCGGCGGGCGGCGCGTTCTGGTCCACCAAAACCGAAGCCGGCTATGCCGGCGTTCCGGTCGATCTCGGCAAGGAGATGGCCGCCCAGCTCGGCGTGCCCGTCGAATATGTCGTGCACCAGAACTCCGGCCAGATCACCGATGCCGCATCGAAAGGCACTCTTGAAAAAGGTGCTTGGGACGTCACCTGGCTCCCCAAGGATCCCGAGCGCGAGAGCAGGATGACGTTCGGTCCGATCTACGAGGTCGCGGATGCCACCTACATCGTCAAATCAGGCTCGAACGTCACCAATTTCGCCACGCTCGACCAGGTGGGCATCAAGGTCGCGGCCGTCAACGCCACCACCACCATGCGCGGCGCGGTTGCCCATCTGAAGAATGCGAAGGTCACGGGCTACCAGACCTATGACGAAATCTTCGGCCTCCTGAAGAGCGGCGAGATCGACGCCTTCGCGCTGTCGCGCGACCAGCTCAACAAGATGGCGCAGAAGATTCCGGGCACGCGAGTGCTCGACGAGACCTTCAAGAAGACCGTCACCGCGGTCGCCGTCCCGCTCGGCCATCCCCAAGCGCTGACCTTCGCCGCCAAGTTCATGAACGAGGCGGTGACGAACGGCACCTTGCGCAAGGCGTATGACAACAACGGCCTGAAGGACACTCCGATCCGCACCGAGTAGGACAGGCCAGTGCGATCGGATATGAACAGCTAGGAGGCTGCCGATCATGCTCGGCCTGCATGGTTCGAGATGCCCGCTTTGGCGGGCTCCTCACCATGAGGGTTTGATGTCCCGCCGCAAACCGCGACCTCAGCGCGGCTTGATCTCCGCATACTTCGCCATCGCCTTCTCGAATTTCCGCTTGAACAGCCACATTGCGCCAAGGATCTCGCGGAAGCTTGCCGAGGTGCGCGCCCGGTCGGCCTGTCCGAATGCGAAGATGCTGTTGTTGCGCAGGTGCTTCATGATCGTCGGACTGGACACCCTGTAGTTCAGGAGATCGCCGGACTTGAGCGCCGACCGTGTCGGCGTAGGAACGATCTGGATCAGCTCGAACAGCTTCATCTGCTCGATCCGGTCGGGCAGCGTCTTCACGATTCCCGGGATCTCCCGGAAAACATCCGCATGCGCGTTCATCAGGCCATCGCGTACGTTGGTCCAGTGATTGAAGCGATGATCGGTACCGCTGGCCCGCGCCTCCTCCTTGTCGTCGCGCGCACTCAACCCGGGATCGGCCGCCGCGATCTCGCCCTTGATGGCTTCCCACTTCCTGCGGCCGTTGCGGTCCTCGGACGGGCCGGTCTGGAAGCTGCCCATATAGGTGTTCGAGCGTCCGTTGCGGACGTTCTGCTTGCCGTTGGTTTCGGCGAAGAACAGCCCGAGGCTGATCCGGCCCGCGGCCTCGGCGTGGTCAGGCGCCAGCCCCTTCGCGCGTGCGATCGCGACCGCGAGATCGACCACGTCCTTGAACGGCGTCGCCGAGTTCTGCGCGCCAGCCGGCGGCGCTTCCATGATGTCGAACAGTATTGAGTATTCGTCGATCAACGGTTCGATATCGGCGTCGAAATAGGCTGGAGGAATTTCGAATTTGTTGGGCCTGCCGATCCGGGACGGCATGGCGTCGGTGAGATCCTTGTAAGCACTGATCACGGCGACGCGTGCCAGATACAGCGCTTGGCCCGGCAGGTTCGGCAGTGGCTGCTTCGCCTCGATCTGGCGCCGCCGCTCGGCCAGGATTGCCTTGAAATCGCCGAGCGCACGCTCGTAGGTCGCAACCGCTTCCGCTTGCCTGGCCGTAAGCGTTTGCGCCTGGCTCGGAACGAACGTCGTAAGGAGCAGTCCAAGCGCCGCGATGATGGCGAGGAGTTGACGTCGTGCAGTCATGGCCGGTTCCCCCAACGATTCGTCGGTCGGGGGATCGTAGCCTAGTCGTTGGCTTCGGGCGGCAGGAAGTCGACCTCGTGCAGCGCCGAGATGCGCACGACCTCGGCCGGGTCGGTCAGGTCATGGAGCTGATTGAACAGCGCCTCCAGCTTCTGCATCGGCGAGACCCAGAACAACGCGCGGGCCGGTTTGTCGGATTTGTTGAAATAGCCGTGCGGGATGCCGCGCGGCAGGCGCACGAGATCGCCGGCATGGGCCTTGACCCATTTTCCGTCGAGCTTGAGGTCGAGCGTGCCTTCCTGCACCAGGATGAATTCGTCCTGGGTCGGATGGATGTGCACCGGCACGAACTGGCCAGGATCGCTGTTGGTCTCGAACGCGAAAGTGGACTCGGTGACGGCCTTCGGGAAGTAGACCTGGCCGAGGATGTTCCAGGTCTTGCCGCCATAGCCCGTACCGTTCGCGGTGATGCCCTTTTCGAGTGCAGTCATGGCTCGCCTCCAATGGGATTGTAACCGAGACGGAGTGTTGCGCAGCAGCCATGCGCTGTCCATGCGCAAGACGCGCCCTAACGCCCGTCGTGTTCAGCCGCCTGCCTGCGCAGAAAGCCTTCGAGATCGGCCTGCACGGAATAGGGCGTCGGGATCGGATCACCCGCGTCGTCGACAGCGGTATCGAGAGAGCGGCGCAGCATGCGTGCGAGCTCGGCCTTGCGGTAGGGCTTTGTCAGAAGCGGCGCGCCCTTGGTGGCGCGTCCCTGCGCATGCGGGGCGTCGTAGGCATAGCCCGACGTGAACAGCACCCGCAGCGAGGGGCGCGCTGCCACCATCTCGTCGGCGAGCTCTCGTCCATTCAAGCTGCCGGCCATCACGATGTCGGTGAAAAGCAGGTCGAAGGGCGTTCCTTCGGCGGCGATGGCGAGCGCCTCGGCCGCATTGGCGGCCGGGATGACCTTGTAGCCGAGGCTTTCGAGCTGGACCGTGACGTACTGGCGGACGTCGCGGTCGTCCTCGACACAAAGAATGGTTTCGGTCCCACCCACGACCTTGCGCTCGTCATAGCCGGTGGGGCGAAGCGTGCTCGCCTCCGCCTTCGGCAGGTAGATCGTGAAAGTCGTGCCGCGTCCTTCTTCGGAAGCGACCTTGATGCCGCCGCCGGACTGCTTGATGAATCCGAACACCATGCTGAGCCCGAGCCCCGTGCCCTTGCCGACGCCCTTGGTCGAGAAGAAGGGATCGAAGATTCGCTCCAGAATGGCCGGTGGAATGCCGGTGCCGGTGTCGGCGATCTCGATCTCGACATAGTCGCCGGCATAGCCGGCCCCGACCGCCACCGCCTCGCGGACGCCGAACACGACGTTGCGCGTCGTCAACGTCAGTCTGCCGCCATCCAGCATCGCGTCGCGGGCGTTGATTGCGAGGTTGAGAAGCGCCGAGCTCAATTGGCCGCGATCGACCAGGGCGAGCCAGACGTTGCCGTCGAGCCGGGTCACGATCTCGATCTTCTTGTCGAAGGTTGCCAGCAGCAGCTTTGCGAGCTCTTCGAGCAGTTCGTTGATGTCGCTCTCGGCCGGCTTGAGCGCCTGCTTGCGGGCAAAGGACAACAGGCTCGACGTCAGCGCGGCGCCGCGGTCGGCGGCGTCGCTGATCAGCTTGGTGATGGTGGCGAGCGGCGGATTGTCCTTCACTGCGTCGGCGAGGATCTCGATCGTGCCCGTGATCACGGTGAGCATGTTGTTGAATTCGTGCGCGATGCCGCCGGTGAGCTGGCCGACAGCCTCCATCTTCTGGACCTGGATCAGCTGCTCCTCGGCGGCGCGCTTCCGCGTGACGTCCTTGACGAAATTGTTGATGAGGGTGCGTCCCCCGAGGTGGAGCGCCGTGCTGGACGCCTCGATCAGGATGTCATCGCCGTTTCGGTGCAGCAGGGTCGCTTCGAACCGGATGCCGATCGGCGTATCCGACAATTCCGGCAGCAGCCGCATCATGCGTTGCCTGAAGCCGTCGCGCAGCGGCTCGGCGATGAGGAGGTTGACGACGTCGGTGCCGAGCGCCTCCTTGCGCGTCCATCCGGTCAGGGCCTCGGCCTGAATGCTCCATTCCAGCACGATGCCGTTCTGGTCGGTCTGGACGAAGGCATCGAGCGCGGTCTTGATGACGGCTTGCGTCAGCTGTGCGCTGGCCCGCGCCTGCTCGGTCAGTTGCGCGGCGGCGCGTTTGTCCTGCGCCGTTTCGATCGCGCGCGTGCACAGACGAGCCAGCAGGGCCGCAATGGCGCCGCTTGCGAGCAGCGCGACGATCTGGGCAATGCCGAACCCGGTGCCGATCGCGGCATAGGAGACGAGGAGAGCCGCCGCGGTCACGATGACCTGCGCGGCCATCGCGAGTGTCAGAAGCCCCCTGAGTTTCATGGTCTCACACCAACGCGTCAGTCGCAGACCCTCGTGTCCGCCCTGTCAATGACCGGCTCCACGTGAGCTACAGATGTGAGCTACAGATTCCGCGCGGCGGCGTCGAGGGGCAATTTGCGGTGGTGCCGGGTTGGCGGCGCTTCAACCTGCCGGCGAATCGGTCTGGCGCAGCGTCGTCACCCAGATCACGCGGGCCGTCTGCTGGGTCGGGTTGTCGAACATGTGCGGCACGATGCTCGGAAAGCGAAAGCTGTCGCCGGCCTCGAGCAGATGGGCCTGGTTGTCGAGCCACAGCCGCAGGCTGCCCGAGAGGATATAGCCCGCCTTCTCGCCGGTGTGCTGCAGAAAATCGGTGCCGGACGAGGCGCCGGGATTGAGCGTGAGCTCGTAGAGTTCGAGCTGGCCTTTGTCTGCCGGCGTCAACGCTTCCTTGACGACGCCGCTGGCGGTGAGCCGCAGCAGGCGCCGGCTGTTCTTGCGCACGATGTAGCGCTGCACGTCGGCGGGATCGGTGGTCTCGAAGAAATAGGAGATCGGAACGTCGAGCGCGATGCTGAGCAGGCGCAACGTGCGGATCGACGGCATGGCACGCGCGCGTTCGAGCTGGCTGATCATGCCGTTGGAGAGGCCGGTCTTGTTGGCGACGTCCTGGATCGACAGGCCCGCACGCTGGCGCAGCAGCCGCACGGTCTCGCCGAGGCGCTGGTCGACCGCATCGTCGGCCTCTATCGCCGGTGCGTCCTTCGGATCGTTGATCTCGCCGCGACCATCCATGTCGCTCTCCCATACATCATCTCAGCCCCGGACAATGGCGGTCTGGAGCTTCAGTCGGAGTGAAAAGGTCGCGCATCCTAGCAATCCGATTGACAGCTGTATTTAGTCGTGATGAACTTTTGATAGAAAAATTTAGAAGCACTAAAGCCCACTCCTGTCCCTTTGCCGGGGATCTCGGGGGCGCGGGAGACGGTGCCGCGTGCGACAACGGAGAGTGGTCATGGCGGACGACACCGGGCAGTTCGGCGTTGGGGCAATGCATCTCGGCAATCCGAATCGCCGTCAGATCTTTAAGCTCGGTGCGGGCGCCGCGGCGGGATGGACGCTTTCGGGCCACGCGTTTGCGCAGACCGAACGCCCGACCAATCCGCCGGACAAGCCGCGCGGGCAGGTGATCGCGGCGCTGTCGCAGGAGCCGACGGTCTTTCATCCCCTGATGCCGGGCATCGAAGTCGATCAGGGCATCTGGTGGCAGGTGTTCTCGCCGCTCTGGTTCATCGATCCCGACGGCAAGTTCGTTCCCGACCTCGCCCGCGAAGTCCCGACCATCGAGAATGGCGGCCTGTCGGCCGACGGCCTGACCTGGAAGATCAAGCTCCGCAGCGACGTGAAATGGCACGACGGCACGGCGTTCACGGCCGAGGACGTGAAGTTCTCGCTCGAGCTGATCAACAATCCCGATTTCCGCGCGCGCAGCCGCGTCGGCCATAGTCTCGTGAAGGACATCAAGGTCGTCGCGCCCGACGAGGTTCACTGGCGCATGGAAGCTCCCTATTCGCCCTACATGTCGATCCTGGGATCGCTGACCTTCATCGTGCCCAAGCACATCCTGGAGAAGGTGACAGATCCGAACGCCTCGCCGTTCCACAATGCGCCCGTCGGCACCGGACCGTTCCGCTGGGGCGAGCGCGTGCCCGGCGACCACATTCAGCTGAATGCCCATACCGGCTATCACGGCAAGGGACCTTACGTTGAGCGCGTGGTGTTCAAGTATATTCCCGACCTGACCGTGCTCTACACCCAGTTCCGCACCGGGCAGGTCGACTACACCGGCCTGCAAGGCATTTTGCCGAACTTCGTGCAGGAGGCGAAGACGCTGAAGGGGCGCAAGATCTTCGTCTCCTCGACGTCGTCGGTGGAGCACATCGCTCCCAATCTGGAGTTCGGCGCGTTGGCGGACCGCACCGTGCGCGAGGCGCTTTATCTCGCGATTAATAAGCAAGCGATCATCGATGCGCTGAACTACGGCTTGCCGACGCAGACTGAAAGCTTCGTGCCGCAGCAGGCCTGGTCATTCCAGCAGGGGCTGCCGCAGCACAAATACGATCCGGCCAAGGCCAACACGCTGCTCGATGCGGCCGGCTGGGTGCGTGGCTCTGGCGGGGTGCGCGAGAAGGGCGGCGTCAAGCTCGAATTCACCAATTCAACGACGTCGGGCAATGCGGTGCGCGAGCAGACCCAGCAATTGCTGATCCAGGACTGGCGCGCGATCGGTGCCGCGATGCGCGTGAACAACATGCCGGCCGCGGTGATCTGGGGCGACTTCTGGCAGCAATCGAAATTCAATTCGGTGATCGTGGGGGTGAATTTCATGCTCGGCAGCGACCCCGACGTGACGCCCCGCTTCGGCTCCGGCGCCATTCCTGCCAAGGGTGGCCGCGGCTACAACACCTATCAGTATCGCAACCCGGAGGCCGATCGCTTGCTCGCCGAAGGCGCCAAGCAATTCGATCTGGCGCAGCGCAAGACGACCTATGGCAATCTGCAAAAGCTGATCCGGGACGACCTCGCGATCCTGCCGCTATTCCAGGGCTTCATCGCCGAAGGCGTGAAGGAAGGCCTCCAGGGTTTCCGTCCCAACGTCAACATGTCGATCAACTGCTGGAACATCCGCGAATGGTATTGGGCCTGATGGTTCAGGTGCGCGAGATCGCCTGAGATGGCCCGTTACGTCGCCAATCGCCTGGCGCAGGCGATCATGTTGCTGGTGATCGTGTCCGCGATCGGCTTCGCCATTCTGCATCTGGCGCCCGGCGGTCCGCTCTCGCAATTCGCGGCCTCCGCGCAGATGACGCAGGAGGATCTCGATCGCGTCACCAGGCAGCTTGGCCTCGATCGTTCGCTGCCGATCCAGTATCTCGACTGGTTCGGCCGGATGATGAGGGGGGATTGGGGCCACTCGTATCGCGACGGCGAGGCGGTGCTGTCGGTGATCTCGTCGCATCTCGGCGCCACGCTGGAGCTGATGGTGACGGCGACCATCATCGCGGTCCTGCTCGGCTGCTGGATCGGTGTGCTCGGCGCGCTGCGCCGCTATTCGCTGTTCGATTCGCTCGCGACCGTCGGCGCCATGATCGCGCTGTCGATCCCGACCTTCTGGTTCGGACTCGTCACGATTTACATCTTCTCCGTGAAGCTCGGCTGGCTGCCGGCCGGCAACCGCGAGACCGTCGGCGACGGCTCCTTCCTCGACCTTCTGCATCATCTGATCGCGCCGGCCCTGGTGCTGGCGCTGGTCGAGACCGCGATGTGGGGCCGCTTCATGCGTTCCTCGATGCTCGAGGTCATCAACCAGGACTACATTCGCACCGCGCGCGCCAAGGGCATGCCGGAATGGCGCATTCTCACCGTGCATGCGCTGCGCAACGCCCTGCTGCCGATGATCACCGTTGCCGGCCTTCAGTTTCCGACGCTGCTCGGCGGCGCGCTGGTGGCCGAAACTGTGTTCACCTGGCCCGGCATGGGGCGCCTGTTTCTCGATTCCATCGGCTATCGCGACTACCCCGTGGTGATGGGCATTTTGATGTTCTCGGCGATCATGGTGCTGATCGGCTCGCTGCTCGCCGACATCCTCTATGCCGTCGTCGATCCCAGGATACGGGTGGGCTAGGCGATGACGAGCGCAGCCCTCTCGACCGTTCAGCTCGCGCCGGGCCATGCCGCCTGGCGGCGCTTCCGCCGGCACCGGCTCGCGCTCGCGGGCGCCGTGATCATTCTGGTGCTCGTCCTCGGCTCGGCCTTTGGTCCCTATCTGCTGCCGTTCGACGACACCTATATCGATATCATGAAGCGGTTCGCGCCGCCGTTCTCCGGCGCGCACATCCTCGGCACCGACGAGCTCGGTCGCGACGTGCTGGCGCGGCTGATGATGGGCGCGCGCGTCTCGCTGTCGATCGGCTTCGTCGCGATGGTGATGGCGATGGCGGTGGGCATCGTCGTCGGCGCTTTCGCCGGCTTCTTTGGCGGCGTGGTCGGCGCGGTGCTGATGCGGCTGGTCGATGCCATGCTCTGCTTTCCGACCATCTTCCTGCTGCTTGCGCTCGCGGCGCTCATCGAGCCCGGCTTCGTCACCACCACCGTGCTGATCGCGGCAACTGCCTGGATGTGGGTGGCCCGCGTCGTCGAGGCCCAGGTGCGCTCGCTGCGGGAACGCGAGTTTGCGGTAGCTGCACTCGCGTTCGGCTCGTCGAACCTGCGGATCATGTTCCGCGAACTGGTGCCCAATGCGATCGCGCCCATCGTGGTGGCGGCGACGCTGAACGTCGCCAAGTCGATCCTGCTGGAATCCTATCTCAGCTATCTCGGTTATGGCATCCAGCCGCCGGCCGCGAGCCTCGGCAACATGCTCAACAACGCGCAGATCTATCTTACCAGCGCGCCCTGGCTTGCGATTGCGCCGGGCCTCGCCATCACGCTGGCGGTGACGAGCTTCAACTTTCTCGGCGACGGCCTGCGCGACGCGCTCGATCCGCGAATGAACATCCCATGATCTGCAAACTAGCGATGAGCAAGCTTGCTCCGATCGAACTGAATATCTGGAGTGCCCATGTCCCCGCCGCTCACCCGTATAAACAGCGATGAACGCCTGCCGGCGCAGGTGGACGTCGTGGTCATTGGCGGCGGCGTCATCGGCGTCTCCGCGGCCTATCATCTCGCGAAGAGGGGCCTCTCCGTCGCCCTGGTCGAGAAGGGCCATGTCGGCAGCGAGCAGTCGAGCCGCAATTGGGGCTGGTGCCGCCAGCAGGGCCGTGCGCGTGAGGAGATCCCGCTGGCCCGCGAGGCGCTGCGTCTGTGGGAAGACATGCAGAACGATGCCGGTGTCGATGCCGGTTTCCGCCGCACCGGCGTGCTGTTCCTGACCAAGAGCAAGGACGAGCTCGCCAGCTGGGAGCGATGGGCCGCAACGGCGCGCGAGATGCAGGTCCACTCCACGGTCCTGACGCCGGCGGAGGTCGCCGAGCGTCTGCCCGGCAACGCCGAAAAATGGGTCGGCGGCCTGCACACGCCAAGCGACGGGCGCGCCGAGCCCTCGATGGCCGTGCCTGCGCTTGCGACCGCCGCGCGAAAACACGGCGTCACCATTCATCAGGGCTGCGCCGCGCGTGGGTTGGAGACGCAAGGCGGACGGGTGAGTGCCGTCGTCACCGAGAAGGGCACCATTCGCACGCAATCGGTGCTGCTGTCCGGCGGCGCCTGGTCGTCGCTATTCTGCCGCCGCCACGGCATCGAGCTGCCGATCGGCCTTGTCAATGCGACCGCGTGCCGGACCACGCCCGGGCCGGAGATTACCTCCGGTGCGCTCGGCACCGATTTCTATTGCATCCGCCGCCGCCTCGACGGCGGCTTTACGCTGGCGCTGCGCAACCGCGGCACGGTCGAACTGTCGCCCGATCTGTTCCGCTACGCGCGAACCTTCTGGCCGACCTATCTGCATCGCAAGAACGGGTTGAAACTGTCATTCGGCAAATCCTTCTTCGACCAGCTCACGCGGGGCACCAGTTGGAGCTTGGACAAGCCGTCGCCGTTCGAGACCGAGCGCGTGCGCGATCCCGCGCCTGACATGTCGCTGGTCAATGCCGCGCTGGCTTCGCTGATCAAGTCGAATCCTGAATTGAAGGACATCGAGATCGCGGAAGCCTGGGGCGGCACGATCGACTGCACGCCGGATACCATCCCGGTCATCTCGCCGGTCGACGCCATGCCCGGCTTCTTCCTCGCCACCGGCTTCTCCGGCCACGGCTTCGGCATCGGTCCTGCGGCCGGCAAGCTCGCCGCCGACATCGTGACGGGCGCGACGCCGCTGGTCGATCCCGCGGCCTATAGCCACAAGCGCCTGATTGACGGCCGCCGGCTCGCGCCGGTCAGCCCGTTCTGAGGGCCTTGCGGCATGACGGTTCTCTACAAGGCCAACATGGTTCGCGGCGAGGAGTGGGCGCGCTTCTTCGCCGAGCGCGCGCCCGATATGCCGTTCCGGCTCTGGCCCGACATCGGCGATCCCGCCGACGTCCGCTATCTCGTGGCGTGGGTGCCGCCGGACGACATCGCGACGACTTTCCCAAATCTCGAGCTCGTCTTCTCGGTCGGTGCGGGCGTCGACCAGTTCGACGCGTCAAAAGTTCCGCCGCACATTCCGCTGGTGCGCATGCTGGAGCCGGGCATTGCCGAGACGATGGTCGAATACGTCACCATGGCGGTGCTCGCGCTGCATCGCGACCTCCTGCCCTTCATTGCCCAGCAGAAGGAACAGGTCTGGCGCGAGATCCGGATCACGCCGGCCAAACGTCGGCGCGTCGGCGTGATGGGCCTTGGCCAACTCGGCCAGGCCGTGCTCGAACGGCTCAGAGCTTTCGATTTTCCACTTCTCGGCTGGAATCGCTCGCCGCGCGAGATCGAGGGCGTCGCCTGTTACGCAGGCATGGAGACGTTGCCGGATTTCCTTGTGCAGACCGACATTCTCGTCTGCCTGTTGCCTTTGACCGATGAGACCCGCGGCATCCTGAACGCGGATCTGTTCGCGCGCCTGCCGCGCGGCGCGTCGCTCGTCAACGTCGGGCGTGGCCCGCATCTGGTCGAAGCCGACTTTCTCGCGGCGCTCGACAGCGGCGCGTTGTCGGGTGCCGTCCTCGATGTCGCCGAGCCGGAGCCGCTGCCTGCGGGTCACCCTTTCTGGAGCCATCCGCGCATCCTGGTCACGCCGCACAATGCCAGCATGACCACGCCGGATACGGCGGTCGATTTCGTGCTGGATGTGATCGCGCGCCACCGCCGCGGTGAAGAATTGCCGGGGCGTGTCGATCGTAGTCGTGGCTATTAGGACACTGGCATGAGCAGCGGCGCAAGGATACCTGACCACGTCGCTGCCAACGCGACGTCGCCGGTGCTGTCGGTCTCCGGCCTGACGACGTCCTTCATGCGCGAACGGCAATGGAGTCCCGTCGTCCGCGACGTGTCGTTCGATATTGCCTCGCGGGAAACCGTGGCGATCGTCGGCGAGTCCGGTTCGGGCAAGAGCGTCACCGCGCTCTCGATCATGCGGCTCATTCCGAAGGAGAACGGCCGCGTCGAAGGCAGCGTCCGGCTTGCCGGCCGCGACCTGCTGACGCTGGCCGAAGCGAGCATGAAGGACGTTCGCGGCAACGAAGTCGCCATGATCTTCCAGGAGCCGATGACGAGCCTCAATCCGGTGCTGACCATCGGCTTCCAGATTGCGGAAGCGCTGATCCAGCACCGCGGTCTGTCGCGTGCGGCGGCGGAGGTCGAGACCATCCGCCTGCTCGATCGTGTTCGCATCCCCGCGGCGAAATCGCGCTTCCACGAGCATCCGCATCGCTTCTCCGGCGGCATGCGCCAGCGCGTGATGATCGCGATGGCGCTGGCCTGCAAGCCGAGGCTGCTGATCGCGGATGAGCCGACCACGGCGCTCGACGTCACGATCCAGGCCCAGATCCTGGAGCTTCTGAAGGAGCTTCAGCAGGAAGAGGAGATGTCGATCCTCTTCATCACCCACGACATGGGCGTGGTTGCCGAGATCGCGGACCGCACCGTGGTGATGTATGGCGGGCAGGCGGTGGAAACCGACCATACCTCGCGCATCTTCGCAGCCCCTTCGCATCCCTATACGAGGTCACTGCTCGCGTCCGTGCCGCGCCTCGGCTCGATGGATGGGCGGACGCGGCCGATGCGTTTTCCGATCGTGGACAAGCAAGCGGGAACCTCGGACGAGCCGGCGGAGACGCCCGATACGGTCTCGATTGCCGAGCGACCGCTGCTCGAGGTCTCCAACCTCACGACGCGCTTTCCAATCCGCTCGGGCCTGTTCGGCAAGGTCTCGGGCCGCGTCCATGCGGTCGAGAACATCTCCTTCTCCTTGCGCGCCGGGGAGACGCTGGCGCTGGTCGGCGAATCCGGCTGCGGCAAGTCGACGACGGGCCGCTCCATTCTCAAGCTGACGGAGCCCGACAGCGGCACCGTTCTGGTCGACGGGCAGGATGTGCTGGCGATGAATGCCCGCACCTTGCGTGACTTTCGCAAGCAGATGCAGATCGTGTTCCAGGATCCGTTCGCGAGCCTCAACCCCCGCATGTCGGTGGGAACGGCGATTGCGGCCCCATTGCTCGCGAACGGGCTCGCCACGTCGTCGCAGGCGCGGGAGAAGGTCGCCGACCTGCTCGTTCGCGTTGGTCTCACCGCCGACATGGCCGCGCGCTTTCCGCACGAATTCTCCGGTGGCCAGCGCCAGCGCATCTGCATTGCCCGCGCGCTCGCGCTCGGACCGAAGCTGATCGTCGCGGACGAAGCGGTTTCGGCACTCGATGTTTCGGTCAAGGCGCAGGTCGTCAATCTGATGCTCGATCTTCAGGCCAGCATGGGACTTGCCTATCTCTTCATTTCCCATGATATCGCTGTGGTCGAGCGCATGAGCCATCGCGTCGCGGTGATGTATCTCGGCGAGATCGTCGAGACCGGCCCGCGCGCGGCCCTGTTCGGCAATCCGCAGCATCCCTATACGAAGAAGCTGATGGCGGCCGTGCCGGTGCCCGATCCAGCGCGCCGCGGCACCAGGCGCCAGGTAGCGAACGACGAGATCAGAAGCCCGGTGCGCTCGCCCGATTACCAGCCGCCCGTGCGCCAATATCGCGAGGTGTCGCCGGGCCACGTCGTCCAGGTCTGGGGCGAGGAATGGTCCAACTGACGTGCGCAGGCCGCAAATCCTTTCCAAAATGCACGATGAGGTCGCGCAGCGATCTGCCGGGCAGGTCAACGGTTGTGTCCTTCGCCCTGCCGGGCCTGTGACATCACGCTGAAATCACAATGAAATCATCGCGTCGCGACCCGGTGCGACGGCCGGCCGCGCCAGCTTCGTGCTATGCGCTGCAGCTGGACCGTTGGCCGTCGATCTCCGATAATGCGCGGATCTCGGGAAGGCCGGCGAAGGCGTGCCTTTACGGATGGATTTACTAGAATGACACAAGCAGGCGTCTACGGGCAGAGGCTCGGGCAGGGCCTTCGCTCCGAGCAAGCACCGGTCCTGATCACGCGTTCGCTGCACAGCGCCGAACTCGCGGTCACCGAGGTTCGCAATGACGATCCGACGCCGGATATTTCCGGTTCCCTGGCTGCGGAAGATGCCTATCTCCTCAGCCTGAAACTCCGCGACTATCCGGATTGCGAATGCTGGGAGGAGGGCCGCTGTGTCACCAAGGCGGATGTTCGCGCAGGTGCGACCTATCTGTACGACCTCAAGCGCGACCCGCGCTATGTGATCGACAAGCCGTTTCACTCGCTCTTCTTCTATTTGCCGCGCTCGGCGCTCAACGGCATTGCCAGGCAACCGGGCGGGCCGCGCGTTGGCGAGCTCAGCTACGAGCCAGGTGTCGGTCATGACGACGAGGTCGTTCGACATGTCGGTGCCTCCTTGCGGCAAGGACTGTGCCGGCCCGACGAGACCAACCAGCTTTTCGTCGATCACATGATGCTTGCGCTCACCGCCCATGTCGCCCAGACCTATGGTGGGCTGAAGCCAGCCGCAGAACCGAGCCGCGGCGGTCTCGCGCCATGGCAGGTGAAACGTGCGTGTGACCGGCTCGATTCCGATCTCTCGGGCAAGATCGCGCTGCAGCTGATCGCGACCGAGCTTGGTCTGTCAGTCAGCCACTTCTCACGCGCGTTCCGGATCTCCACCGGACTGCCGCCGCATCAATGGCTGCTTCAGCAGCGCGTGAAGGCGGCCAAGCAACTTATGACAGTTCGCGACCTGCCGTTGTCCGAGATTGCCATCTCGGCCGGATTTGCCAATCAGAGCCATTTCACGCGGGTGTTCTCGTCCATCGTCGGCGTCAGTCCGGGCGCATGGCGCCGCGAAACGGATGGCGGACGGGACAAGACTTGAATTTACCGGCGCTTCGCCAGCGAGATCGTGTAGGCCGTGCGGCGCGCCGCAAAGATCTCGTCCGGCGGATGGCCGATGCCGTCGGCAAGATTGGCAGGATTGAAGATGGAGCCGTCGCAGGCCTCGTTGGCCTCGAGGCTGGTGATGACGATCGTCCCTAGCCGCACCTGCTCACGGTTGTCCTCGTCCGGCCATCGCAGGGTCACGTCCATGGTGGGATCGCCGGGACGGTCGAGCAAGGCCATCACGTTGAAGCGGACATCGCCGGCTGCGATCCTCCGCGCGAGATCGTCATGCAGGAAATCAGCCGACTTCGCCCTCGCTTCGTCCTCGCTCAAGGTGACGTCACCGCCCACAGGCGCGACCTTGAACTTGATGAAGCGGGTTTCACCCTTGGCGTTCGTCGCGGGAAAGGCGTGCACGCCCCAATAGGTCGTGCCGGCAAAGCTGCCGGGCAGCCGGCGTGCCGCGACGTAATTCGCCTGGTTCAGTGTTTCAGGATTGGCCGCGGAAAAGGCCCGGACCTTCTCGATGTCAGGCTTGCCGTCCGCGCCTGGGATGCGCGCCTCGAGGAAGGCGAGCATCTGGTCGAGCGTCCGTGCAAAATGCACCGGAGCGGTTTCCGTCAGGATGTCCGAGCGATGCGCGTCGTCGCCAAGCCTGAAGCTGAAGCCGCGCAGGACGAGATTGTTGGTGTCGGTCACCCCGGGATTGCCGCCGCCAACGGAGAAGCGCGCGAGCACCCGCGACGGCTTTGTGAAGCTCAGCGATCGCGTAATCTCTGCCGCGCGATCGGACGGGGCATAGGTCCCGCGCACACATCGACCCTTGGCGAAGCTCGCGCGCACCTTCGGCGGATTGCCTGCGACCGCCTTCAATGCATCGACGACCGCGGCGGGTGTTGCAGCGGGGGTGGGAAGTTCGGACATGGCTTGGCCTCCGGCGCGAGCGGCATGGCCAGGTTTTAGGTCTGGTGCAGCGCCGGCGTCTTTCCCAAAGCCGCGCTGCCTTGTCCGATCCTGCTGATTGCTTGCTCGCGCTTCGGGAATTCACGTGGGCAAAACATGGTATGAGTGGATAGATCTGATGTCGGCGAGACGCGGGACAACTTGTTTACTGATGGCTCTTTCAGCTCCCGCGCTCCCGGGTCTCGCGACGATGCAGACTTGTCCTCCGGAAATTGTGATCGGATAGAGCAACGGGGAACCGCGTTATGTGAACCGTCTCATATTTCACCACTCTCTTTTCGAGCTATCACTCCCGCAAGAAATTGCCGCACCCGGACTTAACTGACAGGCACGGGTGAGATGCAATGCCTGCGTAGCCGCGTGCTCGCAGCTTTGGATTGGCTCTCGTCTTGCTCACGAGCAAGCCAGCCCCATCACTCAGCACAGATTTTTCAGAAGTTGGAATCAAGGCAATCGCAAAACGCGTCCACGAGGCTGCCTCTATTCGGGGTCGGCCGGTAGGTCGCTACTTACCTAAGAAGGAGACCCCCAATGAAAATTAGTGATGCAATTTCCAGCGCATTTTCCCTAACGAGGGGCTCCGGCAATCTTCGGATCGCTCGTTCCGGTCTGATCAGGTCGGCCCATCTTCTTGAAAGAATTGGGCTCGCAGCCGTTGGGGCCTCTTGCGGCCTCTATGTGGGTGCGGCCCTGTTGCGTGAGAAAGGCGGACTGTTTGAAAGCGGCTGGATCGTGCTGATAACGATGCTCTACGGAGCTCTTAGCTATTACGTCGGAATTGATTTGTCTCGCAGTGTCGCGCGGAAGTCGATTTCGAGCACCTCGGAAGAGTGGAATGGTTCCGAGCCGGCTGAGATCATGAGTGCGGCCGGAACGTTCGGCGCCGCGATTGCCGCAACTCTGTCCGTCAGCATCCTTGTCCTTGATCATAACCCAGCCAATGGGCTGATAGCCTTTGTTGCCGGCTGTTGGGTGGTTGGTTCTTCGCTCCAAGTCGCGGCGGGCACGATGGCTCGCAACTACGAAGCACGCATGGACAAGCAATGAAGGAATTGTGCTCACCCAGTAACGTCTGCTTGGCGTCATGACGAGAGCACAAGCCGCAGCGTTGGATTCGGCTTCAGGTCCCGAGTGAGTCGTGATCACTCATCGCAACCTCTGTCGTGCAACGCTGCGTGAAGACGATGTTGGGTAGCGCAGTCGTTCGCATCGGGCGGCGACCCGGCTTGGAAGCCGTGTCGGTACTGAGTAACCTAAATTATCGCACAACAAACAAGACGTGCCATCATGGCGATGTTGGGATATCGTCCCCGCGCCGTGGTCCAAAATCCTGCTAACCGCCAGCCACACGATCGGTGGAGCCAATGCAGATTGCGGAGTGGCTCGACAAACTGGGGCTTGGGCAATACGCAGAGCGTTTTGCCCAGAATGCAATCGACGTGGGCATCCTCCCCGAACTGATGGACGAGGACTTTGATAAGCTCGGAGTCCTGCTAGGCCATCGCCGCAAAATGCTGCGTGCTATTGCCGACCTCGATCCAGCCGCGTTGATCGCATCGCCGACGCCTCCTCAGGACGCCGAGCGGCGCCACCTCACCGTTATGTTTTGCGATCTGGTCGGCTCGACCGCGCTCTCGGCGCGTCTCGATCCCGAGGATATGTGGGAAGTGATCCGGGCCTACCGCGCCGCCTGCGCGAGCGTCGTTGCGGCTTATGACGGCAGGATAGCCAGGTTCGTCGGCGACGGAATACTCGTCTATTTCGGCTATCCTCGCGCCCACGAGGATGATGCGGAGCGCGCAGTGCGAGCGGGTCTCGACACTATCTCCGCAATTGGGCAGCTCAAAACAGGCGCCGACGAACGGGTTGAACTGCGCATCGCAATTGCGACAGGGCTTGTGGTGGTCGGTGACCTCATCAGCGGAGATGCGTCAGAGGAACAGGCAACCGTCGGCGACACACCAAACCTTGCCGCTCGGCTCCAGAGCCTGGCGGAACCGGGCGCGGTCGTCGTTGCTTCGTCGACGCGCCGGCTGCTTGGTGATCTCTTCACGTTTCGCAATCTCGGCCGCCGTGAGGTCAAGGGCATAGCCGAACCCATCGCAGTCTGGGCGGTGGAGGGAGCGATCGCATCCGAGAGTCGCTTCGAGGCGGTCCGCGCGGTACGCTCGATCGGTTTTGTCGGCCGCAGGGACGAGATCGAGTTCACTCTCTCGCGCCAGCGGCTGGCATGGCAGGGGCAGGGGCAGATGGTATTGATTTCTGGCGAAGCGGGCATCGGCAAGTCGCGCATTGTCGCAACGCTGTCCGAAAGCCCCTCGTTGGGGGCTCACCGCCGGGTGCGATATCAGTGTTCGCCCTACCATATCAACAGTGCGCTCCATCCCTTTGTCGCGCAGCTCGAGCGCGCCGCCGGCATCAGGTCGCACGACACGCCTGGGCAAAAGCTCGACAAGCTCGAGGCAATGCTGGCGCTTGGAACACAGCAGGTCGCCCAAGCGACACCGCTCATTGCGGCTCTCCTTTCGATTCCCACCGACGACCATTGTCCGCCGCTGAGTTTGAGCCCGGCGCAGCAGCGGCGACAGACATTTGCCGCCCTTCTGGATCAGCTTGAGGGGTTGGCGCGAGAGCAACCCCTGCTGATTATCTGCGAGGATATGCATTGGGCCGATGCCACGACACTTGAGCTGTTCGATCTCGCGGTCGATCGGATCAGAGGCCTGCCGATACTCGTGCTCATGACATCCCGGCCAGAGTTCGAGCCCTCCTGGTCGGGCCTTGCCAACGTTAGTCTGTTGCGGCTCGACCGACTCGATCGGCAGGACTCGCGCGCGCTGGTCGAACAGGTGGCCGTTGGTCGTCAGCTGCCACGCGAGATGATGAAGCAGATCATCGATAGGACGGATGGCATCCCACTATTCGTCGAGGAATTGACCAAGATGGTGCTGGAGTCCGGGCTACTCGTCGAAGATGCCGGGCGCTATCGCCTCGATAATCCGCTCCCGCCGCTCGCTATTCCCGCGACGCTGCAGGATTCGCTGATGGCGCGGCTTGACCGGCTGGCCCCGGTCAAGGAGTTGGCGCAGATAGGCGCCGCCATCGGTCGCGATTTTTCATACGCGCTGCTGAGATATGTGGCGGGACGCGATGATCTGACGCTGAGCGCTGCGCTAGCGCAACTCGAAGAGGCCGAACTGCTGGTGCGTCGCGGGGCTCCGCCCGAAGCAAACTATAGTTTCAAGCACGCTCTCGTTCAGGAAGCGGCCTACGAGAGCCTGCTCAAGAGCAAACGGCAGGTGCTTCACAAGCGCATCGGCGATGTCCTGCGCGAGAAGTTTCCAGTCGTCGCCGAGACTGAGCCGGAAGTTCTGGCACACCACTTCACTGAGGCGGGGCTGAACGAGGTCGCCCTCGAATGGTGGCGCAAGGCGGGCCTGCAGGCGCTGAAACGCTCCGCCTATTCCGAGGCGATTGCACATCTCGGCAAGGCGATTGCCGTCGCCGATGAGCTGCCCGATGAGCACGACCGGATGATGAGTAGGCTACATCTTCAAATCGCATATGGCCGTGCATTACGGGGCAGCCTCGGGCACAGCGCTCCCGAAACGGTAGCCGCATGGACGCGCGCCCGACAGTTCGCAGCCGACATCAATGATCCGGTTGAACTTGCGCCAGTCCATTCGGGTCTCTTCAATGCCTGCCTGACACACGGCGAACTCGCGCCGATGCGGGCGCTGGTGGATGCCATCGTGAACGCCGCTGAACGGCGACCGGACTCACCGGTGGCCGCCGTCGTTGCACATTGGACGGGCGGGGTTACCTGCTGGTTCGGGGGCGACTACTTGAACGCGAGAGTACATCTTGAGAAGGCACTAGAGATCTATGGTGACGAGCCGGATCCCGCGACGTTTAGGGGCTCGGCACTGGATCTCCCATTCGTGATCATGAGGTTTCTTGCCCTGGTGCTTTGGCCGCTTGGCAGGATCGCTCGCGCACGTCGCCTCGCCGTGGAAGCGATAAGTGCTTCCGGAGAAAAACGGGCGCTTTCTCAGGCCAATGCGCTTGTTCATCGAGCTGTGTTCGACGGACTATGCGGGGGCATGTTGCAGCAAACAGAGACGATCCTGGCGCTCGGTCTCGCTCGCGACCACACGATGCCGCTGTATGTGGCCGCCGGCACCTACCTGAATGGCCTGGCCAAGTGGCGTGCCGGCGACGGAATGGCCGGGCTAACGGAAATGCGTCGCGGCTGGACCTTGCTGCACGAGAATGACTGCTACCTCTGTGAGCCGTTTTGGGGGATGCATGTCGCGATGGCGGATGCAGAGTCGGGCCGACTCGAAAACGGGCTGGAAATCTTGAGCGGATTGATCGCATGGGCGGGGCAATCCGGTCAGCATTGGCTTGATGCCGAGCTGCATCGCGTCTACGGGGAGCTTTTGTTGCGTCATGATCCTTCGGACCTAGCCAGTGCCGAAAATGCGCTAAACCGAGCGCTGGAAATCGCACGGCACCAACAGGTGAAGACTTTCGAGCTGCGCAGCGCCCTTGGACTTGCACGCCTGCACAAGACAAATGGCCGAGCGGGCGCGGTATCCGAGGTGCTCGCTCCCGTGCTCGCTGAATTCGATGCGGAGCGCAATCTTCCCGAAGTCCTTGAAGCCAGAGAGCTGCTCAAGCAAGTGCATTAGGCACGTGCGGTTTCTCTAGCTGGCCGTTTGGTCAGGAGAGGCGTCGAGATCCTGCCCCAGCATCTCCGGTCGCCTCACTGCAATGCGCGTTGAAGTTCGCTCGTGACGTACGGGCCAGGGGCTGACGGGTTACGAATTCACGTGCACAAAATCCCGCAGCAGCGGGTAGATCTCGTTGTTCCAGCGCTTGCCCGAGAACACGCCATAATGGCCGACGCCGGCCTGCATGTGGTGAACGCGGCGGTAGGCGCGCACGCCGGTGCAGAGGTCTTGCGCGGCCAGCGTCTGGCCGATCGAGCAGATGTCGTCCTTCTCGCCCTCGACCGTCATCAGCCCCATGCGGCTGACGGCCTTGGTGTCCACCGGACGTCCCCGATGCATCAGCTTGCCCTGGGGCAGAAGATGCTCCTGGAACACGTCGCGCACGGTCTCGATGTAGAATTCCGCGGGCAGATCCATCACGGCGAAATATTCGTCGTAGAAGGTCTTGATGCTGGCCGCCTTCTCCTTCTCGCCCTTGGCGATGTGATCGGCGAGATCGATATGCTGCTTGATGTGGCGCTCGAGATTCATCGAAACGAAGGCGGTGAGCTGCACGAAGCCGGGATAGACTTTCCGCAAGGCACCGCGGCACTGCATCGGCACGTAGTTGATCAGGTTCTGCTCGAACCAGTCGATTGGCCTGCTCTTGGCGAATTCGTTGACCCTGGTCGGCTGGATGCGCGTGTCGATCGGGCCGGCCATCAGCGTCAGCGTCGCCGGCCGCGAAGGATGGTTGCCCTCGCACATGATCGCGGCGGCCGCGAGCGCCGAGACCGAGGGCTGGCAGATCGCGACCATATGCGGGCGCGGGCCCAATTGGCCGAGGAAGTCGATGAGATGCTCGGTGTAGTCGTCGAGCCCGAAACGGCCCTCGCTGCGGGGAATGTCGCGCGGATTGTGCCAGTCGGTGATGTAGACGTCGTGGTCCTGGAGCAGCGTCTTCACGGTGCCGCGCAGCAGCGTCGCGAAATGGCCGGACATCGGCGCCACCAGCAGCATGCGCGGCTGCTCGCCCACGCCCTCCTTCTTGAAACGCAGCAGCGAGCCGAACGGGGTCGCGTAAGCGATCTCCTCGGTCACGGCGACCTCGCGATTGCCGACCATGACGCTGTCGATGCCGTAGGCGGGACGGTGATAGGTGAGGGTGGAGCGGGAGATCAGCTCCAGCGCGGCCGACAGCCGGCCGACGACCTGATCCGACAAGCCCTGCGGCACCAGATTGAGGAATTTGAGCGCGGACGAAGCGCCCGACCGCCACGGCGCCGTCAGGTCCATTTGGTTCTGAAAGGCCTGATAATACATCGACATCATACTGAAACGCCCACCTGTCCCGTGCTGCTATGCAATATCGGAGCCAAACCCGGGATGGGCCGCCCTCAAGATTGGCACGTCGCTTGCTGCTCTTTTTGCGGGAAGCACAGGCGCTGCGCACTCCCGCAGTCCGGGCGGGGTGCATGTCTTAGGCGTGAGTCACAGGCGTGAGGGAAGGCCACATGGCGAAGGCGACACTGACCATCAGCAGCAAGAACTATTCGTCCTGGTCGCTGCGTGGCTGGCTGCTGACGAAATTTTCCGGGCTCGATTTCGAGGAGATCGTCACCGCGCCGGACGACGCGTCGGCGCGCGCCGAGATCCTGTTGTTGTCGTCATCGATCCTGGTGCCGTGCCTGCGGCACGACGGCGCGGTCGTCTGGGATACGCTGGCGATCGGCGAATATCTCAACGAGGCGATGCCGAATGCAGGGCTGTTGCCCGCGGATCGCCTCCAGCGCGCGCATTGCCGCTCGATCTGCGGCGAAATCCATTCCGGCTTCACCACCTTGCGCGCCTCGCTGCCGGTCAATTTGAAGGGGCACTTCCCCGGCTTCAAGATCTGGTCGCGCGCGCAGGCCGACATCGATCGCGTCTGGGCGATCTGGCGCGACTGCTTGGACAAATCGGGCGGGCCCTTCTTGTTTGGCGAGACCCGCACCATGGCTGACGCGATGTACGCACCGGTAGTGACGCGCTTCGTGACCTATAACGTCAAGCTCGAGCCGCAACTGCAGGCCTATGCCGATACCATCATGGCCATGCCGGAGATGAAGGAATGGATCGCGGCGGCAAGGGATGAGCCGGCCGAGATCGAGGAGCTCGAGGTCGAATATTAGGCAGGCCGGCTGCCATCTGCCTGTTTTGGGAGCGAGCATCCAGCCGCCGCACCCAGCCGTCATGTCATTGAAGCCGTTAACTTTTGACGCCGGTGGCCGGCTGGCCCTGCTCAGGCGCTGCGCAGATATTGTGTGCGCCTGGTGGCCAGTTGCGACATCTAGCCGTGAACAGGCGCGTACGGGGCCCTGCGGCTGATTCGGACGTGATTCGTTCGGGCCGCGTTCCGAAGGTTAAGACGGGACGCGGCCCCGTTGCATTTTGAGACAGAAATCAGTGCTCAGGCCACGCCCGAATGCTTCATGCGCGGGACGCGCCAGCCGATAACGGTAGCTTCGACTGCGACACCAGCCGTGTGGTTCTGCCAGCGTCCCTCGACATAGCGGCAGGCGAACGGCAGCTGATAAGTCCCGCTGTGGTCCTCGCACAGCACTTCGACTGCAAGGCCAGGCGGCGGTTCTCCGGCGCCGTCGAATTCCGCCAGTCGTCTGTCGCGCGTTGCCATCAAAAACTCCCCTAAACAAAGCCGCGAAAGGAGCGCCCATTTCCTCCGCGTGCAGATCATCGCTCCCCGTCCGAGGGAACAGCCGCAAGCTCAACGCGAGAATGCGGTGCGAGTGTGGTAGCCTCGACAGGCTGCGTGCAAAAAGCGCACATTGCCGTGATTGATTTGACGAGGAACCTGCATGCTGCTTCGAAGCACCGGCGCTTGTTTCGCGATGGTACTCGCCACGCTGGCGATTGTGTCGGTCCGCGCGCAGGACGTGCCCGGCATCGAGATCTGCACGGTCGAGAAGACCATGGAGCGCCGCACCAGCTGCCTCCAGAGCAATGTCGACTTCCTCCAGAAGACGATCACCAAGCTGAACCTCGATCACCAGCAGAAGCTGGACGCCGCGGCTCGCCAGATCGATGCGTTGAAGACGACCGTGGCCGGTTTGCAGAAGACGCTCGGCGATCTCCAGGCCGCGCAGGCGAAGACCGCCGAGGATGTGAAGAAGAAACAGGATGCGCCGCCGCCAAAGGATGCGGCGAAATAGCCGCCGCGCTCAGGCGACGCGATATCGCTCCATCACGCTGCGGTCGGGTTCGTAGCCGAGTCCCGGTCCGGTCGGCACCGCGACATGGCCGGCGGCATCGACATCGGCGCGGCCGCCCCAGAGGCAGGCCTCGCGCTTCAGATAAAACATCTCGACCAGCCCGTCGGCGCGCCCCGCCAAAAGATGCAAGGTCGCCAGCAGGCCGGGGCCGAAATACGGGGAGTGCGGAACGATTTTGACGCCGAGCCGATCCGCGAGCGCCGCAATTTTCAGAAATTCCGTGATGCCGCCGACCTTGATCACCGACGGCTGGGCGTGGCTGACCGCGCCCGCATCCATCATCTGGCGAAATTGATATTCCGTGCAGGCGTTCTCGCCGGCGGCGACGCCGAGCCCGCCCTTGCTGCGGACTTCGGCGAGCGCCGCAAAATCCTCCGGCGGCCAGACCGGCTCCTCCAGGAACATCGGCTGCGCGTCCCGGCATGTCCTGGCGAATGCGACCGCCTGCTCGCCCGACAGCGGGCAGTTCATGTCCACCATCAGCGGAATGCCGGGCCCGATCGCCGCGCGCGCGGCAAACACCGCCGGCGCCGTGGTCTCGTGCAGCTTGATGGCGCCATAGCCGAGCGCCAGCGCCTTCTTGCATTCGGCGGCGATGTTGTCGGGCGAGCTGATCCGCAACAGGCTCGCATAGGCCGGAATGGCCGGGCGCCTGGTGCCGCCGAGCAGGCGGTGCAGCGGCACGCTCTTGATCTTGGCGGCGAGGTCCCACAGCGCGATGTCCAGCCCGGAGATCGCGAACATGGTGATGCCGTAACGCCCGAACAGATGCAGATTGCGCTGGATCTGCTCCATGACCGCGGGAATGCCGGCGGCATCGGGAACTTCCAGCCCGCGGGCCTGTGGTGCGATCATTTCCTCGACGGCACTGCGCGTGGTGCGGGGGCAGACATAAGCAAAGGCATCGCCCCAGCCTGTCAGCCCGGCGTCGGTGGTGACCTCGACGATCACCATGTCGAGGGCGGTGATGGCGGAGGCGCCCTGACGGAAGCTCGCGACACCGGCGTCATAGGGGATGCGGATATGGTGCGGCCGCACATCGGTGATCTTCATGACACGGTTCCTCCTGCTTTCTTATGAGCGGTTTCAAGAACAACCCGAGTGTAGCCATGAACGCCCGGACGTTGCCAGAGGCTGGTCCGGCGTTATCCTCCTGCGGGACCGCAACGCCGATCAAGCGAAACCCGCGGACTTCCGTGCATCATGGTCGCGCTTCGAACGAGAGAAACGCCATGAACCCAGCCCAGCGCGCGCTCTGGTATGTCGAGAGCCATCTGGCCGAGCCGATGACGCTCGACGAGATCGCTGCGATATCGGGCGTGTCGCGGTTCCACATCGTGCGCGCGTTTGCCGCGGCTACCGGCCTGCCGGTGATGCGGTACGTGCGCGCGCGGCGGCTGAGCGAAGCGGCGCGCAGTCTTGCGAACGGCGCGCCGGACATCCTGTCGCTGGCGCTGGAGGCGGATTACGGCTCGCACGAAGCATTCACCCGCGCGTTCCGCGACCAGTTCGGCACCACGCCCGAAGCGGTGCGGGCCGCGCAATGCACCGGCCATCTCAAGCTTCAGGAGCCGATCCTCATGGACTCAACCATCGCAGACAAGCTCGCCGCCCCGCGCTTCGAAACCACAAGGGCCTTCCTCGTCGCTGGCATCAACGAGCGCATTTCCTGCGACAACGGCGCGGCCATTCCTGGACTGTGGCAGCGCTTCCACCAGGAGGTCGCCGACATTCCCGCGCGCGTTGGACCCGTCGCCTATGGCGTCTGCTGCAACGGCGACGATGCCGGCAATTTCGACTACATCGCCGGCGTCGAGGTCGCCGATTTCTCCGAGCTGCCGCGCCGCTTCGGCCGTATCCGTATCCCCGAGCAGCGCTACGCGGTGTTCACCCACGCCGACCACGTCGCCTCGATCAGGCGTACCGTCAACGCGATCTGGAATCAGTGGCTGCCGGCCTCCGGCCTGAAGGCTGCCGATGCACCGAATTTCGAGCGCTACGACGAGAACTTCGATCCCGCCACCGGCAATGGCGGCCTGGAGATTTGGATACCCGTGCGAGATTAGCGCGCAACGCTGGCATACCATCCCGCTTGCTTGGCAAGCCCCGGCGACTTTGTCATAACCGCAGGCAATCTTGCGTGTGGGGCCCGTGCCGGACATCCCGTGCAAGTCATAACAAGCAGCCGGGAGGGTCCCACATGTCCAACGTCCGCGTTCTCGCCACCGACCTCGAATTTCCCGAAGGGCCGGTCGTGATGCCGGACGGCTCGGTCGTGCTGGTGGAAATCCGCGGCCAGCGCCTGACCCGCATCCATCCCGACGGGCGCAAGGAGATCGTCGCGAAGATTCCGGGCGGCCCGAACGGTGCAGCCCTAGGCCCCGACGGCAAGATCTACATCTGCAACAATGGCGGTTTTTCCTGGATCCCGACCCGCAACATGATCATGCCGGGTCCGCAGCCCGACGATTATCTCGGCGGCTCGATCCAGCGTGTCGATCTGCAATCGGGCCAGATCGAAACCGTCGTGACGCGTTGCGGCGAGCACGATCTGCGTGGGCCGAACGATCTGGTGTTCGACAAGCAGGGCGGCCTCTGGTTCTCCGATCTCGGCAAGCGCCGCGCGCGCGAGATGGACGTCGGCGGCATGTACTATCTCAAGCCCGGCATGAAAGAGATTGTCGAAATCGTCCACGGCGTGTTGCCGGCAAACGGCATCGGCCTGTCGCCGGACGAGGCCACCGTCTACATCGCGGAGACGCCGACGGGCCGGCTCTGGGCCTACGAGCTCTCCGCGCCCGGCACGCTGAAGCCGCGCGACGTGATCTATCGCGGCGAGCGGGGCAAACCGATCTGCGGCCTCGGCGGCTACCAGATGTTCGACTCGCTGGCGGTCGAAGCGAACGGCAATGTCTGCGTCGCCACCCTCGTCTCCGGCTGCATCTCGGTGATCGCGCCCGATGGCACCCTGGTCGAGCAGGTCCCGACCGGCGACCGCGTCACCACCAACATCGCCTTCGGCGGCCCCGAGCTGAAGACCGCCTACATCACGCTCTCAGGCAAGGGCGAGCTGATCGCCATGGACTGGCCGCGCGGCGGTTTGCCGTTGAATTTCCTGAACAAGTGAGCCAAGCCGTCATTGCGAGGAGCGAAGCAATCCGGCAGACCCTCACCCTGAGGAGCGCGCCCTTCGCGCGCGTCTCGAAGGGCGAGGCCACCAGCAGGGCCTTCATCCTTCGAGACGCGCGTGCCGCGCTCCTCAGGATGAGGAGCTGACAGCCTGGATTGGTTCGCTTCGCTCGCAATGACAACAGAGAGAGACCTGCAATGCCCTGGCCTGATCCCATCACCCTGCGCGGACAGCATGCCGGTCTGGAGCCGCTGTCGCATCAGCACCGCGAGGGGCTGATCGAGGCCGTGAAGGATGGTGAGCTCTCCACCATCTGGTACACCGCGATTCCGACGCCGGACAACATGGGCAAGGAAATCGACCGGCGGCTCGGTCTTCAGGCCGCGGGCTCGATGCTCCCCTTCACCGTGTTCGATAGCAACGGTAAGATCGTGGGCATGACGACCTACATGAACATCGATGCCGCCAACCGCCGCGTGGAGATCGGTTCGACCTGGTATGGCAAGAGCGCGCAGCGCGGCCCACTCAACACGCAGTGCAAGCTGCTGCTGCTCACCCACGCCTTCGAAACCCTGGACTGCATCGCGGTGGAATTCCGCACCCACTTCTTCAATCACCAGAGCCGCCGCGCCATCGAGCGTTTGGGCGCCAAGCAGGACGGCATCCTGCGCAGCCACCAGGTCGCGCCGAACGGCACGCTGCGCGATACTGTGGTCTACAGCATCACCGCGGCCGAATGGCCGACGGTGCGAACGCATTTGAATTATCAACTCAACGACAAGCCGCGCTAGAGGCGGCCGAGGCACCATGGACAGATTTGATTATGTGATCGTCGGCGCGGGCTCCGCCGGTTGCGTGCTCACCAGCCGGCTGAGTGAAGACCCCGCTACCAGCGTTTGCGTGCTCGAGGCGGGCCCGAGCGACTGGCATCCCTACATCCATCTGCCGGCGGGCTTCATCAAGACCTTCCATATGAAGAGTATCAACTGGGCCTACCAGCAGGAGGTCGGGCCCTGGACCGGCGGGCGCAGCATCTACGCGCCGCGCGGCAAGACGCTCGGCGGTTCGTCCTCGATCAACGGCCATATCTACAATCGCGGCCAGCGCATGGATTTCGACACCTGGGCGCAGATGGGCAATCGGGGCTGGGGCTATGCCGACGTGCTGCCCTACTTCCGGCGGCTGGAGAAGCGCGTCGGCGAGGGCGAGGACGTTTACCGCGGCCGCGACGGCAATCTCACCGTTACCACCATGAACTGGCGCGATCCGCTCTGCGAAGCCTTCATGGAAGGAGCGGTCTCGCTCGGTATCCCCCGCAACCCCGATTACAACGGCGCGAAGCAGGAAGGCGTCTCCTATTGCCAGCGCACCATCGATAAGGGCTTGCGCGTCTCCGGCGCCACCGCCTTCCTCAAGCCGGCGATGAAGCGGCCGAACGTGCATGTCCACACTCACGCGCACGCCACGGAGATCATCTTCGAGGGCAAGCGCGCCGTCGGCGTGCGCTACATGAAGGGCGGCTCTGGCCGCACGCCGGTCGAGGTTCGCGCCAACAAGGAAGTGATCCTGTCCGGCGGCACCTATAATTCGCCGCAGCTGTTGCAGTTATCCGGCATCGGCTCACCGGATCTGTTGCAGGCCCACGGCATCGCCGTGCGTCACGCGCTCCCGGTCGGCGAGGGCCTGCAAGATCACTACGCGCCGCGCACGGTCGCGCGCGTCAAAGACATCAGGACCATCAACGAGCTCCGCCGTGGTTTGTCGCTCTGGGTCGAAGCGCTGAAATGGGCCACCACGCGCGGCGGCCTGCTCTCGCTGTCGCCGACCATGGTCTATTGCTTCTGGCACTCCGGCGAGAGTGCGGATTCGTCCGATCTCCAGCTCACCTTCACACCGGCGAGCTACAAGGAAGGCGTGCAGGGCCAGCTTGAGGACGAGCCCGGCATGACGGTGGCCTCCTGGCAGCAGCGCCCCGAGAGCCGCGGATATGTCCGCATCCGTTCGTCTGATCCGTTCGCGCCGCCGATCATCCAGACCAATTATCTCGACGCCGAGCTCGACCGTCGCGTCATCGTCGGCGGCATGAAGCTCGCGCGCAGGCTTTTGAAGAGCGCGCCGCTGTCGCCCTATTACGCCTACGAGGATTTCCCGGGACCCAACATCAATACCGACGACGAGTTTTTGGCCGCCGCCACCGAACGTGGCACCACCACCTTCCACCCCGGCTGCACCTGCCGCATGGGCCCGGCGGATTCGACCTGGGCGGTGGTCGACGACCAGCTCCGCGTTCACGGGTTGGAAGGCCTCCGCGTCATCGATGCCTCCGTGATGCCGCGCATGATCTCGGCGAATTTGAATGCGTCGACCATGATGATCGCTGACCGCGCCTCGGACCTCATCCGCGGCAAGCAGCCGATGGAAGCCGCCCGCGTGCCGGATGCTGCGGTGGCGTAGCAAGGTCTCGTGCCCCGGATGCAGCGCAGCGCTTCCCCGGCGATGCGAAGCATCATCCGGTGCAGCGGTGCGCTGCAGAGCCGGGGCGCATATCTTGGCGTTACGCCGTGTCGCCCCTGGGTCCCGGCCCTGCGTAGCAGCGTTTTACGCTGCAGCGCGTCCGGAGATGTGAGTGTGTTGTCAATCGGCCCATCGTCCCGTCGCGTAAAACACCCCGCCACGCCGTCAATCCCATTTCACAATATTGCGCCGCGAGGACGCGAAGGCGTGTCTGCGATTTGAAATGCGAGTTGGAGAAGGGGATGCTCGCCCTTGCTCCGTCATTGCGAGCGCAGCGAAGCAATCCAGTCTGTCACCGCGGGGGGATTCTTATCGAAAGGTCACGCGGTATGGCCCTGGCTTTCGCCAGGACGACCCGTAGGTTGCACTGTGCTTCAATTTTACGATTTCAGCCCGTATTTTCTTCGTGCAACTGCTGGTTCGCGCGCAAGGCGGCGTTTTCCTTGCGGAATCACACAGGACTTGGGTGTGGCTTATGCGTCACAGCCGGCGCGTTCAGCGGCCCGCGGCCGTCGCCGCGATGATCTCGAGCTGGTTCCTGAGCCAGCGGTGGGCCGGATCTTTCTGATAGCGCTGGTGCCAGACCATGAACATCGGCAGCTCGGCCAGGGTTCGCGTGCGCGAGGCCAGCGGTATCCGCACCTGCGCGAAGCCGTGCATCACGCCGGGCGCCAGCAGGCTCGGCATGCTCGCCAGCATTTGCGAGCCACGCAGGAAGGACGGCACGCCGGAGAAGCTCGGCACGGAGATCGCGATGTCGCGGTGGAAGCCGTTGGCTGCAAGCCGACGATCGAAGTCGAGGCGCTCATTGTCAGTGTAGACCACCGTGATGTGACGCGCCGCGAGATAGGCGCCGCGCGTAGCCGGCGCGGCACGCGCTTTGGGGTCGTAGTAACAAACGTAATGGTCTTGCAGCAGGCGCTTCTGCACGATGTCGATGCCGGACGGCGGCAGCGGCGTGATCAGCAGGTCGCAGCGGTTTTCCCGAAGCATCGCTGGCGACGGCGACTGCGAGGGGATCACGCGCAGGTTCAGGCTCCTCACTTGCGCGGCGACATGATCGAAGAACCGCGGCAGCAGCAGGTCGCGCTGGAAGTCGTTCGCGGCGATTGTCAGCGAAAGCTGCGCGCTCGCCGGCTCGAACGTGACGCCGCCGGCAAAGCTCCGCATCTCGTCGATCAGTGCTCGCGCCTTTGCCGCGAGCGCCTGGGCGTGCGCCGTGGCCACAATGCCGCGGCCGGATTTGGCAAACAGCGGATCGCCGACGATCCGCCGCAGCTTGTTGAGGGCGTGGCTGACCGCGGATTGCGTCAGGCCGAGCCGCGTTGCGGCCGCCGTCACCGAGCCCTCTTCCAGCACCGCCAGGAACAGCTCCAGCGCGTGGCCATCGAGCGCCAAATGATCGATTTTTTTCATGGAATTCATTATAATCGATCTATTTATCTTGAGAATAGCTCGCGCCATCATCTCCCGATAAATCGTGCGCCCCAACGGGCGCCAGAGGGAGAGACAACGCCGATGCATGCCCAGGCGCCAGCCTTGCGGGATCCCCGCCTCAACCGCCCCGAGCCGTTCACGCCTCCGCTCGGTGACGGTGGCTTCTTCCAGCGCGACCGTTCCATGCATCCGCCGGCGCACGCGCCAGGCTACAAATCCTCGGTGCTGCGCTCGCCGCGCCAGGCGCTGCTGTCGCTTGAGACCTCGGTCTCGGAGATCACGGGGCCGGTATTCGGTCACAACGACCTCGGCCCGCTCGACAATGATTTGATCCGCAACTACGCCAAGGACGGCGATCCCGTCGGCGAGCGCATCATCGTCCACGGCCGCGTGCTGGACGAGACGGGCCGCGGCGTGCCGGACACGCTGGTCGAGTTCTGGCAGGCCAATGCCGGCGGCCGCTACCGGCACAAGAAGGACACGTATCTGGCGCCGATCGATCCGAATTTCGGCGGTTGCGGTCGCGCGCTGACCGACGACACCGGCTATTATTATTTCCGCACGGTGAAGCCGGGGCCCTATCCGTGGCGCAACTACGTCAACAGCTGGCGTCCCGCTCACATCCACTTCTCGGTGTTCGGCTCGGGCTTCGCACAGCGTCTGATCACCCAGATGTACTTTGAGGGCGATCCCCTGATCCCGGCCTGCCCGATCCTGACGACGATCCCGGACAAGGATGCGCTGGAGCGCCTGGTCGCGCCGCTCGACCTCAATGCATCGACCCCGTTCGACTCGCTCGCCTACCGCTTCGACATCGTCTTGCGCGGCCGGCGCTCCACTTACTTTGAAAATCGCACCGCAGGGAACTAGGTCCATGCCGCAGCCGCTCAACTACCTCAAGGAAACCGCCTCGCAGACGGCCGGGCCCTACGTGCATATCGGGTTGATCCCGGCCATGGCCGGATTCGACATTTTCGAGAAGAACTTCTCCAATGTGCTGGTGACGCCGAACACGCAAGGCGAACGCATCACGCTGGAGGGCAAGGTGATCGACGGCAGCGGCACGCCGCTGCGTGACGTGCTGCTGGAGATCTGGCAGGCGAACGCGGCCGGCCGCTACAACCATCCGGCCGATCGGTCGACCGGCCCGCTTGACGAGGAATTTCGCGGCTGGGGTCGCGCCGGCTCCGACTTCGAGAGCGGTCTCGTCACCTTCGAGACCATCAAGCCGGGCGCGATCATCGACAAGACCGGCCGCAAAGGCGCGCCGCACATCAATGTCTGGACCGTCGCGCGCGGTATCAACATCGGTCTCAACACGCGCCTCTATTTTTCGGACGAAGAGGCCGCCAACGCCGCCGACCCCGTGCTCAGCCTGATCGAACAGCCGATGCGACGTTCGACGCTGATCGCAAAGCGCAGCGAGCGTGGCGGCAAGATCGTGTATGCCTTCACGATCAATTTGCAGGGGCCGGAAGAGACGGTGTTCTTCGACGTGTGAGAGCCGCCGCCCGAAGGTTCACTCCACCTGGTCGCCGCGATCGATCGCTACGCGCGCGCGGAATTGCGGTGACTGACGCATCTCGCGCGATCCCGGCCGATTGGCCGGATCGCGCCCCACTTTTGGTTGCAGTTCTGCCAAATCGATGAATATGTCCGCCTGTCGGCGCAGCTCGTCGGCGACCATGGCTGGCTGAGTGGAGAGTGTGGAGACGACCGTCACGCGGACACCGAGGCGTTGCAGGGCTTCCACCAGCGAACGAAAATTCCCATCGCCCGAGAACAACACGATCTGATCGACGTGCTCGGCGAGTTCCATCGCATTTACGGCGAGGTCGACATCCATGCTGCCCTTCACCTTGCGGCGGCCGGTGATGGCGTCGACGAATTCCTTCGTGAGTTTCGTGACGACGGTGTATCCGTTATAGTCGAGCCAATCGATCAACGGACGGATTGACGAATACTCCTGATCCTCGACGACGGTCGTGTAGTAGAAGGCCCGCAACAGCGCACCTCGGCTTTGGAATTCGCCGAGCAGTCGCCTGTAGTCGATGTCGAAGCCGAGCGCCTTGGAGGTGGCATGGAGATTGGAGCCATCGATAAAGAGTGCGATCTTCTCAATCGAAGACATTATGCACAAATCTCCAGTTGTACGCGAAAGGTGGCCGGTCCAACCGCCGGGGGCGGTGTGTCGGCCGGAAAAACATTGAAGCCACCGATGGCTTGCCGAAAAAGCAGCGCAGACGACCGGACAGGGGCGGCCGTCTTGCGCCCAGGTTAGGGAGGATACAATGCCCACCGGCGCCAGGGCGCCGAATGCAGCCAGGCTAAGGCGCGCGCATTCCCTACTCAATTGTACTGAGGTAAAGGGCGCCTATCCAAAGGATAGGGCCCCATATACGAAGGTTAAGTGGCAGCGCTGGCAACAAAGGCCATTGCGGTTCCCAGCGTGGCCTTCGACCACAGGCGCGCCTGATCGATCGGCCGATGTGTCAGCCTTCCTCGCCGTGGAGCTGCGCGCGAAAGGCGCGCGGCGACACGCCCGTGGCGGCGGCATAGACCCGGCTGAAATAGGCGGGGTCCTCGAAGCCAAGCGCATAGGCGATCGTCGAGACCGGCAAATTGGTATAGACGAGGTTGCGCCGCGCCTCGCGGATCAGCCGGTTGAGGATCAGGTGCGAGGCGGTGTCGCCGGTTGCCGTCCGCGTCACCCGGTTGAGATGGGTCGGCGTGATCGACAGCGCGCCCGCATAGTCCGCGACGCTCCAGCGTTCCAGATGATGCTGTTCCAGCAGCGCCTCAAAGCGGCGGAATAGTCCGCTTTCAGCCGTGCCGTTGCCACCGCTCTCGCCAGTGAGCGCGCGGGCCACCAGCCCGATCATCGCCGCCGACAGTGCACGCAGCACATGCGCTCGGCCGAAATCGCGCGCGGCGTGTTCGGCAAAGATCTGCTTCATGGTGGTCCGGATCTGCGGCGTGCCGCGTATCACGGCCGAGCGCGACAAGGCACTTCGCAGGCCTTCAGAGGCGAGCAGCGCTTCGTCCAATATTTCCGCGGCGATGGTCAGCACCCAGCCCTGGGTATCAGGCACGAAACGGAAGCCATGGACGTGGCCGACAGGCACGTTGACGATCTGCATCGGCTTCAGCTGCACCACGCGCCCGTCGAGCGTGGCTTCGCCGCCGCCGCGCTCGATCAGCAGCACCTGGTGCAGCCGGGCATGGCGGTGCACGGCCAGCGTCCAGTCGTGCAGCACCGAGCGCGAGGCAATCGTCTCGCAATGCACGACATCGGGCAGATCGCCGGACTCGCCGAACAAATTGTAGACCCGGATCGCCGGGGCGGGGGCTGCGCGTCTCATGTTCGAATAGTACAAGACAAAGACGAAAGCCTCCATCGGTCAGCGGCGCTGAATCTGCAAGAAAGTGCCGAGGAGGACGCAAAAATGAAAGTTCAGGTCTGTATCATCGGCGGCGGGCCGTCCGGGCTGCTGTTGTCCCAGCTCCTGCACCTCAAGGGTATCGACACGGTCGTGCTGGAAAAATCCAGCCGCGACCACGTGCTTGCCCGGATCCGTGCCGGCGTGCTCGAACACGGCTTCGCCAGGCTGATGCGCGAGGCTCAGTGCGGCGAGCGGATGGACCGCGAGGGTGAGATCCACAAGGGATTCGAGATCGCCCATGATGGGGTGCTCTCCCAGATCGACCTCCACAAGCATTCCGACGGCAATTCGGTGCTGGTCTACGGCCAGACCGAGCTGACGCGCGACCTCTACGAGGCGCGCGACCGCCTCGGCGGCAACGTCGTGCACAATGCCGAGGACGTGACGCCGCATGACCTGACCTCCGACCGGCCTTACGTGACCTATCGTTCGAATGGCGAGACCGTCCGAGTCGATTGCGATTATATCGTCGGCGCCGACGGCTTTCACGGCGTCAGTCGCAAGTCGATCCCGAAGGACGTGCTGCGGGAATACGAGAAGATCTATCCGTTCGGCTGGCTCGGCGTGCTGTCGCGTACGAAACCGGTGTCGCCGGAGCTGATCTATGTGAAGCATGAGCGCGGCTTCGCGTTGTGTTCCTTGCGGTCGCAAGTGCTGAGCCGCTACTACGTCCAGGTGCCGCTCACCGACAAGGTGGAGGACTGGAGCGACGATGCGTTCTGGGCCGAGCTGAAGCGTCGTCTGCCGGACGAGGTCGGCGGCCGCCTGATCACGGGACCGTCCATCGAAAAGAGCATCGCGCCGTTGCGCAGCTTCGTCGCCGAGCCGATGAGCTACGGCCGCCTGTTTCTCGCCGGCGATGCCGCCCACATCGTGCCGCCGACGGGCGCGCGCGGGCTGAACAGCGCTGCCTCCGACATCTATTATCTCTACCACGCCATGCTCGCGCACTATCAGAACGACGATGATTCCGGGCTTCAGGGCTATTCCGCCAACGCACTGGCGCGGATCTGGAAGGCGCAACGCTTCTCGTGGTGGATGACGATGCTGCTGCATCGCTTCCCCGACCGTTCCGAGTATGAAAACAGGCTTCAGCAGACGGAGCTGGAGTATCTGCTGTCGTCCGAGACGGCGCAGCGTCTGCTGGCGGAGAATTATGTGGGGTTGCCGTTCTAGCGTGGAGTGAACCCGAAAGCGGTGCGACGCTGCGCTACTTTCCTTCTAGGATGTTCACCGGAGTCCAATCCGACCCCGGTGGATTTGTAGCGAGCGCAGTCGCGCGCTTGTCAAAAAGCGCTGACGCCGGATCCATTTCCGCCGTTCGCCCGAACGCATCAGCCGCCTTCGCAAACTCCCTTGCCCGCCAGCACGCCAGCCCTTCCGCATACGCGGCGGCAATCTTCGCCTGCCCGGCACTCTCCGTGCCCTTCTCCGCGAGGGGCTCGAACACTTTGATCGCCTCGCCGCGTCCTATCACTTTGATGGCGTCGAGCTCGCGCCAGGTGAAAGTATTGCCTGTCTGCGCGACAGTCGTTTCTGAGGCCATGATGGTGGTGCCATAATATTTGTTGGCGCCTTCGAGCCGCGAGGCGACGTTCACGGTGTCGCTCATCACGGTGTAGTTGAAGCGGCGGCGGGAGCCGATATTGCCGACCACGGCCTCGCCGCTGTTGAGCCCGATGCGGTGCGACAGGCCGCGGCCGGCGAAAGCGGCGCTGGCGGCATTAAGCTCCGCCAGCTTTGCGTGACATTTCAGCGCGGCATGGACGGCGTGGCGCGCATGCGCGGGATCGTCGGCGGGCGCACCGAACATGGCGACGATGGAATCGCCGATATATTTGTCGACATAGCCGCCATGGCTCTCGATGATGTCGGTCATGGCCGACAGATATTCGTTCATCAGCGTCACCAGTTCGCCCGGCGTCATCGTCTCGGCGATGGAGGAGAAGCCGCTCAGGTCGGAGAAGAACATCGTGACGTTGCGCATTTCGCCGCCGAGCGCCGGCATCTTGCCGGAGGCCACCATCGTCTCGATCACTTCGGGGGCGAGATAGAACGCAAAGCTCTTGCGCAGGAAACGCTCGTCACGATCGGCCAGCACGAAACGGTAGCCGATCATCATCGCGAGTGCGGCAAGGCTTGCGAGTGCCGGCTCGGTCAGCGGCAGCGCCAAGGCATGGACGAATGCACCGACGGCCACAGCGGCGTATACGGCGGTGAGGCCAAACCAGGCGATCAGTGCGGCACCCGGTGCGAGCACGCAGGCCGCGCAGGCCACGATCGCTGCGAACACGATGGTGAGAATGCTCCGCAGTGGAAAGCCGAGCTCGGTCACCGCATCGCGTTCGATCAGATTTCGCACCGCGTTGGCATGAACGAAGACACCGGCGATGTCGCTGCGGGCCTTTTGTACGGTGCTCGCCGGGGCAGGCTGGGCGCATCGTGGACCCGGCGTTCCGTCATATCCGCCGGACAGTCGCATCGAGGTGAGCTTGCGATCATCGAAATTCAGGGCGGTGCCGAGCAGCACGACTTTGCCGCCGAAGGCGCGACGGAAGAAATCGCGGTCGCCTTTTTCGACGCAGGCTCGCAGATCGGCGAAGGAGAAAGTCGGAATGTCGCGGCCCAGTCCTCGAAAATTGAGCGCCAGTGTATTCGGTACCGCACTCGGAATTGCATAACCGGACAATTCGGTCGCTCCGGACGGTGCAATCTCGGGCTTTACAGCGAGCGCGCGCGCGGCGAGCTCGACCGCCATCGCGGGGACCGGCTTGCCGTCGATCGAGAAGCTCAGCGGCATCCGCCGGATCACGTCGTCGGTGTCGGTATGGACGTTGAGGGCGCGGATATTGTTTCTCACCACCAATTGCTGCGCGCGGTCGGGCCTTTCCTGATGGTCGTTGCTCAGGATCTCGCCGAGCACCAGCTTGCCGCTGTCGGAAAGCTTCCGCAGGGCGATGAGATAGTCCCGATCGAATCCCTTGAGTCGCGTGCCCAGCGACGCGTCGCCGAAGGGAATCTCAGACTGCTCGATCGAGCTCGGGAAGATGACGTCGAAGCCGATCGCCCGGGCGCCGCCGTCGTCGATGCTGCCGAGAACCCGGCCGATCTCGCGCGTCCAGGTCTGCGTTGGCGATCCCTTGAACGGCGGAGTGTCGTAGGTCTCGCCGTCGATGGCCACGACGACGACCGGGGATGTCGCGGGATCGCGTTGGTCGCCGACGAACTTGCTGCGCAGTGCCGTGAGGATATCGAGCGACAGGCCCTGCAGCGTCTGGAACGGTGGAGACGTCACGACGGCGCCTGCAAGAAGCGCAATCAGGATCGCTGCAACGATGTCCCGTCTGCCGATCCGCCGCATCGCCCCGCCGCTAGCTGCCTATTCGAGCCGCAGCAGGCGCCCGACGATCGGCGTTGGCGACGACGTGGCGCTGGGATCGACCTGGAAGGCGTAACGCTTGGTGCCGAGGATGGCGAGATAGCTGCCGCCCGGCGTCAGCGACTTCCCGGCCTTGGCGAAGTCATAGAACTTGCCTCCGACCATCGTCTCGCTCTTGAGGGGAACGCTGATCGTGGGCTCCTTGCCATCGGTACGTTCGATCACCAGGGTGCTGCCGCTCTTGGCCTGCACCAACGGCGCGACGCCGTAGAGCGTCGGCAGCTTGGCCGGAGCGTTGCCCTTGGCGTCCGACCGCATGGTGCGGAAGGTCGTCGCGGCACTCTGGTTCGCCTCGCGCTCCGATAGTTTTGCCGCGTTGGTATCGCAGGGCACCTTTTCACGCTTGACCTCGCCGAGTTGCACGGTGCTCTGCTCGGTGCCGACCATGACGACGCCTTCGCTGATGGTCTCGCGCTGGCACGATTTGAGATAGCTGAGCGTAATGGTTGCCTTGGGCCCCAGCTTGATGATCTTGCCCGGCGCCACATAATCCATGAACGCGACACCGTCGACCTTGCCTTGCACCTCCTCGACGATGGCGGCCGGGGTCTCCGCCAAAGCGGGGGCAGCAAGACAGCACGCGCCGACAACAGCGCCGATCAGGCTTTTCATGGGAATTCTCATCCAATTCGACCGATACTTGCCCGGTCCCCGTCCAGGCCCGATGCTTAGCAGCGAAACGCCCAGGTAAGTGTGACCGGAATCACTCTCAGCTATTGGTGCACTCTATCAGGAAGAGGTTCAAACCGGCGACCGGATGGATAATTTCATTCGGCTGGGACGGCCTCGACCGGGTAGCCCTCCGCTGCACTCTCTATATCAATAATGGGCGCGAGCGTGGCCTCGGTCTTCTGATACGGCGTCGCCTGCTGACCGTCGGCGATCTCGACCACTTCCTCCCAGCGCGACAGGAAGGCTAGCTGTCACGAGCTGGCTGGAGTTGATAGCGGTTATATGCGTGCTGCCAAACGAGGTCGGCACGCCGATCGTTTTTAGCGCGGTATGCAACGAGCTCCATCTTTCTTGCCCGCTGCACGGGGGAGCGTGCGCCCGCCCGCGTCGCTGCGCGTCGGCAGCAATTTGACTGGCTCGCTTTGCAGGGCGTTAACCGTGGCGGAATGCTCCCCGCGCGGGTCATTGTCGCGCCCCAGAGTTGGTTGCAAATACGTTTGAGTTTTACGGTGGATGTTTTCATGCTGAGAGACGGCAAATATGCGGCCTGGTTCAGGACCCCGCGCGGTCAGGGCACGGGCGTCGTGCATCTGGCGGAGGGACGAATCTCCGGCAGCGACAGCTTCTTCACGTATGGCGGCTCTTACCGAATCGACGAGCAGCGCTTCACGGCGGTTCTGACCACGCGGCGACATGCCGAGGGGCCGCCGACCGTGTTCGGGCTCGACGAAGTCGAGGTCAAGCTCTCGGGCGTGTGCAGCGGCGCGATGGCGACTTGTTCCGGAACGGCCGAGCAGGCGCCCGATGTGACCTTCGAGGCGACGCTGATCTACAGCCAGGACGAGGTGCCCGCCGTTGAGGCCAGAGGTGCGGTCGTGAAGCTCAACGCAGACAAGCTGCCCAAGGGGCTCGACGGCCGCTCGCGATCGCGCCATCCGTTTGCGCCGGGATCGCTCGGCTCAGAACGGAATAGACCATAAGGCCACGTCTCATCCCGCCTGATCGACTTCGACGATGTCGTCAGGGCTGCTTAAGCGGATGAGCCCTCTGGTGCCAGGCCCAGGCGGTGCGGATCACGGTCGGCAGATCCGAATGTCGCGGCACGAAATTCAGCACTTTTCGCGCTGCGGAGGGATCGGCGACCAGATAGGTGGGATCGCCGGCGCGGCGCGGTTTGACGGTGTGGGGCACCTCGCGCCCGGTCTCCTGCCTGATGGCAGTCAGAATTTCCCGCACCGAAAAGCCGGAGCCGGTGCCCAGATTGAAGCTCCCGCCGGCATGCCCTTGTTCCAGCAGCTTCAGCGCCGCGACATGCGCTGCGGCGAGATCGGTGACATGGATGTAGTCGCGGATCGCGGTGCCATCGGGCGTGTCGTAGTCCTCACCGAACACGGCAAAATCGACATGGCCCTGTAACGCCATCATGGCGCGCGGAATGAGATGGGTTTCATTGTCACGCAATTCGCCGATGCCGCCGGCAGGATCGGCGCCGCTGGCATTGAAATAGCGCAGGCAGAACGCGCCGAAGCCGTAAGCGGCGCGGTAATCGGCGAGCATGCGCTCGATCATCCACTTCGATGCGCCATAGGGGTTGATCGGCGCGCAGGGGAAGTCTTCCGGCAGTTCCTTGGAATCGGCATTGCCGTAGACGGCGCCGGTCGAGGAGAACACGATACGATGGCAACCCGCATTGCGCATCGCCTGCAATAGCGACAGCGTGCCCTGCACATTGTTGACGTAGTACTTTTGCGGGTCGGTCATGGACTCGCCGACGAGGCTCGCCGCCGCGAAATGCATGACCGCCGTGATTTTGTGCTCGGCGAAGGCGCGCGCCAGCGTGGCGCCGTCGAGCAGATCGCCCGTTACCAGCGGGCCGGCGACGAAGCCGCGATGACCTGTCGACAGATTGTCATAAACGACGGGCTGATAGCCGGCCGCGGTCAGGGCGCGGCAGGCATGCGAGCCGATATAGCCCGCGCCTCCCGTAATGAGGACAGTCGGTCGGTCGGTCATGTCAGCTTACCTCGAGGTGAAATCAACGATCATCGATGCGCCCGTGGCCAGCACCAAATCGGCACACAGCACGAGCACCGCAAGCGTCAACCATTCGAAACGCTTGCCGAAGGCGGGGACATGTCGAGTGGCGCCATGGGACAGGACATCACTCAAGGAGAGGGCTTCCGAAGTGATCTGTCCCAATGTGATTGCCTCAGTTCGACAGTTGATCGATCCGGTGAGCATAGATCGATCTTCGCTGTATGCAACCCACCGGGGGCTCGGCACGATCGTCCTTCTTCGTTTAGCTCGCATTGACTCTATCGCTGCGAAACGGTGGGCGCGCGCATCGCGGCAACCGAAGCTTTAAGCACGAAAAATAAGCTGATGCCGAGTAAAGGAGTGACGGAAACATGGCACAGATCTGGATGACTTATGACGAACTCGCCGGGCTTAGTGGCTGCACGCCTGCCGAGGCCAGAGTGCGGGCCATCCATTTGTCACTTGACCGCCGCAAAAGCCGCGATGGCGCAACCCGCGTTAAGCTCGATCTGGCGCTGACGGCTAAATTTTTCGCATCTGTCCGGGACGCCGGTTTTGATCTGGACGGCGCCATCGAGGCGCTCCAGGCCACCCATCGGCAGATGGCAGAACTCCTGTCGCCGAACCAGTTCCAGGGCCGGCGCCGGTCGGCTTAGCCCGCGCACGCATCGATCACGCTCCGGGCGCGAGGAGCCGAGATTCTCGCGATAATTGTTCCGAATCAGGCATAAATCTCCATCCGGAATTTCCATTGCAGGCCGGGTTAACCGCAGCGGGCCGCAGAGCCTGCAGGAGGATGCCATGAGGAACGACAGCGATCGAGGCTACGCGACACTGTTGGGAGCGGCGATGCTGGGCGGGCTGATCATCATGACAGCCGCAACGGCAAACGCAGAGCTTGTGAAGTTGCAGGCCGATTTAAAAGGCAGCAATGAAGTGCCTCCGAACAACTCGCCCGGAACAGGCAAGGCCGAGGCGACCTACGATACCGAGGCGAAGACCCTCACCTATACGGTCAGCTTTTCCGGCTTGACCGGGGCAGTCATGGGGGCACATTTCCATGGCCCCGTGGAGCCCGGCAAGAACGCCGGCATCGTGCTGCCGTTCAAGACGGTGCAAAGTCCGATTCAGGGGAGCGCAACGCTCACCGAAGCTCAGGCTGCGGATCTGCTGGCCGGGAAATGGTACGCGAACATTCATACGGCCGCGAACCCGGGCGGTGAACTACGCGGACAAATGACGAAATAGCGACGGCAGCTTCCCAATGCAGACGTGCAGGCCATGCATCTGCTCAGGAGGGAGGCCTCGGTAAGAAGGCCAGGATTGTTTGAGCGAGGAGGACCCCGACGGTCCCGCCTGCTGCTTTTTGCAGCACGTCCAGGAAACCCGGATCACGATCGGGCGTCATTGCTTGCAGGATTTCGAGCCCCATCGCGACGGCCACGACAAGCGAGCAGGCGAAGGTGAGCCGACCGGGCAACAGGAAGGACAAGAGAAATCCCAGCAACCCGTAGGCGCTGAAGCGTTCGATCACGACGACCCAATAAGCCTCGTGATGACCGATAAGTACGGGTCTCCCCGCCAGTCTCGCAAGCGTGGCATAGACGATGAGCGCGAAGCAGATTCCAGCGGCTGCGATAAGGTGGTTGCGGCGCATTGGACGACCATAGCTGGATGGGAGCCGGGCCGCGTTGAAAGATGAGAGTATCGTTAAGGCTGATTGAGCAGGGCGCCCGGTGCGGAGCGTCTTGCCGTCTCGGGTTAACGGCTCAATCCAGTCAGGCCACCAACACCGCGTCGGTCGGCAATTTAGCGCTCTGCGGCAAGCAGCGTGACTCGACCAACTCGCTGAATCGCGGGAAGGGCAGTGGGGCGGAGACCAGATAGCCCTGCCCCTCCTCTACGCCGGATGAAATAAGCGCCTGGACCTGCTCTTCCGTCTCGATGCCTTCCGCGACCACCGTCATTTGGAGGTCCTTCGCAAGTGCGACCAGCATCTCTACGATCGTGGCAGTCGATGCGTCCACGGTGATCGTGTCGACGAAAAATTTGTCGATCTTGATTGTATTGGCGCCCAGGCCCTTGAGCCGAGATAGCCCGCTATGACCGACGCCGACATCATCAATGGCGACGCGAAACCCGTAGTCCCTGAGTTCGCTGACGACAGCTGCGGCGCGTGCGAGATCGTCGAGCTCGTCGCGCTCGGTCACCTCGATGACGATCTGGCGCGCGGAGACGTGCGCCGCCATGACTGTGCGGCGGAGCGTTTCAATGAAGCCTGCACTCAAGAGATGCTTTGGCACGACGTTGAGGGAGAGCTTAAAATCCTTGTTCGCTTTCAGCAACGGTTGCAGATCCGATAGCGCCGATCGCAGGATCTGCCAGGTCATGACCTCGATGCGGCCGCTGGATTCCGCGAGCGGGATGAAGTTCATCGGAGGCACGACCGATCCGTCTTTGAGTAGCCACCGAGCCAATACCTCGCAGCCCCGGATCCGACCGGTCTTGAGCTCGAAGATTGGCTGGTAGTACGGCTTGAATTCGTTCGCGGCCAGCCCGCGATCGAGATCGGCGACGGGCCCTTCCATGCGGCGGCTCCGCGCCAAAAGCCCGCCGAAAAGCGCGCCGATTGCAAACGCTACGGCCAACGCCGGCCAGTAGGCCTCGCTGTTCCACGTCGAGAGGATGCCGCGTTCGAGGCGGATGGTCGCATGGAGAGGGAATCGAGCGGAATTTTTGTCGAGATCGATCGGGGCCTGCAAGGCTTTGTCGGGATCGAGCAGGAATTCGCCAAGTTTCTCGCCGTTGCTCAAGGCGAGGATCACTTCGCTATGGGCGCGCAACTCGGCGGGCATGATGTCGAACAGGCTGGCGTTGACGCCAAGAATGGCGACCAGTGCGGCATTGCCGTTGACGTCTTTGAGTACGCCCAGAGCATCCCCGCCGAATTGCTCAACACGGAAGAGCGAGAGGCTCTTGTCGTGCGAGGGAAGCATATCGCGGCGGTCGATCCATCCCTTGTCGAATTCGAGCGTTTCGGAATAGGCCGAACAGATCACCGAGCCATCAGGGTTGACGAGGCGCACATCCTTGATTGCGGAACGCTGGTAGACGTGGAGCCGGATCGCCTGCAGCGTCGCGGGCCCGCAATCGGCAAGATCGCGCCGCGCGAGTTCGCCCAGGCTCGCGCCGGCAAAATCGACCGCAAATTCGGCGCGACGCAGAACGACTTCCGTCAATTCGTCGAGCTGATGGGTCTGCTGGTATCGAATGAACGAAGTCGCCGCAAAATGGCCGGCCACGCCGAACGCGGCCATGCTCGCGAGCACGAGCGCCGCAAATGCGAAAGTCGGTCGCTGCAATCTCATTCGGCCCGGCGGAACAGAGGGAAGCGTCGGCCCATCCTAGTCAGGACGCGCTAAGATAGGGTTTAATGGCGGGACGAGGCATGTGGAACCGGCCTTTGGGGGGTGGGCAGGCGAGAAACCCGTCTGCCCCGGACCGGGGGCCCTATCGAAAAATGCCTCTTAACCTTCCGCTCCCAAGTTCTGGCGGCCCATTCGATGGCGGAGGGAAGCGGGTGCGGGATTGTAGGGCGCGATGGAAGTCTGCCGGGTGCTGCCACCATGCTGTGGCCGGGTGGCTCGCAAGCGCAAAACCACGAAGGCGATATTGATAGCTAACCAGACCAGAACGACGGAAATGGCAAGATGTGCCACGGCCAGACCTCGCGATGCAGTTGAGGTCAACGCGAGCGCGCTGGTTCGGTTCCCTGGCGAACAGGGTTAGAGCGCATTTATTTCATGCAGCTGGATTCGAGGCTTTCGAGCGGACGGTGGTCTCACCTTGGCTTGAGTCCTGGCTCCAGTCCGATCAGCAACACGTCGCATTCGTTCTTCGTCAGAATCGGAGATCGCGCGCCCGCGGTCATCCATGACGTCGTTGGCGAAACACCGCCGCACGCCTAGGCCTTTTTCCTCGCCTTCGTTTTCAACGAAAGACCAAGGCGCAAGGCCATGCGCTTGATCGCATCGGGCGATCGTCCGAGCTGTTTCGCCGCCTCCTCCAATGAAGCCGAAGACTTGGCCAACTCCATCAGCCGGCGGTCTTCCTTGAACGACCAGGGCTTGCGCGCCATAACCGAAATCATCCTCTCGTCGAGACAAAGACAAAGCCGCCAAGCGGACCCATGTCGCTCGACGGCTTTGCTTGGGTGGGGCCGAGCTTGGGGGAGCCCGGTGAGACGATGGGATAAGCGATCGGTGAGACTTCGCAACAAACAACGCGGATTAAGCTAACCGCTCAACCTTAACGCGTCTAATCCGGACTTCGTGGCTCCGTATTATCACGGAGATTTCAATGCTGATCAGCAGCGGCCGTCGCCGCGTTTTGAGTGGTTCGAAGCCGAACTTATCGACCGGCGATTCTGAAGGCTGCATCGACTGGGGCCGTCGGCGTGAACTCGGATTAACATCCGGCCGGATTTAACTTCAACAGTGAGACGTTTTGGTCTTTCCGGGTCCCCGGCCGTCGGGCGACGACCAAACTTCGATCAGCTCTTGCACAAACTTCATCATCGCCTGACAAAACTTTCAGCGGCGCCGATCTTGAAGTCGTCACAACGACAAGATGAAATGCAATGGGAGGAACGCGCCGGAAAAATGGGACGTTCAAATGTTGGCAATTGTGGTTTTGGGTTCGATCTTCGCCGGCGGTTTTGCTTGCGGCTATGGTGCGAGGGCGTGGCGCTCGCGCAAGCGATCGGCAAGATATCGTCTCTACGCGCCCTATACTCCCGCGGCAACAGGAGCGGGACGAAGTCGGTCGCCGTCGTGATGGTGGACTCTCGCGCGTGGCCTGTTTGCCGGACGATGTGCGCGGCGTGATCGAAATAACCATGTGCGGTTAGGTTAACTTGTCGCAACTCTTGAGAGCTTAGCCAACGTCACCTAGAACACATTGATTCACGACGAATGTTTAGCCGCCCCGATTTTTCAGGGGCCCGCGTTAGGGTAGGCGTAAATGACGTATCTGATTGCATTGCTGGGCGCGACAATTTGCATCCTTATTTTGATCGTTTTCGTTCGCGCCTATGATCGACATCTGAAAGATTGTCCAGGTCCCTGGATCATGGACGAGGCTCATTCGAATGACTGATCCAAGGCACAACGCGCCCCGAAGGTATTTCGTTGATGCGCAAGGGAAATGGGTGCTGATAGGGCTGTCGCTTCCGGAAACGGCCGAGTTCGAAGCGCTGGATGTGACATCGGGAGAGACGGTTGAAATCGCGGCCGAAATCGGTCTGAGCGACGGAGCCGCCGCGGCGGACGAAGCTCGATGGCGTGAGCTCTATTCCAAACACGAAGGAGCCTGGCGGGCGTGGATCGTACAAAGCCAGGCGGAGCGGCCACAAGGTTCAAGCTTTGTTAACTATGTCTGACCGATGTTAGCGGTCCAAATCTCGAACGTGGGATGGCCCAAATGTTTCAGCTGTTCCTGAGAGCGCGCGCACACAACTTTCTCAGCTCCCGCCGTGAGGACAAGGGCTTCAAGGCCCGTACCGTCGAGCGCGATGCGGAGACGGACCGCGTTCGAATCGATGCCGTCATGGTCGCGATCGATGCGGCATTGCGCGATGCAGAGAGGGAGCAGGTCGGCCTCGGACGACGCGTTGATGACGCACTTGCGCGTGCATCCGTCACCTTCGGAAACGGCACCGATGAATATCTCGAACGGGAGCCGATCGACAGCCATCATCAAGATCTCTTTGCCGCCGACATCTCCAACGGCCAGCGGCGGCTCAAGGAATTGGCAAACACCATCACTCACTTGAGATTTATCAGGACCGCGATGCTCACGCGCTTTCCGAACCTGAAGCCGCCGCAGCTCAATAGCTAGGATCGAGGCTTTGGCTCGGCATCTGCCGTCTGGTGAAAAGCAGCAGGTCCAGACACGATGGATATCTCGGTCCGAGAAGCATAATCTCTCGCTGAACAGCTTTGCCACGGGACAATTCGGGCGCCGCTTTGCCGTTGGCTCTTCTGCCGGTTTTGATATGGTCCCGTCCTGTTCTCGGACGGATTGAAGGAGCGAGCCACGTGATCTCCAGAAATTTGCAAAGGTCGATGGGATTGGCATTTGTTTTGGCCATTGGCGCACCAGTCACGGCTTCGGCCGTCACGGTAGAAGTCGCGCGTGCATGCGACGCAGCTTTGGCCAAGGCCTTTCCGCCCAAGCAAATCGGCAATCCCGCTGCGGGCAGCGCGGGGACTGTCAAGGAGCGGCGCGAATATTTGAGCAAATGCGTCGCGAACAACGGCAAGGTCGATGATGCGCCGGCAGATGCGCCTAAAGACGCGAAGGCCAAAAAATAAACGAACCGCGTCGCGCCACCTTAGCGTCGTGGCGGGCAAGGTGAGTAGAACGCGCCGTTCGTTGCATTGATGCGTTCGACGCATTGGTTGGGATCAGTCGGCGTCCCGGCGACCGTGAAGTCATAGCCCATACCTTTGACGACCACGACGTAGCGACCCGGCGAAAGCGTAAAGCCGTCCTGCTCTGGCTGCAGCGATAGCATTCTCGGCTGATCCTCGACCGGACCTACTTTGTAAGGGTACGACATGCTGCGGATGACCCAGGTGTCGCCGGCAGTGACCATGGCCGCTTTGCCGGTTGCATCGACGCCCATCGCTCGGGAGACTTTTGCGACCACCCGAACCTCGGTCCCGGTTGCATCGACGCCACCGTCGGGCCTGAACACAATGAAGCTGACATCTCCGCTTGTCAGGGTCGTCGCGCTGGGCGTGGTGATTGCCGCTGAGATCGCGACACGACGGTCTGGAATCTTTCCGGGGACCGGCTTGAGCTCCTGGAGCTGGCCCTCGCTCAAGGCGTAGACGCCAAACGCTGTTGGCAACGGCATCGAGGGTTGCGCAGCCGGCGTCGGCTCCTTCGGTTGATCCGGTGTCCGTTCGACACTCTCACCGCCCGATGGAGTCACAGCCATGGTGGGCTGAGGCTCGGGGCTTGTCGAGGTGCGCTTGGACAACGTCGCGGACTGCCACAATGCGAGGGATTGCGTCCTCAACCGCGGCCAATAAGTAACCGCCGCGCTGGCGCCGGCAATGATGACCAGGATGGCGGCTAATCGGATGAGGGAGTTGAGGATGCGGCTTCGCCGAGATGGGTCGAGCGGTCTGGGCCGCGCGACAGAACCGCGCCTGGTTTCCGCCGCCGTCGGGACGGGCGGCGAAGGCGGAACGGGCGCCAGATGGGGAACGACCTGAGGAGCCGGGGGATCGGGTGGCGAGGGATGCGAAGCGACGTCTAGAGCCGAGTCCGGCGCTTTGGACAGCGCGTCGCGCTCGCTGCGTTCAAATGATAGCTCAACGTCCCGAATGGCGCGTTCGAGCACTTGCTGGAGCTCGCGGGACTCCCGTGCGTCGCCATGGGTGCATTGTTCCAGAAGCTTGATCCGGGCAAGCTCGTATACGATTTCGCGGACCTGCCGTGGGTCGCCGGATATATCGCGAATCCGCCCGGACAGGAGGCGCACAAACCCGGCCTTGATCGCGTGCGTATTTGGCGCGCCGGCGGCGGTGTCGCTAGGGTCGGTCATCAAGACCGATCAAGTAACCCGGAACAGGCTGTTTCGCTAGTCCCATTGCTACGAAAGCCGCTCCGATCGCCAATCATGCAAGAGCCCTTGTCGACAGCTTCGGGGGCTTGCTTTTGGGCAGAAAGCTGTGACAGTTCGACGAGCTCCTCTTTCCGGTATTTTGATCATGCGCGACGGTTTCATAGCACTCACGTTTGTGGCTCTCCTGGTGCAACCTTCTTTTGCACAAGGGACCAAGGACAAAGCCAATTTGACGAGCACCAGCATCGTGACCACCCCTACGAAGAAAACCCAAACGGCCCAGAGCCCCTCCCGACCCACTGCCATCCGGAACCTGGCGCCGGGCAAGCTGCCGAGCGGGATGGCGGCTCAGGGGGTCTGGAGAGATGGCAAGCTGATCGCCGTGCCTCGGCAATGACGCCCAAGCAAGCGTGAAGGAACGGTGATCGCCTCCCGATGTTCTTGCTCGGGAGACATCTCATGAAACGATTAGTCCTGACCGCGGTCGCGCTTTTTGTAACAGCAAGTACGTTGGGCCCAAGCATCTGGCTCCCAAGCGCTTTGGCCCAGGGTGTCAATGATCCGTCGACGCCCAACCGAAATGTCATCATCGTCAATCCCTCGCAGCCCTCGCCGAGCACGGCTACGCGGAATATTCCGAGCCAGATTCAGCCACCTCTGGCCAGCGGAGGGCGCGCACGTCCCTATTATGGCAACAGAACGCGGGGCAGCGGGTCGAGCAGGCGCTAGTCTGGCTACTGTGCGTTGGGTGTCATTCCGCCGCCGCTGGGGAAGTTGCTGGATTTGAGCGCCATTCCACTGACGCGAAAGCGGACATTTCCTGCCAGGTACAAATAATCCGAGGTCGTGCTGCTGACGGTCCGCACCTCGACATAGGTCAGCGTGATCGAACCCACGCTTGGGGTTACCTGGGTGATGTCGACAAACCGAGCTCCCGGGAAAAGCTTCTGGTCGAGGCCATAGAAGATCTTTTCCCGCTCTGACCACAGCACGAAGTGACCGCCGGCCTTCTGATCGACAGCTTCGTATTGCGTATGGATCACTTGCGGGTATTCGATCTGGCCTGCCGCTGCAAAGTGAGTCCCCAAAAAGATCGCCAGAACCAGGAAAGTAATGTTGCGGACCACTGGTCAATACCCTCGCGCGCTAAAGCACAAAGCTTGCCCGCGATTTGGCTTTCGTGCAATCGGCAAACGTATACATTGAATGGAGTAGACGAGAAGTTTCCGGCCCTTGCTCGTTCTTGTTGCTCTGCCCTGGAGTTACAGCGTGCGAACCGCGCGACCCCACACCTCACTAGCTCATGCAAGGCGGCTTGGGCCGTTGTCGGGAGCGGTCCTGACCGTTGCCGGTGCGATCGGCTTCGGTCTCGCCAATCCGCCCTCGTGTTTTGCCCAGACCGAGCCGGAGCCCTCGGTCAACGACTATCTCCCACCAAGCGAGCCGGAAGTCAGCCGTGACGAGTGGCGTCAGCGTATCGAAGATGCACGGCGAAGATCCAAAGAGCTCTCGCGCGAGCGGCGGGATCATCCCGAGCTCTATAAACCGGTCCCGGAGGATCCGGATCTTGTCGCGACCGAACGTCTCCTCAACGATGACAGCCTGCAGCGCGGCGACATCGTCTCGACCAAGAAGGGCATGTTCGTCTACCACGGGCGACCGGATCAACCGCGCCGCGAGCAGGATTTCGTGCCGATCGCGCCAAAAGCGACGCGTTGATATTGACGGCAAGCCAGCAGGCTAAGTCGCGCTCGAACGTCAGTACCGCCGCAAAATCTGATTGAACTTCGGATCGGTCCCCTGGGTAGTCTCCAGGAGCAGCGACTTGCCTTGCGGCGTGGCCTGCAGGTAGGCAGCGATCAGGAGCTGCTCGTAGCGAGAGCGGTTGGCAAGCGCCGCGCGGACGTCCGATTGCGCCAGCAGCTTGATCTCTTCGTCGGCTGCTGCCGCGTTCGATGTGACGGTTTGGAGCCGTGCGAATGCGACGGCGATCGGCACCGCGCCGGCCAGGTAAGACATTTTCACTGCAGGCGTCGCCAGCTCACCCGCCTGCGCCTTCAGCGTGCCGAGCGTGAGCCAAAGCGCAGGCCGGATGGGCGATACTTTCAGGGCCGCAACAACGACGTCTTGGGCCGCCTTGTTCTCGGTGGCCCTGTTGTTGGCATCGGCTGCGGGATGGTGAAGAAAGTCTGCGGCTTTGGCGGCCGCATAATTCGCCAGCAAGTCGCCGTCGAATGAAAGGGGCGCCAGAACGCCCGAAGCAGCTACGTTGACCTTCTCGGGCGGAAACTCGCCCGAGAACAAATCGCTCGCCCTAAAGTTCGACCGCGTGAGATCGCCGTAAAACCCCAATCCTGCATAAAGCAGCAACATCACTGCGATGCAGGCGCCAATGATGCGAAGCAAGATCATGCGGCTCATGGTGAATTTCGATGTCCGCGTGGAAGGGCGCGGGAGTCGGCCAGCAACTCTGCAAAAGTCCTAAATTGCGAGCAGACTATCGCCCTGGATCGTGAGCAAGGTCAAGTTGCCGGTCGCGTAAGCGCCGGTGTCGATATTGATCCGGTTCGAGCGGATATCCGGGACGCTGACCGGGGTATGGCCGTGGACGACATATTTGCCGAAGCGTCTCTCTGACTCGAGGAATTCCTCGCGGATCCAGAGCAGGTCCTCCTCCTTCTGACGTTCCAGGGCTACGCCCGGCTTGACGCCGGCGTGAACAAAGAAGAAGTCGCCACACGCGAAGGACGGGCGGAGCTGCTGAAGAAACGAAAGATGCTCCGGCGGGAGCGCGCGCCTTAATCCTTCGATCAATTCAATCTGCTGCTCCGGCGTCGGATTCATCGTCGGGTTGATGCCGTAGGAAACGAGGGTTAGCAGGCCTCCGTAGCGGCGCCATTCCTCCAGCCGTGCCGGGTCCTTGAGGACCTCAAGCAGGAACACCTCGTGATTGCCTTTGAGGCACACTGTCTCATGGGACTTCGATCGCTCGATCAGGAGATCAATCACAGCGCGCGAGTCCGGGCCCCGGTCGACATAGTCGCCTAGAAAGACCTGAATTGCTCGTTTGGGGGCGGAGCGGGCAAGGTCGGCGTCGATGACGGTTAAGAGCGACTGAAGCAGGTCGGCGCGTCCATGCACATCACCGATGGCATAGATCCTCACGCCGTCGGGGAGCCGAGGCTTGACGTTGTTACGAAAGCGTTTGGAAAGGCCCATCAGCTGGTCGAATCGGGTCTGGCATCATGAATAGAGGGCATGATCGCTCATAGCAGAACAAGTTACGCGTCGGTATTCTTAATTGTTTCTGACGAAGGCGCGGCGGTTTTGATTAAAGGCTTGCTCGGCTTTTGAGCCGGATTTCAAGACGTCTCGCGTAGCGTTTCCCCAACAAGAATGGGGAGCGCGACATGCGCAAGACTTTAAAGTTCCTGGCGATTGCCGCCGCTGTATTGGCTGGGGCGGCTCAACACAAGGCCGAGGCCGCCTTCGTTGGTGCGCCGTCGGCGTTGCGCGGCGCCATCCAGTACATCAAGTTCGACCAGCCGACCTTGGCGCCGATGGCATTCACGATCTTTTGCCTGAAGTACGTGGGCGAGTGTAAGCCGCGGCCGCAGCAAATCGTGTTCAGGGGCGGACGTCTCAAGCTCACGGCCGAGCGCATGGCCCAGCTTCAGGAGGTCAATCGGCGGGTCAACAGCGCGATCCGGCCCGAGCCCAACTTGGAAGGGCTGCGTGGCGAGAAGTGGCTGCTGCATCCCGCCAGCGGCGACTGCAACGACTATGCCGTGACAAAACGCCACGATCTGATCGCCAAGGGCTTCCCGGCGCGATCGGTGTTGCTCAGCGAGGTCGTGACGACCTGGGGTGAGCATCATCTCGTGGTCGTGGTGCGCACGTTCTCCGGCGATCTCGTGCTGGATAATCTCACCGGGCACATCCTGCCGTGGTCGAAGAAGTCCTACCGGTGGGTCCGCATCCAAATGCCCAAGAACCCGACCTACTGGGCGTCACTGGCTGATCGCGACGTCTAACGATGAGCGACTAATGAGCCGTGCCGCGTGAGGACTGGGTGACGCTTTGGGACAATCCGAGTCCCACGATCGTTGACAAACAAAGGATTGCTGCCGGATGCAGCAGTCCCGAACCAGCGAAGCTCTCAACCAACGCGAAGACAAGGCAGGCCGCGGCCGCCGCAGGGAAGAACGAGTCGCGGCCGCGCTGCAAAGCCCCCAAAAATAAGCGTCCCAAAGTCATCATGCCCGCCAGCAGCGCGGCGGAAAAACCGACCCATCCGGTATCCGCGAAGATGGCTAAAGCCGTCGAGGGTGCCATCAAAGCCGCGCCGGCATCGCTTTGGTAGATCCTGCCGACGGCAGAAAAGGTGCCTGCGCCCGCACCGAACCACCTGGTGTCGGCCAACATGCGCTCCAGCGCGGCTCTGGTTTCGGCCCCCACATCCGGGACAAGCCGCAAAAGAATCGGCCCCGCATTCTTTTCGAACAGGAAGCTCAGGACAATCATCGCTCCGACCAGCGCGGCTAAGGACAGCGCGCCTGCGGCCAACGGCGATAGGTCGATCCTTCGAATGACAAGGATCAGCAAGATCAACACGAGGCCAAAGGCCGCGGCGATCGCGCTGTTCGTCCCGGACAAGCCAAAAACCGCAACTGCGCTGGTTAGAGCGCCCACGAGGCCGCAAAGGCCGATGGTCACCGACTGAACGAGCGAGTGGCGCGTTTCGGCCCGCTCGGCGGCCAGCTGCATGACGGCCAGATTAAGCATGACGCCAAGACCGGCCATCGTTGTCGCCAGGTCGGAAGGAACGGCGGTTGCAAGGGCGGGCGACAGTGGACGCAAATCCAGGGTCAGAGCCGACACCGCTGTTACCCCGCTCAGCACAAATAGCACCAGTTCGGCACGGCTGCGATCACGGACCACGACGATTGTCACGCTGAGCAACGAGATCGCTGCGAGGGCTTGAAACAGCGCATTCAGGGTGAGGCCGAGATCCGCCGTCACTGGCCCAAGCGACAGGCCACCGAGAGCATCGTGGCTGCTCACCCAGATCGGATGCGCCCAACTCAGCCACAGCGGCGCCAGCTGGGTTGCGACGCAAAGGGGAATGCCGATCAGGACCCAGCGGCCCCAGACCGTGGCACGCAAATAGTGCTCGTAGTCGGCCTTTCGTGCGCTGAAGACTGCTGCCAATAGCCCCAGGGCCGTAGCCGTCATCCCGAGCTGTACGCCGAATTTGGCGCCGGCAATGTCGAGAGCGGATGCAGAAACAAGGCAAACGATGAGGGCAAAATAAGCGAAGGACAAACGTGCGCCTGGAAGGAATCCTGAAAGGGTCAGGTCACCATACAAGCCGGAGACAAGTTTTCAAACAGAGCTCTGCAGCCGACGCCGCTCCAATCCAACGCGACCCAACCCCACATCAACGAAGCGTCGCCTGCGGGATCAGACGGGACTCTTGATCCGCCAAAGAGGTCAGCGGGCCGTCTTGAGCGGACGGGCAAACACGCGGGCGGCACGACCGGCGGCGAGAGCAAAGCGGGCGGCCGAGCCAAAAAGATAACCGGCCTGGAGCGCGATGGCCGCGAGCACTACGCCCTTCAGGCCGTCAAGGAAGCCCAGATTGGCGATCCAGCCGACCGGGATCGCGGCGAGCAGCATGACGAAGGTCAGCGGCAGCAGCACCAGGACGCGAAAGCGTTGGCCCAGAACTGCGCCTACCAGAAAGCTGAAGATCAAAAGCTCGGTCATCCGAAACACTCCGTGCTCCGGACCTTAGGTTCCGCACCCTAAAAAGACCCTTAAGTCATATGGCTAAATTTTGTCTATTGGCCGCAACTTGCCGCCAGAGAATTATAGGCTTCCCGCAGCCCGCTCAGGGCCACCACGCCTTTGATTTCGCTGTCGCTTTCCTTCACCACCACGGAAAGCGAGGGCATCGTCTGCCACTTACCGGCGGCTAAGGCCGAAACTTCGTCTGGCAAGAGCACCGCCGCGCCCGCGGCGGCCATGCTGGCCTCGAACGTCTGGGTACCGCCGCCGGTTGAGGAGATCGTTACTCGCGGGTGGCTCCGTGGCGGGAAGGGGCGGATCAAGGCCACCAAGACGTCGATCTTGCCTTTGGGAGCGCAGCGGACGATCAGGCCAGCGAACTCCGGGGCGGACTGCATCGTCTCGGCTGTTTTGGAGATGGAAGCGAAGCTCTCGCCCTCTTTGGGGCCTTGGGTGCGGGTGAATTTCCAAATCGAGGAGGAGGCTGCGATCTCAACGAAGGGGCGCTCCGGGGGTTCGTATCCAGGTCCGGCGAGCAACCGTCCTGTCAGGGCAAGGGAAAGAAGCGACAAGAGCAACGCCGGAACTCCTCATGAGACAGCGGAGCATTAGCAGAGACACGCGGGGATGAGAACGCCGCGCCCTTCGGTTGAGCGTTTGCCTGCTGAGCGGGCACACGAATTACAACAAACAGTCACAAAGGGTTAGCGAGGTTCCGAAGTAGTGGCGCAGGCGCAACACCGGCGGACTCATTGCGCCGTTAACCATCGGTTTCAGCCTGGAACTCTTGTCGCGCTGCCCGCTAGACCGTACCACTTTGAGGTAATTCGGGACGATCGGGGCGATTCATGCATTCCTTTGCCAAGACATATGTATTCAAGCCGGCGTTTCTGGCGGTCGCGTTGGCGCTCGGGGCGTGCTCGACCAATCCAGGCTCCGGCCCGTTAACAGATGACGTCAACAACAAGATCCAGACCGAGAATGCGCCGGCCTATGAGCTGGTGCCGCTCAATCCGGCCACGGTCAACATACTGCACAGCCATGAGCCCAAGGGTCTTGCGGGTGCGTTCACGGACAAGCGGCCGCCGGCCAGCATCGTGTTCGGGATTGGCGACGTTGTTGCGGTTACCATCTTCGAAGCCGCGGCAGGTGGTCTCTTCATCCCGGCGGAAGCCGGCGTCAGGCCCGGCAACTTCGTGACCATTCCCGATCAATCGGTCGACAATGACGGCTACATCACCGTGCCCTATGCCGGTCAGGTCAAGGCCGCGGGCCTTACGTCGGTCCAAATCCAGCGCGCAATTGTTGAAAAGATCTCCAACCGCGCCATCGAGCCGCAGGTTGTGGTTGCGATGTCCTCGCAGCGGACGCAGCTCATCAGCGTGTTGGGTGAAGTCAACGCGCCGGCGCGCTATCCGGCGAGCGCCGCGGGTGCGAAGGACAAGGTGCTTGACGCGATCACCCGCGCTGGCGGCATCAAGGGTCAGGGCTTTGAGACCTGGGTCATGCTGGAGCGTGCCGGCAAGCGAGCGACGGTGCCGTTCGAGAACCTGGTCATGACGCCCGAGAACAACATTTACGTTCGCCCGGACGACAGCATCTACGTCTATCGCGAGCAGCAGAAGTTCCTGGCGTTCGGCGCCAGCGGCCAGAGTGGCGAGTTCAACTTCGACGCTTGGCGCATCAATCTCGGCGAGGCCGTCGGCAAGTCCGGTGGTCTTCTCGACGGCCAGGCCAATCCGGCGGCCGTGTACCTCTATCGCCGCGAGCCGCGTGAGGTCGCTGCTCAGCTTGGCATCGACGTCAGCAAGTACACCACCGAGACGATCCCGGTCATCTTCAACGTCAACTTCCGCGATCCGGGCGGGTTCTTCCTCGCCACCAAGGTCATGATGAAGAATCAGGACATCATCTACGTCTCGAACTCGACCAACGTCGAAGTGGCCAAGTTCCTGACCTACCTGCGGGTGATCATGGCGACCGGCAGCGATGCCGTGAACCTCGCCAACGACGCTCTGATCTTCCGCAACAACGTCAAGTTGGCGCCTTAACGATCGGCGGCTCGAAGCGAATGGCACCGGGGCTTTGTCCCGGTGCCATTTTCGTTTAGCGATCGAGGCGGGTGCTGTTCGAGTTTGGATCAAGGCACCACCGAGCAAGGTTCGCCGGTGATCGGTCACCCCCGCGCGGTTGCGAGGCTTCATGCTCTTTCGACGGCAAGCATTCTGGCGTTCTCTAACGCTCATCATCGCGGGCCCTGTTCTGCTCGAACAGGCTGCCGGCGCGGCTGCGGAGTTCGGAGTCCGCCACCGGATCGACGTGGTGGTCTCAGCCGAGCCCGATGCGCCGATCTTTCAGCGCCTCCGGGGTGCTAAGGGCGAAGTTTCATTCACCGTCCGATTGTCGGCGAACGCCAAAGAGAGTCGCTTCTTCGGGATGCTGCATCCATCCTTCCCGGATGCTGTTGTCCCTGACAAAACTGACAAGCCGCTGGTCCAGCAGACCAAATTGTGGGAGGAGGACGTCTGCCATCAGCGGCGCGGCCTGCCGAAAGTGACGGTCACCCAACTTCGGGGGCGCTTTGGCGAAGGGGAGGGGCGGGTTGAGATTTCCGGTATCAACCGTCACATCGGCCTTCTGGTCCCGCCCGACGAATTAACACCTGGAATAAAACTCGATTCGGGGAGTGATAACGTTGGGCTATTCTACGGCTTCCGGGCGCAGACCCGGATCAGCCGCTTGAACGTGGATCTGAAGATCTATCCGATCGATTGCTTCCTCTAGAGCTAGAGCCGAGGTCGGCTAACTGACGATGCGCCTTCTTCCCCATATACGTTGGTCGTGGAGCTGGCCTGCGACCTTCATCCTGTTCTTCGTCGCCGCCGGCGCCCCGTTCCCGTTCGGCTCGACCAACGACCTCTCGATCGCGTTCTGGTGCCTGTGCCTGGGCCTCGCCTTGATCGTGGCGCCCGCGCGCGACTTGCGGCGGCCCCATTTCTGGATGATCGCGGGCATCGGGGTGATCGTGGCCGGATACGCCTTCGTGCTGCATGAGCAGCTGTCCGATCATCCCTGGATCGCGCCGTTCAATCCGATCTGGAAGCAGGCGTCCGACCTCCTCGGCGTGCCGATTGCGCCGTCGGCGTCCATCGTCAAGAACGAGGCGTTCTTCGCATTGGGCGCGCCGCTCGCCAACATTCTGGCGATCCTCCTTGGCATCACCGTCGGTGCCGAGCGTGAGCGCGCCCGGCGTCTGCTTTGGGTTATCGCCGTCTCCGGGAGCCTTTACGCGCTTTATGGCGTCGCTTCGTTCCTGATCGAGCCCACCATGATCCTGTGGCGGGACAAGACGGCCTATATGGGCAGCGTCACCGGCACCTTCATCAACCGCAACACGGCCGCCGCCTATTTCGGGTCTTGTGCGGTGATCTGGATGCTCTTGATCCTGGAGGATGTCCGCCGGCGCTTGCCCGAGCGGCACATCGAGTGGCAGCGCGTTTGGCGCGACGTGGCCGAGATCCCGCCGCGCCAGATCCTGCCGCATCTCGGAGCGCTGTTGATTTGCCTGATGGCGATGTTCATGACCGGCTCGCGCGCCGGCGTCAGCCTGTCGCTGCTCGCGATGATCGTCTCCTTCACGGTGTTCCTGCGCAAGGACCTGCCGCCGCGGACCGGAATCTGGATCTCGCTCGGCTCCGGCGTGGTGGTGGCGCTCGGCCTGATGCAACTGCTCGGCGGCCGCGTCTCCAGCCGGTTCGACAGCCAGGGCCTGGTCGACGAGGGCCGCATCGAGGCCTGGAAATCCACGCTTCAGATCATCGCCGACAATCCCTGGTTCGGGACCGGCATGGGCACCTTCCAATGGGCCTTCCCGCCCTACCGCAGCCCCAACATCTCGATTCGCGGAATCTGGGATATCGCCCATTCCACGCCGCTGGAGCTCGCCTCCGACGTCGGCATCCCCATGGCGCTTTTGGTGGCGGTTGCATGGGCGGTCATGTTCGTCATCCTGGGCCGCGGCGTGTTCGCAAGGCGGCGGGACGCCATCATCCCGCTGGCGGCAGCGGCGACCGCGAGCCTGTCGCTGCTGCATTCCTGCCTGGACTTCACGCTCCAGATCCCCGGCTATTCCATTCCGTTCTTTGCGCTTTTCGGCGCCGGCCTGGCGCAATCGTTCCGCATCCGCGAGGCGGCGCGGGCGCAAGGCGAGGCGATCGCCGCACCGGACGAGCAGGGGCGCCGGACGCCGCCTGCGCGCGGCCTGCGCCGCGCCCGCGAGCTTCACAAAACTGTCTAGTTTTGAAGCAGTTGCGCCGTTTACGAAGTCTTTAGAATAAGTGGACAGCAGTTTACGCTTCCGCTAGGTTCCGGCACTACACAGCCACTTGCCCGGGCCGAGACGTAAAGTGGGCAGACGTTTTTTGGAGGTTTATTATGAGCGTTATCAAGATTGCGCTTCGCATGGCTGCGGCCGCGGCCCTTGCCGCGACGATTTCGAGCGCCGCAAGCGCCGCCGTCTATCCGCCGCAGCGCCAGCTGCCGGCCACGGTCATTTCCGAGTTCAAGGCGACACCAGGCACGCTGTTGACGCAATATCCGGCCGGTGCGCAGCTGATCTCGCGCGTGCGCGACCTCGGCGCGTCTGATCCGACCACGGTCCCAGCGCTGATCGCGCTCCTCAAGGACCCCGCAACCACCAAGGACCAGATCCGCGCGATCACCGCCGGCCTGGCCCAGCTCGCCCGCATGGCCGCGGTAGCCGACCAGGCTTTCGCCAATGAGATCCAGGCGGCGATCGCAGGCACCAACAACCCCGACGTGATCGCAGCCTACCAGGCCGCAACCGGCGACGTCGCGATCGCGGCGGCCGGCGGTGGCGGGGGCGGCGGCGGCTCCGGCGCGGGCGGCCCCACGGGAGCGGGCGGTTTTGCAAACGGCGGACCGGGCGGGTCCCTCGCAACCTTCGGCGGCCTGCACTACGCGACGCAGGTCAGTGGCGGCGCCTCGGGCGGCGTGGCCGGCACCACCAACGCCGCCAACCGCATCAGCACGCGCTGACCGTATTTGCCCGGAGGCCGAAAGCCTCCTGGCTGCCTTATTCGCGATCCAGTCAAAGCGGCGCTTCATCGCGCCGTTTTGCATTTCGGCCGTTAAGCTTCATGTGAATTGGCAGGGGCTTGGCGCATTGCGCTGCATCAAATCGGTTCTGGTTGCATTGAGGCCGTGCTATTCTGGCGTGCGGTCTCTTCTTTGTGCGAGCGCTTCGCGAAACGCTGAGCCCGCGATGCCGGACTTCCAATCCCTGTGTATTTAACGGATTGCTTTTGGGAATTGCACAATGTTGCAGGTGAATAAGCCTTCGTCGGAGATCAACCGGGACTACGCCGAGTCCGAAAGCTCGCCGGCCCAGACGCTCACCTCCTATCTCGACATTGTAAGGCGCCAGTTCCCGACGATGATCGCGATCGTCTCGGCGTGCGTGATCCTGGCGGTGCTCTATCTCTTCACCGCCGCGCCGCTGTTCACCTCGACGGCCTCGATGGTGATCGACACCCGCAAGGTGCAGTTGTTCCAGCAGCAATCGGTGCTCGGCGACATCGCCGTCGATTCCGCGACCGTGGAGACCCAGGTCGAGATCCTGAAATCCGAGAATATCAGCCTCGCGGTGATCCGCGACCTGCATCTGATCGACGATCCTGAGTTCACTGGTGCCGGGGGCGGCTTGCTTGGTACAGTGGTCGGGGCCGTCGCCGGCCTGTTGTCCGATGGGCACGCGCCGTCGGAGTTTGAGCAGACTCGAAAGGCACTGGAACGCTTCGAAAAGAACCGCTCCATCAAGCGTCTTGGCGTCACCTACGTGATGGAGATCAGCTTTACTTCGAAAGATCCTCAAAAGTCCGCGAAGATCGCTAACGCGATCGCGGACGCCTACATCGTCGATTCACTCGAAGCGAAGTACCAGGCGACCCGCCGCGCCAGCGTTTGGCTGCAAGATCGGATCAAGGAGCTGCGCACCCAGGCCTCGGCCGCGCAAAAGGCGGTGGTGGACTTCAAGACCGCCAACAACATCGTCGATACTGGCGGGCGGCTCATGAATGAGCAGCAACTCGCGGAAGTGAATAGCCAGCTGATCCTCGCGCACGCATCAACCGCCGAGGCAAAGGCTCGGCTCGACCGCCTGAACGACATCCTCAAACAGGAAATTCCGGACGCCAACGTGGCCGACGCGCTGAAGAACGACACTATCGTCAAGCTGCGCGGGCAATATGTCGACATGGCCTCCAAGGAATCGATCTGGGCGATGAAATACGGCGCTGATCATTTGGCCGCCGTCAATCTCCGCCGTCAGATGGCCGAGATCAAGAAGAACATCCAGGACGAACTGAAGCGCATCCAGGAATCCTACAAGAGCGATCACGACATCGCCGTCACGCGCGAGGAATCGATCAAGTCGAGCCTCGCCAACGTCGTCTCGGAATCGCAGCTCACCAACCAGGCGCAGGTGCAGCTCCGGGAGCTCGATAGCACCGCTCAGAGCTACCAGGCGATGTACGACAATTTTCTCCAACGCTACATGGAAAGCGTGCAGCAGCAGTCGTTTCCCATCACGGAAGCACGGGTGATTAGCGCAGCAACTACTCCGCTGAACAAGAGCTCGCCCAAATCATTCATCATTCTTGCTGCTAGTTTGCTGGGTGGATTGATGCTGAGTTTTGGCGCAGCGTTGGCCCGGGAGCTTGTCGACAAGGTGTTCCGTACCACCAGCCAAGTAGAAGACATGCTTGGGGCTAACTGCATCGCAATCCTGCCGGCGCTCGGCGCGGCGGCAGCACCTGGGCTCGGTGAAAAAATGCGGAGCGGCAAGCTCACCAGCAAAGGCAACCCTCAGCCCGACCTGCTGCGCTATGTTGTCGACAATCCGCTGTCGCGCTTCGCCGAAGCCGTACGTTCCGTGAAGGTCGCGATCGATCTCAACTCGATCGTGCGCGAGAACCGCGTGCTGGCGACCACCTCGACCCTGCCGAACGAGGGCAAGAGCACGCTCTCGACCAACCTTGCGCAGCTGATGGCGCATGGCGGCGCGCGCGTCATCCTGGTCGATGCCGATTTGCGCAACCCCTCGCTGTCGCGTGCGCTGGTGCCCGACGCGAAGCTCGGACTGGTCGACGTCGTTGCCCAAAAGGCCCTGCTCGAGGACGCGCTGATCGTCGATCCCGAGACCAAGCTGTCGATCCTGCCCGCAGGCACCACCTCGAGATTGCTGCACACCAACGAGATTCTGGCCTCAAAGGCGATGCATGCGCTAGTGACTCAGCTTCGCGCGAAATTCGATTACGTAGTGCTGGATATGCCGCCGATGGCGCCCGTTGTTGACGTGCGCGTGACCTCTGCATTCGTTGATTCTTATGTGTTCGTCGTGGAGTGGGGCAAAACTAGAATTGATGTCGTTAAGCATAACCTACGAGGTTCGCCAGAGATCCACGACAAACTGCTCGGTGTCGTTCTGAACAAGGCGGACACAAAAGCATTAGCACGATACGAATCTTATCATGGTCGATACTATTATCAGAAGTACTATGCTCGTTACGGGTATGTCGAATAGTTCTCTTTCACGGAACGCCCCGCGCGCGTTCTTCATTTTGCTGGCTGTAGTCGGCGTGGCATGGCCAGTCGTGGTATTTCCATGTTTCAAGGTTTCGGGTAGCGGGCGTGATGTAATCTCGCGCATTCTGGATGATCAGCACTTCAAATCAGAAGTCTTGGCTGACCTGCTCACTCGCTTCGATTCAACTGGGTGGCTTCTTCCGCAGTCGGAACTATGGCGCGCGACAGCCTTCCTAAAACTTAGCATGGCCGAAGAGGCCGCTCGGTCAAACGCGTCCGACGACGTCGATGCGAAAATGGAGTCCGCACAATCCGCATTAGTCAAAGTGCTATCCTCTAATCCGTCAGAGGCATTCTTATGGCTGAAGCTTTATTCTCTTAAGAACTTAAGCGAGGGATTTGATTCGAGTAACAATCGATATCTGCAAGAATCGTATTCGGCTGCGCCCCTTGATGCTTGGGTTGCGCTAAAGCGAAATCGCCTCGCTCTTTCCATTTTTTCTGGCTTAGGCGACGATATGCAAGCCAAAGTTGTCGCCGAATTCGCCGCTCTTGTCGATAGTGGGTTCATCGATATTGCCATGCAAAATTTGGTTGGGCCGGGCTGGCCTCAAAAGGATACCTTGTTAAAGGGATTGGCTCAGATAGATCTAATACCGCGCGAGGCCTTCGCCAAAAGACTTGTTTCTCGAGGTGTCAACATTCAAGTTCCGGGCATAAAGACCGACGAGAGGCCGTGGCAATGATGGATTCTGTACACGTGCGGTGCGCGGTGGCACTTCTAGTTCTTATCGCCGTGGTTCCGTATGTTCATGCTCAGGCGAATGCCACTTCGCCATCCTTCAAGATGCAAGGTTCAGCGGATCAGACAAACTCACCTGTCGTCCGAGACTCTCTGGGACGCCCTTGCCTCGACGTTGAAGCCGCCGCTCGCAGTCATATTGTGAATCCAAGCCTATTTGATCACATTGTGAGCATTAAGAACGGCTGTGCGCGAGCTGTACGAGTTAAGCTGTGCTACTTTCGAAGTGACATTTGTAAAGAAATCGGCGTGCCCGGCTATAAGCGAATCGACACGATCTTGGGCACAATGGCAAATGTAACAACCTTCAGGTACTCGCTAAACCAAAAATAACGTACCGTTGTGTTTGACGCGACGACTAGCGCTGGCCTAAGGAAAGCGATCGTGACCGATTCTTTTCAGCTAGCAGGAACAAAGGAATCCAAACCGACCTCCGGAAAAACGCGGGCCCACTGAGATAGAAAAGGAGGAACACTGCAAGCACAATGAGACCCAGTATCTTTCGATCTGGTGACTTTTTTATCATGGCAGAAGCGAAATAGACCAAGAAGAGCACTTGGCTTACTGCTCCTATGATTCCGAAATTATACCAAGCTGCTAAGAGGCCATTGTGAATGTCTAGATTGTCTATTCGCGTATTTGGATCGTATCCAAAGCCAAGGATCGCGTTCGTTGGACTGGTAATGAGCCGGTCGAAGGCTTCAGCCATTTGTGAGGACCGCGAATTCAACGTGTCGTAGTCGAGGCCACTTTGCGAAAGGCGAGCCAATCGTTCTACGAAGAACGTATTGGAAAGGTATTCGGACATAACGAATCCGACGCCCGCCATAATGGCAAAGCATAGGACGATAGTTGAGAGTCTGACGTTCCCTCTCAGAAGAAGCAGACCGGACGTTCCGCCCGCCATGCAGATGAAGCCGGTGAGAGAAGCGCTCACGGTTTCAGCGTAAACAATGATCAGTATGCAAGCTACATTTAGAGCAACGCGCCTCTTGTCTAGAATTAGATCGAGCGCAAGGATCGCCCCGTACGCGCCAATCAGGCCTGCTTCTACCGGGTGCTCAACGAGTCCCGACGGGCGACTCCAGAATTCCAGCTGTTGTCCAGGCTTCGGTAAAAGCTCCAGAAACAGACCGAATTTGCCTTGAGCGATACAGACGACGCCCGTTACCGCGCTTGATAACACTAGCGCCTGTTGGATTGTCCGAATGTCGAGGGCTGAAAGATGGGCGGCGATATAGCTAAAAATAATCATAAAAAAAACGTCGCCTGCCAGAATAGCAGACTTGATCAGATGCTCGTCGGTTCCGAGCGTCACTGTGGCAGAGGTTAAGGTCGCGAGCGCAAAAAGGCATGACGCTGCTAACGGTAGTCCGTGCTCTACAAAGAATGTGTGATCGAAGCGCGGAAGCGCGTAGGGAAGTAGTATAAGGCAATATGTGGCAGCAAGAATGTCAAAGGCGGTGAGTGTTCCGATCCGTACGTTAGTATAAAAGCTCAGGGCAACGAGAAGCAGAATAGCCGCTTGGTGGACCCTGAGCAGTGGCGAAAGGAGCAGGGTTTTGGTACGGTCCGCTTGCACTTCGTGAATGCTATTCATCCAGCTACCTCTTCCCCGGTCAGTGTACTTCGCTGTCAGCAGTGCCCTAACACGAGGGCGATGCTACCTATGCTATATACAGGGAACTTCGAGCTATGGCCTATAATGTGTTTGGATGCTCAGCAAGTATATTGGTGGTCTCAGTTCTAATTTGCTCTGTGGCCCGCGCTGAGGAAACTCCAGATATCGCTCGGGAAGCAGGATACCTCGTTAATACGTTTTCATCACAGGCTGATTTCAGCCCCTCCACTGTAGATCAATCCCTGACTTTCATCCCAGGTATGAAATGGTATAATTCGAACATCATCAAGGGAGCGCAGCAAAGCCCTGACCACAACATTATCAATGCGGACGGTAGTATCACGACTTCCAGTTTAAGGAATGCCCTTGGGCTAGTGACTGCGGCTAACATAGCCAAGCCTCCAGGCTTCGTTGGACAAGCTTTCGGTGGTGGGGGCTATTTCGAGGCCGAACTTCGATTCGATCCGACTACGGTCGACCTCAAGGCGGTCTGGCCCGCATTTTGGTCCGTGTCGCTTGAGAGTTCTGCTGCCCTGCCAGTGCAGCGTTGGAACGGGCAGCAACCCAACTTTAATCATACCGTCGAGCTCGATATTTTCGAGTATCTCTACGCGCTTCCGAAGCCGCGCAACATATACGGAGCCGCGGGCCATGAATTCTTTGGCATTTACGACGTCACGTGCAAGCCTGGTCGGTGCAAAGTCGACTCGGTCAACAATGAAAGGGTTGCGCCTGCCGATACGGACTGGAGCCAATATCACAAGTTCGGAATGCTCTGGATACCGGCTACCGAGGATTCTCGTGGCTCGGTAAAGTTCTACTTTGACCGGAAGCAGATAGGATCGTCCATTCAGTGGACGAAATTTCGTGACGAGGATCCGCCCGTTACTGCTTCTAGTCCCTGGAAGTTTGGGATCCTCGATCGGCAGCACCTGATCTTAATCCTGACAGCCGGTCGCTCTTCACCAATTACAGTTCGTTCGGTGAACGTATGGCAGGCTTCTGCCAGGGCTAACCTTCGCAACTAGCCTGCGGTCTAAAGAGCTTTTCGGCGGAAGGCTTGATCGCTGAGGATGGCGAAAAGAAGCGTCACGCTAGTAGAGACACAAAACAGGTTTAGAGCTTGTGTCGAAGAGAGCCAGAATTGACTTGCTAGTCCTGCACATGTCCCAAAGCTGATTGAGGAGAATATCCGGATTGATAGTTGCCGGGCCTCGCTCACCGAATAGATCAACTGAACATACATCTTTTGAGCGACTATCACTCCAAAGAAGGCAGCCACGCAAAGCGGGGTGATTGAGGAAGGATGCTGAATCTGGGGAAAAAAAGTCTCGAGATAATGATTTCCTCCTAGGGCGAAAGTCAGCCCGACGGAGAAGCCGTAGATCACAGCCACTGCGATTACATTGCGCAGCGCTCTTTGTCGGACTAGCGTGTTCCACTTGACCCAGCGAAGGCTGACAAAGCTTGTGAGAGGAAGCATGATCAGGAGGATGGGCGCCAGAAGTGCCTGGAAGGCCCTCATGAGAGTGCCGTACCAAGCCGCGAGTTCGGTCGCGCCAACTGCACCCAACCCATACAGGCTCCCGCTAAGGGCTGAGCTAACGGCTCCATCGGCAAGAACTACATATGAGGCCGACTTTATCGTGTGTCCCAAATCGCGTGGGACCGCGAACTTCAACCCACGCCTTTCTCGGCATAATAAAACAAACGTGAGAACGCTCGCAAGCGCGAGCGGTAAATTCAAAACCATCGCGCAAACAATGACAGAGTCCAATTGAGAGCTGAAGATTATTGCGCAGCCATATATGACGCATTGCGCAATCGTTTGAAGAATCGCGGTGATGTAGTGCTCGTTGTAGGCGGCTCGGACGTTGTCGAGAATATTAGCGAACGCGCCAATGACAGGTATGGTTGCAACCACGATCAATGACCAAGAACTGGCTGTGAGGTTCGCTATAAAAGCGGTAGCGATTCCTGCTGCCAGTGCGACAGCAATTCCCGCCGTCACTCCAGCGGATATCGCCTTCGACTGTTCAAATATGTCACCTGATGAGTAAGCGAAGCTCAAACGTCTTCTGGTTACAGTGTTTATGCCGCCGAAGAAGAACGTAAATGTCGAGCCCAACGCAAGCATGGCGAGAAACTCGCCATAGTTCTTGGCTCCAAGGTGTCTGCTGATAAGGGGCAAAACAACCAGAAGGCCAAGCACCGAAGGCAGTTTGGCTATCAGATTAAATCCCAGGGAGGCGATGAGCCTCATTTTATCCGGACTGACTCTGGCCATTGTTCGCTTTGTAATTTCAGAAGATAGGGTTCGACAGATCTTCTGATCCAACAGGTATATACGCGATCCTTCTTTGATTGCTGCATATGCTTTCCGTGCCCTCCGATCGGACATGCCATACCGAAGGCATGTCGCCGAGAAACGCGGCCCATTGAGAGAATGTTGAATTCGATCCAACTAGAATTGACGCGGACGAAAGCGCAAGCAGGTCGCCAATATCCGATCGCGTGGGATGCAGTCTTGCTCCTATTGTCAGAAGGTCGCGAAGTTCCTTGGCGTGGCCGTCCGACACAATCAGCAGTGGCTTGTTCGGGTATTCGTTCTTGAGGCGTCTCAGGACTCCCGCGTACCACGACAAGGGAATGCGCTTGTTCGGCGCTCCACTATTCAATTCGGCCAAACTAGCAGGGGCGGCGAAGTCTCCCATGCGAACATGACATGCGATGTAGTCAGATTGACCCCAGCGGGGAGGCTCGGAAACCGGCTCTTTCAATATCTCAAGGAATCGGCTGCGAATCTCGGATCGATGTTCGATAAGTCCATCAAAAACGAATCGGCGGCAAGAGACGAGGTTCAGCGCTCCATCTATCGGTGCTGATGTGCTTCTATCCACGTGAATGACATTTGTTTTCGAGCCTACCCTGGCCAACGCCGCGTATTTCGCAAATCCAGTGACTTCATCAGGTGTTGGTTGAAAGAGGCCGCTATAGAAACGGTTGCGGGCATCTCCACGCAGGATTGGTCCAGTCTTTATTGAGCGCCACGCTGGAAAGATTACTCGCCCCCCGTGCTTCCGGGAAAGAATGTGCGTATGAAAATAGGTGAAGAAGCTGTTGCCCAGCCCCAGTCCTGACAGGCGGACGAAGCCCAGATCTCTCCTACTTCCCAACAGGGGATAATATAGTGTCTCGTTTTGCAAAGCGGATCCTAATCTGTCTTCGGTGGAGGAAAAGCTAAGGGCTCGTCACGAACGATGCCGGGCGAGGCTTGTTTGCGAACAAGTGGTCAAGGATATCTAGGAGGTAGTTCGCTCCCACTTTTCGCGTCAAATGCTCTTGAGCCCATCGACTGCGCACTTTTCTGAATTCGGACCGACAATACCCGTTTGCGATAGTTTGATCTATCGCTTCTGCGAGATCCTTCCCTGTGGGTCGATTAAGAACGAGACCTCGAATTGGGTCGGCGAGGCACATTGAAGCGCCGACCTTCGAGGACGTGACCACCGAGGCGCCAGCCAACAGCGCCTCCGTGACTACTGCACCCCATCCGTCATCTGTTGTTGTTGAGGGAAGAACCAGCACATCGGTCTCCGCTAAAAACTGAGGCACCTCCGGCATCCCTATCGGGCCTAGATAGCTCAGGTTGGAAATCCGCGTCGCCGCATCTAGTAAGAACCGTTCGTACGATCCATGCCCCGCGACGGAGAATTCGACGGGCGATCCTACGTGCTTTATGGAATCGATAAACAGATGAATTCCTTTTATTTCCTCTAATCGACCCAAGAAGCTGATCCGCGTGCTCGATCTAGCATTGATGGCGAAGCTTGGGGGAAGACCTATGGCCGGTTCGGATAAGAAGTAAGCAAAGGGAAAGATAGTTTGCTGACGATAGCCGGTTAATCTGAACCAGCTTGGGCCATGCGCGCCAATCGCCAAGACAAACTTTGCGTTGTTTCGAAGATGCCTCTCGGTCAGCCAAGAGTGCGCCCATCGGATGAGCCCCTTTGGCCCCTCAAGTACTCTCGGTTCGTGAAGAATCCCGAATCTCCGTTGATGGCGAACTGCGCTTCGCAATCCGTCAACTATGCATGGTACCCAATGCATGCCTGAAAATATGTGGATGGAGTCTTCGGGGGAGTTCGCAATAAGTGCTTCGACTTGCTCATTTGTCGGCGCGAGAATTATTGGGCTGTCCTCGCGTGGTGCGTCCTCCCATCCCTGCAAACGTCGTTTCTGATTTAGAGGGCGTTGGGCGATGAAGGTCACGTTTTGAACGCGACTATGCTCCAGCAACTCGTAAAATAGGGGAAGCTTGTGGGGGGACGTCTCTGGCTCCCACAGATAGATTGAGTATCTTGTATCCATCGGTCGGTTCGTCGTTGATCTAATGGGTGGTGGATGACAGGTCGAGGCTTAAGCAGAGCGCACTACTTCGGAAACGTCGATTTGATACATCTGTCGAGAACCAAGGTGCGCGGAGTCAACACAAATGATGGGGGCTGTTGGATGCCAGCGAGGGTGCAGATCGCAGCGAACGTCATTGTCGAGTTCCGTTGGCATTAGAAATTCTTTAATCTTGATGACCTGCTCCGACTTCCACTTTACGATGAACAGACAGGTCAGTCCGTTTCTGTCAGGGTAGGTATCAGTCACAAACCAATCGCCGTCGGGGGAGAAGCTGCAATGACCATCAGTTCGCAGAATACCCCGAACAACGTCGCGCCGTGTTCCCGAGTCGTGATCGAATACAATGTATCTGTCGTTCATGATCGTAGTTTTTAGAAGGGCAGGCTTCCCTAATGCTCTGTAAAGAACTTTCAGTATCTTTCCCACCGGGAGTCTTTTCGCAAATCCGGTTGCTGCGGATTTCAGCATTGCCCGCTCGCCGGCCCACGCCAGCAACTCGGAAGAATTCCGCCATCCTGCGTGAGAAGCCATTCCCGATATGAGCAGCGTAAGCTCGCTTCCGTCGGGACGGCAGCTGAACAATCTCGTGTGTTGGGTACCTGCTCTGTTAATGTGGCGGTGAAGGAAGCAAATGCGATCGTCGGTTCGATTCACCATCGGGTGATTGAGGTAGTGTACCGCGTCGGCGGAATCTCCGTCCGGCCCCGTAGCTGCGATCTGTGACAGTGGGAGTAGTAGATCGGAGCGCCCAGATTTCAGATCCAGACGCCAGAGACCATCATCGACGGGTAGCCTTGAGCCGGCATAAACGTCGGACAAACCCGCGTACCCGTATTCGGGTTTGAGCTGTGAAAGCCGGCCGAAATTTATGCTAACAGCCCATGCACCGGACGCGGAGATGGTCGCGATTGGTCGGTCATACTGTGCCTCTACGGAACCGTCGCTCCTCACCAGGCTGGCAACTGCGGTACCGTCGTTCACGTTATTGAAGATGATATGCTCGTCCGACAGCCATTGAGCCATAGCTCCTTGCTGAAAATTCCAAGCGCGTGTCTTAGCCACGGGCCGAAATTCCTCAGAGCGCTTCTCATCTATAACCCCAATTTCTACAGCCTCTCCGATGGCAGGCATTCGGTTGTAGGAGGCGCACCTATGAGCCAGAATGGCGTCCCCACGGTTGTTCCACGGCGACTTGTCATAATAGCCAAAGAAGTGATTTTCTGGTCCCTTCGTAATGGGCCGCATCGGGCAGTCGGTCACTTCGACGGGCATGACGCCGTTCCGTCTTGGACGCCTTTTGTACTGCGTAGTTCTGCGACTTTCAGTACGATGAAATACTCGTAGATGGCTTGAAGCAAGCAATAGTGAAATCCGGCTGCACCATCCAGGAACCCGCGCCGCAGGAAATATTGATACATAAACTTCAGGATAGGTCGCGCCGGCAGCCGGAACGAAAGCCTTTTAAGCGCGATTCGACGTTGAGTGGGGTCCGACGAAAAAAGTTCACGAACGTTCAGCCGCTCTTCAGTGATAGAGCGGATCGTTTCCTCTGCTTCGTACGAAGAATAACGATTGTGTCGCCATATCCAGTCGGTAAGGCCTTTCGAAAACGGGTAGTGCAGATAATCGTGCTGGAGCGTGCCTAGATTTCCGTCGATTATCGGAACAGGGTTGGCCTTTCGCGCCCATCGAATCTTGCCCGGCTTGAATAGCCTTACGATCCAAAGCGGATAGTTTGTGCTGCGCGGAATCCATTTTCCCCGGAAATGATCACGCCGGCGAAGTTGGTAGGCGACTTCCTCGTCATTGGGTCTGGAAGTCACTCGAATGATTTCGTCTCTTAGCTCTGGCGTAACCCGTTCATCCGCGTCGCTGTAGTATACCCAGGGGTGTTTAAACTCAATATTTTCCATGGCCCAGTTCTGGTGAGCCGCCCGCCCCTCATATTTGTGCTGTACCCACCTCGCTCCGAACGCTTTCACAATTTGCTCGGTGCGGTCTGAGCTGAAAGAGTCCAATACGACTATGTCATCTGACCAGTGGAAGCATTCTAGGCATGCCGCCATATTTGCTTCTTCATCCAACGTCTGGATGAAAATCGAAACATTTGCTTTCGGACTCATCGTTACTCCAGGAATCCCATAATGCCGCTAAGTGACAACGCGCGGGCCGCGCACTGTGGCGGGACTGCCCACGCAGATGCTCCACGGTGGAAGGTCACGGAAAACAGAAGACCGCGCGCCCACTACCGTACCTTCGCCAATACTTACGCCGGGGCCCACAAAGACATCCGCGCAAATCCAAACTTGCGATCCTATTGTAATCGGCGCTGTGTACAGCGGCATTTTCGCCTTGTTATGGTCGTGGCTCGCCGCGCAGAGATAGCTGTATTGCGATACGGTTGTGTTACTCCCAATGCTGATTTTCCCTGCGGAATAGCAGTCAACCTCTGGTGCGATCGTACTGTAGTCTCCCAACTCCAGGTTCCAAGGTGCCCAGATTTTTGCAGAAGAGAAGACCTTTGCGTTCCTTCCTAGCTGCGCGCCAAATAGACGCAACAACATGCGACGCCACGAGTGGAGAGGCCGTGGCGATGGCCGAAAAAGCAGGGCATAGGTCACACCCCAGAGTACTCGGCCGATCTGGTTCTTACGTGAGTACGGGCTGGGCTTGTAGCTGATATCAATCCGACTTTGTTCAGACAGCACGCAATCTTCCATTCTTGATTAATCTTGCCGCAAGAGCGCTCGCGATTCTGATATAGATTGCGGGAGCTTTTTATAAGCTGCGCTGGATCCGCAAGATGCGAACGTCTGTTCGCTGATCTTGGTAGCGATACGTTGCCCTAGTATGCGGAGGACACGAAGGCTACACCAAGCGTGCCAACGATAATCCTCACATCCAACCACAAGCTCCAGTTATTGATGTACCACAGGTCATACTCCACGCGCTTCTGCATCATCTCGAGCGCGCGGGTTTCTCCGCGGTAACCATTAACCTGGGCCCAGCCGGTGATGCCGGGCTTGACGTGGTGGCGGTAGGCGTAGTTGCCGATGATCTGCTCATATTCGGTGTTGTGGGCGGCCGCGTGCGGGCGGGGGCCGACCAGCGACATGTCGCCCTTGAGCACGTTGAAGAGCTGCGGCAGCTCGTCGATCGAGGTCTTGCGCAGCCATTTGCCGATGGCGGTCACGCGCGGGTCGTTCTTCTGCGCCTGCACGATTTTCGGGCCGTCCTCGAGCACGCGCATGGTGCGGAACTTGTAGATCTTGAAGGCGCGGCCGTTGAAGCCGTTGCGGGTCTGGCGGAAGAACACCGGCCCCTTCGAGGTCGCCTTGATCAGCACGGCGGTCACCAGCATCACGGGGGCGAACACGATCAGCGCCAGGGCCGTGCCGGCGAGGTCGAGCGTGCGCTTGAGCGCGCGTTCGTTCCGGGACAGCGGGGCGCGGCGCAGCTCCGCGGTGAAGGTGTTGCCGGTCGATTGCAGCGGATAGCGCAGGAAGCGCGCGGCGTGGGCATCGGGCACCAGATGCACGGGAACGGGCAGGATCTTCAGCGCGTCCAGGATGCTGTCGATCGCGTGCTGCCGGCTCCAGCTCATCAGCAGGAAGATGTGCTCGACCCGGTTCTCGCGCGCATAGGCGATCAGTTCGTCAAAACGCGGCGCGATCGCCGAGAGCAGCAGCGGCGAGGCGAGGTCGGCGGAGCGGATCTCCATGATCCGCATCAGGCGATAGCCGTGCTGGGCGAGGTCCTTCATGGTGTTGGACGCCGCCGGCAGCCCGAATTCGGCGATCATCACCGCGCGGCTGTTGGCGAACGCGCCGGTCGCGAGCGCCCTGGCGGTCCAGCGCCCGGCCGCCAGCTTCCAGGCCAGCAGCACCGTGAGGCCGACCAGGTAGAACGAGAGCGTGGTGCCGCGGGAAAACTCCTCGCTGACCTTCATGGTGAAGGCGATCGCCAGCAGCGCGCCGAACAGCCCGGTCCACGTCGTCAACGTGGTGCGGAACGCGCGCGACAGGCTGGTGATGTTCTTGAGCCGATAACCGTGCTGGACCGTGGTCAGCAGGATGAAGTTGATGGCAACCAGGACGCTCGCCGCGGCGTAGACATCGGCCTTGCCGAGCGCCGATTGGGTGTAGAGATGATAGGCGACCGCGCAGCCAATGCCGCTCAGCACCACCAGCACGGCGTCGCCGACCATCACCAGGCGTTCCACCACCAGAGGACGAAGAAAGCTCCAGGCTAAACCTTGAGGTGCCGGCGAAACCTGCTCGAGCACACGAATTTCCGCAACGGAATCAGGCACAGAGGCCGATCGTGGTGATAGAATTGTCATCGCGCTAAAAGCTCACTTACGATCAATTCACTATCCGAATACACCGTGCTATCGGGCAGAATCGCAATTAAAACAAGGCGAAGGAAAAAGTAACCTTACCCCAATGGATTGATTGTAGCGCATTTGCCCTCACCCGATATGTTAAATTCCACAGTCCGTTAGGAAGCCTTCAGTGCCTCAGACCCGGTCCCGGCGGCGATCCAGGCGAAGGTTCAGCCGGTATGTGGCGATTGGCCTTGCGACCGTTGCCCTGCTGGGCTTGGCCCTGATCGCGCTGCGCCCGGATTCGTTGCCGCTGCGGCAAGGGGCGAATCCCGCGGCTGTGGCAAGTCTGCTCCTCGACGGACCCTACGCGGCGCGTTTTGCCGGCGAATTGATCGCGCTCAAGCAGGGCTTTTTCACTTCCCGGATTGCGCTGGGGCCCCACCCGGACGACCCGAACTTTGTTGAAACGATCGCACGCGAACATGCCATCGGCGTGACGAGCGGCCAAAAGTTTCTGCTGGCCGCCTGGCGCGGCGTCCCCGTAACGGCGTTCGCTGCAAGCTTCCTCGACACCTCGATTGCGATCTTTACCCTGGAAGGATCCGGCTTGCGCCGGCCCCCCGACTTGGTTGGCAAGCGCGTCGGTTACCGCAGAGCGAGCGAAGGAGACGTGATCTTCGATGCGATGATGGCGCAGTTGGGCCTGCCACGCAGTCAGGTGACAAAGGTTGCCGATCGTGACAGCTTCGATGCGCTCCGCGCCGGTGAGGTCGACGCCATCATCGCCGCCATCGATGACCAGCCGAGCCCGTCCGGCGCGGGTTACGTCCGGCTGAATATGATAAAGCCGCAGGACTATGGCATCCATGTCCCGGGGCTCGTCTATTTCGCCAGCAACGATCTTATTCATGACCGTCCATCCGTGATCACCGACGTGCTCCAAGGCCTTATCCGAGGCTGGCAGTTCGCTTATAGCGATTATGCACGGAGCGTGCCTGTTCTCGCCAGCTTTGCTCCCGAAAGGCTGATCTCGGATCGCCTGAAAGCCGAGTTGCAGCAGCAGCGCAGCCTCATCTTGCCGACCGGCGGACGCATTGCCGACTATGATGAAAGCCGCTGGAGAACCCTTCGGGACATTCTGATATTCGCGAAGCTGGGCGAGGAGGAGGTACCGCTCGCCCAAGCAGTCAACTATCAATTCCTTCGCGATGTTTACCGTCGCTCGCCGGACCTTGGCGCTCCGGGCGCCTGGAACGGAGAGAACTAGGGCCAAGAAGCCACAGTTCTGCACCATATCGCTCCGAGTTTGAATCCGGTGCCTCGGAACGGTTGCGTTCCTCCGTCAGGCCTTGGTAATCTAGCCCAACGATTTTAGGGCGATTTCTAGGGTTGGTTGATGGGTCTCAGTGCTGCCGAGACGGTCCCCGCGGGGGCTGAGTGGCTTCACCGGTGAATTCTGTTGGGGCAAAGGAGCTTTACGAATGTTCAAGTCGTTTGCGCGGGTCAGTCTTTTGGCATTGGCCGCTTCCTTGGGGGCAGCGAGCAGTGCAAATGCCGGCATGCAGATGTCCGCAAGCGCGGCTCTGCTCACAGGCGCCGCTCAGGTAACGCCGGTTACCTTTTGGGCACAGCCTTACCCGTACCGTTATGTGCCGTCGCGTCACTGCCCGCTGGTTCGGGTCGAGACCCCGTATGGCTGGTATTTGGACCGCGTCTGCGCGCCCGAGGGGCCCGTCCTCCGACGCGCTTACTGATCCCGCGCCAGCTGGACTAGCTGATGTTTAGTCGAGAGGGCAGCCGTGCGGCTCGCGCGGCTGCTTCGCCTATTTTACTGCCAATGGTCTGCTTTAAGTTTACGCACCCTGTTGCAGTTCACCATTAATAGCCTGGCCCGCCTGAGCAGGCTGCTCAACAGTGAAGATTGTGTTAGCAATTGGGAGCGCGCACGAGCCCGGCTGCCGGCACTCCGTGGCACGCGAAAGGGCTGAGCTTTCGGCTTTCGCAATCGGAAGACCGAGTAGGGGTAACGGATGACGGGGACTTCAACCTACGACCTTTCGGGCAAGCGGATCTTCGTCGCCGGTCATCGCGGCATGGTCGGTTCTGCCGTCGTGCGGCGTCTTGCTTCAGAAAATTGTACAGTGCTTTCTGCCGATCGTCGCGAGTTGGACCTGACCAAGGAGGAGCCGACGCTGCGGTGGCTGGAGTCCAACCGTCCCGACGCGGTGGTGCACGCTGCTGCAAAAGTCGGGGGGATCGCTGCGAACAGCAACTTCCCCGTCGACTTTCTCTGCGAGAATCTCGCTATCGAACTCAACGTGATCCGCGCAAGCCACGCCGTCGGCGTTCAGCGCCTGTTGTTTCTGGGCTCGTCTTGCATCTATCCCAAGCATGCCAAACAGCCGATAGCAGAGAGCGAATTGCTGACCGGACCGCTTGAGCCGACCAACGAATGGTACGCCATCGCGAAAATTGCCGGTCTCAAGATGTGCCAGGCCTATCGTCGTCAATACGGAGACGATTACATTTCGGCGATGCCGACCAATTTGTACGGCCGCGGCGATAACTATCATCCCGATCACAGTCACGTACCAGCCGCACTGATTCGCCGCTTCCATGAAGCAAATCTCGCACAGGCGCCGACCGTGACTGTCTGGGGCACGGGGACGCCGCTCCGCGAGTTTCTCAATGTCGAAGATTTCGCCGACGCCTGTATCTTTCTTCTGAAGAATTATTCAAGCGACCTGCCGATCAATGTGGGTAGCGGCGACGAATTATCGATTGGCGATTTTGCGGCAACGGTTGCAGACGTGGTGGGCTATCGGGGCAAGCTGGTCTTCGATACGTCTAAGCCAGACGGTACGCCGCGCAAGCTGCTCGATAGCTCGCGGGTGCGGGCGCTTGGTTGGCACCCAAATACGTCTCTGCGCGCCGGTCTCGCTGCTGCGTATGCGGATTTTCTAAAGGGCTACGGCCGTCATTTGGAGGTCAGCGCCACCAGCTGAGCTCAGCTATTCTGCTGCAATAGTTTTAATCTCTGAAACTTACTTGGATTGCGCCTTTATGCGGGTTCTTTTGGTCGGCATCAATTATGCCCCCGATCTGATCGGAGTGGCGAAATACAATAGCGAGCTCTGCGAAAGCCTCGTCGCCGAAGGTCACGAGGTCAGGGTGATCACGGCTCCGCCGTATTATCCCGCCTGGAAGATCCCGCACCGCTTTAGTAGTTCTTACTTTAGAACGAGGCATATCGATGGCGTTAGGGTCACGCGGACGCCGATCTATGTGCCTGAACATCCGTCAGGGGCGAAGCGACTTATCCATCATGCCTCCTTCGCATTCTCGAGCGCAGCGCCGGCCCTCGTGAATGCGCTCTCCTGGCGACCAGACGTCATGATCGCGGTAGCCCCGTCTCTGATGTCGGCTGCCTTCGTTTCGTTCGTCGCTCGTCGCGTCGGCGCCAAATCGTGGCTCCACATTCAGGATTTCGAGGTCGATGCAGCGTTCGATCTTGGTCTGCTGCGCAACGTTTTCTTGCGCAAATGGATGCTTAGGACTGAAGCGGCGATTCTCAAATCCTTCGATCATGTTTCGACCATCTCTCAGCCGATGATGGATCGCCTGATCCTCAAAGGGGTGGACCTCGATAAAGCAGTTGAGGTCAGAAACTGGATTGATACCCGGGCGATCTGCCCCGCTTCGCGGATGACGAAATATCGCGAGCAGCTCAAGCTTGGCGAGACCGACATCGTTGCGCTCTACTCCGGAACGATGTCGAGAAAGCAAGGGCTTGAATTCGTGATCGAGGCCGCGATCGGGTTGGAGCAAAGCCATCCACATATTCGGTTTATTCTTGCCGGCGACGGACCAGATAAGGCGAGGCTCGAGCAATTGGCCGCCGGGCATTCCAACATCCATTTTTTCGGGCTTCAGCCCAAGGAAAGCTTCAACGAGTTGTTGGCAACTGCAGATTTCCACCTGATTCCGCAGAAGGCGGAGGCGGCCGATCTGGTGTTGCCTTCCAAGCTTGGCGCGATCTTTGCGTCCGCTCGGCCAGTCATCGCCATGGCCGAGGAGGGTACGGGGCTTGCGGCGGAAGTCATCGGCGCGGGCCTTGTAATTCCACCTGGAGATTCGTCCGCTCTTCAAGCCGCAATTTGCCAGCTTAGTGAGGCATCCGCCCTCCGCGAACATTACGGGGAGGAAGGAAGAAAGCGAGCCCTTGATCGGTGGGACCGACAAACAATTGTTCGTCGGTGGTCGGAAGTCATGGCGGACGAGCGCAAGTCGACAGGGGCGATGGGAATCGGACCGACAAGCGCTAACGACAACATTGGACTTCCAGTGGAGGATGCGGTTCGGTTGCCCTGAGGCGTCTGGCCTCGACTGCGGAGAAATGACGTCTGCTGACGAACAAGAGCAGCCAAAGGTGAGCGTCGCGATGAGCGCTTACCTCCGGCCCGCTCGCGGTGACGGCTGATCTAACTCAGGATCACTCGTGACGCGGAAAGTATCTGAATCCGTGCTGCTTGATCAGTTCGTCGCGCTTTGCCGATTCGAGGTCTTCCTTCATCATTTCCTGAACCAGAGACTCGAAGGAGGTCGTTGGCTCCCATCCGAGTTTCTGCTTCGCTTTCGCGGGATCTCCCAAGAGAGTTGCGACCTCTGTGGGCCGGAAATAGCGAGGGTCGACCGAGACGATACATTTGCCGGTAGAGACGTCATAGCCCTTCTCATCGACGTCGCTGCCTTCCCAGCGAATCCTTATTCCGACTTCGCTGGCCGCAATATTAACGAAGTCTCTCACGGAATGCTGCACACCAGTGGCGATGACGAAATCCTCCGGCTTCTCCTGCTGCAGCATCAACCACTGCATCTCGACGTAGTCGCGGGCGTGGCCCCAGTCGCGCAGCGCGTCGAGATTGCCCAAATACAGGCGCTCCTGAAGACCTAAATGGATTCGCGCGAGTGCTCGCGTGATCTTTCGGGTAACGAAGGTCTCACCGCGAACAGGAGACTCGTGATTGAACAGGATGCCGTTGCAAGCATACATGCCGTACGCTTCGCGATAGTTCACCGTGATCCAATAGGCGTAGAGCTTGGCGACTGCGTAAGGAGAGCGCGGATAAAAAGGAGTGGTCTCCTTCTGCGGAATTTCCTGAACCAGTCCGTATAGTTCGGAAGTCGATGCCTGGTAAAAGCGGGCCGTCTTCTCGAGCCCCACGATGCGCATCGCTTCGAGAATCCGCAGCGTCCCCAGCCCATCGGAATTCGCAGTGTATTCGGGTTCCTCGAACGACACGGCCACATGGCTCTGCGCAGCCAGATTGTAAATTTCGTCAGGCTGTACCTGGGCAACGATCCGGATGAGGCTGGAGGAGTCCGTCAGATCGCCGTAGTGCAGCCGGAACGGCGGATCGGGCTCGTGTGGATCGAGATAAAGATGATCGATGCGATCGGTATTGAAGAGGGAGGTCCGGCGCTTGATGCCATGGACTTCATAGCCCTTCCCTAGAAGCAGCTCGGCCAGGTAGGCCCCGTCCTGGCCCGTAACACCGGTAATTAATGCGCGCTTTTTGGTCATGCAAATTCTCACAGACTGGATGCGTGTTCTTACCCAATAGCCTGTCCCGTTGCTACCCGCGGCAGAGTATTTTTGAGCTGATTGGGCGCTATTATTAACGAGCCAGCCGTATCAACTTCGGAGGGCCGGCTAAGGGACTAATACCCCAAGCTCTCGGGATGACTGAATTCCCGAACGTGGCAGAATTCGAACCGCAGGCGAGCAGCTAAGATCTCGCAAGACCGCGCATCCAGAGTTGAGGGTTCAGACCCGATTGCGTGCGCAGGAAGACGTATTGATCCGAGGCTTCGTTGAGCTGGACGACCGCCCCGCTCAGATTGTCGAGAACGAAACTGACTCTTCCTTCTCGTACGAGCAAAATGAGGTGATGCTCTCCTGTGTTGCGAATAACAACTTCTGCCAAAAGGAGAGACGAGGTTGGCCAGCCCGCTTGGAGCAGCAAATGGCGTTTTGTAACGGCATAATCGCCACAGTTTCCATCATAGGGAAAGATCTGCCATTCATAGTCATTCCGGCTTACCAACAGACTCTCGGGCGCGATGCTAGAATTGACAATTGAATTGATTTGATTGAGCTCGCGCCAGCGCTGCCCTCGGAAGCGGAAGCCTGTTATCCGACGGTCCTGCTGTTCCTGGCAATCTTCAGGGTACTTTGTACAGAACAGCGTGAACGAAAGCGGAGGGACGACCTCCTGTGTGTCGAAATTGGAGTAGGCGGGCCGGCTGCTAACACAACACGCCAGCACCAGCATGCGTGCAGCATGTCGGATCATCGCATCGGCCTCATGATGGGCTGGACGATCCTTGTATATTGCGACGCAATAATGAAAACGCGATATCAAATGTGAGGCAGTCGATGCCTCAATCTGCGCCGTTATGGGCCACTTGCAGATATCGCGCGAGCGGTGTGGGTTTCGAGGCAACGTATTTCGCTTTCGGAGTATTCCTCCGGGGTGGGCCGCCTTGTTGAGTTGCAGGTATCCGACGAGGATCTAGCTTTAAGGCTAGCCTTAAGGTCGGTGGATGCGGGTAGAGGTCCTGGGCGGGGTTGAGCGTCGTCGTCGCTGGTCTCGCGACGATAAGATGCGGATCATCGAAGAGACGCTGGCGCCCGGCG